>NZ_JBNDKU010000001.1:0-858366 GCF_050435725.1 Stenotrophomonas sp. AN71 | reverse complement strand
GGGGGGGGGGGGGGGGCCCCCCCCCCCCCCAAACCCCCCCGGGGGGGGGCCCGGGCCCCCCCCCCGGCCCCCCCCGGCCCCCCCCCCCCCCCACCGCTCCGCCACCCACGGGAAACCCGCTTTTGCTCCGGCTCTGGCTTGTAGCGGGTGCAGGGTGCAAGCCTGCAAAACACCACCACCCTACGGCAGCGTCGGTTGTGCATTCGGCCCACGCGCACTACGATCCTGCGGTTCGCGCGCGCAGGCGCGCACCCGTATTCCTGCTGAGCGCCCCGTGCGCCGCATCTGCCAACCCGAGGTATCCATGGTCATCAAACCGCGCGTCCGCGGCTTCATCTGCGTCACCACCCACCCGATCGGCTGCGAGGCCGCGGTCAAGCAGCAGATCGACTACATCCGTGCGCGCCCGCCCATCCAGAACGGCCCCAAGCGCGTGCTGGTCATTGGCGCCTCCACCGGCTACGGCCTGGCCGCGCGCATCACCGCCGCCTTCGGCAGCGGCGCAGCGACCCTGGGCATCTTCTTTGAGCGTCCGGGCAGCGAGACCAAGCCTGGCACGGCGGGCTGGTACAACTCGGCGGCCTTCCACAAGTACGCCGACGAAGCCGGCCTGTACGCCAAGAGCATCAATGGCGATGCCTTCTCCGATGAAGTGAAGGCCAGGACCATCGAGATGATCAAGGCCGATCTCGGCCAGGTCGACCAGGTCGTCTACAGCCTGGCCGCACCGCGCCGCAAGCATCCGAAGACCGGCGAAATCATCAGCTCCACGCTGAAGCCGATCGGTGAGCCGATCATCCTGCGTGGCCTGGATACCGACAAGGAAGTGCTGACCGAAACCCACCTGCAGCCGGCCACCCCGGAAGAAATCGCCGGCACCGTAGCGGTGATGGGCGGCGAAGACTGGCAGATGTGGATCGATGCGCTGGCCGATGCCGGTGTGCTGGCCAACGGCTGCACCACCACCGCCTTCACCTATGTGGGCGAAGAGATCACCCAGGCGATCTACTGGAACGGCTCGATCGGTGCGGCCAAGAAGGACCTCGATACCAAGGTCCTGGGCCTGCGGGAGAAGCTCGCGAAGATCGGCGGCGATGCCCGCGTGTCGGTGCTGAAGGCGGTGGTCACCCAGGCCAGTTCGGCCATTCCGACCATGCCGCTCTACCTGTCGCTGCTGTTCAAGGTGATGAAGGAAAAGGGCACCCACGAAGGCTGCATCGAACAGCTGGATGTGCTGTACGACATCCTCTACGGCGGCAAGACCGACGGCGTGGCAATCGACCGTCTGCGACACGATCTGGTCGATGCAGATGGCCTCAGCGTCGCACTGGTCGATGAGGAAGGCCGCCTGCGTGCCGACTACAAGGAAATGGCGGCGGACGTGCAGGGCAAAGTCGTGGCGCTGTGGCCGCAGGTCACCAACGAAAATCTTTACGAGATCAGCGACCTGGCCGGCTACAAGGCCGACTTCCTGCGCCTGTTCGGCTTCGGTGTGGAAGGCGTCGACTACGAGGCCGACGTCAATCCGGACGTGAAGATCGACAACCTGGTCGACATGACCTGATCAACGAAAAGGCCGGCGCAAGCCGGCCTTTTTCTATGGGTAGCGCCGGGCCATGCCCGGCGAGCGTAGTGGTTTGCCAGCCATCCGCCGGGCATGGCCCGACGCTACCGGCGAGGCATCAACCAAACTCGAAGTTCATCACCGGCAGTGCGGGGCCGACAAAGTCGCCCTGCACATAGTCCACGCCGGCGCTGAACAGCAGGGTCATCGAATTGGCGTCGCTGACGAACTCGGCGATGGTGCGGATGCCGGCGTCCTGTGCGCGCGCGGTGATCTGGCTGATGCGGTCGATGTTTTCGCGGGTGGCGGCCAGGTCGCTGGTGAAGCCGCGGTCGAGCTTGAGGAACTGTGGCTGGAAATGGGCCAGCAGCTGGAACGAATCCAGCCCCGAACCGAACTGCTCCAGGCCGATGCGGCAGCCCAGCGGCGCTACGGCAGCCAGGAACTGCTGGGCACTGCGCAGATGGGTGAACACCTTCGCCTCCGGCGCATGCAGCCACAGTCGTTCGCCAGGCACGCCCTGCGCCTGCAGCTCGCGATTCAGGGTAGCCACCATCTGCGGGTCGTCGAATGACTCTGGCGTCACCTTCACCAGCACCTGGCTGGCGTTGCCTTCACGTGCGCGTTGACCGAGTACCGTGATGGCCTGCGAGACCACCCAGCGATTGATGTCGGCCAGAAGGCCGTGCTCTTCGGCGATGCCCAGGAATGCGGTCGGGCTGAGCAGCTCGCCGTTGTGCTCCAGGCGCAGGTAGGCCTCATACAGTTCCAGCGGCTCGCCCTGCAGGTTCAGTACCGGCTGGTAGTGCAGCTGGAAGCCGTCGCCGGCCAGTGCTTCACGGATGCGCGCGACCCAGCGCTGCACGCGCTCCTCCTCGACGCGATCGGCCGCGGCCGGGTCGAAGATGCGGCAGGTGTTGCCCAGCTCGGCCGCAGCCTGCGTGCACTCGCTGGCGCGCGCCAGTACCTGGCCGATGCTCGCGATCTTCTCGCCGACCTGCACGCCGCCGATGCTGACCGTCACCGTGGCCGAGCGTGCGCCGATGCTGAAGACGTGTGCGGCATAGGCTTCGCGGATGCGCTCGGCCAACGCCACCGTCTGCGCGTACGGGCCGGCCTGCAGCACGGCGAAGTTGTGCTCGCCGAAGCGGGCCAGCTGTGCGTCTTCGCCTACCACCTCGGCCAGCAGGGCGGCGAGGGCGCCGATCAGGGTATCGGCCGAGGCCAGTCCGATGTCCGGCAGCAGGCGCGCGTAATGGTCCGGCTCGATCAGCAGCAGGCCGAACTGGCCTTCGCTGCGACCGGCCTGGGCGACCGCGCTTTCCAGCTGCAGCATGAAGGTCGGGCGGTTGAGCAGGCCGGTGACCTGGTCGCGCTGGCGCAGGTCCTCGACCTCGCGTGCCAGTTCCGGGTCGAACTCCATGCGACGGCGGAGCACCACCTGCAGGCAGGACTCGCCTTCGTAGGTGGCGGCTGCGAATTCCATGGTGGCCGGGAACGCGCTGCCATCTTCGTGGCGTGCATCAAGCTGGTATTGCGGAGGCGGCGCCTCGCCACGGCTGAGGCCCTTCAGCAGCTGCTTGAAGCCCTCCACGTGCTGGGCCGCGACCATGTCCAGCAGTGAGATCCCTTCGATGTCGTCGAAATGTTCGTAGCCGAACATCTCCAGATAGGCGTCGTTGGCGCGGATATGCATGCCTTCGTGCACATAGGCGATGGGGTCGCGCGAGGAGGCGATCAGTGCATCGCAGCGGCGTTCGGTCTCACGCATCTGCGCCTCGATGCGGCGCAGTCCCCGCCGTGCCTGCAGGTCGACCCACTGGTCGCGGACCACCGCGAGCAGGTGCTCGGGGCGCTGGCGCAGCGCCAGCGCGCGGATGCCGTGGCTGCTGGCCTGTACCAGCTCGTCCTCGTCAATGCGCTCGGCCAGCAGCACCAGCGGGATGTCCTTGCCGCTGGCGGCGATGTGCTGGGCCGCCAGTTGCAGCGGGATGCCCTGTGAGGGCGAGGCCAGCACCAGGTCGATGGCCTGGTTGGCCAGCACCTGGGCCAGCTCGGCCGCGTCCTGCGGGCGCCACGGACGCACCGCGATGCCGCTGTTGCGCAGGGTGCTGACAATGGCTTCGGCATTCTCGCCGCTGTCATCGACGATCAGCAGGCGGATGGTGATGTCGTTCGCGTTCTGCATGCACTGTTCCCCAATCTGCAAATCTAGATACACGATGCGCGGCGAACCGTCCATGCGCGCACCCCGTGCACGCACCGAACGGCGATCTGGTTCACACCACGCCACCGGCGGCGTGGCCACTGGCCCAGGCCCACTGGAAGTTGTAGCCGCCCAGCCAGCCGGTCACGTCCAGCACCTCGCCGACGAAGTGCAGGCCAGGTACGCGCTTGGATTCCAGTGTCGAGGACGACACCTCGGCGGTGTCCACCCCACCCAGAGTGACTTCGGCCGTGCGATAGCCTTCGGTACCGCTGGCCACCAGCGGGAACGCACCCAGCAGCTGCGCGGCCTGACGCAGTACCGGCTCGTCCAGCTGGCGTACCGGCCGGTCGGGCAGCCAGTGTTCGCACAGGCGCTGGGCCAGCCGCTTGGGCAGTACCTCGCCCAGCACCGTGCGCAGTTCGGCGGCGGGACGATCGCGTTTCATCTGGCGCAGCCACTCGCCGGCATCCTGGCCGGGCAGCAGGTCCAGCTCCAGCGCATCACCAGGCTGCCAGTACGAGGAGATCTGCAGGATGGCCGGCCCACTTACGCCGCGGTGGGTCAGCAGCATGAAGTTCTGGAAACTCTTTCCATTGCAACGCGCCTCGATCGGCAGCGCGACGCCGCTGAGGTCGGCCAGCCGCTCCTGGTGCGTGCCGCTGAGGGTCAACGGCACCAGGCCGGCGCGGGTCGGCAGCACCTGGTGGCCGAATTGCCGCGCGATCTCGTAACCGAAGCCGCTCGCACCCATGCTCGGAATCGACAGGCCGCCGGTGGCCACCACCAGTGAGGCACAGTGGAACAGTCCGTGGGTGGTATGCACGCGGAAACCGTCGCTGCCGTGCTCGATGCGCTGCACGCTGCACTCGGTGCGGATCTGCACGCCAGCTGCCTGGCATTCGTCCACCAGCATCTTCACGATCTGCTTGGACGAGATGTCGCAGAACAGCTGGCCCAGCTCCTTTTCGTGGTACGCGATGCCGTGCTTGTGCACCAGCTCGATGAAGTGCCAGGGCGTGTAGCGCGCCAACGCCGACTTGCAGAAGTGCGGGTTGGCCGACAGGAAATTGGCTGGCGTGGTGCCGGTGTTGGTGAAATTGCAGCGTCCGCCGCCGGACATCAGGATCTTCTTGCCCACCTTGTTGGCATGGTCGATCACCTGCACCTGGCGGCCGCGCTGGCCGGCGGTGATGGCGGTCATCAGCCCGGCCGCACCGGCTCCGATGACCACCACATCGCACCGGATCGTGCTCATGCCTTGGCGCGCTTGCGCCAGGCCGGGATCACGTCGAACTGGTTCTGGTCGTTGAGCAGCTGCACTTCACCGTCCTGGATCAACACGCTCCAGCGCATGGCGCGCTGGATCTGCTGGCCCCAGCGCTCGACGAACCCCCCGTCCAGATCGACCACCGAGAGATTGTCGAAGCGCGCCAGGCCCTTGCCCTGCTTGCTCCACCAGATTTCCGAGGCGTTGCCACCGTAATTGACCACCTGCACCTGGCGGCTGCGGTTGCTGGCCTTGCGGATGCGTGATTCGTCAGGGTGGCCCAGGTCGATCCACTGCAGGATGTCGCCGGTGTAGTCGTGTTCCCACAGGTCCGGTTCGTCATCGGTGCTCAGGCCGCGGCCGAACTCCAGGCGGTCGCCAGCGTTCAGTGCGAAGGCGAGCAGGCGCACCATCAGGCGCTCATCGGTCTCGGACGGGTGCTGGGCCAGGGTCAGGTTGTGCGTCGCGTAATAGCCGCGATCCATATCGCTGATCTGCAGTTCGGCCTTGCGGATGGTGGCGGTAAGAGCCATGGGGGGTCCGTGGACTAAAGACGACAATGATAGAGGTTTGCTCCCGGGGTGTCCGTGGCCGGGCTGTCTGTCCGCGGTCAACGGTGGCACGCTTGCGCTTCTCTCCCCAGCCCCAGTGGACACGATGTTCCTGCCAAGCCGCCTGCAGTTGCCACCTGGCGACTGGATCACCCTGCTGGATGGCCTATGCGCGCGTTTCCCGCGCATCGACCGCGCGCAGTGGCAGGATCGTTTCGCGCGTGGGCGCGTGCAGGACGCGCGGGGCAGGGCGCTGGCGCCGGACATGCCATGGCAGGTCGGGCTGGAGGTCCAGTACTTCCGGGAGGTGGCTGACGAGCCGCTGATCCCCTTTGCCGAGCGCATCGTGCACGTGGATGACCATCTGCTGGTGGCCGACAAGCCGCATTTCCTGCCGGTGACTCCGGCTGGGGGGCATGTTCGTGAAACCCTGCTGGCGCGCCTGGTTGCCCGCACCGGCAATACCGATCTGGTGCCGTTGCATCGCCTGGACCGGCTGACCGCGGGCCTGGTGTTGTTTTCGGTGCAGCCGGCCTCGCGTGATGCCTATCAGCGCCTGTTCCGTGAGCGGCGCATCGAGAAGACCTACGAGGCGCTGGCACCGGCCCTTCCCGGTCGGTCGTTTCCGTTGCAGCGGCATAGCCGGCTGGTGCCGGGCGAGCCGTTCTTCCGGATGGAAGAGGTGGCCGGTGAGGCCAACGCGCGCAGCAGGATCGAGGTGATCGACGCCGAAGGCGCACTCTGGCGCTATCGGTTGCTGCCGGAGACCGGCCGCAAGCACCAGCTGCGCGTGCACATGGCCATGCTGGGGGCGCCGATTGTGGGTGACCCGCTCTACCCGCAGCTGCAGCAGCGGCTGGCGGGCGTGGCCGAGGCGCCCTTGCAGCTGCTGGCACAGGCACTGGCATTCGACGACCCGATGAGCGGGGAGCGCCGGGTGTTCATCAGTGGCCGCTCCCTGCGCCTGCCGGAGTAGCCAGCGCGATGGTGCTCAGCGCGCCGCGCGCCGCGCCAGCCAGCGGTCCAGCTCGGCCGCGAACAGCTGGCGGTCGCGCGGCCCCAGCGGAGGCGGTCCGCCGGTCTGCACCCCCGCGCCGCGCAGTTCTTCCATGAAATTGCGCATCGACAGCCGTTCAGCCATGTTGTTGGGCGTGTACAGCTGGCCGCGCGGGTTCAGCGCCACGGCCTTCTTCTCCAGCACAAGCGCTGCCAGCGGGATGTCCTGGGTGACCACCAGGTCGCCGGCGGCCACCCGCTCGACGATGGCGCTGTCGGCCACGTCCAGCCCCTGCGGTACCTGGATTGAGCGCAGCCAGCGCGAAGGTGGGGTGCGGATCCACTGGTTGGCGACCAGGGTCAGCTCGATTCCGACCCGCTCAGCGGCGCGGAACAGGATGTCGCGAATGACAGTGGGGCAGGCATCTGCGTCCACCCAGATGCGGGGCGAGGCGTGTTCAGCGGGGATTTCGGTTTCAGTCATTTACCCAGTGTAGGGTAGGAAAAACCTGAATGGGGACTCGGAGTTAGCCGCGAAACGCTGCCAACCCTTGTCACGCCTAGGTGCCGCTGTCTTCCCATGAACGTCGGGACTATCGCTTTTTGCAGAAAACACGCGTATCGTTCGACCCACTGTGTTTGCTAGGGTCACCGTGAATCGTGGCCTGGTGCAGTTGATCTCACGATCCACTCATCGATCCGCTTTACCAACGCCTGCAACTCAGTCTCGGCCCCGATACCCGGCGGCTGCGATTTTTTTCAACATGTGTTTCAGGAGTTAGTAAAATGTCGGAACGTCAGACTGGTACCGTCAAGTGGTTCAACGATGCCAAGGGCTTCGGCTTCATCACCCCGGAAAGCGGCCCGGACCTGTTCGTGCACTTCCGTGCCATCCAGGGCACCGGCTTCAAGACCCTGCAGGAAGGCCAGAAGGTTACCTTCATCGCCGTCCAGGGTCAGAAGGGTATGCAGGCTGACCAGGTGCAGGCGGTCTAATCCGTCTGCTACCCCTGGGTAGCCAAAACGCCGGAAGCGAAAGCTTCCGGCGTTTTTTATTGCCTGCTGTTTTTACTGCCCGCTGTCTTGGTGAGTCGAGCTTGCTCGACTGCCGTGCAGAAGCGGTCGAGCACGCTCGACTCTACAAAGGGCATGCAGCCTGCGCGGTAGGATGAACATCCCCCCGAGGATCATCCCCATGCGCATCGTCCACCACTTGGAAAACTCCCGTTCGTTGCGCGTGCTGTGGATGCTGGAGGAGCTGGGGCTGGACTACGAACTTCGTCGCTATCAGCGCGATCCGAAGACGTTGCTGGCGCCGCCGGCGCTGCGCAAGGTGCATCCGCTGGGCAAGTCGCCGGTGCTGCAGGATGGTGAACTGGTACTGGCAGAGTCGGGTGCGATCCTTGACTACCTGGCCGATCGTTACGACACCCAGCGCCAGCTGTCGCCGTCGCCGGTACCGGCCGATGGCGCCGAGCGCATCGCCTACCGCTACTGGCTGCATTATGCAGAGGGTTCGGCCATGCCGCCGCTGCTGCTGACCCTGGTGATTGGTCGTATCCGCAACGCACCGATGCCGTTCTTCGCGCGCCCGATCGCGCACAGCATCGCCGACAAGGCAGAACGCGGTTTCATCGGCCCGCAGCGACGGCTGCACCTGGACTGGATGGAGCGCCGACTGACCGAAAGCCCCTGGTTCGCGGGCGAGCGCTTCAGTGCCGCCGACATCCAGATGAGTTTCCCGATCCAGGCCGCGGCGGCGCGCGGCGGTGGCCTCGACGACATGCCAGCCCTGCGCGGATTCCTCAAGCGCATCGGTGAGCGCCCGGCTTACCAGCGTGCCGAGGCGCACGGCGGCCACCTGCAGGCGCTGAGCGGCAATTGAGCCGGGCGGCGGTCGCCCCCATCTCCACGGTCATGGACACCAACACCCCTCGTTTCGACAACCGCCTGTTGCACGCCTTGCCGGGCGATCCGGAGTCGGGCCCGCGCCGGCGCGAAGTGCGCGGGGCGGCCTGGTCACCGGTGATGCCGACGCCGGTGGCGGCGCCGACCCTGCTGGCATGGTCGCCTGAGGTTGCTGCGATGCTCGGTTTTGATGTTGCCGAAGTACACGGCGAGGGCTTTGCGCGCGTGTTCGGCGGCAATGCGCTGTATGCCGGCATGCAGCCATGGGCGGCCAACTATGGTGGCCATCAATTCGGTCACTGGGCGGGCCAGCTTGGCGATGGCCGGGCGATCTCGCTGGGCGAACTGGTCGCAGCCGATGGCCGGCACTGGGAACTGCAGCTGAAGGGGGCCGGGCCGACGCCTTACTCGCGTGGAGCCGATGGCCGCGCGGTGTTGCGTTCGTCGATCCGTGAGTTCCTGTGCAGTGAAGCCATGCACCACCTCGGCGTGCCGACCACGCGGGCGCTGTCGCTGGTCGGCACCGGTGAGGACGTAGTGCGCGACATGTTCTATGACGGTCACGCGCGTGCCGAGCCTGGCGCCATCGTGTGCCGGGTGGCGCCGTCGTTCCTGCGCTTCGGGTCGTTCGAGCTGCCTGCGTCGCGCGGCGAAACCGCGTTGCTGCAGCAACTGGTCGATGCCTGCATCGCCCGCGACTTCCCGGAACTCGAAGGGCAGGGCGAGGCTCTGTATGCCGACTGGTTCGCGCAGATCGCGGTGCGTACCGCCGAGATGATCGCGCACTGGATGCGGGTCGGCTTCGTGCACGGCGTGATGAACACCGACAACCTGTCGGTGCTTGGACTCACGCTGGATTACGGGCCCTACGGATGGGTCGAGGACTTCGATCCGGAGTGGACACCGAACACCACCGACGCGCAGGGCCGGCGCTACCGGTTTGGCACCCAGCCGCAGGTGGCGTACTGGAACCTGAGCCGGCTTGCGCAGGCGCTGTCGCCGCTGTTTGCCGACGTCGCGCCCCTGCAGGCGGGGCTGGCCGCGTACCAGTCCACCTTCGTTGCCTGCACGCGTCGCGATGCCGCCGCCAAACTCGGTCTGGCTGCCGCTGACGACGAGGATCTGCAGCTCTACCTGCGTTGGCAGCAGCTGATGCAGGACGGTGCCATGGACATGACCCTGGCCTGGCGCGCGCTGATGCGGATCGATCCTGCCACTCCCGATGCGGCAGTGCTGGAGGCGGTCTACTACGACGAGGCGCGCCGGCAGGCGGTGCAGGCGCCTCTGCAGCAGTGGTTGCAGGACTACGCGACGCGGTTGAAGGCCGATCCGCTGTCGGCCCGCGAACGCACCGCGAAGATGGCGGCGGCCAACCCGCTGTACGTGCTGCGCAACTGGCTGGCACAGGAAGCCATCGACCGCGCCGAGCAGGGCGACCTCGGTGGTGTGCAGGCACTGCAGGATGTACTGCGCGATCCGTACACCGAGCGCGCGGGACTTGAGCACTTTGCCGGCAAACGCCCGGCCTGGGCCGACAACCGTGCCGGCTGCTCGATGCTGTCCTGCAGTTCCTGAGAGTGGGGTTCGGCCGGGCGGCGCCCGGCACCTGCAGAGGCCAGATCAAATGCCAGAGCAGAAGCTCGATTCCGTGGCTTGGCGCGGCGGTGTCGGATTGCGGGGGCGCCGTAAATCCGTCCATGGAGGCTTGGCAGCCGCATCCATGCGGCTGACACCCCGCAATCCGACACCGCCCCACCTTCGACAGTTTCCGGCAGCTGTTGGTGGGTGTCGACCGTGGTCGACACGGTAGATCCACGCCATGCGTGGATGCTCTTCGTTCAATTCTCGAAATATTCGATTTCGATAGAGATTCATCCACGCATGGCATGGATCTACGACAGATCGCAGGAAACTGTCGAAGGCGGGGTGGGTCCGGTTGCGGGGGCGTGAGCGCCATGGATGGCGCGACCGAGCCTGCATGGACGTATTTACGGCGTCCCCCGCAACCGGACCCGCCCCGCCATCCCACGGAATGCCCGCTTTTGATATTGGCGTTGCCGTTGCCGTTGCCTTGGCTTGAAGCCTCTGCGGGTGCCGGGCGCCGCCCGGCGGAGACCCCCAACAGGCAGGCGGCGTCCGGAACAGGTACCCTATGCCGCCATCAGATAGCCAATTTGACATGACCGACGCCCTCGTCGCTCCGCAGTGGGCCTCCCGCCTGCGCGACATCGCCGACTTCCCCAAGCCCGGCATCCTGTTCAAGGACATCATGCCGCTGCTCGCCCACGGCGAGGACTTCCGTGGCGCGATCACCGCGATGGCCGACCGCTGGCGCGACCAGAAGCTGGACGCGGTGGTGGGTATCGAATCGCGCGGCTTCATCCTTGGGGCCGCGATGGCGCTGGAACTCGGCGTGGGCTTCGTGCCGGTGCGCAAGCCGGGCAAGCTGCCGGGCCAGGTGCTGCGCGAGGAATACACGCTGGAATACCGCAGCGACTGCATCGAAGTGCACGCCGACGCACTGCCGGCCGGTGCCCGCGTGGCGATCATCGACGATGTGCTGGCCACCGGCGGAACGCTGGGCGCCGCGCTGTCGCTGGTGCGCCGCCTGGGCGTTGACGTGGTTGGCGCTGGTGTACTGGTCGAGCTGGACGGCCTCGGTGGTCGTGCGCGCTGGGAAGCAGGTCTGCCGCTGCACACCGAACTGGTGTTCTGAGTCTGTCGCCGGGCGTGGCCCGGCGCTACACACGGCATGCAGGTAGCGCCGGGCCATGCCCGGCGACCACCTTGCCGATCACATCATCCGCACGCGGAAACGGCGGCCCTTGATCTTGCCGGCTTCCAGCTTGGCCACGGCCTTGTTGGCCTGCTCACGCGCGATGGCCACGTAGGAGCGGGTCGGGAAGATCGCAATCTTGCCGATGAACTTGCTCGACAGGCCGGCGTCGCCGGTCAGTGCACCGAGGATATCGCCCGGGCGCAGCTTGTCGGTCTTGCCGCCATCGATACGCAGGGTGCGCATCGCCGCCTGCGGCAGCTCGGCCGGGCGCGACGTCGCCAGCGGCGTCTTCTGCCAGTCCAACGGCTGCCCCATCTGTGCTTCGATCGCCTCGGCGCGGGTCTTCTCGCGGCCGGCCACCAGACTGATTGCCAGGCCACTGGCGCCCGCGCGACCGGTGCGGCCCACACGATGCTGGTAGCTCTCCACGTCGGTCGGCAGTTCGTAGTTGATCACCGCCGCCAGTTCTTCCACATCCAGGCCGCGTGCGGCGACGTCGCTGGCCACCAGCACGTTGCAGCTGCGGTTGGCCAGCAACAGCAGCACTTCCTCGCGGTCACGCTGCTCCATGTCGCCATGCAGGGCCAGCGCCGAGAAGCCGAACTGCTGCAGCGAGTTCGCAACTTCGTCCACGTCCTTGCGGGTGTTGCAGAACACCACCGCCGATTCGGGCGTGTACTTCAGCAGCAGGCCGGCCAGCGCCTTCTGCCGATGCGCCGGTTCCACCTCGCAGAACAGGTGGCGGATGGCCGGGGCCTGGTCGGCGCCTTCCACCGTCACTTCCACCGCATCACGCAGCAGGTCGCGCGCCATGGCGCGGATGCTGTCGGGGAAGGTGGCCGAGAACAGCAGGCTCTGTCGATCCTTGTGGGTGCGGCCGGCGATCTCGCGGATGGGTTCTTCAAAGCCCATGTCGAGCATGCGGTCGGCTTCGTCCAGCACCAGCGTGCGCACCGCGCCCAGGTTCAGCGCGCGCTTGCGCGCCAGTTCCTGCACGCGGCCGGGGGTGCCCACCACGACGTGCGGGTCATGGCCTTCCAGCGAGGCCAGCTGCGGACCCAGCGGCACGCCGCCCACCAGCAGCAGCACCTTCAGGTTGGGGATGCCGGTGGCCAGCTTGCGGATCTGCTTGCCGACCTGGTCGGCCAGTTCGCGGGTCGGGCACAGCACCAGCGCCTGCACGCGGATCAGGCTGGGGTCGATGGCCTGCAGCAGGCCCAGGCCGAAGGCGGCGGTCTTGCCGCTGCCGGTCGGCGCCTGTGCGATCACATCGCGGCCATCGAGGATGGCCGGCAGGCTCTGTGCCTGCACGGGGGTGAGAGTGGTGTAGCCGAGGGCATCCAGGCCGGGCTGCAGGGCCGGGCTCAGCGGCAGGGTCGAGAAGTCAGTCATGGCGCATTGTACCTGTGCCGGTGGCCGGTCCCGCTTCGGGTCCTTCATCCACGCATGGCGTGGATCTACCGGGCCTTCATCCACGCATGGCGCGGATCTACTGGACCTTCATCCACGCATGGCGTGGATCTGCCGGGGAGGTGGGCCCTGGGGTTTCAGTAGATCCACGCCATGCGTGGATGCTCAGCCCAACACCGCCAGCACACCCTGATGGATCGCCAGACCGCCGAACAGCAGCCAGACGAACAGGATCAGCGCCAGCAACAGCGGCTTCAGCCCGGCCTGGCGCAGGGCCGAGACGTGGGTGGTCAGGCCCAGCGCGGCCATCGCCATCGCCAGCAGCACGGTATCCAGCTGCACCAGCCCAGCATGCAGGCCGGCCGGCAGCAGCTGCAGCGAGTTGAGGCCGGCCACGGCGACGAAACCGAAGGCGAACCACGGCACGACGATGCGTGCCTTGCTGCCGTCGGCGCTGGCCTTGCTGCCACGAGCCAGCCACAGTGACAGGGCGATCAGGAAGGGGGCCAGCAGCATCACCCGCACCATCTTGGTGATCACCGCCGTATCAGCAGCGGGCTCGCTGATGGCACGGCCGGCGGCCACCACCTGCGCGACCTCGTGCACAGTGGCACCGGTGAACAGGCCATACTGCCGTGCATCCATGGCCAGCCAGCCGTGCGACTGCGCCAGCGCATACAGCGCGGGGTAAAGGAACATCGCCAGCGTACCGAACACCACCACCGTCGATACCGCCACGGTGACCTGCGCGGCGCGGCCACGCACCACCGGCTCGGCGGCCATGACCGCGGCGGCACCACAGATCGCACTGCCGGCGCCGATCAGCATCGCCGCTTCACGTTCCATCTTGAACACGCGCACGCCCAGCCAGCAGGCCAGGCCGAAGGTGCTGGCGACCACCAGTACGTCCATCAACACGCCGCTGACGCCGACGTGGCCGATGTCCTGGAAGGTCAGGCGCAGGCCGTACAGCACGATGCCGGCACGCAGCAGCCAGTGCTTGGAGAAGCCGACGCCGGCCGCACTGCGCGGCGCCAGGCGCGGGTAGAAGGTATTGCCGACCACGATGCCGGCCACGATGGCCACGGTCAGCGCGCTCAGGCCGTGCGCCTGCAGCCAGGGCAGCTCGGCCAGGTACAACGACGCCGCCGCCACCAGGCCGACCAGCAGCAGGCCGGGCAGGCGTGGTTGCCAGCGTTGGCGCAGGGCGGGCAGGGACCAGGGGGAGAGGGCGGGGGCGTTCATGGCAGGCGCAGGGCTGGGGCGACGGTGCAAGCGTGCGCCTGTGCAATCGACCTGTAAAACGAATTATATTGGTGAAATCTACCTATAAACAGGGTATGCAGGATGCGCCTGACACTGCGCCAGCTGCAGGTCTTTGTCGCCATCGCCGACCACGGCAGCACCACCGCCGCCGGTCAGGCCATCGCGCTTTCGCAATCGGCCAGCAGTGCCGCACTGCAGGAACTGGAGGCGCACTTCGGTACCCCGCTGTTTGACCGCATCGGTCGCCGTCTGGCCCTGAACGGGCACGGGCGCGCCTTGCTGGAGCCGGCCCGCGCCCTGCTGGTCAATGCCGCCGACCTGGAGCGGCAGCTGGCCGCGGGCGGGGATCCGGCGCAGGGTGCGCCGCTGCGGTTGGTGCTGGCGGCCAGCACCACCATCGGCAACTACCTGCTGCCGCCGCGCATCGCCGAGCTGCTGCGACAGGCGCCGCAGGCCGAGGTCGATCTACGCATCGACAACAGTGCCGGTGTGGTCGCAGCGGTCCAGCGCCTGGATGTGGACGCCGGGTTGATTGAGGGGCCCTGCCACGAACGCGGCCTGCGGGTGACCGCCTGGCAGCAGGACCCGCTGGTGGTCGTTGCTGCCGCTGATACCCCGGCGCAGTGGACGCTGGATGAACTGCGCCGCGCCCGCTGGCTGCTGCGCGAGCCTGGCTCCGGCACCCGTGAGGCCGTGGAGCAGGCGCTGCTGCCGCACCTGCGCGGTTTCGCCCAGACCCTGCAGCTGGGCAACACCGAAGCGATCAAGCAGGCCGCCATCGCTGGCCTCGGCCTGGCCTGTCTTTCGCGCCACGCGCTGGAAGAGCCGCTGGCCCTGGGCCGCCTGCGCGTGCTCGAGACTCCGCTGCCCGCCCTGCAGCGCACCCTGTGGCTGGTCCGCCACCCCGGCAAGCAATGGCTGCCGGGGTTGCAGGCGTTGTTGGGGGACGTGGGGTAATCCATCAGATTCCCAGTCGATTCAATCCATCGACAGTTCTTGTAGCGCTCATCCATGCATGGCTTGGATCTACCGTGTCGACCAAGGTCGACACCCACCAGAGCAGAATGCCGTTCCGGCAGATCGCGGAGAACTGTCGAAGGCGGGGTGGGGCCGGTTGCGGGGGCGTGAGCCGCATGGATGCGGCGACCGAGCCTACATGGACGTATTTACGGCGTCCCCCGCAACCGGCCCCACCCCGCCATCCCTCAGGAAACCAGCTTTTGACGTTGCCGTTGAGGTTGCCGGCCAGCGGCCGGCACTACCGCAGGTGCCGGGTGCAACCCGGCCGACGCCCGCAACCCGCTACAATGGTGGGATGCCTCTGATTACTCTGCAAAACGTCGACTTCAGCGTCGGCGGCCCGCTGTTGCTGGAAAAAGCCGAACTGTCGATCGAGCCGGGCGAGCGTATCGCCCTGATCGGCCGCAACGGCGCCGGCAAATCGACCCTGCTCAAGCTGCTGTCCGGCGATCACAAGCCCGATGACGGAGAAGTCCGTGTGCAGCAGGGCGTGCGCGTCACCCGCCTGGAGCAGGAAGTGCCGCACGGCGCCGCTGGCTCGGTGTTCGACGTCGTCGCCGACGGCCTGGGCGAGCTGGGTCAGTGGCTGGCCGAATTCCACCATCTCAGCCACGCCGAGGTATTCGACGGCGAAGCGCTGGGCAACGTGCAGGCCAAGATCGACGCCGCCAACGGCTGGGGTCTGGACCAGCGTGTCAGCGAAACCCTGACCAAGCTCGACCTCGACGGTGAGGCCGAGTTCGGCCGCCTGTCCGGCGGCATGAAGCGCCGCGTGCTGCTGGCCCGCGCACTGGTATCGAGCCCGGACGTGCTGCTGCTGGATGAGCCGACCAACCACCTGGACATCGAAGCCATCGACTGGCTCGAAGCCTTCCTGAAGGGCTGGAGCGGCAGCGTGGTGTTCGTCACCCATGACCGTCGTTTCCTGCGTGCACTGGCTACCCGCATCGTCGAGATCGACCGCGGCCAGGTCACCAGCTGGCCGGGCGACTGGGCCAACTACGAGCGCCGCCGCGAGGAGCGCCTCAACGCGCAGGCGCAGGAAAACGCCCGCTTCGACAAACTGCTGGCGCAGGAAGAAGTGTGGATCCGCCAGGGCATCAAGGCGCGCCGCACCCGCGATGAGGGTCGCGTACGCCGCCTGAAGGCGATGCGCAACGAGCGATCCGAGCGCCGCGACCTCAGTGGCAACGTCAAGATGGAAGCCGCGCAGGGCGTCAGCTCGGGCAAGAAAGTCATCGACATCAAGGACATTTCGTTCGCCTTCGGCGAGCGCAGCATGGTCCGCGATTTCTCCACGACGATCCTGCGTGGCGACCGCATCGGCCTGATCGGTCCCAACGGCAGTGGCAAGACCACGCTGCTGAAGCTGCTGCTGGGCGAACTGCAGCCGCAGAAGGGCGAGGTCAACGCCGGCACCAACCTGCAGATTGCCTATTTCGACCAGTATCGCGCGGTGCTGCGCGAAGACTGGAGCGCCATCGAGAACGTGGCCGAAGGCCGTGATTTCCTCGAGTTCAACGGCAAGCGCAAGCACGTGCATGCCTACCTGCAGGACTTCATGTTCACCCCGGAACGTGCGCGTGCACCGATCACCCGCCTGTCGGGTGGCGAGCGCAACCGCCTGCTGCTTGCCAAACTGTTCGCGCAGCCGTCCAACCTGCTGGTGATGGACGAACCGACCAACGACCTGGACGTGGAAACCCTGGAACTGCTGGAAGAGCTGCTGGGCGACTACACCGGTACGCTGCTGCTGGTCAGCCACGACCGTGATTTCATCGACAACGTGGTGACCTCCACGCTGGTGATGGAAGGTGATGGCGTGATCGGTGAGTACGTGGGCGGCTACAGCGACTGGCAGCGCTATGCGGCCAGCGTGGCGGCCGTGCCAGCGGTGATGGCTGCCGCCAAGCCGGCCGCTGCACCTGCAGCTGCCGCCGCGACGCCTGCCGCTCCCAAGCGCAAGCTGGCCTACAAGGACGCGCGCGAGCTGGAGCAGCTGCCGAAAACGATCGAGAAGCTGGAAGGCGACGTCGAGGGCC
The DNA here is from genome assembly GCF_050435725.1 of Stenotrophomonas sp. AN71. Lineage (NCBI taxonomy): Bacteria > Pseudomonadati > Pseudomonadota > Gammaproteobacteria > Lysobacterales > Lysobacteraceae > Stenotrophomonas > Stenotrophomonas sp. AN71. Next base: position 841,354 of record NZ_JBNDKU010000001.1, on the reverse strand, counting down.
TCACCGCAGCGATGAACGACCCGTCGTTCTACACTCGCAGCAGCGCTGAAGTGACGGCGCACACGCAGCAGCTGGCCAAGGTGCAGGCCGAACTGGACGCCGCGTACGCGCGCTGGGAAGAGCTGGAAGGCTGAGTTCGCCGGGTTCGTGCGGACCAACGGTCCGCACCTGCCGAAGCCGATGCCTGGTAGATCCACGCCATGCGTGGATATCCGTATCGTGCGGACCACCGGTCCGCACCCACCCCAGCGGATGCGCGGCGGTTATTTGACCCCGTGAAGATCGCGCAGCTGGCTCGGCCGGCTGCCGAAATACGCGGCCAGGTCGGCGATGTCCTGATCACTCAGGTCCTTCGCCTGCGGCGTCATCAACATGTGCTGTCGGTCACCGGCACGGTAGGCCTGCAGCGCGTGTGCCAGATAGTCACCGTACTGCCCACCCAGCTTCGGGTAGGTCGGGTCGATTGGCGCATTGCCGTCAGCCCCGTGGCAATCAATGCAGCTCTGGTTGGTGGCCTTGCCCTTTACTTTGGCGCGGGCTTCACCGGCGGCCTCGCGGCCCGTCGGCAGGCCGGCCGATGACGAAGAACCGTGTTCGCCGCTGGCATGCCCCGGGTCGGCGGCGGACTTTTCGCTGTTTTCCACCTGCGACTGCGAACAGGCGGCCAGCAGCAGGGCAACGGACAGGGCGATGGCATGACGCATCGGATGCGCGGCTTTCGACATGGGCGGGCCTTACTTGACGGTGGACAGGTAAACAGAGAGATCGGCGATCTCCTGTTCGCTGAAACTCATCGACTGCGCCTGCATCGTCGGATGCCGGCGCTTGCCCTGACGGTACTCGGTCAGGGCCTGGGCCAGGTACTGCTGGGTCTGGCCGCCGATCTTCGGCACCCGGTAACTGGGGTAGGCGTTCTTGTAGCCGGTGATGCCGTGGCAGCCCTGGCACGTATAGGCCAGCACGCGGCCATTGTCGAAGTTGCCGGTGGGCGCAGCGGGCGCCGGCGCAGCGGCGGGAGCCGGTGCCGGGGCGGATGTGGCAGGTGCAGGAGCGGGCTGTGCGGCGGCCCCAAGGGGCAGGAGGACGGCCAGAGCGAGACAAGCGGCGAGCGGCTGCGGGCGCATGGTGTCTTTTCCGGGGATTCGGGTCTGGTCGTTCCGGCGTGGGGTTCGGAACGACCCGAGTATAGCCTCAGGTTTCATCTAGCTGAAATGGGGTCGGGCCGACCGGTGGCGTGAAGACACCATGACCTTTGGGATATGGTGTTGCCGTGAAGTGGTGCATTACTTTGCTACCACACCTGTCCACGCATCCTCCAGGGACCTGACGATGTCGCACCCAACCTTCCTGTCCGGCCGTCGCAGCGGAATCTGCGCTGCCGCACTGCTGATCTCCACCTCCCTGCTGTTGGGCGGTTGCGCCGCAGGGCCCAATTCCGAAGCGAAGGCCGCCGAGACCAAGGAGGAAAAGAAGGTCGACGCGGTCCCGGTCGAAGTGGCCATGGCCAGCCATCGTGCGGTCGCGGCCAGCTACACCGGCACTGCTGCGCTGGAGCCGCGCGCCGAATCGCAGGTGGTCGCCAAGACCTCCGGTGTGGCGCTGGCGGTGCTGGTCGAGGAAGGGCAACGGGTCAGCGCAGGCCAGCCGCTGGTGCGGCTGGATCCGGACCGCGCGCGCCTGGCCGTGGCGCAGAGCGAGGCGCAGATGCGCAAGCTGGAAAACAACTACCAGCGCGCACAGAAGCTGGTCGGCCAGCAGATGGTCAGTGCCGCCGATGTCGACCAGCTGCGCTATGACCTGGAAAACGTCCGCGCGCAGTACCGCCTGGCCACGCTGGAGCTGTCCTACACCACGGTGGTGGCACCGATCTCCGGCGTGATCGCCTCGCGCTCGATCAAGACCGGCAACTTCGTGCAGATCAACACGCCGATCTTCCGTATCGTCGACAACTCTCGGCTGGAAGCCACCCTCAACGTGCCCGAGCGCGAACTGGCCACGCTGCGCGCCGGCCAGCCGGTGACGCTGGCCGCCGATGCGCTGCCGGGCCAGAGCTTCACCGGCACCGTTGATCGCATCGCCCCGGTGGTGGATTCGGGCAGTGGCACGTTTCGCGTGGTCAGTGCCTTCGATGGCGCCGCGCACGCGCTGCAGCCCGGCATGTTCGGCCGCATCCGCATCGATTACGACCAGCGCGCCGATGCGCTCGTGGTGCCACGCCTGGCGCTGCTCGACGACGGTGAGCCGGCGGTGTTCCGGGTGCGCGAAGGCAAGGTCGCACGCGTTCCGGTCAAGCTGGGTTACGCCGAGGGCCCGTGGGTGGAGATCCGTGATGGCCTGGCGGCCGGTGATCAGGTGGTCACCGCCGGCAAGGTCGCCCTGCGCGACGGCACCGCGGTGCAGGTGATCGCCGATCCGAAGGCGAAGACGGTTGCAGCGGCCGCCAAGCCGGCAGACAAGGCCGGGAGCAAGCAATGACCGCCCCGGGCCACGACCACGGTGCCTCGCCAGCGAGCGATGGCGCCGCCGCCGGCATGCGTGGCGGCCTGGTGGAGTTCGCCACCCGCCGTCGCGTGACCATCGCCATGTGCACGGTCACCCTGCTGCTGTTCGGCCTGATCGCACTGGGCAACCTCAAGGTCAACCTGTTGCCTGATCTGAGCTACCCGACGCTGACCGTGCGTACCGAGTACACCGGTGCGGCGCCGACCGAAATCGAAACCCTGATCACCCAGCCGGTCGAAGAAGCGGTCGGCGTGGTCAAGAACCTGCGCAAGCTGAAGTCGGTCTCGCGCACCGGCCAGAGCGACGTGGTGCTGGAGTTCGCCTGGGGCACCAACATGGATCAGGCCAGCCTGGAGGTGCGCGACAAGATGGAAGCGCTGAACCTGCCACTGGAGGCCAAGGCCCCGGTGCTGCTGCGCTTCAATCCGTCCACCGAGCCGATCATGCGCCTGGTGCTGTCGACCAAGGCTGCCCCGGCCAACGACGCTGATGCGATCCGTGAGCTGACCGGCCTGCGCCGTTATGCCGATGAAGACCTGAAGAAGAAGCTGGAGCCGGTGACCGGCGTGGCCGCGGTCAAGGTCGGCGGTGGTCTGGAAGACGAGATCCAGGTCGACATCGACCAGCAGAAGCTGGCGCAGCTGAACCTGCCGATCGACACCGTCATCAAGCGCCTGAAGGACGAGAACATCAACATTTCCGGTGGTCGCCTGGAAGAGGGTTCGCAGCGCTTCCTGGTGCGTACCGTCAACCAGTTCGCCGACCTGGAGGAGATCCGCAACCTGCTGGTCACCACCCAGGCTGCCAACGGCAGCGCGGCCGACTCGGCGATGCAACAGATGTTCAACATCGCCGCCTCGACCGGTTCGGCGGCGGCCATCGCGGCGGCCTCGGCGGCACAGAGCGCTTCGACCGGCGGCAGTTCCAGCGTGGTCGCCAATGGCGTGCCGGTGCGCCTGAAGGACGTGGCCACAGTGCGCCAGGGCTACAAGGAGCGCGAAGCGATCATCCGCCTGGGCGGCAAGGAATCGGTCGAGCTGGCCATCTACAAGGAAGGCGATGCCAACACCGTCTCCACCGCCGAAGCGTTGCGCAAGCGCCTTGAGCAGATCAAGGGCACGTTCCCGTCCGATGTCGAGCTGACCACCATCGAGGACCAGTCGCGCTTCATCGAACATGCCATCGCCGACGTCAAGAAGGATGCGGTGATCGGTGGTCTGCTGGCGATCCTGATCATCTTCCTGTTCCTGCGCGATGGCTGGAGCACGTTCGTGATCAGCCTGTCGCTGCCGGTCTCGATCATTGCCACGTTCTTCTTCATGGGCCAGCTCGGCCTGAGCTTGAACGTGATGTCGCTGGGCGGTCTGGCATTGGCCACCGGCCTGGTGGTGGACGATTCGATCGTGGTGCTGGAGAGCATCGCCAAGGCGCGCGAACGTGGCCTGGGCATCCTGCAGGCGGCCATTGCCGGTACCCGCGAAGTAAGCATGGCGGTGGTCGCTTCGACCCTGACCACCATCGCGGTATTTCTGCCGTTGGTGTTCGTCGACGGCATTGCCGGCCAGCTGTTCCGCGACCAGGCGCTGACCGTGGCGATCGCCATCGCGATCTCGCTGCTGGTGTCGATGACCCTGATCCCGATGCTCAGCTCGCTGAAGGGACGACCGCCGCTGGCGTTCCCGGAGGAGGCGCCGAACGAAGCGTGGCAGCCGCAGAAGCGCTGGCAGAAGCCGGTCGCGCTGGGCCGCCGTGGCGCGGTCGCCAGCGTGCGTTGGAGCTTCTACGCAGTGGCATGGCTGATCGTACGGCTGTGGCGGGGCGTGGTGGCGGTGGTCGGTCCGGTGATGCGCAAGGCCAGCGACCTGGCGATGAAGCCCTATGCCGGCGCCGAGCGCGGGTACCTGCGCCTGCTGCCTGGCGCTCTGGCCCATCCAGGCAAGGTACTGGGCGTGGCGACGATCATCTTCGTGGCGACCATGGCGCTGGTGCCGATGCTCGGTGCCGACCTGATTCCGCAGCTGGCGCAGGACCGTTTCGAGATGACGGTGAAACTGCCGGCCGGTACGCCGCTGAAGCAGACCGATGCGCTGGTGCGCGAGCTGCAGCTGGCGCATGGCAAGGGGGAGGGCGTGGCCTCGCTGTACGGCGTCAGTGGCAGCGGCACCCGCCTGGATGCCAGCCCGACCGAGAGCGGCGAGAACATCGGCAAGCTGACCGTGGTGATGGAAGGCGGCGGTAACGCACGTACCGAAGCGGCGATCACCGAGCGCCTGCGCGGCACCATGAGCCGGCACCCGGGCGCACAGGTCGACTTCGCGCGACCGGCGTTGTTCAGCTTCTCCACGCCGCTGGAAATCGAACTGCGTGGTCAGGACATGGCGACCCTGGAGGTGGCCGGCCAGCGCCTGGCGGCACTGCTGCGCGGCAATGCGCACTACGCCGACGTGAAGTCGACGGTGGAAGAGGGCTTTCCGGAAATCCAGATCCGCTTCGACCAGGAGCGTGCCGGTGCGCTGGGCCTGACCACCCGCCAGATCGCCGACGTGGTGGTGAAGAAGGTGCGCGGCGACGTAGCCACCCGCTACAGCTTCCGTGACCGCAAGATCGACGTGCTGGTGCGCGCGCAGGAAGGCGACCGGGCCAGCGTGGACAGCATCCGCCGGTTGATCGTCAACCCGGGCAGTACCCGTCCGGTCACCCTGGATGCGGTGGCCCAAGTGGTGGCGACCTCCGGACCGAGCGAGATCCATCGTGCCGACCAGACGCGCGTGGCGGTGGTATCGGCCAACCTGCGCGACATCGACCTTGGCGCGGCCATGCGCGAGGTGCAGCAGATGGTGGCCGAGCAGCCGCTGGGCGCGGGCGTCGGCCTGCACATCGGTGGCCAGGGCGAAGAGCTGGCGCAGGCGGCGAAGTCGCTGATCTTCGCCTTCGGCCTGGCGATCTTCCTGGTCTACCTGGTGATGGCCTCGCAGTTCGAATCGCTGCTGCACCCGTTCGTGATCCTGTTCACCATCCCACTGGCACTGGTTGGTGCGATCCTTGCGCTGATGCTGACCGGCAAGCCCATTTCGGTGGTGGTGTTCATCGGCCTGATCCTGCTGGTCGGCCTGGTCACCAAGAACGCGATCATCCTGATCGACAAGGTCAACCAGCTGCGCGAGGCCGGCGTGGCCAAGCGGGAGGCGCTGGTGGAAGGCGCACGTTCGCGCCTGCGGCCGATCATCATGACCACCCTGTGCACGCTGTTCGGCTTCCTGCCGCTGGCGGTGGCCATGGGCGAGGGCGCCGAGGTGCGCGCGCCGATGGCGATCACCGTGATCGGTGGCCTGCTGGTGTCGACGCTGTTGACGCTGCTGGTCATTCCGGTGGTGTACGACCTGATGGACCGTCGCGGCGATGCCTATTACCGCGAGCGCGGCCGCAAGCATGCCGGTGAAGGCCTGCACGGCAGCGAGGCGGGTGCGGCGGGCGTGGAGGAACCGGCATGAGTGTTGCCGAGTTCTCCATCCGCCGCCCGGTCACCACCATCATGTGTTTCGTGTCGCTGGTGGTGATCGGCCTGATTGCCTCGTTCCGGTTGCCATTGGAGGCGCTGCCGGATATCTCCGCACCGTTCCTGTTCGTGCAGATCCCGTACACCGGTTCGACCCCGGAAGAGGTGGAACGGACCATCATCCGTCCGGTCGAGGAGTCGTTGGCGACGATGACCGGCATCAAGCGGATGCGCTCGTCGGCCACCTCGGAGGCGGCGTCGATCTTCATCGAGTTCAGCGACTGGGACCGTGACATCGCCATCGCCGCCTCGGATGCGCGCGAGCGCATCGATGCGATCCGCAGTGACCTGCCGGACGACCTGCAGCGCTACAACGTGTTCAAGTGGTCCAGCAGCGACCAGCCAGTGCTGAAAGTGCGCCTGGCCAGCACCACTGATCTGACCACGGCCTATGACATGCTCGACCGCGAGTTCAAGCGGCGCATCGAGCGGATACCGGGTGTAGCGCGGGTCGACATCACCGGCGCTCCGCCGAACGAGGTGGAGATCGCCATCGATCCGAACCGGCTCAACGCGCATGGCCTGAGCATCAACGAGCTGAGCGAGCGCCTGCGCACGCTGAACTTCTCGATTTCGGCCGGGCAGATCGATGACAACGGCCAGCGCGTGCGCGTGCAGCCGGTGGGCGAGATCACTGACCTGCAGGAAATGCGCGACCTGGTGATCAACGCCAAGGGCCTGCGCCTGGGCGACATCGCCGAGGTCCGCCTCAAGCCCGCGCGGATGAGCTACGGCCGCCGCCTGGATGGCAATCCCGCCGTCGGCCTGGACATCTTCAAGGAGCGCAGCGCCAACCTGGTCGAAGTCTCGCGTGCGGCGCTGGCCGAAGTCGAGTCGATCCGTGCCGAGGCATCGATGCGCGACGTGCAGATCAAAGTGATCGACAACCAGGGCAAGGCGGTCACGTCCTCGCTGCTGGAGCTGGCCGAGGCCGGTGGCGTCGGCCTGATCCTGTCGGTGACGGTGCTGTTCTTCTTCCTGCGCCATTGGCCGTCGACGCTGATGGTGACGCTGGCGATCCCGATCTGTTTCACCATCACCCTGGGCTTCATGTACTTCGCCGGGGTGACGCTGAACATCCTGACCATGATGGGCCTGCTGCTGGCGGTGGGCATGCTGGTCGACAATGCCGTAGTGGTGGTGGAGAGCATCTACCAGGAGCGCGAGCGTATGCCGGGGCAGCCACGGCTGGCCTCGATCATCGGCACCCGCAACGTGGCCATCGCGCTCAGTGCCGGCACCCTGTGCCACTGCATCGTGTTCGTGCCCAACCTGTTCGGCGAGACCAACAACATCAGCATCTTCATGGCGCAGATCGCCATCACCATCTCGGTCTCGCTGCTGGCCTCGTGGCTGGTGGCGGTCAGCCTGATTCCGATGCTGTCCGCGCGGATGGCCACGCCCAAGCTGGTGCACTCGCAGACCGGCCTGATCGCACGCCTGCAGCGGCGCTATGCACAGCTGCTGGACTGGTCGCTGCGCCATCGTGGCTGGAGCCTGCTCGGCATTCTGCTGGTGGTGCTGGTCAGCCTGGTGCCGATGAAGCTCACCAAGGTCGACATGTTCGGCGGCGAAGGTGGCAAGGACATCTTCATCGGCTACATGTGGAAGGGCGCTTACACCTACCGGCAGATGTCCGAGGAAGTGGCGCGGGTGGAAAACTGGGTGGACCAGAACCGCGAACGCCTGCACGTGAAACAGGTGTACTCCTGGTACAGCGAGCAGGAAGGCAGCTCGACCGTGGTCACCCTGGACGAGAAGTACGCCAAGGACATCAAGTCCCTGCAGGAGGAACTGCGCAAGGGCCTGCCGAAGTCCGCCCGCACCGACTACTTCGTTGGCAACCAGGGCGGCGATGGTGGCGGTGGCGGCGGCAACCAGGGCGTGCAGGTGCAGCTGGTGGGCGACTCCAGCAGCATGCTGCAGGAGATCGGCCAGGAAGTGGTGCCGTTGCTGGCGCAGCGCGCAGAACTGCGTGACGTGCGCATCGACAACGGCGAGAAGGGTGGCGAGCTGAAGGTGCGTGTCGATCGCGAGCGTGCTGCGGCATTCGGTTTCAATGCCGAGCAGGTGGCCAGCTTCGTCGGGCTGGCCCTGCGCGGTGCACCGATGCGCGAGTTCCGCCGCGGCGACAATGAAGTGCCGGTGTGGGTGCGCTTTGCCGGCGCCGAGCAGAGCAGCCCGGAAGACCTCGCTGGTTTCAGTGTGCGTACCGGCGATGGCCGCAGCGTGCCGCTGCTGAGCCTGGTCACCGTGGACGTCGGCTCGTCGGCCACCCAGATCGGCCGCACCAACCGCCAGACCACGTTGACCATCAAGGCCAACCTGGCCGAGAAAATCACGGCACCGGACGGGCGCAAGGCGATCGAGGCGGTGCTCAAGCCGATGAACTTCCCGGCCGGCTATGGCTTCACCTTCGACGGTGGTGATTACGGCAACGATGACGAGGCCATGCAGCAGATGGTGTTCAACCTGCTGATCGCGCTGGTGATGATCTACGTGGTGATGGCGGCGGTGTTCGAGTCGCTGCTGTTCCCGGCGGCGATCATGAGCGGCGTGCTGTTCTCCATCTTCGGCGTGTTCTGGTTGTTCTGGATCACCGGCACCTCATTCGGAATCATGTCCTTCATCGGCATCCTGGTGCTGATGGGCGTGGTGGTGAACAACGGCATCGTGATGATCGAGCACATCAACAACCTGCGGCGCAGCGGCATGGGCCGCACCCAGGCGCTGGTGGAAGGCTCACGCGAACGCCTGCGTCCGATCATGATGACGATGGGCACGGCGATCCTGGCGATGATTCCGATTTCGCTGACCGATACGCAGATGTTCGGCAATGGCCCGGAGTACTCGCCGATGGCGCGCGCGATTGCGGGCGGCCTGGCGTTCTCGACCGTGGTCAGCCTGCTGTTCCTGCCGACCATCTACGCGGTGCTCGATGACCTGCGCACCGCCGTGACGCGGCTGATCCGCCGCGCGCGCGGCCTCGAAAAGGTGGCAGCAACGGCCGCCTAGCGTCGAGCTTGCTCGACTACCGGGAACGACAACGTGTTGTGGTGTGGGGGAGGCCGGTCGTAGTGGGGCGGCCTCCCCCTTTTTTTCGCCGGGCATGGCCCGGCGCTACCCACCACCGCATCGCGGCGTCGCCCGAGCAGGGACTAAGGCATAGCCAAGCCCTGTTGATCTTCGCGACCGGAAACACCGTGCCAACCAAGGTTGGCACCTACCGGTAACGCGGGGCCATGCCCCGCGGAACCATCAACCGGCGACCTTGCCCCACACCTTGCCGGCGGTCAGCCACAGGCCGAGCATGCTGCCCAGGTTGGTCAGCATGAAGGTCAGCACCACGCGGGTAACGCGGTTGCGGTACCAGCCCTTCAGGGTCTGCGCATCGTCGCGCAGCTTGAGGAAGTCTTCGTAGGCCGGCTTGCGCAGGCGCGCTTCGACCAGTGCGGAGAACGCGCCGGTGGGGATGCTCAGGCGGAACGGCTTGAACGGGGCCACCACCATCGCGGTCAGGATGCTCAGCGGATGGCTGCCGGCCAGCAGGCAGCCAATGCCGGCCAGTCCGCCGGTGTACATCGCCCAGGTTGCCAGCAGCTCGGTGCCTACGCCCAGCCCGCCGCGGTAGAAGCCGACCGCGATGCCAGTGATCACGATGGCCAGGATGCCCAGCGTGAACCACGGGATGTTGCGCTTCTTCGGCACCGCTTCCAGCTCTGCGCGCAGCGGCGCCGGCGCCTCGGTGTCAGTTTCCAGGTAGCGCGCCAGCCCGGCCAGGTGGCCGGCACCGACCACCGCCAGCACTTCGCGCTGCTGGGAGTCGCGTGCTTCGCGCAGGCGCGTGGCCATGTAGCGGTCGCGCTCGCCGATGATGGTCTCGTACAACGCCGGGTTCTCGCTGGCGAACTCGCCGAAGCTCGATTCGAGCATGTCGCCCTGCTTGAGCTTCTCGATTTCGTTCTCGCCCACTTCCTCGGACGAGAACAGCCCGGCGCCGAGGCCGGCGACCAGCTTCAGCTTGCCGAAGAAGCCCAGCCGCTGCGACGCGCGTCGGAAGGTCAGGCCCACTTCGCGATCGATCAGATGCACGGGCAGGTCGCGCTCGCGGGCCAGGTCCACGGCGCGCTTCAGTTCGGCGCCGGGCTCGATGCCCAGCTGCTCGGCCAGGCGGCGTTGATAGGCCGACAGCGCCAGGTTGGCGGCGAACAACGCAACGCGGCCCTTGCGGATCACTTCGACCAGATCCAGCTTGGCCAGGGTGTCCGGGTCGCTCAGCGCCTGCAGGCGTTGCGGGTCCAGTTCCACTGCCACCGCATCGAAGCGGCCGCTGTCGATGGCTTTCTCCACCGCTTCGACGCTGGCGCGGGAAACGTGGGCGGTGCCCAGCAGGGTGTAGCGCACGCCGTCGCGTTCGACGACGCGCACCGGCTGGCCGGCGAACAGGTCGTCGCCGGTTTCGGGAAGGGTTTCGGTCATGGGTTCATTCATTGGAAGGTGCGGTGTCGGCGCCATCGCCGAGCGCGCGCTGCATCTGCACGGTATCCAGCCAGCGGCCATGCTTGCGGCCGAGGCCGCGGAACACGCCCACCAGCTCGAAGCCGAATCGTTCGTGCAGCTTGATCGAGGCGGAGTTGGTCGGTTCACCGATCACCGCCACCATCTGCCGGAAGCCGCGCGCCACGCAGGCATCGATCAACGCCTGCAGCAGGCCGGTACCGACGCCCTTGCCCTGGAAGCGGGCATCGACGTAGACCGAATTTTCAACGGTCCACTGGTAGGCGACGCGGGTACGGTAGGTGTTGGCATACGCATAGCCGGCCACCTGGCCGTCGATCTCGGCGACCAGGTAGGGGAAGCCACGATCGATGATGTCGCGCATGCGGCGCAGCATCTCGGCCGGGTCCGGGATGTCGTACTCGTAGGTGTTGACGAAGTCGGTCACTTCCACCGCGTAGATCGCGGTGATCGCGGCGATGTCGGCCGGGCCGACATCACGGATGAGGACGGCCATGCGTGGGCTCCGGCTCAGTCGATGTAGCGCTTGAGCAGGTCGCCGTACGCATCGATGCGGCGATCACGAAGGAACGGCCAGATCCGGCGCACATGCTCGCTGCGCTGCAGGTCGACGTCGCACAGCAACACGGTGGCGTCGGTGCCGGCTTCGGCCAGGAACTCGCCCTGCGGGCCCAGCACGTGGCTGTTGCCCCAGAACTGGATGCCCGACGCGCCCAGCGGCGAGGCTTCGTGGCCGACACGGTTGCAGCTCAGCACCGGCAGGCCGTTGGCCACGGCATGGCCGCGGTGGCTCAGCACCCAGGCGTCGCGCTGGCGGGTCTTCTCGTCCTGCACGTCATCCGGGTCCCAGCCGATCGCGGTCGGGTAGAGCAGCAGTTCGGCACCGGCCAGCGCCATCAGGCGCGCCGCTTCCGGGTACCACTGGTCCCAGCACACCAGCACGCCAAGGCGGCCCACCGAGGTGTCGATCGGCGTGAAGCCGATGTCGCCCGGGGTGAAGTAGAACTTCTCGTAGAAGCCCGGATCGTCCGGAATGTGCATCTTGCGGTACTTGCCGAGCAGGGTGCCGTCCTTCTCGAACACCACCGCGGTGTTGTGGTACAGACCAGCGGCCCGGCGCTCGAACAGCGAGCCGACCAGCACCACGCCATGCTTCTTCGCCAGCGCGCCCAGGCGTTCGGTGCTCGGGCCCGGAATCGGCTCGGCCAGGTCGAACTCGTCGACCGACTCGTGCTGACAGAAGTACGGACCGTTGTGCAGTTCCTGCAGCAGCACCAGCTTGGCACCCTGTGCCGCCGCCTCGGCCACGCGTGCTTCGATCACCGCCAGGTTGGCGGCGGCATCACCGTGGTTGCGCTCCTGGATCAGGGCGACGGTAAGGGGGCTGCGCGAGTTCATGCGGGGCGTTCCTGCGGGGGAAAACCTGCATGTTAGCGCGGATGTGGCGCGACGGCGTGTCGTGCGCTGAATGGCGCAGCGGGTAGTGCCGGCCGCTGGCCGGCAATCCCGTGGATCCATCAGGCATTGCAGGATTGCCGGCCAGCGGCCGGCACTACCGTTACGCCTTCAACAGCCCCGCCGGCAACTGCATGGTGATGCAGTGCAGGCTGCCGTTCTGCCAGATCAGCGAGCGGCAGGGCACCTGCACGATCTCGCGGCCCGGGTGGGCCTGCGCCAGCACATCGCGGGCGAGGTCATCGGCCGGATCACCGTAGGCCGGCATCAGCACCGCACCATTGACGATCAGGTAGTTGGCGTACGACGCGGCCAGGCGGCGGCCTTCGTCGATCACCGGCTGTGCCCACGGCAGCGGGAACAGCCGGTACGGCTGGCCGTCACGCGTGCGCAGAGCCGCCAGCTCGGCGCCCATCGCCTGCAGCTCGGCGTAGTGCGAATCGCTTTCGTCGTCGCAGGCCTGGTAGACGATGCTGTCGGCCGAGGCGAAGCGGGCAAGGGTATCGATGTGGGCGTCGGTGTCGTCGCCTTCCAGATAGCCATGGTCCAGCCACAGCACGCGGTCCTGCTGCAGCCAGTCGGCCAGGTCGGCACTCAGGCTGGCGCGGTCACGGTCCGGGTGGCGCTCGTGCAGGCACTTCCAGGTGGTCAGCAGGGTGCCTTCACCGTCGGTCTCGATGCCGCCGCCTTCCAGCGCGAACGGGATGCTGCGCACCGCCGCGTCGTTGAACACGCCGGCCTGGTCGAGCACGCCGACCAGCTGGTCATCGAGGGTGGCGTCGAACTTGCCGCCCCAACCGGTGAAGCGGAAATCCAGCAGCTGGAAGCTGCCATCGGCGCGGCGCAGTGTGATCGGGCCGGAGTCGCGCAGCCAGGTATCGTCGTAGGCGGCCGTGGTGAAGTGGACCTTGTCCATGTCGATGCGGTTGGAGCGCAGCCGCATTTCGGCATAGGTCTCCACGTCGTCATCGGCCACGCAGATCAGCACCGGCTGGAAGCGGGTGATGGCCGCGACCAGCGCGATGTAGGTCTCTTCCACCTGGCCCAGGCGGTCGGCCCAGTCGGTGTCGGCGGTCGGCCAGGCAATCAGGACGCCGCTCTGGGCTTCCCACTCGGCAGGAAAACGAAGGGTCTGGTTCATGGTCTCGCTACACAGGCCCGCCCACGGCGGGTAAAGGGATCAACGGATCGGCGGTTTCGGGCCGATTTCGTTCGGGTCCGCCTGGTTGGCCACCACGTTGATCACCTTCTGCTTTTCGAAGTAGACGGTGAACTGCGGGTACACCCAGCGGTTGATGGTCGGCCATTGGCGCTTCTGGCCGCCACGCGGCTGCAGCTGCTCGTTGGGCGCGCCGAACTGCGCCTGCACCTGCTGCATGCTCTGGCCGCGAACGGGCAGGGCACCGGCCGGCTTCTCGCGGGCACGGTCGACAAGCAGGGTATCGGCCAGCGCCGGCGTGGCGGCGGCCAGGGCGGCCATCACGGCCAGGACGGACAGGTAACGCTTCATCTCGATCTACTCCCCAGTGGTCAAGAAAGGCGATTACAGCAAAAACGACAGGAAAAAGCCGCATAAACAAAAAACCGCCCGAAGGCGGTTTCTTGCATCGGGTCGGCCCCGCGTAGGGCCAGCCTCAGCCGCGAGGGCTGGTGAGGCTTAGCGCTGACGCGCCTTGAAACGCGGGTTCGACTTGCAGATGACGAAGATCTTGCCACGACGACGCACGACCTTGCAGTCACGGTGACGGGCCTTCGCCGACTTCAGGGAGGACAGGACTTTCATGGCATACCTCGGCGTAAACAGTAGTTGTTCGGGTGGAGCGTGGCCGCGATATGCGAAAGACAATCGGCAGTTGACGCTCGTTCAAGCCCGCCATTCTACCGGGCTTTTCCTCGTGGTTTCAAGTGGTTGCACAAAAGATCCCGCTGGGGGCGTCTGGCAGGGGCTAGAATGGCCTCTTCACACGCTCTGGGACCCCCATGAATCCACTCGCTCCCGTCCTGACCATCGACGGCCCATCCGGGGCCGGCAAGGGTACCATCAGCCGCATCGTCGCGCGCCGGATGGGCTGGCATTACCTGGATTCGGGCGCGCTGTACCGGGCGGTGGGCGTGGCTGCCAGCTGGGCCGACATTGACACGTCCGACGCGTCGGCGCTGGTGCGCTGCACCTTCGATACCCACGTTCAGTTTGTCGAGCAGGGCGAGGCGATGCGGGTCCTGGTCAACGGCACCGATGCCACCGATGAGCTGCGCCTGGAGACCACGGGTGCGCTGGCCTCGGCCATCGCCGCCATTCCCGAGGTCCGGGCTGCCCTGAAGGAACGCCAGCGCGCATTCAGGGAGCTGCCGGGCCTGGTTGCCGACGGCCGCGACATGGGTACGGTGATCTTCGCCGACGCCCCATACAAGGTCTTCCTGACCGCCAGTGCCGAGGAGCGTGCCGAGCGCCGGCATAAGCAGTTGAAAGACAAGGGGGTTTCTGTTAGCTTTGATGACCTCCTGCGCGAGATCATGGCCCGCGACGCCCGTGATGCTCAGCGTACCGTGGCGCCCCTGAAGCCGGCAGACGATGCTGTCCTCATCGACACCACAGGCATCGGCATCGTAGATGTCGTTGCCAGAGTGATGGATCTGCTTCCGGTTCCGGCTGCCTGATCCGTTCGCGCGGGAGCACTGCCAGCAGTATCGGCGGTGGTCGCGAAAAGCAATGCTGTACCAGCTCCGTCGCGCAATGATGCGTGGCGGTTTTCCTACTACACACGACCTGCGTTTCCGGGGTCGACCAACAGGCGGGCGGTCGCCATTCCCCTGAAGGGGACGCCACCGACCCATGTGTCCAACAGAGTAAATCTAATGACCGAATCATTTGCCGAACTGTTTGAAGCCAGCCAGGCCAACCTGGCCAAGCTGAAGCCGGGCGCCATCGTCAGCGGTACCGTTGTTGAAGTCCGCGGCGACGTCGTGGTGATCAACGCTGGCCTGAAGTCCGAAGGCATCGTGCCGATCGAACAGTTCCGTAACGACGCTGGCGAAATCGACGTCGCCGAAGGCGACATCGTCAAGGTTGCCCTCGACTCGATCGAGAACGGCTTCGGCGAAACCGTCCTGTCGCGCGAGAAGGCCAAGCGCGCGATGGTGTGGGACGAGCTGGAAGAAGCGTTGGAAAAGAACGAAACCATCACCGGCCGCATCAGCGGCAAGGTCAAGGGTGGTTTCACCGTGGACATCAAGGATGTCCGCGCCTTCCTGCCGGGTTCCCTGGTCGATGTGCGCCCGGTGCGCGATCCGGCCTACCTGGAAGGCAAGGAGCTGGAATTCAAGCTCATCAAGCTGGACCGCAAGCGTAACAACGTCGTGGTCTCGCGCCGCGCTGTCGTCGAAAGCGAGCACTCGGAAGAGCGCGAGCAGCTGATGGACAAGCTGCAGGAAGGCGCGATCCTGAAGGGTGTCGTCAAGAACCTGACCGACTACGGCGCGTTCGTGGACCTGGGCGGTATCGACGGCCTGCTGCACATCACCGACATGGCATGGAAGCGCGTGCGCCATCCGTCCGAAGTCGTGAACGTCGGCGACGAGCTGGACGTGCGCGTGCTGAAGTTCGACCGCGAGCGCAACCGCGTTTCGCTGGGCCTGAAGCAGCTGGGCGAAGATCCGTGGGATAACATCGCCCGTCGTTACCCGGCCAACAGCCGCGTCTTCGGCAAGGTCTCCAACGTCACCGATTACGGCGCGTTCGTCGAGATCGAGCCGGGCGTCGAAGGCCTGGTGCACGTGTCCGAGATGGATTGGACCAACAAGAACGTCAACCCGTCCAAGGTTGTGCAGGTCGGTGACGAAGTTGAAGTCATGGTCCTGGACGTCGACGAGGAGCGTCGCCGCATCTCGCTGGGCATGAAGCAGGTTGCCGCCAATCCGTGGGAAACCTTCGCTGCCACCCACAAGAAGGGTGACAAGGTGTCGGGCCAGATCAAGTCGATCACCGACTTCGGCATCTTCATCGGCCTGGACGGCGGCATCGACGGTCTGGTGCACCTGTCCGACATCAGCTGGAACACCACCGGCGAAGACGTCGTTCGCAACTTCAAGAAGGGCGATACCCTGGACGCAGTCGTCCTGGCCGTCGACCCGGAGCGCGAGCGCATCTCCCTGGGCGTGAAGCAGCTGGAGCAGGATCCGTTCGGCCAGTACATGGCGGCCAATCCGAAGGGCTCCAAGGTTGAAGGCGTGGTGAAGGAAGTCGACGCCAAGGGCGCGATCATCGAGCTGGCTGACGGCATCGAAGGTTACGTCTCGGCCCGCGACATCGCCAACGAGCGCGTTGACGACGCCACCCAGCACCTGAAGGTCGGCGACAAGGTCGAAGCCAAGTTCGTGGGCATGGACCGCAAGGGCCGTACCCTGCAGCTGTCGATCAAGGCCAAGGACGACGCGGAAATGCGCGAAGTGCTGGAGGAATACCAGTCCTCTTCGGCTTCCAGCGGCACCACCCAGCTGGGCGCGCTGCTGCGTGCACAGCTGAACGGCAACAAGTCCGAGTAATCGGCCTTACGCTGTTCGTTGTTTCCTGGACGGCCCGGGCATTGCCCGGGCCGTTTCAGGCTGAGATGCCCCTGATGTGAGCCGGTAATGACCAAATCCGAACTGATCGAAATCCTTGCGCGCCGTCAGGCGCACCTGAAGGCCGATGATGTCGATCTGGCGGTCAAGTCGTTGCTGGAAATGATGGGCGGATCGTTGTCCGCCGGCGATCGCATCGAAATCCGTGGTTTCGGCAGCTTCTCGCTGCACTATCGTCCGCCGCGCCTGGGTCGCAACCCGAAGACCGGCGAATCGGTTGCCCTGCCGGGCAAGTATGTCCCTCATTTCAAGCCGGGCAAGGAACTGCGCGAGCGGGTCAGCAGTGTGCTGCCGCTGGACGCCGATCCGGCCTGAGCCTTCCGTCGCGCCACCGCGTGCGAATCCAGCCGCGAGTCGGATAAGCTACGGACTCCTGCCACTGGAGCTGTCGCATGAAGGTTTTTCGTCTGCTGGTCCTGCTGGCGGTGCTGATTCTTGGATTGATCATCGGTGCGGTCAACATGACCGCGATGTCGATCAACCTGTTGTTCACCCAACTGCACACCTCGGTGGGCGTGGCGCTGATCGCCGCGCTGCTGGTGGGTGTCGTGGTCGGTGCCGGCCTGGTGCTGGTGAGCGTGGTCATTCCGCTCTACGGCCAGCTGCGCCGCGCCAACAAGTCCGCTGTCGCCCCGCCGGCACCGGTTGCTTCCTCCCAATCTGTTGATGGACGTTGATCGAAGATGGAATTCGTCACCGAGTGGTTCTGGTTCTTCCTGTTCGTTCCACTGGCCGCATTGGCCGGGTGGGTGATCGGACGACGTGGCGGTCAACGCCACGGTGACAGCCAGGTCAGCCGCCTGTCGAGCACCTACTTCCGCGGCCTGAACTACCTGCTCAACGAGCAGCCGGACAAGGCCATCGAGCTGTTCCTGCACATCGCCGAGCTGGACAAGGAGACCTTCGAGACCCAGGTCGCGCTGGGCCACCTGTTCCGCCGCCGTGGCGAAGTCGACCGCGCCATCCGCCTGCACCAGGGCCTGGTCAACCGCCATGACCTGAGTGACGCACAGCGTGTGCAGGCCCTGCTGGCACTGGGCGAGGACTACATGAAGTCCGGGCTGCTGGATCGTGCCGAGACGGTGTTTACCGAGCTGGCGCAGCTGGACCAGCGCGCTCCGCAGGCGCTCAAGCACCTGATCGGCATCTACCAGGCCGAGCGTGACTGGGAAAAGGCGATCGACAACGCCACCCGTTTCGAGGACGTCACCGGCGAGCCGATGGGCAAGCTGATCGGGCAGTTCGAATGCGAACTGGCCGAGCGCTTCCGTGGTGCCGGCAAGCTGGAAGAGGCGAGGGCAGCGATCGCGCGGGCCTACCAGGCCGACGCGATGTCGGTGCGTGCCGGCATCATCGAGGGCCGCCTGGAAACCGACGCCGGCAATCCGGAGGCTGCGGTGCGGGCCTTCGAGCGCGCTGCGCGCAACGACCCCGAATACCTGCCGGAGCTGCTGCCGGCGCTGATGCAGAACTACCGCAAGGTCGGTGACCTGGCGGGCGCGCGCGCCTTCCTGTCGGAGATGACCGAGCATTACCGCGGCATCGCCCCGGTGCTGGCGCTGACCCGCCTGATGGAAGAGCAGGAAGGCGTGGCGCCGGCCCGTGCCTACCTCGGCCGCCAGCTCAAGGACCGCCCGTCGGTACGTGGCGAATCGGCGCTGATCGACCTGACCCTGGCCGACGGTGCCGACTCCACCGCCACGCTGCACGATCTCAAGCACATCACCGACCAGCTGCTGGTCCGCAACCCGGCCTATCGCTGCACCCGCTGCGGTTTCGGCGCGCGCACCCATCACTGGCAGTGCCCGAGCTGCAAGGAGTGGGGTACGGTCAAGCCGCTGCTGAATTACGCGGTGCTCTGATCCATGCCCTGGCTTGTGATGGGCGCGCTGCTCGGGCTCGCCCTGTTGAGTGCGGTGCTGACCTGGGCGGCGCGTGGCTATGCGCTGCGCCAGCAGTTGATGGACCAGCCTGGCGAGCGCCGCAGCCATAGTGTCGCGACGCCGCGCGGAGGCGGCATTGCCATCGTCATCAGCTTGCTGGTGACTGCGGGCGTAGCGATCTGGGCTTGGCCCGAGGCGACGCCGAGCCTGCTGGTGGCCAGTCTCGGCCTGGTGCTGGTGGCCGGCATCGGTTGGTGGGACGACCACAAGCCCCTGCCAGCCATGCGCCGCCTGCTGGTACATTTCATTGCTGCCGCGCTGCTGGCCGGCCTGGTCAAGGTGAACGGCGGCAGCTGGCTGCTGGCGGCGCTGGTACTGGTGTTCACTGCCTCGCTGATCAACATCTGGAACTTCATGGACGGCATCAACGGCATCGCCGCCAGCCAGGCGGTTGTGGCCATGCTGGGCCTGGCGCCCGTGCTGCCCTGGCCGTACTCGCTGGCCGCCGTGGCGCTCGGCCTGGCCTGCCTCGGCTTCCTGCCGTTCAACTTCCCCCGGGCCCGGATTTTCATGGGTGATGTCGGAAGTGGCGCGCTGGGCTATGCGGTCGCGGCAGTGCTGGCGCTCGCCAGCGTGCGTACCGACATCAACTGGATCCTGCTGCTGGTGCCGATCTCGCCGTTCCTTGTGGACGCGGGCTTCACGCTGCTGGCGCGCATCATTTCCGGACAACGCTGGATGGAACCCCATACCCAGCACGTCTACCAGCGCGCGGTGCAGGCAGGAGCCAGTCACCCCCAGGTGACAGGGATGTACTTTGCTTTGGGCCTGTTCAGTATTACAGTGTTCAATGTCTGCTCCAATTTGCAGCCGAGGTGGGAGGCTGTCGTGGCGATCGCGTGGTTCATTGCGCTGAGCGTCCTCTGGCTCCTCCTGCGCAATGGAATGCGCCACCGACAAGGGACTACCTGAATTATGGCTTCACCCTGGCGGGACAGAATCCTCGGCCTGATGCCGCGTTCGGCCATCGTCTGCCACGACCTGTTCATGGTCTGGGCATGCTGGCAGTTGCTCCATGCAGGGCGTTACTCGATCCTGCCCAACGCCCCGGCGCTGCCCCTGTGGAACGTCGACACCACGCTGGTGCTGCTGCTGCAGGGCCTGGTGTTCTGGCGCGTGGGCCTGTACCGCGGCCTGTGGCGATTTGCCAGCGTCAGCGACCTGTTGAACATCTTCAAGGCCAGCTTCATCGGCATGGTCGCCATCGTCCTGGTGCTGATGTGGAAGCGCTTCGATGGCGTGCCGATGTCGGTACTGGTGATCTATCCGTTCGCGCTGTCGGCGCTGCTGGGCGCACCGCGCCTGCTGTACCGGGCGTGGAAGGACTATCAGTCGCTGCAGTCCGATTCGAGCGCGCGCCGCGTGCTGATCCTTGGCGCTGGCCAGGCGGCCGAGACCCTGGTGCGCGACCTGCGCCGCTCCGGCAATTTCGAGCCGGTCGGCCTGCTTGACGATGCGCCCCACCTGCGCGGCGCCAAGCTGCAGGGCCTGCCGATCCTCGGCACGCTGGACGACGCGCCGACGGTGGTCCGCGAGACGGCGGCCAAGCTGCTGGTGATCGCCATTCCCTCGCTGGATGCCGCCGGCATGCAGCGCGTGGTCGCGATCTGCGAAAGCACCGGGGTGCCGTTCCGGACCGTGCCCAAGCTCAGCGACATCCTGCAGGGACAGTCGCTGCCGGGACAGCTGAAGGAAGTGGCGATCGAGGATCTTCTGGGTCGCAAGCCGATCATGCCGGACTGGAACCTGATCCGGGGCTGGCTGGGCGGGCGTACCGTGATGGTCACCGGCGCTGGCGGTTCGATCGGCTCGGAGCTGTGCCGCCAGTGCGCGCGTCACGGCGCCGGCCGCATCGTCCTGCTGGAGATCAGTGAACTGCTGCTGCTGACCATCGAGGGTGAGCTGCGCCGCAGCTTCCCGGATGTCGAGATCGAAGCGGTGCTCGGCGATTGCGGTGACCCGGCGGTGATCCGTCATGCGCTGTCGCTGCACCCCGTGGATACCGCCTTCCATGCTGCGGCCTACAAGCATGTGCCGGTGCTGGAGCGGCAGCTGCGCGAAGCGGTGCGCAACAACATCCTGGCGACCGAGAATGTGGCCCGCGCCTGCCTGGAAGCACGTGTGGAGCATTTCGTGTTCATTTCCACCGACAAGGCGGTCGACCCGGTCAACGCGCTGGGCGCGAGCAAGCGCTACGCCGAAATGATCTGCCAGAGCCTGGACCAGAAGTCCTCGCATACCCGCTTCGTGACGGTGCGCTTCGGCAATGTGCTGGCCTCGGCCGGCAGCGTGGTGCCCCTGTTCCGCGAGCAGATCCTGCGCGGTGGGCCGATCACGGTGACCGACCCGGAGGTTACCCGTTACTTCATGACGATTCCGGAGGCCTGCCAGCTGATCCTGCAGGCGGCCGCGTCGGGATCGCACGGAGCGATCTACACCCTCGACATGGGCGAGCCGGTGCCGATCCGCGTACTGGCCGAACAGATGATCCGCCTGGCCGGCAAGCAGCCGTACAAGGACATCCAGATCATCTATACCGGCCTGCGCCCGGGCGAGAAGCTGCACGAAACATTGTTCTACTCGGACGAGGATTACCGCTCGACCGCGCACCCGAAGATCCTCGAGGCCGGCGTGCGCACCTTCTCGCGCGACCTGGTGCTGGGCAATGTTCCGCGCCTGCGCGAAGCGATTGCCATCTACGACACCGCCAGCATCCAGGAAATCCTGTTTGCGACGATGCCGGAGTTCTCGCCAATCGAACAAGACGCTTACATTTCATCCGCTAAAGTCGTGCGTTTTCCGGCACGTGAGGCCAACAGGCACCAATGAGCAAGCGAATTCGCAAAGCAGTTTTCCCGGTGGCAGGGCTGGGGACGCGTTTTTTGCCAGCAACCAAGACTGTGCCGAAGGAGATGCTGCCGATCATTGATCGACCGCTGATCCAGTACGCCGTGGATGAAGCCATCGAAGCCGGCTGCGACACGCTGGTGTTCATCACCAATCGCTACAAGCATGCGGTGGCCGACTATTTCGACAAGGCCTACGAGCTGGAACAGAAGCTCGAGCGCGCCGGCAAGCAGGAACAGCTGGAGCTGATCCGCCACGTGCTGCCCGAGGGCGTGCGCGCGATCTTCGTGACCCAGGCCGAGGCCTTGGGTCTGGGCCATGCCGTACTGTGTGCCAAGGCCGTGATCGGCGACGAGCCGTTTGCGGTGCTGCTGCCCGACGACCTGATCTGGAACCGGGGTGCCGGTGCGCTCAAGCAGATGGCCGACCTCAACGAGGCCAGTGGCGCCAGCGTGATCGCGGTCGAAGACGTTCCGCATGAAAAGACGGCCAGCTACGGCATCGTCGCCACCGAGGCGTTCGACGGTCGCAAGGGCCGTATCTCGCAGATCGTGGAGAAGCCGAAGCCGGAGGACGCGCCGAGCGATCTGGCGGTGGTCGGCCGTTACGTGCTGAGCCCGAAGATCTTCGAACTGCTGGAGCAGACCGGCAGCGGCGCCGGTGGTGAGATCCAGCTGACCGATGCGATCGCCGAGCTGTTGAAGATCGAAGAGGTGGATGCCTATCGCTTCGAGGGCACCCGCTTTGACTGCGGCACGCACCTGGGGCTGGTGGAAGCAACGATCCGTTTCGCGCTGGACAACCCGAAGCTGGCCGGCCCGGCGCGGGAGAAGCTGGCGGCGATGCTGGCGGAGTAAGGTTTATCAAGCCCTCCGTGCTGCGCCTCCCTGTACACCTGGGGAGGCGGGGGCAGGAAGGGCGGAATCAAGGGCAGAAGCAAAAGCAAAAAAGGCAGCCATTGGCTGCCTTTTCTGTGGGTTGGGGTCGGATCCCTTTGCGCAGCAAAGGGCTGTGACCCCTAGGCCGAAAGCATCCACGCATGGCGTGGATCTACTGCCTTTGCTCATCCCTCCGCCGCAGGGAGGCTGGAAGGGGGCCGGGTTGGCAGGGCTGCCTGGGACCGTTGGCGCCATGGATG
Source organism: Stenotrophomonas sp. AN71 (assembly GCF_050435725.1). Lineage (NCBI taxonomy): Bacteria > Pseudomonadati > Pseudomonadota > Gammaproteobacteria > Lysobacterales > Lysobacteraceae > Stenotrophomonas > Stenotrophomonas sp. AN71. The sequence continues at coordinate 818,775 of NZ_JBNDKU010000001.1, read as the reverse complement.
GCGCCATCGAGCCCCCATGGATGGGTTCACGGCGTGTCCCGGGCAGCCCTGCCAACCCAGTCCACGCCATGAAGCCCAACGAGGCAACGCTTTGAACCTTACAGCGCCTCGAAAATACCCGCTGCGCCCATGCCGGTGCCGATGCACATGGTCACCATGCCGTACTTCTGCTGGCGACGACGCAGGCCGTGCAGCAGGGTGGCGGTACGGATCGCGCCGGTCGCACCCAGCGGGTGACCCAGGGCGATCGCGCCGCCCAGCGGGTTGACCTTGCTCGGGTCCAGGCCGCAATCGCGGATCACCGCCAGCGACTGCGCAGCGAAGGCTTCGTTGAGCTCGATCCAGTCCAGCTGGTCCTGGGTCAGGCCGGCCTGCTTCAGTGCCTTCGGGATCGCCGCGATCGGGCCGATGCCCATCACTTCCGGACGCACGCCGGCCACCGAGAAGCTGACGAAACGCGCCAGCGGGGTCAGCCCGTAATCCTTGATCGCCTGCTCCGAGGCCAGCAGCACGGCACCGGCGCCGTCGCTCATCTGCGACGAGTTGCCGGCGGTGACGGTGCCGCCGAACTGGCCGTTGCGGAACACCGGGCGCAGCTTGGCCAGGCCTTCAGCGGACGAGTCCGGGCGCGGGCCTTCGTCGGTGTCGGCCACCTTGTTGCGGGTGATGATGCGCTTGCCGTCGGCCAGGTCCGGCAGGTGCGAGACGATCTCGTACGGGCTGATCTCGTCCTTGAAATCGCCGTTCTGGATCGCGGCCATGGCCTTCTGGTGCGAGGCGAGGGCGAAGGCGTCCTGGTCTTCGCGCGAGACCTTCCACTCCTCGGCGACCTTCTCGGCGGTGATGCCCATGCCGTAGGCGATGGCGACGTGATCGTTGTCGAACACACTCGGCGCCATCGCAATCTTGTTGCCCATCATCGGCACCATCGACATCGACTCGGTGCCGCCGGCCAGCATCAGGTCGGCGTTGCCCAGGCGGATCGCGTCGGCGGCCTGCGCCACGGCCTGCAGGCCCGAGGAACAGAAGCGGTTCACGGTCTGCGCGGCAATGGTATTCGGCAGGCCAGCCAACAGCACGCCGATGCGCGCCACGTTCATGCCCTGCTCGGCTTCCGGCATCGCGCAGCCGATGATCGCGTCATCGATACGGTTGACGTCCACGCCCGGGGCCTGGGCCACGACGCTGCGCAGCACGTGCGCAAGCATGTCGTCGGGGCGGGTGTTGCGGAACATGCCCTTGGGCGCCTTGCCAACCGGGGTACGGGTGGCGGCGACGATGTAGGCGTCCTGGATTTGCTTGGTCATTGCAGTGATCTCTCGAAGTTTTTTGCCGGTGTGCCCACCAAGGTGGGCACCTACCGGAGGCGGAGGAGTGCCGACCAACGGTCGGCACCCACCAGAAGCAGGGAGGGGCAATCAGTTCCGCAGCGGCTTGCCGGTCTTCAGCATGTGCGCGATGCGGGCCTGGGTCTTTTCCTGCTGGGCCAGTTCAACGAAATGCTTGCGCTCCAGGGTCAGCAGCCACTCTTCGTCCACCAGAGTGCCGCGGTCGACCTTGCCGCCGCACAGCACGGTGGCGATGCGCTCGGCGATCTCGTAGTCGTAGGGGCTGATGAAGCGGCCTTCGAGCATGTTGACCAGCATCATCTTGAACGTGGCGATGCCCACGTCACCGGCCACCTGGATACGGCGCGCCGGCAGCGGCGGACGGTAGCCCGCTTCGGCCAGTGCACGCGCTTCGGCCTTGGCGATGTACAGCGCTTCGTAGCTGTTGAACACGACCTTGTCGGTGCTGCGCAGCAGGCCCAGTTCCTGGGCGTTGACCGCCGAGTTGGACACCTTGGCCATCGCCACGGTCTCGAAGGTCTTCTTCAGTTCGGCGAACACATCACCGCCCGGGCCTGCGGCCTGCGAGGCGCGTACGGCCAGTTCCTTCAGGCCGCCACCGGCCGGCAGCAGGCCGACGCCGGCCTCGACCAGGCCAATGTAGCTTTCCAGGAAGGCCACGGTCTTGGCGCTGTGCATCTGGAACTCGCAACCGCCGCCCAGGGCCAGGCCACGAACGGCCGCCACCACCGGTACCAGCGAGTACTTGATGCGCTGGCTGGTGCGCTGGAAGTTGGCGACCATTTCTTCGAACTGGTCGACCTTGCCGGCTTGCAGCAGGCCCAGCGCGCCGGCCAGATCGGCACCGGCGGAGAAGGGTTCCTTCTGCTGCCAGATCACCAGGCCCTGGAAGTCCTTCTCGGCGCGGCTGACGCATTCCTGCAGGCCATCGAGCACCTGGTCGGACACGGTGTTCATCTTGGTCTTGAAGCTGACCACGGCGATGCCATCACCGTCATGCCACATGCGCAGGCCATCGTTCTCGAACACGGTCTCGCCCGGCGCGAACTTTTCGCCCAGCAGCGGATCCGGGAAACGCTGGCGCTGGTACACCGGCAGCGACGAGCGCGGCAGCTTGGCGTTGCGCGACGGGCTGTAGCTGCCCTCGGCGGCATGCACGCCGTCGCGGCCATCGAACACCCAATCCGGCAACGGGGCATTGCTCATGCTCTTGTCGGCGACGATGTCATCGGCGATCCACTGTGCCACCTGCTTCCAGCCGGCGGCCTGCCAGGTTTCGAACGGGCCCAGCGACCAGCCATAGCCCCAGCGGATGGCCAGGTCGACGTCGCGCGCGGTCTCGGCGATGTCGGCCAGGTGGTAGGCGCTGTAGTGGAACAGGTCGCGGAAGGTCGCCCACAGGAACTGCGCCTGCGGGTGCTGGCTCTCGCGCAGCTTGGCGAACTTCTCGGCCGGGTTTTTGATCTTCAGGATCTCGACCACTTCCGGTGCGGCGGCGCGGTCAGCCGGGCGGTAGTCCTGCTTTTCCAGGTCGAGCACCACGATGTCCTTGCCGACCTTGCGGAAGATGCCGGCGCCGGTCTTCTGGCCGAGCGCGCCCTTGGCAATCAGCGCGTCCAGCCACTTCGGCGACTTGAAGAATTCATGCCACGGGTCGTTCGGCAGGGTGTCGCCCATGGTCATGATGACGTGGGCCATGGTGTCCAGGCCGACCACGTCGGAGGTGCGGTAGGTGGCCGACTTCGGGCGGCCGACCAGCGGGCCGGTCAGGCCGTCCACTTCATCGAAGCCCAGGCCGAACTGCTGGGTGTGGTGGATGGTGGACAGGATCGAGAACACGCCGATGCGGTTGCCGATGAAATTCGGGGTGTCCTTGGCGTACACCACACCCTTGCCCAGGGTGGTGACCAGGAATTCCTCCAGGCCTTCCAGCACGGCGGCATCGGTGGTGGTGGCCGGGATCAGCTCGGCCAGGTGCATGTAGCGCGGCGGGTTGAAGAAATGCACGCCGCAGAAGCGGTGGCGCAGCTGCTCGGGCAGCACGTCGGCCAGCTTGTTGATGCCCAGGCCCGAGGTATTGGAGGCCAGCACCGCGTGGTCGGCCACGAACGGGGCGATCTTCTTGTACAGGTCCTGCTTCCAGTCCATGCGCTCGGCAATGGCCTCGATGATCAGGTCGCAGTCCTTCAGCTGCTCCAGGCTGGTCTCGTAATTGCCCGGGGTGATGGCTTCGGCCAGCGACTTGCTGGCCAGCGGCGCCGGGCTCAGCTTGCCCAGGTTGGCGATCGCCTTCAGCACGATGCCGTCGGCCGGACCTTCCTTGGCAGGCAGGTCGAACAGCACAGTGTCGACGCCGGCATTGGTGAGGTGGGCGGCGATCTGGGCACCCATGACGCCGGCACCCAGCACGGCGGCGCGGCGGACTAGCAGGGAATTGGACATGGTGTAGGGCCTTTGTTGGTCAGCAGTTACTGGGTGGAATCAATGGAAGCGGGTAGGGCGCTGGCGCGAGCGGCGGCGCGGAACCCGGCTTCGGCGAAATGGATCAGTTCGTGGGCGGCATGGGCACGATGCGCCGCTTCGGTGACACCGGCGGGACGCTTGATCAGCCCGAAGTCGGCCATGGCATAGGTGAGCGAGCCGGCAAGGAAGTCCAGGCGCCAGTACAGCTCTTCCTTGCTAAGGTCGGGTACGCACTCGCCGATGGCCTTGCCGAACGCGCGCAGTACGTGGCCGTAGTGGTCGGACAGGAACTTGCGCAGGTTGTCGTTCTTTTCGGCGTAGGCGCGGGCGATCACGCGGACGAAGGCGCCGCCGTTCTGGCGGTCCTGGGCCAGCGCCAGCGCCGGTTCGACGAAGGCGGCCAGCACCGGGCGCAGTTCGCCCGGGTGTTCGGCGCGGGCGCGCTCGAGCTGGGTCAGGCGCGCCCCGGTCATCTCGTCCATGCGGCGGCGGAACACCTCGTTGACCAGGTTTTCCTTGGAACCGAAGTGGTAGTTGACCGCAGCGATGTTGACGTCGGCCTGGCTGGTGACCTGGCGCAGCGAGGTGCCGGCGAAGCCGTGCTGGGCGAACAGCTCCTCGGCGGCACCGAGGATCCGGTCCTTGGTCGAGAAGTGGGCGGGCTTGGCCATCGGTGGGCGGACCTTAATCAAACGATTGTTTGATACTAGAACCAGACGGTAGCGTATGGCATTTTGCAGTGCAGCAAAAATGGCGGGGCAGTTACAGGGGATTCAGTAGTGCCAGCCCATGGCTGGCAGCTCACGTTCCTGAATGGGAGCCCCGGACCCGCAACGCCCAGCAGGGGGCCTGCCAGCCATGGGCTGGCACTACTGAGTGGGATCTCTTACAATCCGCGCACGTTTATCAGGCTAAGCCCGCGTTTCGACGCGGCTTTTTTTTTGTTACCCTTCGGGCCATCAGCGGCCCGATTCCATTGGAGACATCCCATGGCGCTGGAGCGCACCCTTTCGATCGTCAAGCCGGACGCCGTTGCCAAGAACGTCATCGGCGAAATCTATGCCCGCTTCGAGAAGGCCGGCCTGAAGATCGTGGCCGCCAAGTACAAGCAGCTGTCGCGCCGTGAAGCCGAAGGCTTCTACGCCGTGCACCGCGAGCGTCCGTTCTTCAACGCGCTGGTCGAGTTCATGATCTCCGGCCCGGTGATGATCCAGGCCCTGGAAGGCGAGAACGCCGTCCTGGCCCACCGCGACCTGCTGGGCGCCACCAACCCGAAGGAAGCCGCTGCGGGCACCATCCGCGCCGACTTCGCCGAATCCATCGATGCCAATGCCGCCCACGGCTCGGACTCGGTCGAGAATGCCGCGATTGAAATCGCCTACTTCTTCGCCGCCACCGAAGTCGTCTCGCGCTGAGAGTAATGCCGTGAACGAGGTCGTACAGAAAATCGCCATCCAGCCGCTGCCGAAGTCGGCACCCACGGCTGGCAAGCAGAACCTGCTCGACCTCGATCGCGCGGGCCTGGAGAAGTTTTTCGTCGAGGTTCTCGGCGAGAAGAAATTCCGCGCCCATCAGGTGATGAAGTGGATCCACCATCGCTACGTCACCGAGTTCGATGAGATGACCGACCTCGGCAAGGTCCTGCGCGCCAAGCTGCAGGAGCATGCCGAGGTCCTCGTCCCGAACATCATCTTCGACAAGCCCTCCGCCGACGGCACTCACAAGTGGCTGCTGGCGATGGGCGTGGATGGCAAGAACGCCATCGAGACCGTGTACATCCCGGACAAGACCCGCGGCACGCTGTGCGTGTCCTCGCAGGTCGGTTGCGGCCTGAACTGCACGTTCTGCTCCACCGCCACCCAGGGCTTCAACCGCAACCTGACCACCGCCGAGATCATCGGCCAGGTGTGGGTGGCCGCTCGCCACCTGGGCAACGTGCCGCACCAGATGCGCCGCCTCACCAATGTGGTGATGATGGGCATGGGCGAGCCGCTGATGAATTTCGACAACGTCGTGCGCGCCATGAGCGTGATGCGCGACGACCTGGGCTACGGCCTGGCCAACAAGCGCGTGACGCTTTCGACCTCAGGGCTGGTCCCGCAGATCGATCGACTGTCGACCGAAAGCGACGTGTCGCTGGCGGTGTCGCTGCATGCGCCGAACGATGCGCTGCGCGAGACGCTGGTGCCGCTCAACAAGAAGTACCCGATCGCCGAGCTGATGGCTTCGTGCGCACGCTACCTGCGCGCCAACAAGCGCCGCGAATCGGTGACCTTCGAATACACCCTGATGAAGGGCATCAACGACAAGCCCGAGCATGCCCGCGAGTTGGCCCGCCTGATGCGCCAGTTCGACAACGCGGTGCAGGCCAAGGACTCGGGCAAGGTCAACCTGATCCCGTTCAACCCGTTCCCGGGTACCCGCTACGAGCGTTCCGAAGAAGCGCATATCCGCGCCTTCCAGAAGATCCTGCTCGACAGCAACGTGCTGACGATGGTGCGCCGTACCCGTGGCGACGACATCGACGCCGCCTGTGGCCAGCTCAAGGGCCAGGTGATGGACCGCACCCGCCGCCAGGCCGAGTTCAACAAGACACTGCAGGCAGGGAAGGGGAGCGATGCTGCGGCCTGACCGCCTCTGGCTGGTTCTGATCGCAGGCGCGCTGGCCATCACGGTCGGCGGCTGCAAATCCCATCCCAAGGCCAAGCTCGGCCCGAGCCAGGCGCCCGTCTATTCGGTGGGTGATCCGGAAAGCGTGCGACGCGAAGTGCGTTGGCGCGATCTGCTCACGCTGGCCACGCGTGACATGCAGGTCGGCAATCTCGACGCCGCCGAGCGCAAGGTGCGCGAGGCGCTGAAACTGGCGCCCGAGGCCCCCGATGCGCTGGTGCTGCAGGCCGGCATCGATGACCGCCGTGGCCGCACCCGCGAGGCGGGCGAGAACTTCCGCAAGGCCGCCGAGCGGGCACCGCAGCGCGGCGACGTGCTCAACAACTACGGAGCCTGGCTGTGCCAGCAGGGTCAACCGGCAGAATCGCTGGCCTGGTTCGACCGGGCGCTGCAGGCGCCGGGCTATGCCACCCCGGGCGAAGCGCAGGCCAATGCCGGCAGTTGCGCGCTGGATGCCGGCCAGCTCGAACGTGCCGAACGCGACCTGCGTGCGGCCCTCGTCGCGGCCCCGGCCAACCCGGTCGCGCTGGAGTCCATGGCCCAGCTGAGCTTCCGCCAGGGCCGCTACATGGAGGCCCGGGCCTTCGCCGAACGGAGGATCGCGGCTGCACCCGCAACGCGTTCCGTGTTACAACTTGCGTCTCAAATCGAAGCGCGGCTGGGCGATCGGGCGGCATCTGATCGCTATCTGCAGCGCATTCGACAGGAATTTCCGCAGGAAGCGGGCTCCTAACTCCAGGGTTGATGCATTGTGATTGATGACCAGACTGTGAGCGCTCTCGAGACTGTGGCCGGCTGCGGCACCCGCCTGCGCCAGGCCCGTGAGGCGGCCGGACTGACCCTCGAAGAGGTCGGCTCGCGCCTGCGCATGCCGATGCAGGTGGTCAGGTCGCTGGAAGAAGAGCAGTGGCAGAAACTGGGTGCGCCGGTATTCGTGCGCGGCCAGCTGCGCAGCTATGCGCGCCTGCTGAACGTGGATGTCAGCCAGCTGCTGGAGCAGGCCCAGGTCGGTCCGGTGGTTCCGCCCACCCTGGTCAGCCATACCCATACCCCGCGTGCGCGCCGCATCGCCGAGAACCTCGGCCGGCGTGTGCTGTATGTCGGCATCACCGCGGTGCTGGCCGTGCCGGTGTGGTTCGCCACCCGTGGCCACTTCGACGGCAGCGCGACCCCGTCGCCGAGCACCGCCTCGCTGGACGTGATCCCGGCCGCCGTGCCGGTGACCCCGTCTGCAGCTGGCGTCGAGACGACCGCGCCAGCCGATGCCGCAACTGCCCCGGCCAGCAAGCCGGCGGCGACGCCGTACGTGGCCTCGCTGGCCCCGGTGCCGCGTCCGGCCCCTGCGGCGGCAGCCGTGGGTAATGCCCTTGAAATGCAGTTCAGTGGTGACAGCTGGGTCGACATCGGCGGTCCGGACGGCGGCACCGTCGAGAAGGCGCTGATCAAGTCCGGCGAGACGCGCACCTTCACGCCGGGCCAGGTCGCCCGGGTGACCTTGGGCAACGCCTCGGCGGTCCAGGTTCAGCAGAACGGCGCTATCGTCGATCTGACCCCCTACCAGCGAGCCAACGTGGCACGCTTTCAGGTATCCTCTGAAGGCTCCGTAGTCCCGGTTTCGCACTGAGGCGCGGTTTCACCACCTTCGATTAATCCCAATGGTCCCTCCCGATGGGCGGGGCGAGAGTACGCATGGCGATCGACGATCTGCTCGACGAGCACGAACAAAGTGAACGCGTCCGCAGCTGGCTGCGGAAGAATGGCGCCAGCATCCTCGGTGGCGTGGTCATCGCCATCGGTGCCATTGCCGGCTGGCAGTGGTACCAGAAGGATCAGGGGGGCAAGCTGGCCTCGGCCAATGTCGAGTACCAGAAGGCGCTCGACGGCCTGCAGAAGAACCAGCTCGACGATGCCGCCAAGGCGGTCAAGGCGCTCGAAGCCGGCCCGTCCAGCATCTACGGCGACCTCGCGGCGCTGCAGCTGGCCAAGGCCCAGGTCGACGCGGGCAAGAACGAAGAAGCGCTGGCCATCCTGCGTGGCGTGAAGGTCGAAGGCGACCTGCAGCAGGTGGTCGACCAGCGCGTGGCCCGCCTGTTGGTGGCCACCGGCAAGAGCGATGAGGCGATCAAGATGCTTGGCAACGCCACCGACAGCAGCAGCCTGGAAATCCATGGCGACGCGCTGATGGCGCAGGGCAAGCGCGATGACGCCCGTGCACAGTATGAGAAGGCGCTGAAGACGCTGGACGTGGCAGCGCCGCAGCGGCGCCTGCTGGAAACCAAGGTTATGGACGCCGGCGGCACGGTCGCCGCCCCTGCGGAGTCGGTTTGATGAGTCAGAAGGTCATGATCACCCGCGTCGCCACCGTGCTCCTGATGGGCATGGCCCTGACCGGCTGCAGCACCATGAAGGGCTGGTTCGCTGGCAAGGACGCGGCCGCGAAGAAGGCACAGGAACCGGCTGAGCTGGTCAAGTTCGAGCCGACCCTGAAGGTCAGCAAGGCCTGGTCGGTCAACCTCGGCAAGGGCGAGCGCCGCATCGGCGTGCGCCAGGGCCCGGCGGTGGCCAACGGCCACGTGTTCGCTGCGGCGATCACCGGTGGCGTGCACGCCATCGACCTGCAGACCGGCAAGAAGGTCTGGACCTGGGAGCCGAAGAAGGAAAAGAAGAAGGCCAAGCTGCGCCTGTCCGGCGGCCCGGGTGTCGGTGAGAACCTGGTGGTGATCGGCACGCTGGACGGCCAGGTCATCGCGCTGGACATCAACGACGGCAGCGAAAAGTGGCGCGCCCGGGTTCCGGGTGAAGTCATCGCCGCGCCGGCCGTTGCCCAGGGCATGGTCTACGTGCGCAGCAATGACGGCCGTGTTACCGCCTTCGACAGCGGCAACGGCACCCAGAAGTGGTTCAACCCGAGCGAACTGCCGGCGCTGACCGTGCGCGGCAATGCGCCGGTGGTGGTCGGTCCGGGCGTGCTGTTCATCGGCAAGGACGAGGGCGCGGTTGCGGCCCTGGCCCAGCAGGATGGCCGCACGCTTTGGGAACAGAACCTCGGCAACGGCGAAGGCCGCACCGAGCTGGAGCGCATGGCCGACGTCGACGGCGCCCCGGTGCTCGAAGGCAACACGCTGTTCGTGAGCAGCTTCAAGAACCAGACCATGGCCATCGAAGGCCCGACCGGTCGCCCGCTGTGGGCGCGCGACCATGGCGGTGCCGGTGGTGTGGCGGTGTCGTCCGGCAATGTGTTCGTTACCGACAACAAGGGCGGCGTGTTCGGTCTGGACAAGGCCAGCGGCGCCGCGATGTGGTCGCAGACCGCACTGGCCCGTCGTTCGCTGACCGGTCCGGCACTGCACGGCGACTACGTGGTGGTCGGTGATTACAAGGGATACCTGCATTGGCTGCAGGCTTCAGACGGCGCGCTGGCGGCGCGGGCAAAGAGCGGCGGTGATGCGCTTCTGGCCCAGCCAATCGTCGTCGATGGGGTGCTGCTGGTGCAGAACGTTGATGGCAAGCTGACCGCCTTCCGGTTGGCAAATTAAATTGGAGTAATCGCGATGCTGCCTTTGGTCGCCCTGGTTGGACGGCCGAATGTCGGCAAGTCGACTATTTTCAATGCGCTTACGCGCACCCGTGACGCGCTGGTTCATGACCAGCCCGGCGTCACCCGTGACCGCAACTACGGTGTCTGCCGTCTGGACGAGGACAATCATTTCCTCGTCGTCGACACCGGCGGTATCGCGGAAGAGGAAGAAGGCCTGGCGGGTGCTACCACGCGCCAGGCGCGCGCCGCCGCTGCCGAAGCCGATCTGATCCTGTTCGTGGTCGATGCCCGTGAGGGTACGTCGGCGATGGACGACGAGATCCTGGCGTGGCTGCGCAAGCTGTCGCGCCCGACGCTGCTGCTGATCAACAAGATCGACGGCACCGACGAGGACACCGTGCGTTCGGAGTTCGCCCGTTACGGCTTCGGCGAGATGCTGACCGTGTCGGCGGCCCACCGCCAGGGCCTGGACGACCTGCTGGAGGAAGTGGTCCAGCGCCTGCCGGAAGAAGGCAGCGGCGAAGAACTGGACAACGATCCGAACCGCATCCGCATCGCCTTCGTCGGTCGCCCGAACGTGGGCAAGTCGACCCTGGTCAACCGCATCCTCGGCGAGGAGCGCATGATCGCTTCGGACGTGCCGGGCACCACCCGCGATTCGATCGCGGTGGACCTGGAGCGTGACGGCCGCGAATACCGCCTGATCGATACGGCTGGCCTGCGTCGCCGTTCGCGCGTGGACGAGGTCGTCGAGAAGTTCTCGGTGGTCAAGACCATGCAGTCGATCGAGCAGTGCCAGGTGGCCGTGCTGATGCTGGACGCCACCGAAGGCGTGACCGACCAGGACGCCACCGTGCTCGGTGCCGTGCTCGATGCCGGCCGCGCGCTGGTGATCGCCATCAACAAGTGGGATGGCCTGACCGAGTACCAGCGCGAGCAGGCTGAAACCATGTTGTCGCTGCGGCTGGGCTTCGTGCCGTGGGCCGAGTCGGTGCGCATCTCGGCCAAGCATGGCTCGGGCCTGCGCGAGTTGTTCCGTGCCGTGCACCGCGCGCACGAATCGGCGAACAAGACCTTCACCACCAGCGAAGTGAACAAGGCGCTGGAAGTGGCGTACGAGACCAACCCGCCGCCGACCATCCGCGGCCATGTCTCCAAGCTGCGTTACGTGCATCCGGCCGGGGCAAACCCGCCGACCTTCATCGTGCACGGCACGCGCTTGAAGGAGCTGCAGGAATCGTACAAGCGCTACCTGGAGAACTTCTTCCGCAAGCGCTTCAAGCTGGTGGGTACGCCGGTGAGCTTCATCTTCCGCGAGGGCGCCAACCCGTACGAGGGCAAGAAGAACGTCCTCACCGAGCGGCAGGTCAAGGCCAAGCGGCGCTTGATGAAGCACGTCAAGGGCAAGTGATGCAGAGAAAGGCGGCCTGAGGGCCGCCTTTTTCGTTGCGGTGCATGGGCGGCCGCCTTCCTCAGGCGTGGCCCCACGGCAACAGCACGCCGCGGAACCTCATCCTTCCTGACGACAGGCGGTCATACGCCTCGGTCGCCTGCTCCAGATCAAAGGTCTCGACCATCGGCTTCACCTTGCCGGCGGCGGCAAGCTGCAGCACTTCGCTGAGGTAGTGCTGGCCACCATGGGTGGCGCCGATCACGCGCTGGCGCATCATGTGGAACGGCACGCCTTCGGATGAGATCGAGAAGGGCTGGCTGAAGTCCAGGCCGCACAGCACAACGCGCCCGTCGACACGCAGGCCGGTCATCGCTTCTTCGGCCGAGCTGAATTCATTGGTGGTCACCAGCAGCACGTCGGCGCCGCCGATGGCCTTCAACTCCTTGCCATTGGCCACGACCTTGTCGGCGCCCAGCTGCTGGGCGAGCGCATGCTTGTCTGCGGAATGGGTGATGGCGATGGTCTCGAACCCACAGGCCTTGGACAGCTGCAGGGCGACATGGCCCAGTCCACCGATACCCAGTACCGCGATCTTCTCCCGTGGCTGGGGCGCCGCATCGCGCAACCCGCTCCAGGTGGTGTAACCGGCACACATCATCGGCGCGGCGTCCACGTAGGAGAGGCCGTCAGGCAGCAGTACCGTGCCTTCGGCGGAGATGGCGATGTACTGTGCGTGTCCACCCTGCGCGGCGAAGCCAGTGGTGCGGGGTGCATCGCAGTTCATCGCGGTCTGCCCGGACAAGGGGCGGCTCTCGCGGCAGTAGGGGCACCGCCCGCACGCGGATTGGACCCATGAGGTGCCCACGCGATCACCTACCCGCCGCGTGTGCACGCCGGCGCCCACTTCCACGACCTCGCCGACCACTTCATGCCCCGGTGTCTGCGGGTAGATGTCGCCGCCATAACCCTGGGTTGCCCACACGTCCGTGTAGCACATGCCCGACGCGTGGACCTTGACCAGTACCTGGCCCGGTTCGATCACGGGCATCGGCACGTCCTGGACCTGCCACGGCGCATTCGGCCCGGTCATCACAACCGCTTTCATCGTCTTCATCGTCTTGATCCTGTCCCGGTGGGTGAGCGCCGAGGGCGTGTGCCCGCGGACAACCCGGAGCGTAGAATCGGTTGACTATCAAGACAATCGCTTCAATATTTCACGATATGGTGAGCCGTATTCAACAAATGAGCGGAGGGGATCTGACCGCCTTCACCGCGTTCCTGGCGGTGGCGGCGCATCGGAGCTTCCGCAGCGCGGCGGCAGAGCTGAACATCACGCCGTCGGCGATCAGCCATGCGATCAAGGCGCTCGAGCAGCGGCTGGGTGCGCGCCTGTTCAATCGCACCACGCGCAGCGTCTCGCTGACCGATGCCGGGGAGCGCCTGGCGGAAAGACTGCGGCCGGCCATGGCCTCGATCGAGGAGGCCCTGCAGTCCGTGGATACCGAAGCGGGCACGCCGCGTGGCACGGTCCGCATCAACGCCAGTGAAGGCGCCATACGGCTCGTGCTGAAACCGGTGCTTGCGCGGTTCCTGCGCCAGTACCCGCAGGTCCACCTGGACATTGTCAGTGACGGCCGGTTGGGCGATATCGTTTTGGAGGGTTTCGATGCGGGTATCCGCCTGACCGAAGCCGTACCCCAGGACATGGTCGCGATTGCAGTGACCACCCCCATGCGCTTCGCGGCGGTTGCCTCGCCGGCGTACCTGCAGGCGCGTGGGCGGCCACTGCGGCCGCTGGATCTGCATCAGCACGACTGCATCCGTTTCCGCTTTGAAAGTGGGGCGATCTACCGGTGGGAGTTCGAGCATCAAGGCACCACCGAGCGGGTGAACGTCTCGGGGCCGATCACGCTGACGGACCAGCCGTTGATGGTCGACGCGGCCATTGAAGGTATCGGCATCGCCTTCGTTCCCGAGCATCTGGCACTGGAGCCGTTGGCCGATGGCCGCCTACTGCGGCTGCTTGAGGACTGGTGTCCTGAATTTCCTGGCCTCTCGCTGTACTACCCGGGCCATCGGCATGTGCCGCCCGGGCTGAAAGCGCTGATCGGTCTTCTTCAGGAACAGCACGGCGGGCGCGGGTAGTCCGGGTAGCGCCGGGCATTGATCAAGGCAAGGCAGAGCGGCCTGCGTGATAATGCGGCCATGAGCATCCAAGAGCTTTCCCCCGCGCAGGCACGCGAGCGCCTGGCCCATGGCGCGGTGCTGATCGATGTGCGCGAGGCGCACGAACGGGCCGGCGGAATGGCCGAGGGCGCGCGCGGCGTGGCCAAGGGCGAGCTGCTGGCCGACCCGACCGCGCATCTGCCGCGGCACGACCAGGAAATCCTGCTGATCTGCCAGAGCGGCAAGCGCTCGGCCGACGCCGCGCAGTTCCTGCTGGAGGCCGGCTACACCCACGTCGCTTCCGTGACGGGCGGCACCGTGGCCTGGCGCGAGCAGTCGCTGCCGCTGGTGCAGCCGCTGGCCAGTGCTGCCGACCGCGACTTCTACGATCGCTATTCGCGCCACCTGCTGCTGCCACAGGTGGGCGAGGCCGGCCAGCGCCGGCTGCAGCAATCACGCGTGCTGGTGCTGGGCGCGGGTGGGCTGGGCGCGCCGGCTGGTTTCTACCTGGCCGCCGCCGGGGTAGGGCACCTGCGCTTCGCCGACCACGACCGCGTGGAGCGCAGCAACCTGCACCGGCAGATCGTGCATACCGAAGCCAGCGTCGGCCAGTTCAAGGTCGATTCCGCACGCGAGCGGCTGCTGGCGTTGAACCCGTCGATCGAGGTCGAGGCGGTGCCCGAGCGGGTCACCTCTGAAAACGTGGATGCGCTGCTGGAGGGAGTGGATGTGGTGCTGGATGGGTCGGACAACTTCCCGCTGCGCTACCTGCTCAACGACGCCTGCATCAAGCACGCCAAGCCGTTGGTGTATGCCGCCATCGAGCGCTTTGACGGCCAGGTCAGCGTGTTCGACGCCGGCCGCCAGCGTGGTGTGGCGCCGTGCTACCGCTGCCTGTTCCCGGAACCGCCGCCGCCGGAGTTCGCGCCGAACTGTTCCGAAGCGGGAGTGCTGGGGGTGCTGCCTGGGTTGGCCGGCGTGCTGCAGGCCACCGAGGTGCTGAAGCTGCTGCTGGGCATCGGCGAGCCGCTGGTGGGGCGGTTGCTGCGCTTCGATGCGCTGGGCATGCGTTTCCGCGAGACCGGTATCCGGCCCGACCCGCAGTGCCCGGTGTGCGCGCCGGGTGTGCCGTTCCCGGGGTATATCGATTACGCCGCGTTCTGCCGGGGTGGGTGAACCCGGCCGGGGAATGCATTGATGGATGCCGACCTTGGTCGGCGCTTTCGTGCCAACCAAGGTTGGCACCTACCGAAGCGGATGCAAGGTTGGCACCTACCGAAGCGGGTGCATGGTTGGCATCTACCGATGTGCATGCGTGGTTTCGGGATGATGTTGGGGGTCACTCCTGGCATCGTTCCACCTCCAAGACAATCCGACGCAACCTGCGTGCTATTGCCGTCATCGGCATTGCTCTATTGTTGAACCCGATTCTGGATCTTGGGGAAAACACCGCATGGCGGTAGAAGCAGCGACCAGCGAGCTGGTCAAGGTCGTCGCCCTGTTGGGCGCGGCGGTGGTGATGGTGCCTTTGTTCCGCCGGGCCGGTCTGGGCTCGGTACTGGGCTACTTCGCCGCTGGCCTGGCGATCGGACCGTTCGGGCTGGGCTGGTTCTCCGACCCGCAGGCGATCCTGCATACCGCTGAACTCGGCGTGGTGATGTTCCTGTTCGTGATCGGCCTGGAGATGCGGCCCTCACACCTGTGGAGCCTGCGCAAGGAAATCTTCGGGCTGGGCACGCTGCAGATCGCCACCTGTGCGCTGGTGCTGACCAGCATCGCCAAGCTCTTTGGCCTGCCGTGGCAGGTCGCCTTCATCGGCGCCACCGGCTTCGTGCTGACCTCCACGGCGGTGGTGATGCAGCTGCTGGCCGAGCGTGGTGACATCGCGTTGCCGTCGGGGCAGAAGATCGTCTCGATCCTGCTGTTCGAAGACCTGCTGATCGTACCGTTGCTGGCGCTGGTGGCTTGGATGGGTCCGACCGCTGGCAGTGTGGATGGCGAAGGCTCGCGCTGGATGTCGGTGGCGATCGGCGTGGGCGCCATTGTCGGCCTGGTGCTGGTCGGCCGCTTCCTGCTTAACCCGCTGTTCCGCGTGCTGGCCGAATCGAAGGCGCGCGAGGTGATGACCGCCGCCGCGCTGCTGGTGGTGCTGGGCGCAGCGTTGCTGATGCAGCTGTCCGGCCTGTCGATGGCGATGGGCGCGTTCCTGGCCGGCGTGCTGTTGAGCGAGTCGACCTTCCGCCACCAGATTGAAGCGGACATCGAACCGTTCCGCGGCATCCTGCTCGGCCTGTTCTTCCTCAGCGTGGGCATGGCACTGGACCTGAGCGTGGTGGCTGCGCACTGGCAGCTGATCCTCGGCCTGGTGCTGGCGTTGATGGCGGCCAAGGCGCTGTGCATCTACGTGGTCGCGCGCATCATGGGCAGCGACCACGCACAGGCGCTGGACCGTGGCGTGCTGATGGCGCAGGGCGGCGAATTCGCCTTCGTGTTGTTCTCCGCCGCCGCATCGGCCGGCGTGATCAATCTGGAGATCAATGCCAACTTCACCGCCGTGGTGGTGCTGTCGATGGCGCTCACGCCGCTGGTGGTGCTGGTCTACAAGCGCATCGCACCGAAGCCGACGGTGAACATGGACGGCGTGGACGAGGCCGACGGCCTGTCCGGCAGCGTGCTGCTGATCGGCTTCGGCCGCTTCGGTCAAGTCGCCAGCCAGTCGCTGCTGGCGCGCGACGTGGACGTGACCATCATCGACAACGATGTGGAGATGATCCAGAGCGCGGCGCGATTCGGTTTCAAGATCTATTACGGCGACGGCACCCGTCTGGACGTACTGCATGCCTCCGGCGCGGCCACCGCACGTGCAATTGCGGTGTGCGTGGACAAGGCCGAGGCGGCCGACCGCATCGTTGAACTGGTGGTGCACGAATTCCCGCAGGCCAAGTTGATGGTGCGCTCGTTCGATCGCGAACATTCGCTGCGGCTGATCCATGCCGGTGTCGATTTCCAGATCCGCGAGACGTTTGAATCGGCGGTGCTGTTCGGCCAGGCCGCGCTGGTGGAGCTGGGCGCGGATGAGGATGATGCGGTGGAGATCGCCGCCGAGATCCGTCGCCGCGATGCCGAGCGTTTCGAGCTGGAAATTGCCGGTGGCGGTCTGAATGCCGGCGCGCGGATGATCTACGGCAACAGCGCGCAGGGCGTGCCGACGCCGACCCCGTTCACTGCGCCGAAGCGCGAGAGCAAGACGCTCAATCCGCAGGATGTGCCGGAAGAGGAAGAATGAGGTTTGCGGGTCGGATCCCTTTCCAACGGAAAGGGCTCTGACCCGTTTTGCCATGTTGGGGTCAGAGCCCTTTGCCTGTGGCAAAGGGATCCGACCTCATCGGGATCCGATCCTGCGGTGGGCGAGGGCGCGTGAATCGGGGACAATAGCGTCCCCGCCGCCCCACGCCTGCCCCCCGATGACCGATTCCGCCCCCCAGCTTCCTGCCCGCATCCTCGATGGCCGCCGCATCGCCGAGGACCTGCTCGACAGCCTGAAGGTGCGCGTCGACGCCCGCGTGGCCGCCGGTGGCAGCCGTCCGGGCCTGGCCGTGGTGCTGGTCGGTGGCGACCCGGCTTCGACCGTGTACGTGCGCAACAAGCGCCGTGCCGCCGAGAAGGTCGGCATCGAAGCACATGACTACGATCTGCCGGCCGGCACCAGCGAGGCCGAGCTGCTCGACCTGATCGACCAGCTCAACGCCGATCCGAAGATCAACGGGATCCTGATCCAGCTGCCGCTGCCGGGCATCCCCGACGCGCGCCGGCTGATCCAGCGAATCGACCCGCGCAAGGACGTGGACGGCTTCCACCCGGAAAACGTCGGCCACCTGGCCCTGCGTGAGTTCGGCCTGCGCCCGTGCACCCCGCGCGGCATCACCACGCTGCTGGGCCACACCGACCAGCCGGTGCGTGGCCGCAACGCCACCATCGTGGGCGTGAGCAACCACGTCGGCCGCCCGATGGGCCTGGAGCTGCTGATTGCCGGTTGCACGGTGACCAGCTGCCATAAGTTCACCCCCAAGGACGTGCTGGAACAGGCCGTGCGCAACGCCGACATCCTGGTGGTGGCGGTGGGCCGCCCAGGGATCGTGCCGGGCGAGTGGGTGAAGCCGGGCGCGGTGGTGATCGACGTGGGCATCAACCGGTTGGATGACGGCCGGTTGGTGGGCGATGTTGGGTTTGAGGCCGCCGCCCAGCGGGCGAGCTGGATCACCCCGGTGCCGGGTGGTGTGGGCCCGATGACCGTGGCCACGCTGATGCAGAACACGCTGGAAGCAGCAGAAGCGCTGAGCTGACCTGCGGTTTGGGATATCTGCCGTTGGTGGGTGCCAACCTTGGTTGGCACACATCCGTCGGGGCCATCGGCCCATCTGGGGTGCCGGTGCCGGACAGGTCGTGCCAACCAAGGTTGGCACCTACCACGGCAATCCAAGGTGGCTTGGATGCCCCGCATGATCCGCTCCTGGTAGGTGCCAACCTTGGTTGACACACATCCATGAGGGCCATCGGCCCATCTTGGGTGCCGGTGCCGGACGGGTCGTGCCAACCAAGGTCGGCACCCACCCAAGGTAATTGCCGGGTGGTTTGGATGCCCCGCATGATCCGCTCCTGGTGGGTGCCAACCTTGGTTGGCACAGGCAGGCAGAGGCCTTGGCTCTATCTGGGGTCCAGGTGCCGGATGGATTGTGCCAGCCAAGGTTGGCACCCACCCAAAGCAATCCAGTGTGGCTTGGATGCCGAGCATTACCCGCTCTTGGTGGGTGCCAACCTTGGTTGGCACAAACAGGGAGAAGCCCTGGCCCCATCTGGGCTCCAGGTGCCGGATGGATTGTGCCAACCAAGGTTGGCACCCACCCAAGCCCGCCTGAACCAATCACCGCCCGCGCGACACTGCGTCGCATCTACCCCCTGCCGCACGGCGCGAAAACAGGGTAAAATGTCGCGCTTCCCCACATCTCGGGTATGCCGATGCTGCGCATCCAGGCTGAAGCACTCACTTACGACGACGTCTCGCTCGTCCCCGCCCATTCGACCATCCTGCCCAAGGACGTCAACCTCGAAACGCGGTTGACTCGCGACCTGAAGCTGAAGCTTCCGATCCTGTCCGCAGCCATGGATACCGTCACCGAAGCCCGCCTGGCCATCGCCATGGCCCAGCTCGGCGGCATGGGCATCATCCACAAGAATCTCAGCCTGGAACAGCAGGCCGCGGAAGTGGCCAAGGTCAAGAAGTTCGAGGCCGGTGTCATCCGCGACCCGATCACCGTCGGCCCGGAAACCACCATCCGCGACGTGCTGGCCCTGACCCAGGCGCACAACATCTCCGGCGTGCCGGTGGTGGGCAGCGACGGCCAGCTGGCCGGCATCGTGACCCACCGCGACATGCGCTTCGAGACCGAGCTGGACGATCCGGTCCGCCACATCATGACCAAGAAGGATCGCCTGATCACGGTCAAGGAAGGCGCGGCCAGCGATGAAGTGCTGCACCTGCTGCACCGCAACCGCATCGAAAAGGTGCTGGTGGTCAATGATTCGTTCGAACTGCGTGGCCTGATCACCGTCAAGGACATCCAGAAGAACACCGACTTCCCGAACGCTGCCAAGGATCTGTCGACCCGCCTGCTGGTCGGCGCTGCCGTCGGCGTGGGTGGTGATACCGATCGCCGCGTGGAAGCGCTGGTCGCCGCCGGTGTGGACGTGATCGTGGTCGATACCGCGCACGGCCATTCGCAGGGCGTGCTGGACCGCGTCAGCTGGGTCAAGAAGAACTTCCCGAACGTGCAGGTCATCGGTGGCAACATCTGCACCGGTGA
Source organism: Stenotrophomonas sp. AN71 (assembly GCF_050435725.1). NCBI lineage: Bacteria > Pseudomonadati > Pseudomonadota > Gammaproteobacteria > Lysobacterales > Lysobacteraceae > Stenotrophomonas > Stenotrophomonas sp. AN71. The sequence continues at coordinate 799,335 of NZ_JBNDKU010000001.1, read as the reverse complement.
AGCCGCACTGGCGCTGCTGGACAGCGGCGCGGACGCGGTCAAGGTCGGCATCGGCCCGGGCTCGATCTGCACCACCCGCGTCGTCGCCGGCGTCGGCGTGCCGCAGGTCACCGCCATTGATCTGGTGGCCGAAGCGCTGCAGGACCGCATCCCGCTGATCGCCGACGGTGGCATCCGCTACTCGGGCGACATCGGCAAGGCGCTGGCCGCCGGTGCCTCGACCATCATGGTCGGTGGCCTGCTGGCCGGCACCGAGGAATCGCCGGGCGAGACCGAGCTGTACCAGGGCCGTTCGTACAAGAGCTACCGCGGCATGGGTTCGCTGGCTGCGATGGAGAAGGGGTCGAAGGACCGCTACTTCCAGGACGCCGCCACCGCCGACAAGCTGGTGCCGGAAGGCATCGAAGGCCGCGTGCCGTACCGCGGCCCGGTGGGCGGCATCATCCACCAGCTGATGGGCGGCCTGCGCGCCACCATGGGCTACGTGGGCTGCGCCACCATCGAAGACATGCGCAGCAAGCCCAAGTTCGTGAAGATCAGCGGCGCCGGCCAGCGTGAGAGCCACGTCCACGACGTGACCATCACCAAAGAGCCGCCGAACTACCGCGCCTGATGCGCTTGCGAACTGCTCTTGCGATTACGGGCAGCCTGCTGATGGCAGGCTGTTCGTTGTCCGAACCGCCGCCGCGCTCCGGGTCTCCGGGCGCGGCGGTTTCGCAATTGCAGGACGTGCAGGCATGCCAGAACGCGTTCTCGCTGCCAAAGGGCTGGCAGATGCAGGCCGCTGGCGAGCAACGCTGGCTGCTGAAAGGCACCGGCGAGCGCCCGCTGCAGGTCACCTTGCAGTGCGTTACCACGCTGGGTGACAGGCTTGAAGATCCTGTGGTCATTGCAGAGCTGGGCCCGCTGGAGCCCAAGCGAATGAGCGTGCAGTGGGCTTTCTGGGGCAACGCCGTGGATTCCGGTTACCCGATGCATGCCATGCAACGGCGCATCGTGCCCGGCACCGAAGTGCAGGAAATCGCCGAGCTGCCGCGCGCCGACCGCGCCAACCCCAACGCATCGCACGGCCTGCTGATGCTGCGCTGGGACGAGGAAGACACCTCACATATTCAACAACGCGAGGCGTTCATCGCCACGCTGACGCAGAGCCTTGAAGCGCCGGGCGCTGCGAAAAACACCACTGGAACGGCACCATGACCAACATCCATAACGACAAGATCCTCATCCTCGATTTCGGCGCGCAGTACACGCAGCTGATCGCCCGCCGCATCCGCGAGCTGGGCGTCTACTGCGAAATCTGGGCCTGGGACCACAACCCGGCCGAGATCGCCGCGTTTGGCGCCAAGGGCATCATCCTGTCCGGTGGCCCGGAATCAACCACGCTGCCGGGCGCGCCCGCCGCGCCGCAGGAAGTGTTCGACAGCGGCCTGCCGATCTTCGGCATCTGCTACGGCATGCAGACCCTGGCCGCGCAGCTGGGCGGTGCCACCGAAGCGGCGGATCAGCGCGAATTCGGCCACGCCGAAGTGAACGTGATCAACCCGGATGCGCTGTTCAAGGGCCTGAGCGACCACGGCGGCGAGCCGAAGCTGAATGTCTGGATGAGCCACGGCGACCACGTCTCCGTTGCACCGCCGGGCTTCACCATCACCGCCACCACCGACCGCATTCCGGTGGCTGCCATGGCCAACGAAGAAAAGCGCTGGTACGGCGTGCAGTTCCACCCGGAAGTGACCCATACCCTGCAGGGCCAGGCGCTGCTGCGCCGCTTCGTGGTGGACGTGTGCGGCTGCCAGACCCTGTGGACTGCCGCCAACATCATCGACGACCAGATCGCCCGCGTGCGCGAACAGGTGGGCGATGACGAAGTGATCCTGGGCCTGTCCGGCGGCGTCGATTCGTCCGTGGTGGCTGCGCTGCTGCACAAGGCCATTGGCGAAAAGCTGACCTGCGTGTTCGTGGATACCGGCCTGCTGCGCTGGCAGGAAGGCGACCAGGTGATGGCGATGTTCGCCGAGCACATGGGCGTCAAGGTCGTTCGCGTGAATGCCGCGGACCGCTACTTCGCCGCGCTGGAAGGCGTGAGCGACCCGGAAGCCAAGCGCAAGATCATCGGCAACCTGTTCGTTGAGATCTTCGACGAAGAGTCGAACAAGCTGAAGAACGCCAAGTGGCTGGCGCAGGGCACCATCTACCCGGACGTGATCGAGTCGGCTGGCAGCAAGACCGGCAAGGCGCATGTGATCAAGAGCCACCACAACGTGGGCGGCCTGCCGGAGCATATGAAGCTGGGCTTGGTGGAACCGCTGCGCGAGCTGTTCAAGGACGAAGTGCGCCGCCTGGGCGTCGAGCTGGGCCTGCCACGCACCATGGTCTACCGCCATCCGTTCCCGGGCCCGGGCCTGGGCGTGCGTATCCTGGGCGAAGTGAAGCGCGAATACGCCGAGCTGCTGGCCAAGGCCGATGCCATCTTCATTGATGAGCTGCGCAAGGCGGACCTGTACGACAAGACCAGCCAGGCGTTTGCCGTGTTCCTGCCGGTGAAGTCGGTGGGCGTGGTGGGTGATGCGCGGGCTTATGAGTGGGTGATTGCGCTGCGGGCCGTGGAGACGATTGATTTCATGACCGCGCATTGGGCGCATCTGCCGTATGAGTTCCTGGGGACGGTGAGCAACCGGATCATCAATGAGTTGCGGGGGGTGTCGCGGGTTGTTTATGACATCTCGGGGAAGCCGCCGGCTACTATTGAGTGGGAATGAGTTGAAAGAACGAGGGCGCCGAGAGGCGCCCTTGTTGTTTACATGGTTTCGTGGATACATTTCGAAAATGTTCTAAAGTGGAAAGGACTTGGGCGATCCAGAACTTCGGGCAAGTCCTGGCGGGGATTGCGGATCGAACACGAGCTAGGAGAAAGGGGTTTAGGATGCAGCATCCCCACGAATTATTATTGGCGATCGCAAATTCTCGAGGAGGCGTTCAGAAAAAGGCTCGATTGATGATCTTCCGTGCGGAAGGAGGGGCATATCCGTTCGGTACTTTTTTCTGTGAGGACGGCTTCTTTCATGCGGATGAAGATATCGCGTTTTCTGTCGTAAAGTGCGGCGGATGGAGGTCGGTTGCCGATGAATTGCCATTTTCGGAATTTGCATGGGCATCTCCCGCGCAAGTTCGAATATTGGGGTCATTACTATTCTGTCAGGTGATTGACGAAGCCTGGGTGCGGCTGTACCCAGTAATTGGTCGGCATTTGGTTTTGGAGCCGGACGAACTCGATCTGGCGGACGTTAATGTCGTCCAGTTGATCAGATCTCGTATTTTGAATTCTTCGGATTTCCTATTGAATCCGAACGGAACTGCAGGTACTCCCGCATCCATTGGTGGTGCGAGATATGATCTGCTGAGCTCGGAATCCGTAGCGATGAGCAGATTTCCAAGCTCATATCGTAGTATCGATCCGAGAAATCTCGTTCTTATGCGCGGCATTCAGGCGCTGGTGAAGTCTGACATGCTTGGGTGCCATCAGGAGTTTGGCGAGGAGTCCGTCCTCTCCATTTATATCGCGATGGATGCTTCGTTCTCCCTGATCCAGAGGGAGCTAATCAAGGCAGGGAACCCAAATCCCTCCGCGAACGACGCCGCTAGATGGTTGCACAGAGTCTTTGACGAACCCTATGGCTTTGATGCACCTGGTGATTTTGAGAAGTATCTTGGTGAGTTCTATGAGAGCAGGATATCTGCAATACATCCGGCCAGTCGCTTTGGGGACTGTCCATTCCCTCCGGCGATTTGGGGTGATGCGATTCATCTAAGATCTATTCTTCGTCAGGTTTTTTCCTGTCTTGTGCATGGAGCGCATTTTGATGACTTTGATTCTGCGGTTTCAAGGTTTCATCGCGCGTGATTTAGTGTCTAGGGACTGAAGGAGCAATTGATAATTAATTATCAATTACATGAGATTTTAGGAATTCTAGTACGTGTGCACGATGTCGGACTCCAAGTCTCTCACTGCCTTTGTAATTTTTAAAGTGAGGAGTCGGTCTACTTTCTCGTCTGACATTGCGGCTACGCGCTCTCCAAGCCACATTGATAGGCGCTCGCGCTTCTGTGCGGCGCTAAGATTGTCGAAGTTTGGGATGTAGCTCCCAGCCTCCAGGCTCTTTCCGCTGAGCTCATAGTATGTCTTGATAAGGGACTTGGGTTTGAATTTATCCTTTAGCCCAAAGCGATTCATTAGCTTGGAGATTGTCCAGTTTACGGCGCGTAACTGTGATGTTTCTGTGATCTGTGAAAAATAGCAAACCCATCCGAGTCTTTTGTTGTTGAAGGTGCATCCCGTGATTCTTAGGTTTATTTTCCACTTGCAGTATGCGAGGGCTCTGGATCTCTCGGCATCGCTCCGGGCTGCTGAGGCCTTGTGCTTGTAGGCTGTAAGAATTTTTGCAATTGAAGATTCAAATCTCAGTATGCTCTCGCGTCGAATTCGAATTCGATTGCTGCTGATGAGGTAGCCTAAAAAGCTGAACTCTTGGCTTAGTTTATCTATCTTTGTTTTTGAGTCTCCTCCTGGCTCATGGGCCTTGAGGCCCATTTTCTTAAGCCTAGTGATGATCTCACTGGCGGTCGGTGCTGCCTGATCATTTGACGTCAGAATGAGTATGTCGTCGACGTATCTGCAATACCAGATTCCTTCAATCGAATTGAAGTGTTTATCTACTTCAATCATTGATATCTCGGCCAGTAGATTGGAAACTGCGAGGCCTTGGGGCACACCTATTGTGGTAGGCTTTAGGCCCTTCGATGTTTTTGATTCTGGCACTGTCGGTGTCGTGATGGCACTTCGGATTAGAGATCGAATTTCGATTCTCCTGATTCTCTTCCAAGTGCTTCCAAGAACTAGCTTGTGCGGAATGGATGGATAAAATCCTTGAAGGTCTATCTTCGCGAACTCGGAGAATTCGCCGGATGATAGTTTCCCCTTGAGTGTCTCGATTGCGATGTGGGGCAATTTAAGCTTGGATTCGGGATAGACGTCGCCCAAGCATTCGCAAAGTGCGCGCAATGTTATACGGTCTCGGACGGTTGGAATTGAAATTTGTCGCGGCTTTGAGTTGTAGCCTTTTGATATGAGCTTCTCTTTATAGGCCGTAAATTTGTACTTACCTTGGATGATCTTTGAATGAATTAACGAAATTTCATCCCCGAGTCTTTCTCCTAGGGTCGAAGGCTTTACTCGGTCGATTCCGATGGCTGAAGACTTTGATATGCGCTCCGCGTATATCTCGATCAAGTGATCCTTCGAGAACCTGGCTCTGAAACTCTCAGGGGCCTTCATTGGCAAGTATCCATTGCGCAGTACGCTGCAATTAAAGGGGTGGCATAGAGGCTGATTATCAATATGTACCTAAGTATTATTGATGCGATGCCTCTTGCGTACTCAATTTTAGTGGGAATTCTGCTTGTCAGACCAGTGGATAACACCCGCGCCAAGATGTCATCCATTGATGTATGATTCTCGCTGTCCCTGAGCAGTCCGGCGTACAAAGCTTGCTCTGCGAGAGTTGGACCGGTTGGCTGGATGTCGTTGTAAAGTTTCTGCAAATGCAAGTAGTTCCCTCGCATCAGCATGGCACGGCCTCTGAAATCCCTGTTCGTTACAGATAGTGAGATTGCTAGCAGGCCAATTGAAAGTATGGCGCCCAATATGTCGGTGTTATCGCCAAGTATAGTTGGATATCTGATGCTCAGAATGGCTAGGATCGAGCTCAGAATTGCGTACCAGACCAAAAGGAGTTGCGAATGGAAATCCATTCGCTCCAATCGTTCGTGAGCTTTTATTCGAGCCTTGTAGGTGAACCAGATCTTGTCCCTCACGACCCTCTCCAAGAAAAAGAAAAGAGGGGGCAGGGAGTCTTGGTTACCGTTGAACATCCCAAAGGATCAGTAGGCCGGAGCCCAACAGCCGAAGCTGTTACTTATTAGTGCCGCCCTCGCCTAGGCGAGAGGAAATGCCTGCCCCCGAGGCCGATCTTACGGTTAAACCTTCTGAATAGGAAGATGGGTGCCCAAGCCAAAGTGGGGCGGGCATATGGTGCGATCACTCGGCCTAAGCTGCCATAGTCGGGGGCATCTAGGACGCTTGCCTACTCCTACAGCTATTGCAAATGAAGTGAACCTCATATCGTCGGTAATCGTGGCATGGGGCAGATGAGCGCCACACCTACTCCGGCCTAATCTCCCGACAACCCCACTCAACCAACCCCCGACAAGCTAGAAACAACCCATCAACAACCCCCTCATCCAAATGCCGCTCTGGATCCGCTGCCACCCGGCAGCGGTCTGCCGCGTGTAGCAGCTCGAGCACCGTCAGCGCCCCCACCATCGCGCGCTCGGTCCTCGCCAGGCTCACGCGGCGGCCGGGTGACACATCGGTTTCTGGCCAGGGATGCCCATCTGCACCCTCGCAGCCGCGCATGCGCTTAAGGATGCCGAGGAGGTAGTTCAGGTCGGGCAGGGGGGTGTCGTCGTTGATGGGTTCAACAACGGTGTACGAAGAGAAGGTGTCGGATTCGTTCATGGCGTCGGCTTCCGTGGCTGTGCTTAACAGCGCCACCGCGAAGGGTGGCGGACGATGCGTGGCTGCAAACCGGAAGAAGCGATGTCATAAGACCGGCGGGCCCGAGGGCCCCCACGCACCGCCCGCCATACAGGCCGACGGATTGCCCGCCGGCACCGGTTAAGGACGGTGCCGACGGGCAAGCGCAAACTACAGACATCGCTTTCTTCGGGTTTGCAGACCCGACCACCCTTTGTCGGTGGCGCGCCATGGTGTTTACGCCGCCGCTTCGAATTCCAATAGAAATTCGCGAAGGAGTCGCGGAATCCGAGAGCGAAGAACTATTGTTGCATGCACCATTCGTGCAGCACGCGACACCGCCAGACGTATTCGCGCAGCTGCTCTGTTGATTGCGATTCCGAATGACGCAAGCGCCCGCGCCACAAGCGAATAGCGCGACGGCCTTCTTTGCAACAGTTCTTAGATCGCCTCAGCAGGCAATGGCGCCCAATCAGCCGCACGCCCCGAAAATCGGTTCAAACACGACACCGCCAGCCAGCATCCCAGCCTCATCCAGCACCATCCCCAGAACCAACGGCATTCCCCACTAGCAACTCAATCATCGCTCGCGCCGCCGCCGACTGACGCCGATGCGGCGCATAGATCACCGAGAACGGCCTCGACCGCCCCCGCAGCTGCGGCAGCACCTCCACCAGCTCCCCGCGCTGCATCCGCTCGCGCACGATGAATTCATAGCTCTGGCAGATACCGATGCCCTGTTCGGCCAGCGACACCACGCCCAGCACATCGTCGGAGGTCTCGATGGACGAACGCGGCAGCCAATCCACGTCGCGTCCGCCGTCGCGGAAGATCCACGGCGCCAGCCGCCCGGTACGCGGCATCACGAAGGGCAGGCACAGGTGCTGCTGCAGGTCGTCCAGCGTCTGCGGCGTGCCGCGGCGCTGCAGGTAGTCCGGCGCGGCTACCAGCAGCAGTGGGGCGTCTTCCAGCTTCCGCCCCACCAGCCCGCTGTCCGGCAGCTGGCCCAGGCGGATGGCCAGGTCGAAGCCTTCGGCCACCAGGTCCACGTTGCGGTTGGTGATGTTCAGTTCCACCTGCACCTGCGGGTACTGCTGCGCAAAGCGCGCCAGCACGGGCGGCAGCCGGTAGTGGCCATAGGTGGTTGGCACGCTCAGGCGCACGCGGCCGGCCAGTGCACCTTCCTGGGCCAGTACATCGCGCTCGGCGTCGTCCAGCAGGCCGAAGGCGGTGCGCACCTGTTCCCGATAGAGCCGCCCGGCGTCGGTCAGGCCCACGCGGCGGGTGGTCCGCTGCAGCAGCTGCCGGCCCAGCCGCGCTTCCAGCCGGGTGACCGCGCGGCTCAGCACCGAGGGCGTGGTGGACAGCGCCACCGCGCCGGCCGTGAACGAGCCGTGCTCGACCACCGCCAGGAACACCTCCACATCGCCCAGGTAGTCGAACTTGCGGCTCATTTAGCTCTCCGGGGAACAGATGTTTTGCGGTGAGGCCAATTTATCGCCGCTGGAGCGATGAATAAAGTGGCCGCCATTCCCCGATAGGAGCGACCCCATGAACCTGATGACCCGGCTGGCCGCAGCGCTGGCCCTGACCCTGGCCGCCACCGGCGCGCAGGCCGCCAACGTGCTGGTGGTGCTGTCCGACGAAATCCACCTTGACCTGAAGGATGGCAAGGTGCTGTCCACCGGCTTCTATCTCAACGAGCTGATGCAGCCGGTCAAGCTGCTGCTGGACGCAGGCCACGAGGTGACCTTCGCCACGCCGCAGGGGCGGGCGCCGACGGTGGATGCATCCTCGGTGACGCCGGCGTACTTCGGCAGCGATGCCGCACAGCTGAAACTGCACAAGGACCTGCTGGAGAAACTGGCACTGACCTCGCCGACGGCCTCGCCGGTGGGCAGCCTGGCGCGCATCGAGCAGCAGGGGTATGCGCGGTTCGATGCGGTCTACATTCCCGGTGGCCACGCGCCGATGCAGGACCTGCTGAAGAACCCGGCGCTGGGCCGGCTGCTGGCCGACTTCCATCAGCGCAACAAGACCACCGCGCTGGTCTGCCACGGGCCGATCGCGCTGCTGTCCACGCTGACGGATGCTGCGGGTTTCGTGGCAAAGCTGGAAGCCGGTGCGATGCCGGCCACGCCGAAGTGGATCTACAGCGGCTACCAGATGACGGTGATCAGCAACCAGGAAGAAGAGCAGGCCAAGCCGCTGTTGGGCGGCGGTGAGATGAAGTTCTACCCGCAGACCGCGTTGCAGCGGGCGGGGGCGAAGTTCAGCAGCAACACTACGCCGTGGAAGGGGCATGTGGTGGTGGATCGTGAGCTGATTACGGGGCAGAACCCGGCTTCGGCGCTTGAGGTGGGGCAGCGGTTGGTGGAGCGGTTGAAGTGATGGGGAGGTGAGGAAGAGCATCGACGCGTGGCGTGGATCTACCGGCAGCTTGGCCTGCCGCCGGTGACGCAGCTCTCTTGCCAGTGTTGCCAAGCCTTGGTGTCGATGCCGGCTTTCAGCGCGATGGCTTGAAGCTCTGGCCAGTTCTTCGGCGAAGTCGAGGCCAGCAGCCCGCGCATGAAGGCCTGCATCTTCGCCTCACCCACCTGCTTCTCCAGCGAGAGCAGCAGCAAGGGGGCATAGGCGTAGCGATACATCTCACCCAGGTCCGAGCTGCCGTCGATCGCATCGAACGCCGGCAGCGGCGTACTCAGTTTGTTGACGGCCGCCTGCAACCCCGCAACATAGCGGTCGGCCGCCGCATCACCACTGATTCCCCGCAGCGCCTTGATCGACAGGAACTCGGCGCTGGATTCCAGCAGCACCCAGAAATACGGCCCCTGCGGACGGTTGAGCGTGCCGAAGTAGTAATGGCCCATTTCGTGCGCGATGTACTGCACACGTCGCTCGGCACTCTCGCCACCGGCCAGCAGTGAATCGGCCACGTTGACGATGCTGCCGCTCATGGCGATGGTTGGCCAGGTGGCAAAGCCCCATTCGCTGCCTTCGCGATCGCGCTCGATCTGGTTGAGCGTGACCATGCGCAGGAAGGTAGGGCGGTCGACCAGCGGCACGCCCATGTAGCGGCTGTGCACGTCGGCTACCTTCTGCACCGTGCTGGATAATGCATCGACCTTGGCTGTGGGCAGCGTCTCATTGAGAATCGTGACCTGCGCGGTGCGGGTAGTCGGGCCGCTGCCACCGAACAACAGGATCGGCCGCGCGGTGTCGCTGCGGAATCGCCCCTGCGCGCCTTCGATGGCCGGGCTGCCGTTGAGATACAGGAAGCGGCAGCCGGCGCAGTCTACCTGCAGGTCGTAGCGGCTCTGGCTGCTGCGCACGCGGGCCTTGGGGTCGAACGCTTGCGGCAGCCATGCGGACTGTTCGGTGAAGCGGGCGCTGTCGCCGTTGAAGGCCATCATGCCTTTGAAGTCGCCCAGGGCGTCGTGCTTCGGGTACAGCGGGAACGCGCCGACGTACTGCACGCAGATCTTGGCGATGGGCTCGGCAAGGGTGTAGACGCGCGCTTCGCCATCCACGCCCGGGGCGTACCAGCCATCGAACCCGACGGGCTTGCCCTCGCCATCGATCACCTGCGCGACGTTCAGACCGGCGTTGAGTACGAAGTGGCCCTGTGCGTTGGCAGGGGAATTGGACAGGCATACATCGCCTTCCACCCGGCCGGTCGCGATATCCAGTCGTACGCTGCCTGTGGTGAGCGGCGTGGCCACTTGCGCGGTCGGCGCGGCTTGGCTGATGGCAGGGGCGAGCAGTGCGGCGACAACGGCGGGCAGCAGGGCCTTGCAGGGGTTCATCGAGCCATCCTTGGGTGGATTGCGCTGACTATAGGACCAAGGCCGGTGGGCGCGAAGTGCCTTCTGGTCACCCGGCCTTGTGGGGCTGGCGGAATGCCCTGGCGTGGTGCAGGCATAATGCCAACGGGACGAAAGGATGCCCGCGAACAGGAAGGACGCCTGCGCCATGACTGACATGCCAACCCAGCTCACGACCGACTTCGATGCGGTGCTCGACCGCGGTGACATTACCGAGGCGCGGCGGCTGTTGGCCCCCCATCTTGCGCGCGGATGTGCCGAGGCGTTGTTTCTCTCTTCTTCGATTCCTGCTGGGGACGGCGACGCACTTGCCGAGGCGGACAGCTTCGCGTCCATCAGACAGGCTGCAGAGAAGGGTTACATCCCGGCGACCTACGCGGTGGGGGTGCGGCTGCTGTTGGGTGATGCCGTTGAGCAGGACGCCACGCGGGCGGCCGCGCACTTTGAACTGGCGTCGGAGGCCGGCTATTCACCGGCCATGTACGAGTTTGGCCTGGCGCTGTTCCATGGCAAGGGTGTTGCCAGGGATGTGCCCCGTGCGGTGTACCTGATCCGCGCCTCGGCGCAGGCTGGGAATGAGTACGCCAGGGAGTTCCTGCTGGCGTACTCATTGGACGTGGGCACTTAGGGAGCGGATGCGGCGGGCGGTGAAGTTAGACGAGCTGCTCACCTGGGCCGACGTGGCGCCGCTACGCTTCCAACTGGCGAAGCAGCGCCTCCAGATTCCTTTCGCCGCCTTTGGTTTGCGCGCCTGCCTTGAGCCCGCCCCGAATGAGATTTTCGGCCGCAGGGCGCGCGAAAAGTCCTGCCCATGCGTCGTGTTCGCGACGAAAGCCCTCCCGCAGGTCTGTCATCGGCACTGCCTTCTTGGCCGCGGCGATGACGCCTTCGGGCAACGCTGCGATGTTGCGCGCCAATCGATCGACGAAACCGTCGAGCTCTGCCGCAGGCAACGCGCGGTTGATCCATCCATAACGCTCCGCGGTTGTCGCATTGACGACATCGGCGCCCAGGATCACTTCAAGCGTGCGACCGCGCGTCATCCGGGTAGATAGATACTGAGTAGCCCCGCCCCCGGGCGTGATGCCCATCAACGCCTCGCACTGGGCAAGTCCCGATCGGCCATCTGCGGCAAATACCATGTCGGCCGCTGAAATGAATTCGGCGCCTCCGCCGCGCGCCAATCCGGCCAGCTTGACGACCGTGACCTGAGGCTGTTCCCGCAGCAGTTCACCGAACGCCTGGAACGGATTGAGGCCTTCTAGAGCGTCGAGGACAAAATCGTCGAACGCGTGCGGCGCGTCGATCAATGCCATGTCGACATGGGCAATGAAGAACTCTGGGTCTGCACTCTGGAACACCAGCACGCGAGTACTTTGATCGTCACGAACCGAGAGTAGGAAGCGGCGTATCTCGCTCATCAGCGCAACGTCGAGAACGTTCACCGGCGGGTTGTCGATCGTGATCGTGGCGACGCCATCCGCGCTGGAAATGCGAAGCCTGCTGAATTCTGTTGCTGTCATCTGGATTCTCCTGGGCCGGGCGTGCTGTTGACCTGATGGTATTCTTTGCATACCTAGCGTCAATTACGCACCTGAAGCATCCCAGGGATGCTGGAGGATACCGATGGATGAGACTGACCCGATCTACCGCGCCGACTGTCCGAGTCGCGTGATCCTCGACCAGATCGCCGACAAATGGTCGATGATGGTGCTGGCGGTGTTGCACGAGCCGCGTCGCTTCAATGCGATCAAACGCCGACTTGATGGTGTCACCCAGCGCGTGCTGACGCAGACGCTGCGAAAGCTGGAACGCAACGGCATGGTGACGCGCAGGGTTCTGGAGGGCAGCGTGCTGGGCGTGGAGTATGCGTTGACGCCGCTCGGTCGATCATTGCAGGAGCCGTTCTCGATACTGTTCAATTGGACGGTAGAAAACATGGAGCGGATTCAGGATTGCCAGCGCAGCTATGACGCGCGTGCGGATCCGGCCATTTCCTGAATGATGGCGGCGAGGGGGCATTGGGCGAGTTGCCGACATCCGTTCGTACCGTATGGCGCAGGCGCGTTTCCGTCCTGGCGCTGACATGACCTCCACGCGTGGACTGGAAGCTACACTGGCTGCCCACGCCCGATGGAAGCTCGCCCATGTTCAATGGAAAAGTTGCGGTAGTTACCGGCTCCACCAGCGGTATCGGTCTTGGCATCGCCACCGCCCTGGCGCGGCAAGGCGCCGACATCGTGCTGAATGGATTCGGCGATGCGACGGAGATCGACCGTATCCGTTCCAATCTGGAGGCCGAGTTCGGCGTGCGGGTGGCGCATGACGGCGCCGATCTGTCCCGTGGCGAGGCGGTGCGGGAAATGATCACCCATGCCGTCGCGACGATGGGGCGCATCGACATCCTGGTGAACAACGCAGGCATCCAGCACACCGCGTCGATCGAGGAGTTTCCTGTCGAGAAGTGGGATGCGATCCTGGCGTTGAACCTGTCGGCGGTGTTCCATGCAACGGCAGCGGCCTTGCCGCACATGAAGCGGCAGGGCGCCGGCCGCATCATCAACATCGCGTCGGTGCACGGGCTGGTTGGCTCGGTGAACAAGTCGGCCTATGTGGCGGCCAAGCATGGCGTGGTGGGGTTCACCAAGGTTACCGCGCTGGAGAATGCAGGCATGGGCATCACCGCCAATGCCATCTGCCCGGGCTGGGTGCGAACCGCGCTGGTCGAGCAGCAGATCACCGCGTTGGCGGAGAAGGAGGGTGCGGATCAGGAATCTGCGGCGCGCGCGTTGCTGGCCGAGAAGCAGCCTTCATTGCAGTTTGTGACGCCCGAGCAACTGGGGGAAATGGTGGTGTTCCTGGCCTCGGACGCCGCCGCCCAGATCACCGGCACGGCGCTGCCGGTGGATGGGGGCTGGACGGCCCGTTAGTTTGCCGGTTGCGCGCGCCGCTGCAGCATCGGCAGCGCGACCAGTGTGACCAGGATGGTGAACAGCACCAGCGACGAGCCCACCGTGCCGAAGCCCAGGCCGCCCTTTTCCAGCGGCTTGGTGAGCAGGTCGCCGAAGGTGGCGCCGAACGGGCGGGTGAGCACGAAGGCGATCCAGAACAGCACCACCCGATTGATGCCCTTGATACGGCTGGCCAGGGCGGTAAGCGCGATGAGGCTGCCGATCAGCAGTGCGCCGCCGGTGAAGCCCAGCCCGGAATCGTCGGCGAGGAAGTCGCCCAGCGCGGTGCCGAGCGTATTGGAGAACAGCACGGCGGTCCAGTAGAAACCTTCGGCGCGGCGCGATTCAATGTTGCTGACCGAGATCGATTTTTCCGACACCCGCCAGGCCAGCAGCACCAGCGCCAGGCAGCCGGCCAGCAGGCTGGCGCCGGTGGCGTAGCCAAGGCCCAGGGTGCGGTCGAGCAGGTCGGACATGGTGGTGCCGGCGGTGCTGGTGGCCAGCACCACCGACCAGAACAGCACCGGGTGGAATCGCCGTGCAGACAGCTGCAGGGCCAACAGGCCGGCAAAGATCGTCAACAGGATGGCCGAGCTGGCCACGTAGCCGAGGTTGAGCGTCATCGACAGCAGGTCGCCGGCGGTCTCGCCGAGGGTGGTGGCGGCGATCTTCATCACCCAGAAGCCGAGGGTGACCGCCGCCACTTTGCTGTGCAGGGAATCTGCGTCTGAAGCACTCATCGAATGTCGCCTGGGGAGTCTGCCGGTGATGCTGTGGCGGGCGGCGTCGGAGTGCAGTCGGAACGGGGTTCGGTGCGGGTGAGCGTGGTGGTGGCGTTCAGCCGGCGCTGGCCGATGCCGGCAGGCGGGCCAACAGGGTGTCCCAGTCGGCGACGAAGCAGCCGTCGCGGCCGCGGTTGCACTCGGTGATCCACGCGTCCAACGACGCGCTCTGCGCGCGGTAGGCGCTGACGTCACCCACCACGGCGAAGCGCAGGCGGTAGTTCACCAGCATCTGCAGCCACTGACCGGCCATGCCGGAGCGCAGCTCGAAGAAGTCGGCCGACAGGCGTTGCACCGGTATGGCGATCCACTCGGCCTGATGCCCGAGGGCGTCGCCGACCAGGTCGCGCAGGGCGTTGCCATTCAGCAGGGGGCCTGTGTCGGCGCTGCGCAGGATGCGAGTGCTGCCGATCTGTTCGAGATGGGTGTGCATGGTGTGCTCTGAAGTCCGTATCGTCCGCCCAGTATGGCCGTGGAAGGGGAGCGACAGCGAGCGGTTGCAGCATGAATCTGGCGAGTGGACGCGCTAGGCTGCGCCCGGCACCTGCGCAACGCGGGTTCACTGCAATGGGGAAGGGCATGGCAGGGTGGAAGAATCGTTCGTTGTTGATGGCGGTGCTGGTGTGTTCGAGTCTGCCGGCTACAGCCGGCGAGCTGTGCACGGTCAGTGCCTACGGTGACGGGCAGGGCAACATCGTGGTGCTGGGTGCTCCCGCTGCGGCACCGGCCACGGGTCAGCGCTATCTGATGCTGGACGGGCGACGTGGCGCCACAGGCGATGCCGGCGCACCGGTGAGCTGCAGTGGCGATGTGGTCAGCTTAAGTTCGCCTGCGGGAGCCACGCAGCGCTGGCAGCGACTGCAGACCCGCGATACCGATGCAACTTTCATCAGTGCGGGTACCACGCTGGTTGGGCAGTTGATCGAGCCAGCTGGCCCGCCCGACCCGACGCGGCCGCTGGTGGTGCTGGTGCACGGCTCGGAACGCACGATGGCGGTGGCGGCGATCTACCAGCGCATGCTGGTGGCGCAGGGGATTTCGGTGTTTGCTTACCAGAAGCGTGGCACCGGCGATTCGGAAGGCGAGTACACGCAGAACTTCGAGCTGCTGGCCGACGACGCTGCGGCGGCACTGGCGAAGGCGCGCGCGCTGGCAGCGGGGCGTTTCGGTCGAGCTGGGTACTTCGGTGGCAGCCAGGGCGGTTGGATCGCGCCGTTGGCCGCCACGCGTTCGCAGGCGGATTTCGTGGCGATCGGCTTCGGGCTGGTGGTGTCGCCCATCGAGGAGGACCGCGAGCAGCTGCTCGACGAGGCGCAGCGCATGCAGCTGGATGCGGCGGCGTTGGCGCAGGTCGGGCAGCTTTCAGACGCGACCGCGCAGTTGATGCGCACGCATTTCAATGAAGGGTTCGAGGCGCTGGCCAAGGTGCGTACGCAGATCGGTGCCGCACCGTGGGCAAAGACGATCAGTGGCGAATACAGCGGTGACATGCTGCGCATGAGTGACGCTGACCTGCGCCGGATCGGTCGCGCGCGCTTCGACAACCTGGAGCTGATCTGGGACTACGACGCCGAGGCCGCGCTGCGCCGCCTGAAGGTGCCGTTGCTGTGGGTGCTGGCCGAGCAGGACCGGGCCGCACCGATTGCGGCCACCCGCACCATCCTGGGGCGCCTGCGCGGATCAGGGCAGCCGATCGAGACCTACCTGTTCCCGGATACCGACCACGGCATGGTCGAGTTCCGCACCGATGCCGAGGGCAACCGCGTTTCGACGCGGATCACCGACGGCTATCTGCGCCTGTTGGCCGATTGGATCAAGCGGGATGTGAGTGGGCGCTATGGGCGTTCGCGCAGTTTGGCGAAATGAAAGAATAGGGAGCCTCGAATGTGACCTATTCTGCTGAAGCAGGCGTGGTAGTTGATCTACGTCGTTTTCGCTCCCGAGCCATGCTTCTCACTACACTCTCTGCCATTCTTCCGGTGTCCAAGTAGTACACCTCGGCCGTTATTCTGTAATTTGAGAAGAACTCTGCAAGTTGACGATGTAGCTCCATTGCCCATCTCAATCTTTGACCATCCTGCGAGAAAAACGCTTCTAGAGCCTTGGCATCAGTGAGTAGATGGAAGACATTGTTTCGCAGAATTCTTAGGGAATTAGCGTGCTTCTTGAATAGGCTGTTCAGTTCGTCTAGCAGTGGAATCGCTTCCTGAAAAGAGTGATGGCGCCTTCTCTGAAGTAGTAGTCTTACCCCGATCGACTGAATGCCTTCCATTGTTGAGTGCAGATATCCCAGCCATGACAGGAGGTAGACGCGGAGTCCTATTCTCTTCAATCGGCTCAGTCCCTGATGCTTCTCTGCGTAACGGACGGTTGAATTGTAGTGTCCGAGCATCACGTCTGCTGAGAGAAAGCATTCAGAGTACAGGGTTAGTATCCTGTCCTGAGACTGGTGGGGCAGGCCACAGCCATCCGTCAGGACTCGATTTACATCCTGGTTCTTGCTGATTGCAATGTCAGCAACGTAATACAGGCCATAGGGGGCTTGAATTAGTTCACCTTTGATGATCCCATCTTTCAGCCATACTCCGAGCTCAGAGCGAGCCGAGGTTGGGTAGGCATCGCGCCTGCAGTCCAAGAAGCATTCAAGACGCCATCTGTCAAATCCAGTGATCTCTCCTTGATCTCCAAAGTCAAAATCAACTTGTCCGTCAGGTAGATCCAGCCAGATTCCGCGGCCATGCCTTTGGTAGCTCACACCTCCGACGAGCTTTCCCTCTCGGGGTTCGTTCCGAAGGGTCCACTCGTGGCTGCTATATGGCATTTCAATGCCAGATTCGCTCAGAATCTTTACTGCGTACGATACTTGCTTCTGATAGTCGCGAATGAGATTCGCGAAGGCTAGTTCCATGGTCTGTCGTCAATGATTGGCGATGTCTGATTCGGGTGAATCTATTCCGCTCATCTCGGCTTCGCAAACACATCCAACCCCTTGCCCGTTTCCAACAGCGACTTCAGGCTGGACAGCACGATCGGCCAGCCCTGGCGGATGCCGGTATCCATGCCGCTGCCCGGCTCCAGTTCGTCGTGGGTGACGGTCAGCCGCACCATGTCCTGGTAGGGCACGATGTCGAAGGTGACCTGGCTGTAGGCATCCGGATTGTCGGCCTGCGAGGCGGCGGCCCAGGTGATGACCAGGCGCGAGGGCGGGGTGCTTTCCACCACTTCGCCGACCAGCTCGACCGAGCGCGTTTCGTTGGCGCGTACATGCTGCCAGCGCGAGCCGGGTTGCCAGTCCGAGACGTTTTCGTGGCCCCAGTAGCGGCTGGCGATCTCGGGGCGGGTGATGGCCTCGAACACCTTCTGCGGTGTGGAAGCGATGTAGATCACATGGATGAAGCGGGTGGTCTCTGCGGACATCGTCATTCTCCTTCCAGTTCTCGTTTCAGGTCATGCAGCAGGCTCAGGCGCTGCTGCTCGAACTTGCGCACCCAGCGCTCGTAGACTTCATGCAACGGCACCGGGTTGATGAAGTGCAGCTTCTCGCGGCCACGGCGCACGGTGCTGATCAGGTTGGCGTCTTCCAGCAGGCCCAGGTGCTGGGTGACCGATTGCCGGGCCATGTCCAGGTGCTCGCACAGCTGGCCCAGCGTCTGGCCGTTGTCTTCGCAGAGCAGATCCAGCAGCGTCCGGCGCGATGGATCGGCCAGGGCCTTGAAGACCTTGTCTGCGTCGCGCACGTTGTCTACCGCCATGGGGAGGTCTTCAGTTCCAGTTGTCGATCCTGACGTCGTGTGGGTTGGGCTGGCCCTTGCCGGTCTCCAGCAGTGCCTTCAGGCTCATCAGGAACACCGCCCATTTGGTGCTGCAGTGGGAGGTGAACTCGATGCGCTCTTTCCAGCCTTCGTGGGTGAACAGGACGATGCAGTAGTCGCCTTCCTGTTTCAGCGCAAAGCGCACGTGGGTGCCGATCCATTCGGCAGGGCCGGCGAGGAACTGCCAGAGTACGAGCTCGCCGGGAATGAGCTGTTCGAGCTTCATTTCCATGGCGCCGATCTCCTGGCTGTTGCTCGTGAAACGCGCCTTGACCGTGCCGCCGACCTCGCGGTCGCCGTGGGTGTCTTCGGCCCACCGGGCCGCCACACCCTCAGGGGTGGCCAGGGATTGGTACACCTGGCTTGCTGGGGCCTTGATGCCGACCCTGTGTGCGATATCCACCATGGCAGGTTCCTCGCAGTGGGCGGGCAGGTGCCGTCCTTGGGGTGACTATATGCAGGCAGTTGCCTGCATGTAAAGTGCGATGGGCAGGCGCCGGATAGATACACTGGGCACTTGCCAGGCATGGTCTGGCACTACTGGATTTGCGGGACGTCAGGGAGTGCGTGCGTGACTGAAACTGGAAAGGACCTCTTGAACATCCGCCGCGCGGGCGTGGCGGATGCCCCTGCGGTGCTCGGGTTGTTTGACGAGGTGATTGAGTGGTTCATGGTCATCGGCAATCCGCAGCAGTGGGGCACTGAGGCGTGGTCGTCGATTCCGCGCCGGATCATCCAGGTGACCGATGCGTGCGCGCTGCCGGGGGCGTGGGTGGCACAGGATGAGCAGGGCCGGGTGCGCGCGTTCCTGGCCTTGGGCGAGGCCATGCCGTATGTGCCTGCGGCAACCGGGCCGGAGCTGTACGTGCGCGTGCTGATTGCTTCGCGCGATGCGCGGGTTCGCGGTATCGGCCGCCGCTTGATGATGTTCGCCGACGAGCAGGCACGCGCGGCGGGCGTGGAAGACCTGCGCGTGGATTGCTATGGCGGTGGCAGCGGCGAGCTGGTGCGTTTTTACGAATCGTGTGGTTACACGCGGCTGTCGACGTTCAACGTGGACGGCTGGCCGGGGCAGGTGCTGGGCCGCCGCCTGTGAGTTGGCGGCGTTTCAGTTCTCTGCGTCCTGCAGGGCCGCATGCAGTTTGTCGGTGATCTGCTGCAGTGCGGCCAGATCATCGGCTGAGAGATGATCGAGAAAATACTGGCGCACGCTGGCGACGTGGACTGGCCGCGCCTCCGCCAGTTGCGCGTGGCCCTCTGCCGTCATGCGAATCACCACTTTGTTGTCGCTGCCGGTATCGCGCTCGATCAGGCCACGGCCGGCCATGCGGGTGAGCTGGTGGGAGAGGCGGGTCTTGTCCCATTCCAGGTAGTCCAGCAGTTCGCGCTGGCGGCGGCAGCGGTCCTTGGCCTTGCCCAGTTCCATCAGCACGATGAAGTCGGCACTGGAGAGCCCGGTGCGGCGGGTGATGTCCTGGACGATGCGGCCGGAGGTGATCTCGGCCATGCGCCGGAAGCCGCGCCAGGCGGCCCACTCGTCGGGTGTGAGGGTGGGGGGAGTCATGGGCCAACGGTGCCCGGAGTTGGTTGACGTGTCAACCGGAACGTTCTATGGTTGATATGTCAACCACCAGGTAGGTCGCCCCATGTTGCAGCATCCCCGTATCGCCATCATCGGCGGAGGTCCCGCCGGCCTGACCGCTGCGCTCATCCTGCATCGGGGCGGCCACCGTGTGAGCGTGTACGAGGGCGAATCGTCCGGGCAGCAGCGCACCCAGGGCGGGACGCTGGATCTGCATGAGGATTCGGGCCAGGTGGCGTTGCAGCGCGCCGGTCTGCTGGAGGCGTTCCGCGCGGTGGCGCGCCATGAGGGGCAGGAGGAGCGGACGGGCGACCCGTGGACCGGGGAGATTGTCGCCGGTGGGTTCGGGCCGGAGGGAAGCATGGATAAACCGGAGATCGACCGCGGCGACCTGCGCCAGCTGCTGCTGGATGCGCTACCGGCCGGCACGGTGCAGTGGGGCCATTGCCTGACCGAGCTGGTGCTGGCCCAGGCAGGCCGTCACAGTCTTCGCTTTGCCAACGGTGTGCAGGCCGAGGCGGACATCGTGATCGGTGCCGATGGTGCGTGGTCGAAAGTGCGCGCTGCCTTGAGTGCGTGCCAGCCGTTGCCGACCGGCATCACGTTCTTCGAAGGATGGATCGAGCAGCCTGCGGCGGATATCGCGGCCATGGTGGGGCAGGGCAGCCTGTTCTGCTTTGGCGGTGAGGAGGCGCTGTTCGCGCAACGCAACAGCGGCGATCGTCTCTGCGTGTATGCGGCGCTGAAGCGCTCCCCTGATTGGCTCGATACGCAGATCACGCAGCAGGGCATGCGCACGCTGGTGATGGACAGCTATGGCCGGTGGGCGCCGAACCTGCGGCGCCTTCTGGAGGCGTGCACGGACTTCGTGCGGCGGCCGATCTACAGCTTGCCGGCGGATTTCCGCTGGGCACCGCGTGAGGGCGTGACGCTGATTGGTGATGCGGCTCACCTGATGCCGCCTGTGGGCGTGGGCGTGAACCTGGCGATGCTGGATGCGTCGGATGTAGCGATGGCGTTGTGCGCGCAGCCGGATGCTGTGAGCGCGATCCGTGACGCGGAGGCGGTGGTCTGCCAACGCGCCAGCGCAATGATGCCGGACGCCATCCTGGGCTTCCGGCGCTGGTTCACGCCGAACGTGGGGGCTTGAAGCGCCTGCGTCACTGCGTCGCAGCCTTGCTGCAGGACCTATGCCATCGGTTCGGCGCTAGAGTGGGGGCATACCCCATGCAGGAAGGAGACGCGCATGTACTACAGCAGTGGCAACTACGAGGCCTTTGCGCGCCCGCGCAAGCCGGCGGGCGTGGACAGCAAGACCGCCTGGTTCGTGGGCTCGGGCCTGGCCTCGTTGGCGGGTGCCGCATTCCTGGTACGCGATGGGCGCATGCCGGGCGAGCGCATCACCATTCTGGAACAGCAGCAGATTGCCGGCGGTGCGCTCGATGGCCTGAAGGTGCCGGAGAAGGGGTTCGTGATTCGCGGCGGCCGCGAGATGGAAGACCATTTCGAGTGCCTGTGGGATCTGTTCCGCTCGATTCCGTCGCTGGAGATTGACGATGCCAGCGTGCTGGATGAGTTCTACTGGCTGAACAAGGACGACCCGAACTATTCGCTGCAGCGTGCCACGATCAATCGCGGCGAGGATGCGCACACCGACGGACTGTTCACCCTGAGCGAGCAGGCACAGAAGGACATCATCGCGCTGTTCCTGGCCACCCGGCAGGAGATGGAGAACAAGCGCATCAACGAGGTGCTGGGCCGCGACTTCCTGGACAGCAATTTCTGGCTGTACTGGCGCACGATGTTCGCGTTCGAGGAATGGCACTCGGCGCTGGAGATGAAGCTGTACCTGCATCGCTTCATCCACCATATCGGCGGGCTGCCGGACTTCTCGGCGCTGAAGTTCACCAAGTACAACCAGTACGAATCGCTGGTGCTGCCGCTGGTGAAGTGGCTGCAGGCGCATGGCGTGCAGTTCCAGTACGGCACCGAGGTGAACGATGTGGACTTTGACCTTGCCGACGGGCGCAAGCAGGCCACGCGCATCCACTGGACGCGGGACGGTGTGGCTGGTGGCGTGGATCTTGGAAAGGACGACCTGCTGTTCATGACGATCGGTTCGCTGACCGAGAACTCGGACAACGGCGACCACCACACCGCTGCACGATTGAATGAAGGCCCCGCGCCGGCCTGGGACCTGTGGCGACGCATCGCCGCGAAGGACGCGGCGTTTGGGCGACCGGACGTGTTCGGCGCGCATGTACCGGAAACCAAGTGGGAATCGGCCACAGTCACCACGCTGGATGCGCGCATTCCGGCCTACATCCAGAAGATCGCCAAGCGCGATCCGTTCAGCGGCAAAGTGGTGACCGGCGGCATCGTCAGCGTGCGTGACTCGCGCTGGCTGATGAGCTGGACGGTGAACCGCCAGCCGCATTTCAAGAACCAGCCGAAGGACCAGATCGTGGTGTGGGTGTATTCGCTGTTCGTGGATACGCCCGGTGACTACGTGAACAAGCCGATGCAGGACTGCACCGGCGAGGAGATCACCCGCGAGTGGCTGTACCACCTGGGCGTGCCGGTGGAAGAGATCGACGAGTTGGCTGCGACGGGGGCGAAGACGGTACCGGTAATGATGCCGTACATCACCGCGTTCTTCATGCCGCGCCAGGCCGGCGACCGCCCGGACGTGGTGCCGGAGGGTGCGGTGAACTTCGCGTTCATCGGCCAGTTCGCCGAATCGAAGCAGCGCGACTGCATCTTCACCACCGAGTATTCGGTGCGCACGCCGATGGAAGCGGTGTACACCCTGCTGGGCATCGAGCGCGGTGTGCCGGAGGTGTTCAATTCCACCTATGACGTGCGCTCGCTGCTGGCCGCGACGGGGCGCCTGCGTGACGGCAAGGAGCTGGATATCCCTGGGCCGGCGTTCCTGCGCAACCTGCTGATGAACAGGCTGGACAAGACCCAGATCGGTGGCCTGCTGCGCGAGTTCAAGCTGGTGCAGGAGGACTGAGCAGGCAGGAGGGAGGCCGCCGGTGAGAGCATCGGCGGCCTCAAGGTCTCACGCTACGCCGTCGGTCGAGCGGCTCAGCTGTTCCCACGCGTCGATGCTTTTGGCCATCGTATCCAGCTTCGCCCGCACCAGCTGCAGTGCATCACTGCCCAGCAGCAGGTGGCGGGGAGGAGCGTCGCTGTCGATGACCTGCAGCATGGCCCGCGCAGCCTTCACCGGATCACCGAGCTGGTGGCCACTCTTCGCCTCGCGCGCGCTGCGGATGGGATCGAACAGCGCGTCGTAGTCGTCAATGCTGCGTGGTGCCCGCGCCATCGAGCGACCTGCCCAGTCGGTGCGGAAGGAACCCGGTGCGACGGCCGTGACGTGGATACCAAACGGCGCGACTTCCTTGCCAAGCACTTCACTGATGCCCTCCAGCGCGAACTTGCTGCCGCAGTACCAGGCGATGCCCGGCATCGTGATGAAACCGCCCATGGAGGTGATGTTGAGGATGTGGCCGCGGCGCCGCGCACGCATGTGCGGCAGCACCGCTTTGATCAGCGCGGCCGGTCCGAATACGTTCACTTCGAATTGCTGCCGCAGCTCGGCGAGCGTGGATTCCTCGAGGATGCCTTCGTGGCCGTAGCCGGCGTTGTTGACCAGCACGTCGATGGCGCCGACGTTCGCTTCGACATCGGCGACGAGCGCGTTGATGGCGGCCGCATCGGTCACGTCCAGCAGGCGACCAGAGGCGCGGCCCGGAGCGAGGGCTTCGAATCCCTGCCGGGCGGTTTCGCTGCGCACGGTGCCGACCACGCGATGTCCGGCCCGCAGCGCCTGCTGGGCAAGGGCGCGGCCGAAACCGCTGCTGACGCCGGTGATGAGGATGAGGCGGGAGGTGGGCATGACCAGAAGCTCGTGAAGGACAGGACTTGCACGTTAGTGCTTGAGCAGTTGGCGCCCCAGGCCTAGGATTCGCTCATTCTTGCCTATTCCTCTGGAGCATCCATGCCGGTGGTCGATTCCCTGCAGGACCAGGTGCAGGCGCGCCTGATCGGCCTGCTGAAGACATCGGCAGTGGAGGAGGGCTATACGCTCACGGCGCTGCCGGGGGTGCGGCTGCTGCGATCCAACCGGCCACTTGCGCGCACGCCGGTGTTGTACGACCCCGGCATCGTGATCGTCTGCCAAGGCGTGAAGCGCGGCTATCTGGGCGGGCAGGTCTACCAGTACGACGCGCAGCACTACCTGGCGGTTTCGGTGCCGGTGCCGTTCACGATGGAAACCGAGGCATCGGCCGAAGCACCGCTGCTGGCGATCTATCTGCACCTTGATCTGCAGATGGCAGCAGATCTGCTGATTGAACTCGGTGAGCAACCGGGCAGGACCGAAACGCCGGCGCAGAGCATGATGTCCAGCCCGATGCAGGCACCGATGCAGGCAACCGTGTTGCGCCTGCTGGAGGCGCTGGCCGAACCGCTGGAAGCTGCCATGCTGGGCCCTGCGTTGGTGCGCGAGGTGTACTTCCGCGTGCTGACCGGGGCGCAGGGAGGCGCGATGCGCGAGGCGCTGGCCATGCGTGGGCGCTTTGGCAGCATCGGCAGGGTGCTGCGCACGATCCATGTGTCCTATGCCACTGCCTTGGACGTGGGGCAGCTGGCCGCCGCGGCGGGCATGAGCGTGGCGACCTTCCATGATCAGTTCCGTGCGATCACCGGCACATCGCCAATGCAGTACGTGAAGTCGACCCGGTTGCATCAGGCCCGATTGCTGATGCTGCGCCAGGGGATGACGGCGGAGGCCGCGTCGCTGGCGGTGGGGTATGCCAGTCCGTCCCAGTTCAATCGTGAGTTCAAGCGCCTGTTCGCGCTGCCGCCCGCCGCCGAAGTGGCGCGGATGCGGCGCAGCTTCGCATTGCCACCGCCGCCAGTAGATGCGGTGTATGTGTCTTCGCATTGAATGGCCGCGCAGGGACCACCCTGTTTTCTTGGTAAGCCGGCCAGCGGCCGGCCCTACCATGGGTTCAGCAGCCGACTAGCCGGTCCGCGCCGATCCCACTGCGATGTTGGCTACGGTACTCGGTGGGGCTGGCATCAACCTGGCCGCGGAAGTGCCGACGGAACGATTCCTGCGAACCGAAGCCGGCCTGCTCGGCAATCCACTGCAGGGGCCGGTCGGTGGTTTCCAGCAGTTCGCGGGCATAGACCACGCGCTCGCGGATCAGCCAGTCGATGGGTGACAGGCCGGTGGCTTCCAGGAACTGCCGCTGCAGCGTGCGCTGGCTGAGTGCGGCGTGCTCGGCCAGGCTGCCCAGTGAATGGGGTTCACGCAGATTGCGGCGCATCCATTCCATCAGTTTCGCCAGCCGCGTGGGCTCGCCCAGCGGGATCGCGCGGCTGACGCGCTGGCTGCGTCCGGCATCGCGCCACGGCGCCAGCACCAACCGTTCAGCGACGAGGTTGGCCACGCGCGCACCGTAATCGTTGCGCACCATGTGCAGCATCATGTCCATGCCGGTGGCCGAGCCGGCCGACGTGATGATGCTGCCGGTGTCCACGTACAGCACGTCCTCGCGGACATCGATGCGCGGGAACTCGCGTGCGAGGGCTTCGGTGAGGCGCCAGTGGGTGGTGGCCTGGCGGCCGTCGAGCAGGCCGGCCCAGGCCAGTACGAAGGCCCCCGAGCAGATCGAGGCGATGCGCGCGCCGCGAGCGTGTGCGCGGAGGAGCGCATCGATCAGGGCTTGAGGAGGGCGCTCGCTGGGTTCGCGCCAACCAGGGATGACGATGATGTCGGCGTCATCGACGGCATCAAGAGCGTAGGGCAGCTGCACCTGGGTGTTGCCGAGCATGCGCAGCGCGCCGGGTTCGCCTGCGCACAACTGCGTGCGATACCAGGCCACGCCGAGTTCGGGTCGAACCGGTGCGAACAAGCCGACGGCGCAGCCGAACTCGAACAGCCCTTGGCCATGGCAGGCGACGATGGCGACGAGCGGCGCGTTGGGATCGGCGGGAGGGCTGGGCATGGCTTGATGCTACGGGTGGCGGTGTGCGGCGCGGAGTGGCGTGCGGGCATGAGGTGATGCCGGCGGAGAATATGAGGCCTGGGGTCGGATCCCTTTCCTTTGGAAAGGGATCCGACCCCGTGTGCGCAGGCCGCCTAACGTCATTACCAGCGGTCATGTGGGTGGCCGGATGTGACGGTTGGGTGACGCGATCCTGCCTGTTGCGGCGCGTGAACAGGCCCTTGAATGGAAGCGTGTTTCCGGCCCACCCCCACGAGCCCCCATGCCTGCCGCCCACACTCCTGTCCTGAGCACCCTTGCCGTCCTGATCGCGGCCGCCCTTGCTGCGTCGCCCAGCCATGCTGCTGAAGCTGATGCAGATCCTGCCACCACGGCAGCGACCGCCAATGTCGCGGCATCCACACTGGACGCCGTGGTGGTGACGGGTTCGCGCACCAGTACGCGAACGGTGAAAAACAGCTCCACGCCGATCGACGTGATCTCCGCCGAGGACCTGGCGTCCACCGGCCAGGCCAATCTGCTCGAAGCGCTGCAGCGTGCGTTGCCATCGCTCAGCCAGATTGGTGGCTATCAGAGCGATCAGGAGAGCCTGATCCGTGGCTACCAGCTGCGCAACCTGTCGCCCGGTTACACATTGGTGTTGGTGAACGGCAAGCGCCGCAATGCCAGCGCCTACGTCAGTGGGGCCAACGGCGGCGGTTTCCCGGGCCATGCCTGGGCCGATCTGGCGCTGATTCCGGTGTCGGCCATCGACCATGTGGAAGTGCTGCGCGACGGTGCATCGGCCATCTACGGCTCCGACGCGATCACCGGTGTGGTCAACGTGATTCTCAAGTCGCAGGCTCACGGCGGCGAGTTCGCAGTGGAAAGCGGCCAGAGCATCGATGGTGATGGTTCGCGCACCAGCGTGCGTGCGAATGTGGGCCTGCCGTGGGGCGCCGATGGTTTCGTCAACCTGTCCGGTGAGACGACGCGCCAACACCACGCGATCCGCACCCGGCGCTATATCGATGGCTACCTGAGCTACCCGGCAGTGGATGCCAGCGGCAACCTGGCGGGGCTGCGCCCGAACAACCGCCTGCCGGCCGGTACATCGCCGAACCCGGCCGAGGCTACCCGTAATGCCGAGGCCAACACCATCCTCAGCTCGCCGTCGTATGCGTTGAAGGCGTTCGCGGTGAACGCAGGCCATGGACTGGGCGAGAGCGCGCAATTCTACGCCAATGCCACTGCCAGCGACCGCACTGCGCAGGCGATCCAGAATTTCCGGCTGCCGGCGACCATCTTCACCACCTACAAGGCACCCGGCGTGCTGCGCGTGTTCCCGGATGGCTTCCTGCCGGTGCTGGAAACCAAGGAGAAGCAGTACACCGGCACCGCCGGCGTGAAAGGCCAGGTTGCAGGCTGGGACTACGACGCCAGCCTGACTGGCAACCGCAGCACGGTGCGTACCTATACGCGCAACTCGGTGAATTACTCGCTTCCCTATCCCGGTTCGCCCACCGATTTCTATGACGGCAAGCTCGACTACCAGCAGGGCATTGCCAACCTGGACCTGCGCCGAGGCTTCGAGGTGGCGGCCTTTGCGTCGCCGCTGGAAGTGAGCGCAGGTGCCGAGTATCAGCATGAACAGTACGAGCGCGGGGCAGGGCAGTGGGAGTCGTACACCGGCTTCGGTGCGGCCGCGTTCGTGGGCTATTCCACCGCCGACGCGGTGAAGGCCACCCGCAACAGCAAAGCGGTCTACGTGGGTGCCGCCACCAACGTCACCTCGCGCTGGTACCTGGATGCGGCCGCGCGCTGGGAAGACCATTCGGACTTCGGCAGTGTCTCGACCGGCCGCCTGACCACGCGTTTCGACTTCACCGATGCACTGGGCGTGCGGGCTACGGTCAGCAATGGTTTCCATGCGCCCAGCCTGGGCGCGCAGTTCTACCAGGCCACCGGCAGCTGCCCGTGCGGTACCACGCTGGTGGCACAGGTGTCTTCGCCTGCAGCCATCGCACTGGGTGCGACCGCACTGAAGCCGGAGAAGGCCACCAACTACAGCCTGGGCGTAACCTGGGACCCGAGCCCGGCGTTCCATCTGGCGCTGGACGCGTACCAGATCGACATCCGCGGTCAGCTGGGCCAGTCCAGCCAGATCGGCTACAACGCGCAGGATCCGGCGCGCATCACCGACAACAGCGGCACCGTACTGAGCGCGGCGCAGAAGAACACCATCGACGCACTGTTGGGTTCGGCCGGCATCAGCATCCTGCCCGGTGATGCGTTCTATGCCAGCTACTTCACCAACGTCGGCAACACCCGAACCCGTGGTGTCGAATTGACCCTGGAGGCGAACCAGGAAACGGCTTGGGGCAAGCTGCGCTGGAGCTACGCGGCCAACGTCGGCCGCACGTCCATCCAGAAGGTCAGCGATATTCCGGCGGTGCTGCAGGGCTTGCCGAACATCAACCTGTTGACCAAGTCGAGTGAGTACGCGCTGCGCTTCCGTACGCCGAGCTACACGCAGGTGGCGGGGCTGGGCTGGCAGAACGGGCGCTGGCGCTCAAACATCGACTTCACCTATTACGGCCCGATCAAGCGCCTGAACAACGGCGTGGAGTACAAGCAGCCGCCGGTGCTGGTGACCAACCTGTCCGGTGGCGTAGAACTGGGCGCGGGCTGGAGTGCGGCGCTGGGCATCAACAACGTGTTCGAAAAGCGCACCCGCAAGGTGCCGGAGTACGCGCGCAGTGCGACCGATGTGGCCAGCATCGAAACGACCTGGGACAACGGCGATGTGCTGAGCAACATCGGCGCGTTCTGGTACGGGCGGATCAATTACCGGTTCTGATCCAGAGCAGTCGAGCATGGCTCGACGCTACAAAAGCGAAACGTCGCCGGGCACGGCCCGGCGCTACCGAGGAGGGGTTCATGTCTTCTGCATTGAAGGTGGTTGCGTTGGTGGGGTCGCCGACGAGTTCGGCGACCTCGCGCACGCTGTTGCTGGTGCGGCATCTGCTGGATGCGTTGCAGCAGCGGGTGCATGCCAGCATGGACCTGGTGGAGCTGGCGCCGATCGCGCGCTCGCTGGGCCAGTCGCTGTCGCGTGGCGAGGCGGAACCTGCGGTGGAGCAGGCACTGGCCACCGTCGAGGCGGCCGAGCTGTTGGTGGTGGCGGCGCCAGTGTACCGCGGCTCCTACCCGGGCCTGTTCAAGCACCTTGTCGATTTCATCGAGCTGGAGGCGCTGGTGGATACGCCGGTGCTGCTGGCGGCGACCGGCGGCAGCGAGCGGCATGCATTGGTGATTGATCATCAACTGCGTCCGTTGTTCAGTTTCCTGCAGGCACACACGCTGCCGATCGGGGTGTACGCCACGCCGGCGGACTTTGAGGGTGAGCGCATCCACAGTGCCGCACTGCAGGCGCGGATCGAGCTGGCCAGCGAGCGCGCGGCCGGGCATCTGGCGGCGCAGGCCAAGGCCGTATCGGTGCCACTTCGACGAATCGCCTGACGCCATAACCGGTGGCGCTTTGCTTATGGCCAAGCCGCATCTGCGTGGCCGGATCTGACCGCCGATTGTCGCCTGGCACCGTCGCTGCCGCCACCGGCATCACTAGCATCGAAATCGAAGCGGCATCGCACTGCCGGCACCGATGAGGACGACCCCGTGAGTTTGGACGCAACCGATAAACCCATCCTGTTCCTGCTCGACCGCGAGTTCGAGGACGGCCAGATTCCCGGCCAGCGTTTCTTCTGCCGGCACAGCCTGTTGCTGGAGGGCGCACTGTCGAGTATCGATGGCCTGGATGCACAGCTGGATGTGCGCCGCATCGGCTTCACGCGGCCACGCCGCGAGGTGATCGCCGAGATCGGTGAACAGGACCAGTCCCTGCCGAAGCTGGTGTTGCCGCAAGGCGTGCGCAGCGAGCATGCCAGCGGTGCCCACCAGGACCGTCAATACATCTCCGGTGCCGAACCGATCCTGGCTGCGCTGAACGGCCTGCTCGGCATCCCCGTGGCTCACCCCTGAGCGAGGACGCGCGCATGAGCTACCTGACAAGCGTATTGGACAAGAGCCCGGTGGCCGAAGGCGCTTCGCCGGAACAGGCGCTGCGCAACAGCCTGCAGCTGGCGCAACGCGCCGAGCAGCTGGGCTATCACCGCTACTGGTTTGCCGAACACCATGCCGCACCGACCCTGGCCAGCCCGGCGCCGGAAGTGCTGGCGGCGTGGGTGCTGGCCCAGACCCGGCGCATCCGCATCGGCAGTGGCGGGGTGATGTTGCGCCACTACGCGCCCTACAAGGTGGCGGAGAACTTCAACCTGCTGTCCGCGCTCGCACCGGGGCGTGTCGATCTGGGTGTAGGCAAGGCCCCGGGTGGCCTGCCGGCCTCGACCGCCGCACTGGCGGCAGGGCGACCGGCCTTCGCCGATTTCGACCAGCAGGTACGTGACCTGGAACGCTATCTTTCCGCTGCGGATGCCGACGCACAGGCACGCCCGATTCCACAGGTGGCACCGGAGCGCTTCCTGCTCGGCGCCAGTCCGCAGAGCGCGAAACAAGCGGCCGAGCTGGGCTGGCGTTTTGTCTATGCCGCGCATTTCGATGGCGACCCGAAGCACATCGAGGCAGCCTTCCAGGCCTACCGCAGCGTGTCGACGCAGCCACCGCTGCTGGCCACGGTGGCCTTCGCTGCACCTACTGCCGAAGCGGCCGCGCGCCATATCGGTGCGCTGCGGGTCTACAAGCTGCACCTCGGCCCCGGGCAGACGGTGAACCTGCCGAGCCCGGAGGCCGCCGCCGAGTATGCGCGCCAGGTCGGCGTGGCTGACTTCCGCATCGAAGAAACGCGCCCGAGCGTCCTCTCTGGCGATGCGCAGCATGTGCGTGACGAACTGGATGCGCTGCACCGGCGCTTCGGCGTGGGCGAGTTCATCCTTGATGCGCCGGTGGCCGACCTCGACGCACGCCTGACATCCCTTGAACTGCTGTCGCCCGCGCCGCGCGCGGCGGTGGCCTGACCTGCAGGAGCGATTCCCATGAGCACGCCCCCCCGTCACATTCCGTTCGGCATCATGCTGCAGGGCCCCGGCAGCCACATGCATGCCTGGAAGCACCCGTCCAACCCGGCCGATGCCAGCGTCAACCTGCAGTTCTACATCGATATCGCGCGTACCGCCGAGGACAACGGCATCGCGTTTGGTTTCGTGGCCGATGGGCTGTACATCAACGAGAAATCGATTCCGCACTTCCTCAACCGCTTCGAGCCGATTTCACTGCTGTCGGCACTGGCCACGGCAACGAAGAAGATCGGCCTGGCCGGCACACTGTCGACTTCCTACAGCGACCCGTTCACCGTGGCCCGCCAGTTCGCCTCGCTGGATCTGCTCAGTGGTGGCCGTGCCGGCTGGAACGTGGTGACCTCGCCGCTGGAAGGCTCGGGTCGCAATTATGGACGGCCGCACCCGGAGCATGCGCTGCGCTACCAGATCGCCGATGAGTACCTTGAGGTGGTGCAGGGGCTGTGGGATTCGTGGGATGACGGTGCCTTCGTACGCGAACGCGACAGCGGCACCTTCTTTGCACCGGATGCGTTCCGCCGGCTCGACCACAAGGGTCGCTACTTCCAGGTGGAAGGGCCGCTCAACATCCAGCGCTCGCCGCAGGGCCAGCCGGTGATCTTCCAAGCTGGGTCGTCCGACGATGGTATTGCGCTGGCCGGCAAGTATGCCGATGCGGTATTCACCCATTCCCCATCGCTGGAAGAGACCCGCGCGTTCACCCAGAAGGTGAAGAACTCGGCGATCGCCCACGGTCGCAGCGGCAACGAGGTGAAGATATTCCCGGGTATCGGCCCCATCATCGGCCGCACCGCCGAGGAGGCCGAAGCCAAGTATCAGGCGATTGCCGCGCTGGCCACGTTGGAGGATGCGTTGGCTTACCTGGGCCGCTTCTTCGATCATCACGATTTCAGTCAGTACGATCCGGACGCACCGTTCCCGGAGCTGGGCGACATCGGCAGCAATTCGTTCCGCTCCACCACCGACCGGATCAAGCAGGATGCGCGCGAGAAGAGCCTGAGTCTGCGCCAGGTGGCGCTGGAGGCGGTCAGCCCGCGACCGAATTTCATTGGCACAGCCGAGCACGTGGCGGACGAACTGATCCGCTGGTTCGATGCCGGCGCCAGTGATGGCTTCATCCTCGGCTTCGCCGCGCAGCGCGAAGGCCTGGATGATTTCGTGAGCCAGGTGCTGCCGATCCTGCAGGCCCGTGGCTACCACCAGCGCGAACTGGAAGGGCAGACCTTGCGCGAGCATCTGGGCCTGCCGTACAAGGCCAGCCGCCATTCGACCGCCGTCGAACCGGCGCGGAAGGTGGGGTGAGACGATGAGTGGAGAAACTGCGGTAGCGCCGGGCCACGCCCAGCGAAATCCTGCGCCAACCGGTGTGCTGCCCGAGATTGGTGCGCGTGCCGAGGCGGCCATCGCGATCCGCCACGATCTGCACCGCCACCCGGAGCTGGCCTTCGAAGAGCATCGCACCAGCGCCCGCGTGGCCGAACTGCTGCAGCAGTGGGGCTATGAAGTGACCACCGGCCTCGGCGGCACAGGCGTGATCGGTACGTTGCAGCGCGGGCAGGGCAGCCGTCGCCTCGGCCTGCGGGCGGACATCGATGCATTGCCGATCCACGAGGAATCCGGGCTGGCCTATGCCAGCCAGAACGAAGGCCTGATGCACGCCTGCGGGCATGACGGCCATACCGCGATCCTGCTGTCGGCCGCGCACTACCTGGCTCATCACGGACGCATCGATGGCACCCTGCAGCTGGTGTTCCAGCCGGCCGAGGAAACCGGTTCGGGCGCTTCGAAGATGATTGCTGATGGCTTGTTCGAGCGCTTCCCGGTCGATGCGATCTATGGGCTGCACAACTGGCCCGGCGTGCCGGTGGGCCACTTCGGCTTCGTCGACGGCCCGGCGATGGCCTCGGTGGACTGGGCGCGGCTGAGGGTGATCGGCAAGGGGGGGCACGGCGCCGAGCCACAGGGCAGCGTCGATCCGATCCTGGTGGCTGCGCACATCATCACGGCGCTGCAGAGCGTGGTCTCGCGCAATGTCGATCCGCGGCAGATGGGTGTGGTGACCGTCGGTTCGATCCATGGCGGCCAGGCCGCCAATGTGATTCCGGACGTGGTCGAGCTGAAGCTGACGGTACGCGCGTATCTGCCGGAAGTGCGTGACACGCTGCGCCGCCGGGTAGCTGACATTGCCGAGCAGGTTGCTGCCGCATTCGGTGCACGCGCCGAGATCGAATTCCCACGTGGCTTCCCCAGCGTGATCAACCATCCGGAGCAGACGGCCTACATCCGCGAGGTGGCCGTGCAGGGCTTCGGCGCGGATCAGGTGGCGGCAGAGTTCGCGCCGCGCACCGCCAGCGAGGACTTTGCCTTCCTGCTGCAGGCACGGCCCGGCAGCTTCGTCTTCGTTGGCAATGGTGACAGCGCGCCATTGCACAGCCCGCGTTATGTATTCAACGACGCCGCGATCGCGCCGGCCGCCAGCCTGTGGGCGCGGCTGGCGGAAGACTATCTGGTGAAGGACGTGACATGAGCAGCGACGAACGCTTTCTCTACACCTCGGTGGATGATCCGCTGGCGCGGCCACTGTTTGACGGTCTGGAGCAGGAATACGACAACCGCTATGCCGATGTGCGCCGGCGCATTGGAGGCAGCGCCCGCGAGGAGCTGCAGCGCTATCCGGCACAGGCCTTCGCCGCACCGGTCGGTGCCTTCGTGCTGCTGCTGCGCGCGGGTGTGGCGATCTCCGGCGGGGCCTTCATGCCACATCGCGACCCGGATACGGCTGAATTCAAACGCATCTGGACGCTGCCGGGCCTGCGCCGTCAGGGCATCGCCCGGCGCGTGCTGCAGGAACTGGAGGACCAGGCGGCGCGTCAGGGCTATCGACGCGTGTTCCTAACCACCGGCTTTCGCCAGCCCGAAGCGGTGGGGCTGTATCTCACCCATGGCTACACCGCGCTGTTCGACGTGGATGCCGATCCGGAAACCATCGCCCACCTGCCGTTCGAGAAGCAGTTGCTTGCGCCAGCGCCGGCGGTTGCACCACCGCAATCCGTGTTGCACGGAGCGCACGCATGAGCACGCCCTCCACCGCGCTTGAAGGAATCGCCGCACGCCCGGCGCCTGCGCCTGCGTTGAAGATCGTTCCGGCGCGGCATCCGCTGCAGATGGTCGGCACCGTGCTGGCCCTGGCACTCATCCTGATCGGGCTGCAGTCGATACTGGGCAATCCACGTTGGGGCTGGGGCACCTTCGCCGAGTGGTTCTTCGCACGGCCGGTGCTGGAAGGGCTTGGCCGCACGCTGCTGCTGACCGCGCTCGGGACCGGCCTCGGCTTCGCGCTGGGTACGTTGCTTGCGCTGGCGCGCGTGTCCGGTTCGCCGCTGCTGTCGGCGGTATCGTGGGGCTACGTGTGGCTGTTCCGCTCGATTCCACTGCTGGTGCTGCTGCTGTTGCTGAACAACCTGGGCTATCTGTACAGCACCATCGAGCTGGGCGTGCCGTTCACCGGTATCAGCCTGTTCTCGTACCCCACCACCCAGCTGATCGGGGTGTTCACCGCAGCGGTACTGGGCCTGACCCTGAACCAGGCCGCATTCTCGGCCGAGGTGATCCGGGGCGGCATCCTGTCGGTGGACCACGGCCAGTACGAGGCGGCCGCCGCGCTCGGCTTGCCGCGTGGCCGCCAGGTGCGCCGCATCATCCTGCCGCAGGCGATGCGCTCGATCCTGCCGGCGGCGTTCAACGATGTGATCGGGCTGGCCAAGAGCACCTCGGTGGTCTACGTGCTGGCACTGCCGGAACTGTTCTACACCGTGCAGGTGATCTACCGCCGCAACCTGGAAGTGGTGCCGCTGCTGATGGTCGCCACGGTCTGGTATCTGGTGATCCTGACCGTGCTGTCGCTGCTGCAGCGGCGCGTGGAGCAGCGCTTCGCGCGTGGCCAGCTGCAGCGCGAGCGTTCGGTATCGCGCGTGTCGTCACCGACGCGTGTGCAGAGCGATGCCGCAGTGCGGGTGGCCCATCGCCCGCGTATCGCCACCCAGGTCGAGGCGGGCGAGGGCGCAGCGGTGTCGCTGCATGGCGTGGGCAAGGTGTTCGGTGATCAGCCGGTGCTGGACGATGTGAATCTCGAAGTGCGTGCCGGCAGCGTGACGGTGCTGATCGGCCCGTCCGGTGCCGGCAAGTCCACCCTGCTGCGGCTGATCAACCACCTGGAGCGTGCCGACAGTGGCTACGTGACCGTCGGCGGCCAACTGATCGGATACCGCCGCGATGGTGACACGCTGTATGAACTGCCGGAGCGCGAGATCCGCCGTCGTCGCGCCGAAGTGGGCATGGTGTTCCAGGGTTTCAACCTGTTCCCGCACCTGACCGCATTGGAGAACATCATCGAGGCGCCGATCGCCGTGCGTGGCGTATCGCGTGCGCACGCCGAACAACAGGCGCGCGTGCTGCTGGAGCGGGTCGGCCTGGCCGACAAGGCCGATGCCTTCCCACGCCAGCTGTCCGGCGGCCAGCAACAGCGCATCGCGATCGCCCGCGCGCTGGCGCTGCAGCCGAAGGTGCTGCTGTTCGACGAACCCACCTCGGCGCTGGACCCGGAGCTGGTGGCCGAAGTGCTCAGCGTGATCGAGGAGTTGGCCCGCTCGGGCACGACCCTGGTGATCGTCACCCATGAGCTGAGCTTCGCCCGCCGCGTGGCCGACCACGTGGTGATGATGGACCAGGGCCGGGTGGTGGAGCAGGGCACGCCCGAGGCCCTGTTCGAGCGACCGCGCCAGCAACGCACGGCCGACTTCCTGGCCAAGACCCTGTAACCCGCAAAGGACCACCATGAGCCCTGCAGCATCGCCTCGCCCTTCGCGCAGCACCCTGTTGATCGTGGGCGTGCTGGTCATCGGCATCGCCGGCATCGTGTATTCGCGCGTTCGCCAGGCCCCGCAGGCCGAGGCAGCCGCCACGACCAGTCTGGCCGGCGCAAATGCCGCCACGCTGAAAGGAACGCCCGACCCGAAGGCACAGGCGTTGATTCCGGCCGGCTACCGTTTCGTTACGCCCGGCGCGTTCACTGTCGCCACCCATCCGGGGCAGCTGCCGCTGGCCGACTACGGTGCCGACAGCAAGGAGGTGGTCGGCATCGAGCCGGACATCGCGCGGCTGATTGCCGATGGGCTGGGCCTGAAGCTGGTGATCGTACCGGTGGCGTGGGCCGACTGGCCGTTGGGACTGGAGTCTGGCAAGTACGATGCGGTGCTGTCGAACGTGACGGTCACTGAAGAGCGAAAGAAGAAGTTCGATTTCTCCAGTTACCGTTACGACCTGTTGGGCATCTATACGCGCAGCGATGGGCCGATCCAGAAAATCGAAAAGCCTGCCGATGTGGCCGGGCTGAAGGTGGTGGTCGGTGCCAGCACCAACCAGGACCAGATCCTGCGCCAGTGGGACCAGCAGAACATCGCCGCCGGCTTGAAGCCGGTGGAGTACCAGTATTTCGACGATGCCGTGGTGGGCCGGTTGGCGGTGATCACCGGCCGCGCCGATGTTTCATTCGAGCCCAATGCCACCGGCGCCTATTCCGCACGCGATGGCAAGGTGCGGCGTGTGGGCCTGTTCCCCGGTGGTTGGCCGAATGCTGCAGCAATCTCGGTGACCACCCGCAAGGGCAGCGGCCTGGCCGATGCGGTGACGCAGGCACTGAACACCCAGATTGGCAGCGGCACCTATGCGCAGGCGCTGGCGCGCTGGAACGTAGCCGAGGAAGCGGTTCCGCATTCGCAGACCAACCCGCCGGGCTTGCCGACGCTGTGACGTCACAGCGTCGAGCTTGCTCGACTGGCATGGTGGTCGGGGAAAAGCAGTCGAGCAAGCTCGACTCTGCAAGAGCATCCACGCATGGCGTGGATCTACTCGCGGAGTCTGCTTTCGGTAGAGCCGAGCCATGCTCGGCTGCTCTACCAACGCGCTTCCAGCGTCTTGAATGGCTTCGCCAGCCGCACACCCTCTGCATCGAACGCGGTGACCGCGCGACCATCCACCCACACGCTCTTCGGCATAGTCCGCGCAGGCCACCAGACCTTCACCGCCGTCCCGCTGCGCAACCCTTCGCCGAGCGTAACCCGCAACGAGCCATCGCGTTGCCGCGCCTCCATCCGCAGCGTGCCGTAGGCCGTCGGCAGGCGCTCCACCGCCAACCCGTCACCGGCCACCCAGGACGGGGGCGTGCCTGGCAGCAATGACAGTGCGTCGTCCTCTTCGCGCATCAGCATCCCGAACAACGTGCGGCCATACTCGGCACCGATCCAGGTGTGCGGCATGTCGCCCAGATAGCGCGGGAAGCGCAGCCGCGAGTGCACGACCTCGGCCAGAACCTGCCACTCCAGCGGCCTGCGATCGTGCAGCAGGCCCTGCAGCAGTTCATCGGCCGCTTCGGGCTGGCCCAGGTGCACGTAACTCAGCACGTTGCGGATTTCATACGGCGTGTAGGCATACAGCGCACCGGGCTGGTTGCGCTTGCGCACATCGTCCAGGTAGCGGGCGAAGGTGGTGCGCAGTGCCTCGGCAGGCAGCACGCTCTGCGCGCCGGTCGGGTCCAGCGCGATCGACACGCCGGTGGGATCCCCATCGCCCAGATCGGCCGAGGAGGGAATGAAGTCGATGCCCTTCCAGGCCATCGTCGCGCGGATCGAAGCGTGCAGCGCGTCGTACAGCGCCTTGTACTGTTCGCGTGCCCACGCCGCAGTTTCATGATCGCCCAGCGCGTCGGCCAGCCACGCGCCGTCATGCCAGCCTTTCAGGCCCCAGTAGTCATCCCAGTAGCTGTGGGTGGGTGAGGGATAGCCTTCATGACTGATCGACGGGGCGAGGATGCCGGCGAACCTTTCCGGTGCGGGTTGGTCGGCCTTGTAGCCAGGCACCAGCGTGCGCTCGCGCAGCTCCTGCAGGAAACGCAGGGCCGCTTTCACTTTCGGCAGATACGCACGCACCGATCCGGGGCCGCCATCGAGGCGGGCGACATCGGCCACCAGCGCAACGTACTGGCCCTGGCTGTCGTACTCGATGTCCGAACCGAAACCGGTGTTGACGCTGCCATCGTCGTTGAGGATCGGCGAGACCAGACCATTGGCATGCACGCCGTGTTCGCTGTACCAGGCCAGGTAGTCGCGCGCGACCTTGGCTTCGCCCATGCGCAGCAGCACGGCCGAGGTGGCCATGCCGTCGCGGATGAAGGAACGGTTGTAGTTGCGCGGGCCCGGCTGCATCGCCGGGCCGGTCTGGTTGATCAGCATGTACGCCGCCTGTGCTCGCAGCATGTCCACCAGCGACGGATCGGGCAGGCGCAGGCCAACCTGGCCCAGCCGTGCCTGCCAGTCGGCGGAGGCCTGTGCGGCCAGTGCGTCGTATGCGGTGTCGGCATCGCTTGGCAGCGTTGCCAGATCAAGTGTGGGTGCTTCGGGCAGCACGCCGTTGGCATCTGCAGCGGCGGCACCCAGAGGGAAGGCAACCACGATGGCCTCACTGGCCCCCGGTGCCAGCGAGACGCGGTAGTTCAGCGCAGCTGCTGCAAGACCCTGCTCATCGCGTGCCTGTTGTGCGGTGGGCAGCTGCCCTGCGGCGAGGGCAGAGGTGATTTCCGTTGCACCATCCTGGCCGAAGGCCGCCGCACCGGACGCCGATACCGGCGTGAGCGACCGCAACAGCATGCGCCCATTGATGCGCACGGCCTGTCCGTCGATGGCCACCTCGCGGATCGGCGAAAGACCCCCGTTCTGCCACGGCGGATTCATCTGCATCGGGCGCACCACGAGGCTGAGCGTGCCTTCGATCCTGGTGCTGCCCGAGTTGTGCAGTCGATGTCGCAGGAACGTCACAGGTTGGCCATCGCGTTGGATGGCGAATGTTTCGCTGCGCAGCTCCAGGCCGGGTTGCGGTGACCACGTAGTCGATGGCATCGGCTTCCAGCCATCACGCAGTGCGTGCTGCATCTGCTGATCTGCAGCGCCAGCGACGCGTCCGTCGGCGCTTCGCCAGAGCGGCTGCACCAGTGGTGCGCCCTTGAAGGCTTCCAGATTGCCGTACTCGTCAAAGATCGATTTCTGCCGGCCCGCGTGTATGCCTACTGCGGTCCAGTACGTCTGCTGCATATGCAGCGATGCCGGGAACAATGCGCGTTGCGCGCCACTGGCGGCGATCTGGTAGCGCTTCATCGGCGTCATCACCGCCTTCGGGCCGAGCAGGCGCAGGCGAGCTACCTGCGGTGCAGTGCCATCTACGCTCAGGCGGAATGCACGCACGGGCTGCGCAGCATCGGCGGCGAGCCAGCTCTGGCGGTGGTTGGCCGCCTGCGCATCGCGTGCAAGGTCCCGCCAGTGGCCCTGGGCATCCTGCGCCTGCAGGCGAGCCGCACCGCGTGCACCATCGGCCCATTCCACTACCAGGCCGGCCGTGGATTGCGCGTGCGGCAGAGTGATGTCGAGCGTGTGGTTGCGGCTTTTACCGGTCGGGATGGCGACCGAGCTGCCGCCCTGCCAGAGCGCGGCTGCCTGCGTTGCATCGACACCGGCGACGCGCGCGCTGAGCGTGCTGTCCAGCGGCTCCATCTCGAAGATGGAAACACCCCAGTCGGAGGTGCGTTGTGGGCTGGCCAGCCGCAGGTAGCGTGCCTGGCGCGGCGCGAAGTACAGCGTTTCCACGTCGCCCAGCGAATCGGCCATGGTGTAAGCGGTCTGCCACTGCGTGCCATCCAACGAAGTCTGCAGCGAATAGCCTTCCGGGTTGGAGACATCCCAGGTGAGGCGCACACCGGCCAGCGTCGCGGCGGTACCCAGATCGATCTGGAACCAGTGGCCGGGGCTGAATGCACCACCGGTGACGGTTTTCGGGTCACCGTCGATCAGGTGGCTGATCGCCATCGCCGGCACCTGCTGCGAGGAACTGCTGGCCTGCCATTGGCCGCGCGGGGGAAGGACCTGCGCCTGTGCGGCGGAGGCGAGGGCGGCGAGCAGCAGGGTCGCGGCAGACCGCGTCGAAAGGGACAGGGGAATGAGCCTGGAACGTTCAGCGCGCAACGTCATTACG
Source organism: Stenotrophomonas sp. AN71 (assembly GCF_050435725.1). Taxonomy (NCBI): domain Bacteria; kingdom Pseudomonadati; phylum Pseudomonadota; class Gammaproteobacteria; order Lysobacterales; family Lysobacteraceae; genus Stenotrophomonas; species Stenotrophomonas sp. AN71. The sequence goes on along the minus strand of NZ_JBNDKU010000001.1, from coordinate 759,619 downwards.
GACAGCCTCGCAGGTTCGACCGATATCGGGCGAGCACTACGCTAGCAAGGGCTGTAATCGTTTACATGACGCGCTGCAATAGCCAACGGAAGCGTGCGCGAAGGGACGAGGTCGGCGTGATGACGGATGTGACTCTGGACGCGACCGCAGGATTGGCTAGGTTCGGCGCAGGCCATGGAATCCCGGGCAGGTTGTCAGTTGACAACCTGCCCGGGGCAGGTGCAGACTTCGGAGAACAGCGGATGTCTCGTGTGCGTCACCCTGACAAGGACATTGAAGCCGCCTTGCGCTTTGCAGAAGCGCGGGGCTGGCGGTTGCGGATAGGCGGCAGCCATGCATGGGGGCGGATGTACTGGCCCTACAACGACAGCGAGTGCCGGTGCGGAGAATTCTGCGTCGTGAGCATCTGGAGTACGCCGCGTAGTGGCCGCAATCACGCCAAAGCACTGCGCCGCGTCGTAGAGAACTGCAGCCGCGAGCAATGAGTGGCTGCCCGAGCGGAGAGAAGGTGGGCAAATGAGGGAATTCAATTTCACCCTGAAGTATCGCGTGCCGGATGCGTACGACGACGCTGACATGCTGGAGCAGCGTCTGGCGGAGTCCGGCTGTGACGATGCGCTGCTGGGCATCGGGCGGCCGGGCCGGATGGCGCTGGCGTTCTGTCGCGAGGCGGACAACGCCGGTGCCGTCCTGGCTTCGGCGCTGGACGATGTGCAGCGTGCCGTGCCGGGCGCCGAGCTGGTCGAAGTGAGCCCCGATCTGGTGGGGCTGACCGATGTGGCGGACCTGCTGGGGGTATCGCGCCAGAACATGCGCAAGCTGATGCTGGCCAACCCGCAGTCATTTCCATCGCCGGTTCACGAGGGAACCACGTCGATCTGGCATCTGGCTGACATCCTCGGCTGGCTGCAGGCACGCGGCAGCGGGAAGGTCACCTCGGAAATGGCGGAACTTGCTGCTGCGGCGTTGCAGCTCAACCTGGCCCGCGAAGGGCGCAGGCTGCATTCAAAGGCGTAGTGCCGGCAAAGGCCGGCACCCGCCGGGAACGCAGCGCGTTACAGCTCCACCTTCTCCCACCAGCGCGTGCCTGCCTGCGGTGCCTGCATGTCCAGCGCTTCGCCCATCATCGGCGTGGCCACCGGAACGTTCTTCGACGCCGCCAGCGCCGTGATGCGCTCGAACGGCTGCTGCCATTCGTGCAGGGCCAGATCGAACGTGCCGTTGTGGATCGGCAGCAACCACTTGCCGCGCAGGTCCAGGTGCGCCTGCAGGGTCTGTTCGGGCTGCATGTGCACAAAGGCCCAGCGCGGGTCGTAGGCGCCGGTCTCGATCATGGTCAGGTCGAACGGACCGTACGTCTCGCCGATGGCCTTGAAGCCATCGAAGTAGCCGGTGTCACCGCTGAAGAAGATGCGGAAGTCGCCATCCTGGATCACCCACGACGCCCACAGGCTGCGGTCGCTGTCGCCCAGCCCGCGGCCGGAGAAGTGCTGGCCGGGCGTGGCGGTCAGGCGCAGGCCGGCGGCTTCGGTGGACTGCCACCAGTCCAATTGTTCGACCTTGGCCGCATCCACACCCCAGGCGATCAGCTGGTCGCCCACACCCAGGGGTGCGATGAAGCGCGCGGTCTTCCCGGCCAGCTGCATCACCGCCGCGTGGTCGAGGTGGTCGTAATGGTTGTGCGAGAGGATCACGCCGGCAATCGGCGGCAGTTCTTCGATGCTGATCGGCGGTGCATGGAAGCGCGCCGGGCCCATCCACTGCACCGGCGAAGCACGCTCGGAAAACACCGGGTCGGTCAACCAGTACTGGCCGCGCAGCTTCAGCAGGATCGTGGAGTGACCGAGCCGGAACAGGCTGCGGTCAGGCGCGGCGTCCAGCGCGGCGCGGTCCAGCGCCTGCACCGGGATGGGGTGGGCCGGCACGGTGCCCTTGGGCTTGTTGAACAGGAAGGTCCCCCAGATCTCCAGGCCATCGCGCAGGCCCATCGCCGGCTTCGGCAGGACGTTGCGGAACTTGCCGTCGCGGTACTGCGGCGAATCGGGGAAGTCGGGGAGGGACCAGGACTTGCAGAAGGTGTAGGCGGTCACAGCGAGGATTCCAAGCAGGAGAACAAGGAGCAGGCGCTTCATGGGTGACGTCCGCTGGGTACACTGCACAGTGTAGTTTCCTGATTTCGGAAAGTACACTGATCGGTGTAAAATGTGCGAATCCGTTCAGCTATCCGGTTCTCCGCCATGTCCCGTGCCCCGCAACGCCTGACCGACCGCAAACGCGAAGCCATCGTGCGCGCGGCGGTGGAGGAGTTCCGCGCGGCGGGCTACGAGGCGACCAGCATGGACCGCATTGCCGAAGTGGCCGGGGTCTCCAAGCGCACCGTCTACAACCACTTCCCGAGCAAGGAAGCGCTGTTCTCGATGATCCTGGAGGAGCTGTGGGAGCGCAGCGTGGCCAGCGATACCTTGCCGTACCGCAGCGACCAGCCGCTGGATGTGCAGTTGCTGCAGTTGCTGGGCCAGAAGCTCGAACTGCTCAGCGATGCCAACTTCATCGATCTGGCTCGGGTGGCGATGGCCGAGATCATTCATTCTCCGGAACGCGCGCAGGCCATCGTCTGCCGCATGGGCGAAAAGGAAAGTGGCGAGAGTGCCTGGATCCGCGCTGCGATCGCCGATGGGCGATTGCGCAAGGTCGACCCGGAATTTGCCGGCCATCAGTTGCATGGCCTGGTGAAGAGCTTCGCGTTCTGGCCGCAGGTGACGATGGGGCAGGCGCCGTTGAAGGCGCAGGAGCGCGCACGGGTGGCCGAGTCGGCGGTGGCGATGTTCCTGGGCTTCTACGCGCTCTGAGCTTTGCGGCGCTTCGCCGGGGAGATGGCAGGCGCCCCCAGTTGGATCAGGTAGCCGCAGAACATGTCGGCCACAGCGTCAGCGCAGGTTCTGATCTCGCGGGCGCTGCGTGGTGTGTTGGAGAACTCGCGGCCGACCGCGCTGAGCATCGTCTCGATCAGGTCGGTGGCCAGTTGCCGCGTGGCCGGGGTGGCAACTGGCAGCGTCTCGACCATGAACGCCGCCATTGCGGCATCGGCGGCGCTACGCGCCTGCTGTGCCTCCGGCGCGTCGCGATATAACGGCGCGGCATCACTGAGCGCGCCGCGGGTCTGCGCCTCGTCGCACTCGGAACGGATGAACGCATGCACCAGTTGGCGCAGCCGCTGCAAGGGCGGCTGCCGGGTCTCCTGCAGGATGCCGCGCACCATGTCTGCGGTCTGCTGCCACTCGTCCTGCTGTAGACGGAACAGGATGGCCGCCTTGTTCGGGAAGTACTGGTACAGCGAACCGATGCTGACGCCGGCGCGCTCGGCCACCCGGGCAGTGGTGAAGCGTGGGGCGCCTTCGTGCTTCAAAACCTGAGCAGCAGCTTCGAGGATGGCCGCCACCAGATCGCTTGAACGCGCCTGGCGAGGCTGTTTTCTCGAAGAAATCTGCGGGGGGCGACGTTCGGCCATGGGGCGGTTCCAATGCGAATAGGCAGCGACGGGATTCGTCCGTAGGCTTGTTTGCGACGAATCATTCGCATTCTAGGGGGCGCCAACGAGGCCCTCAAGCGTGCTGGTGCCACGCGGACGCCGCGTCGTCGTCTCCCATCACAGCACTGGAATTCCTGCCATGAATACCCTGATGTCCGCCCCGGTCGCGCCGCTGCTGGCGCGCCTGTTCGATGAAGCCGATACCGCCTGCAGCCCGGCGTTGACGGCGGTCCCGCATGCCGAACGGCAGCGCCTGCTGGCCAGCCGCGAAGAATACCCGCGGCTGTACGGTGAACTGCTGAGGGACTTGTGGTTGCCAGTGTCGGCCGATACCGGTCGCCTGCTGTACCTGCTGGCACGCAGTTGTGGCGCCAGCAGCATCGTGGAGTTTGGTACCTCCTTCGGCATCTCCAGCATCTACCTGGCTGCCGCATTGCGTGACAACGGCGGTGGCCGCTTGCTCACCACCGAATTCGAACCGGAGAAGGCCCGGCGTGCGGCGGGGCACCTGCGTGAGGCGGGACTGCAGGACCTGGTCGAACTGCGCGTGGGCGATGCGCTGCAGACGCTGGCTGAGGGGCTGCCGGCAACGATTGATCTGGTCCTGCTGGATGGCGCCAAGGTGCTGTACCCGGAGATCCTCGATCTGCTGCAGGACCGCCTGCGCCCGGGCGCGCTGGTGGTGGCCGACAATGCCGACGACAGCCCGCACTACCTGCAGCGTATGCGGGCCGTGGGCAGCGGTTACCTGTCGCTGCCGTTCGCGCAGGACGTGGAACTGTCAATGCGCCTGGGGTGACTGCCGCAGCAGCGCTCAGCTGCCGGCGAAGCGGCGGAACTCGTCGGCCGGCAGTGCCGCCGAGTACAGGTAACCCTGGCCGACGTCCACCCCCAGCGCCCGCAGCTGCTGCTCCTGCGCCAGTGTTTCGGTGCCCTCGGCCACGACGATGGCACCGCATCGATGCGCGACTTCGACAATGAAGCGCACGATCGACTGCGACTTGGCATCGGACAGCGTGGCGATCAGCGCCTGTTCGATCTTCACCTCGGCGATGGCCAGCTGCGAGAGCAGGATGAGGGTTGAATAGCCGGCGCCGAAGTCATCCAGCGACATCGTCACCCCCGCCACCAGCAGCTGCGCGATGTTGGCATCCACCACATCACGCTCGACGATCTCGGTCCACTCGACGATTTCCAGGCGCAGCATGGCACCGGGCACGTCGTGCAGCTGCAGCAGTTCCTGCAGGCGCAGGCCGAAGTCGGGCAGGCGCAGTGACTCGGCCGACACGTTGACCGCGATGGTCAGTGGCGTACCGCCGTGCCGGCAGTGCTGCAGGAAGTGCACCGCCGACTGCAGCGTGGCCCATTCCAGGTCCGCCAGCCGGCCGTGCCGGCGCAGCAGCGAGATCACCCGCATCGGTGCGATTGGTCGGCCTTCGCCGTCGCGCATACGCAGCAGCGCTTCAGCGCCGACCAGCTGGCGGTCCTGCAGGCGGTGCTTGGGCTGGTAGCACAGCGGTGCATCGCCCTGCAGCAACCAGCGTTCAAGCGCGGCTTCGATCAGCGCGTCGATCTCGCTGTCGCGCTGGATCGGATCGTCAAAGAACACCACGCCTGATTCGATCGCGCTCAGCGCCAGCGTGATCGCGCGGAAGGGCAGGCGACCGTCTTCGTCGCTGGCCGGTGGCTTCAGCTCGACCACCGCACAGCGGAACAACGGACGGAAGCCCGGCCACTCGCGGCCGACCAGGTTGGAGAGGTTGTTGGCGAGCTCGGTGACCTGCGCCTGGGTACGCAGCTCGGCCAGCGACAGGCCACGTACCAGCATCGCCAGCGCAGCGTCGCCGAACTGGTAGATCTCCAACGCGTCGACCGGCAGCGTTGGCAACAGCCGGTGGACTTCGGCCGGGGTATCGCGTTGCCACAGTCCGTTGTCCTGCAGGGGCCCGTAGCGTAGCCGCAGATCACGCAGGTTGCCCATTTCGGCAACCAGCAGGCAGGCCTTGGCAGGACCTTCATCAGCGCGCCAGTAGTGCTGCAGTCGTTCGCCCAATGCGCGCATGTTGGGCAGGCCGCTGATCGGATCGATGCGCAGCCACGCCTGCTCTCGCTGGCGCTGCGCGTCGATCTGCGCATCGTTGTAGACCAGCGCGAACACCGCACCCAGCATCAGCAGCGATACTGGAAGTGCCAGCAGGCGCTGGATCGCAAGTTCCGCTACCGGGAGTTGATCGGCACCGATGATGGCCACGCCCAGTGCCAGGCCCAGGAAGGTCACCGCGATGCGCAGGGACCAAGCCTGCAGGATCATGCGCGCAGAGAGTTCACTGAGCATGCGCGGGTGCAGGCGCTGGCGCAGCCAGACACCGGCCATCATCTGCATCATGGCCTCGAGGGCGGCGGGCAGGAAGAACGTGGTGCCGGAAAATTGGTAGCGGGCAAGCAGGCTGGCGGCCAGGCAGACCAGACCGCCGCGCCAGCCGCCGAGCAGGCCACTGACCAGCAGGATGTCAAAGCCCAGGTGCAGCTTGACCACCCCCTGGGTATAGCCGGCCACGAACCAGGAATTGAACAGGTAGATCAGGCCGAGTGCCACGCCCACGTACAGGCGGCGGCCTTCGATGGCATGGCCGGCGCGGCGGGTGGCAATCAGCAGGACACCGATCATCCCGATCACCGCCGTGGCCTGCAGCAGGTACAGCGGCAGGCTGGGCAGGGCACTGTCCAGGACCTGGGCCGAGACCCGTGAAAGCGCATCCATAGCAGGCTCCCGCCTGTGACCGACGGCCAATGACGAGCAGGGTAAACCACGGCCGAGCGCGCGGCCACCGAAGATGCCTGATGCAGGCCGCCGTGGTCAGTAGCGCGGGTCGGCGATAGCCGGCAGTACCAGTTCGCGCACGAAGCCGGACGGTGACAGCTGCAGCAGCGCACGCACCATCGCCACCACGTCGTGCACCGGCACCAGTTCGCCTTCCCCGCGCGCTGCCGCATCGGCCACGGGCACCGACAGCGCGTCGTCGGTGTTGAGATAGCCCAGCTGCAGGCTGGTCACCGCCAGGCGGCGATCACGGAAGCCTTCGCGCAGCGCTTCAGCGATGCCGTTGAGCGCGAACTTCGACGCACCGAAGGCGACTTCGGGGCGGCCGCTGCGCGGCAGTGCCGAGGTCGAACCAGTCAGCACCAGCTGCGGGCGCGGTGCGTTCAGCATGCGGGGCAACAAGCGCTGCAACAGCACCAGAGTGGCGGTGATGTTGACGTCGACCAGCTGCGTGAGCGCGGCATCGCTTTCATCGAGGAAGGCGTACTCCTCGCTGAAGGCCTTCTCTTCCCAGATGCCCAGGTTGTGGATCAGCACATCCAGATCGGCCGGCGCCTGTGCGGCGATGTGGTCGGCAGCGAGGGTGGGCTGGGCCAGGTCGGCTTCGATCCACTGCAGGGTGACGCCCTCGGGGCATTCGATATCGCGCGGGCGATTGCGCGAGACGCCGACCACCGTGTCGCCGGGCTGGCACAGGCCTTCCACGAACGCCCTACCGAGGCCCCTGCTGGCGCCGATGACCATCAATTTCATGTTGCTTCCTTGTGTACTGGGGAGTTCCAACGGACGCAGGTGTGTACTCCTTGCGCGGCGCCGGCCACTGTGGACGGCACGCGGCGGCTCGTCCATCGGTGCGCGCGTTGCGGTAACGATCCGGTTCAGCGCCGCGACCAGGCTGAGGTGCAGTTCCGGCATGACACTGCACCCGCCGGATGCGCGACAATCGCCACCGTCACCGACCGTTGCGGAGCCTTCGCATGTGCATGGATGAAACCGACTCCGCCGCTGATGGCATGCCGTTGCCCCAGGCATGGCAGGACATGTTGGCGGGAGCACGCATCAATCGGCAGTCGATCGGCGTTTCGCGCGCGGAGGTTGCCCGCGTGCAGCGGCCGGGGCAGGGCGATGCCTTCCTGAAGACGGAAGTGATCGATGCCTTCAGTGAGCTGGGTGATGAGATCGCGCGCCTGCGTTGGCTGCAGGCGCAGGGCCAGCCAGCGCCTACGGTGATCGCTACCGCCGAGGAGGCGGGGCGTCGCTGGTTGCTGATGAGCGCCGTGCCTGGGCGCGATCTGGCGTCATCGCCGGAACTGGCCCCGCAACAGGTGGTCGAGCTGTTGGCCGATGCGCTGCGCGGCCTGCACGCGCTGCCGGTTGCCGGATGTCCCTTCGACCAGCGTCTCGCCTCACGCCTGCAGGCGGCCGCGGCGCGCGTGGAAGGCGGGCTGGTCGACGCCGAGGATTTCGATGATGAGCGCCTGGGGCAGAGCCCGCAGCAGGTTTTCGCCGAACTTCGGGCCACGCGGCCGGACGACGAAGACCTGGTGGTGAGCCACGGCGATGCCTGCCTGCCGAACCTGATGGTGGCCGAGGGCCGCTTCAGCGGCTTCATCGACTGCGGAAGACTGGGCGTGGCTGATCGCTACCAGGATCTGGCGCTGGCCGCGCGCAGCCTGGTGCATAACTTCGACGATACCCGCTGGGTGACGCCGCTGTTCCAGCGCTACGGCATGGCGGCCGATGAGCGGCGGCTGGCGTTCTATCGGCTGCTCGACGAGTTCTTCTGACGCCACGCAGGACTGAACGCTCGCCTGCCAGCGTGGCGTTTCGACCTTTACAGTGAACGGACGTTCGTTCAACTTAATGGCCATGAACCGCACCGACCGCAACCAGCAACGCATCGCACAGATCCTGCAGGCGGCCCTGCAGTGTTTTCTGGCCAAAGGCTTCCACCTGACCAGCATGCGTGACATCGCGCAGGCGGCCGGCGTCAGCCTGGGCAATCTCTACAACCACTTCCCGGGGAAGGAGGCGATCATCCTTGCGGTGGCGGTGGCCGAGAGCGAAGAACTGGCGCCTTTGCTGCAGCGGCTGGGCGCCGCCGACGGCGAGCGCGTGCAGGTGCTGGCGTTCCTGCAGGACTTCCATGCGCTGTGCCGGCAGCCGGAATGGGCGACGCTGGCTGTTGAAGTGCTGGCCGAGAGTGCACGCAACCCCGAGGTGGCCGCAGCCTTCGCGGCCAACCGCAGACACCTGCAGCTGGCCCTGGCTGATGCCCTGCAGCGTGTGGCGCAACGCGAGCGGCGACGTCCCGCATTGCCCCCGGGCACGCAGGCTCAGGTGCTGCTGGACGCGATCGAGAGCGATGCGCTGCGGCAGGGCCTGGGCGAAGCCGGTGATGCGGGCAGCACCCCTTTGGATCTTGGCCTGCTGGCGTTGCTGCTGGGTGCGCGTGCATGAGCGCCGATGAGCGGCGGTTGCACGGATTGGATCTCGCCCGTTACCTGGCATTGGCCGGCATGGTACTGGTCAATTTCCGCCTGGCCATGGCCGTGGAGGCCGGTAGCGACGGTTGGCTGGCCACATTCTTCCACTTGCTGGAAGGCAAGGCGTCGGCCACCTTCGTCACGCTGGCCGGCCTCGGCCTGGTGCTGGCGACACAGCGGCAGAGGTGGATGCAGGCCAGCGTGCAGACCTGGCGCCGCGCCCTGTTCCTGCTGGTGCTGGGCGTGCTCAATCTGACCCTGTTCCCGGCCGATATCCTGCACTACTACGCGGTGTACTTCGCGCTGGCGGTATTGTGGCTGCGCGCCACGCCGCAGGTGCTGCTGGCCAGCATCATCGGTGTGGCGGCGTGTTCGTTCTGGGCGTTGCTGCATTGGGACTACAGCCACGGCTGGAACTGGCAGACGCTGGACTACGCCGGGCTGTGGCAGTGGCCGGGCGCCGCGCGCAACCTGCTGTTCAACGGCTTCCATCCGTTGTTGCCGTGGATGTGCTTCTTCCTGCTGGGCATGCTGTTGGCGCGGCTGCCACTGTCGCAGCCGCGCGTGCAGCGTGCCGTGTTGCTGCTGGGCCTGTTGCTGCTCGGCGCCGGCCAGGGCGTGCAGCACCTTGCGCAGGGCTCGGCATGGCAGCCGTGGCTGGGAACCCAGCCGATGCCGCCGGGGCCGGCGTATGTGCTGACCGGTGCCGGTGCGGGCTGCAGCGTGATTGGCGCTTGCCTGTGGTTTGCGCGCGCGTGGCCGGTCGAGGGCCTGGCGCCGTTCACTGCGGCCGGGCGCATGACCCTGACCCTGTACGTCGGCCATATCCTGTTGGGCATGGGTACGCTGGAAGGGCTGGGTCTGCTGGATGGCAGCGCATCGTTGCCGGCGGTGCTGCTGTGGGCGCTGCTGTTCCTGGTGCTGGCCACCGGCGCCGCGTGGCTGTGGTCGTGGCGGTTCGCGCGTGGCCCGCTGGAAGCGGTGATGCGGCGTATTGCCGGCTAGCACTCTGCTCACGCAGGCGTGATGTTGTGACGGACATGTCTGTGCCGCAAAGCGCGCATCTGCGATAGTGGCGGCTTGTAATACTTTCCGCTTGCATCCATGTCATTCGCTTCGGCGCAGCATATCGGCGAAGTCCTTCAACAGTCCTATGGCATCACGGCCACCGCCGTGGTGCCGCGCCCAGTGGGCGCCGACGCCAATGCAAGCGTGTATCGCATCGATGCACGGCGTGGGCAGTGGTGGTTGAAATGCCGCACCTACCAGGTCGATCCTGGTGTCTGGGACAGCCTGCACTGGCTGCGCGGGACGTTGGGCATCGAGGAGATCGTTTCGCCCTGGCCAGCACTGACCGGTGGTGCCTCGGTGCAGCGTTGGGGCCTGCAGTTCACGTTGTTCCCCTATGTGGAAGGCCAGTCGGGTTTCGAGGCGGCCTTGAGCCGAGCGCAGTGGCGGCGTTTGGGTGAGGTGCTGCGGCGCCTGCATGAGGCCCGCCTTCCGCCGGAGCTGGAGCAGGCACTTCCGCGCGTGCGGCTGGAAACGCTGGCGCTGGACACTGTTGCACAGTGGCTGGCCGACGGTGGCCTGCCGGTGCCGCAGGAAGGGCTGGGGCGTGCGTTCATTTCGATCTGGGAGCAGCAGCGGGCGCGTATCGCCGCGCTGCACGCGCGTGCGCAGATGTTGTGTGCCGCGTTGCAGGACCAGCCTGCCGAGCTGCATCTGTGCCACACCGATCTGCATGCCGGCAACCTGCTGATGGGCCACGATGGGGCGCTGCACCTGATCGACTGGGACGGCCTGTCGCTGGCCCCGCGCGAGCGCGACCTGATGTTCGTCGGCGCGGCTGTCGGCGGGCGCTGGGGGCGCGAGAATCCGCTCGGCTTCGAGGAAGGCTATGGCAGCGATCCGGGTGACCGACGCTGGATCGCCTGGTACCGGCACTGGCGCATCCTGCAGGACCTGATCGAATTCCAGCAGGTGCTGCTGGCACCGGATGCGCTGGATCGCTCGCCACAGTTGCGCCGGCAGTCGTTGCATTTCCTGAGTGAACAGTTCGCACCGGGCAATGTGTTCGATGCGGCCGAGCGGGCGTATCGCGCGCTGTAGATCCGCGCCATGCGTGGATGGTGTGATCAGGCGAGAGGGTCGTTATCCACGCAGGGCGTGGATTTACTCGGCCGGTTTGACGGCAGCGGTGACGGCTGCACTGGCGGCGCGCCGCGACAATACCGCTTCGCGATGGGCGATGTAGGCGTTGGCGGCAAGAATGATGCCGGCACCGACGATCGTCCAATGGTCCACGGTTTCGTTGAACAGCAGCCAGCCGCACACCGTCACCAGCGGCAACTGCAGGAAGCTGATCGGGGTCAGTGCCGAAACCTCCCCCAGGCGTAGTGCGCGCGTCCACAGCAACTGGCCGATGGTGCCCAGCACGCCGGTGGCGAGCAGCCACAGCCACGCCTGGCCGGTCGGCCACACCCAGACGAACAGTGCCGGAACCAGCGACAGCGGTACCCAGAACACGTAGGTGTAGAGCACTACGGTATCGGCGCTGTCCACGCGGGTCAGCTGCTTGATCTGGATGGCCACCAGTGAGCTGAGCACGGCCGCGCTGACGGCCACCAGGCTGCCAACGGTAAATCCGGCGGTGCCGGGACGCACGATCACCAACACGCCGATGAAGCCAACCACCACCGCCGCCCAGCGACGCACGCGCACGGTCTCGCTCAGCCACAGCACTGCCGCAATCGTGACGAACAGCGGCGTGGAGTACGAGAGGGAGACCGCCTGTGCCAGCGGCAGGTGGCCCAGCGCCCAGAACGCGCACAGCATCGAGCCCAGACCGATCGCGCTGCGCACGAAGTAGCGTGGCAGCTGTTGCGTCTTCAGTGGCGCACGGCCCGGCCGCAGCAGGATCGGCAGCAGTGCCAGCAGGCCGAAGGCGTTGCGGAAGAACGCCACTTCCTGTGTCGGCACGTAGCGGGTGGCATAGCGGATCGCCACCGCCATCAGGCCGAACGCCATCGTGCTGCCGAGCATCAACAGCGCCGCCCGCATCGGGGTGGCGCTGGGGGAGAGAGCGGGGGCATTCACCACTGTGCGCCGAGCAGGCGGGGCTCCGGTTCGATCGGCACGCCGAACTTTTCCAGTACCGAGGCCGAGATGCGGCGCGCCAGCGCCAGCAGTTCAGCGCCGCTGGCATTGCCATGGTTGACCAGCACCAGTGCATGGCTCGGTGCCACCCCGGCATCGCCTTCGCGGAAGCCCTTCCAGCCGCAGGATTCAATCATCCACGCGGCCGAGACCTTGCGCCTGTCGTCCTGCTCGGCAGGGAACACGGGAAGATCGGGGAAGTGCTGCAGCAGCACGTCCACCTGCTCCAGCGGCAGCACCGGGTTCTTGAAGAAGCTGCCGGCATTGCCGAGCACCTCCGGGTCGGGCAGCTTGCGGCGGCGGATCGCGATCACCGCATTGGCCACGTCCACCGCACCGGGCAGTTCCACGCCCTGCGCCTGCAGTTCTTCGCGGATGCCGGCGTAGTCCATGCGCAGATCGTGCAGCAGGGGCAGCTTCAGTTCGATGGCGGTGATCAGGTAGCGGTCCATCTGCTGCTTGAACACACTGTCACGGTAGGCGAAGCCGCATTGTTCGTTGTCCAGACGCACCCAGGCCTGTTCCTGGCAGTCCCACGCCTCGACGGCCTGGATGAACTCGCCGACCTGCGCGCCGTACGCGCCGATGTTCTGGATCGGTGCGGCGCCGGCAGTGCCGGGAATCAGCGCCAGGTTTTCCAGGCCGGACAGGCCCTCCTGCAGCGACCACATCACCAGGCCGTGCCAGGGCACGCCGGCGCCGGCGCGGATCACCGCATGGTCGGCGCGGTGTTCAAGGAAACTGATGTCGCGGTTGCCGAACACCAGCACCGTGCCGGGCAGATCCTCGGCGATCAGCACGTTGCTGCCGCTGCCGAGCACCAACAACGGACCACCGGCCACTTCGGGTAGCGCCAGTACCTCCGGCAACAGGGCGGGGTCGTGCAGTTCCAGCAGCTGTGCCGCGCTGGCCTGCACATGGAAGGTGTTCAGCGCCTGCAGCGGCGCATTGCGGGTGAGCGTCCAGCGCAGCGGTGCGGCGGCATCGTTGGTGTCCATGGGTGCGCTCACAGCGGTGCCACCGCGCCGCGGCTCGGGGCCTCGCGGCGGCGACGGATCGCCTCCACGCACTCCGATACCAGTGACGGGCCACGGAAGATCAGGCCGCTGTAGCACTGCACCAGTGCGGCACCGGCGGCCATCTTGGCCACGGCATCGGCGCCGGACAGGATGCCGCCAACACCGACCAGCGGCACCGACTCGGGCAGGCGCGCGCGCAGCCGACGCAGCACCAGGGTGGACTGCTCCAGCACCGGTGCGCCGGACAGGCCGCCGGCTTCGTTGGCCAGCGGATCGCCGGAGACCTTGCTGTGGTCGATGGTGGTGTTGGTGGCGATCACGCCGTCCACCTGCAGTTCGCCCAGCACGCGCGCGGCGGCATCGATGTCGCGCTCGTTGAGGTCCGGCGCCACCTTGACCAGCATCGGCACGCGGCGGCCGTGCTGCGTGGCCAGGGTTTCCTGGCGGTCACGCAGCTGGCTGACCAGCTGCCGCAGTGCGGTCTCTTCCTGCAGTTCGCGCAGGCCGGCGGTGTTGGGCGAGGAGATGTTGACCGTGATGTAGTCGGCCAGCGGGTACACCTTGTCCATGCAGGCGATGTAGTCATCGGCCGCCTGTTCGTTGGGGGTGTCCTTGTTCTTGCCGATGTTGATGCCGAGCAGTCCGCGGCGGTTGCGCGCACGCTCGACGTTGCGCACCAGCGCGTCCACCCCGGCATTGTTGAAACCCATGCGGTTGATGATCGCGTTGTGCGCGGGCAGACGGAACAGGCGCGGCTGCGGATTGCCGGCCTGCGGGCGCGGGGTGATGGTGCCGATCTCGACGAAGCCGAAGCCCAGCGCGAACAGTGCGTCGATGTGTTCGCCGTTCTTGTCCAGGCCGGCGGCCAGGCCCACCGGGTTGGGGAACGTCAGCCCGAACACGGTGCTCGGCATCGGCGCGATGCGTGCGGCCAGCAGCGGCGTGGTGCCGGTGCGCCAGGCCAGGTCCAGTGCGGACAGGCCGAGGCCGTGGGCGCGCTCGGCGTCGAGCGAGAACAGGAAGGGGCGGGCAAGCGAATACATGCGTTGGTTTCAGTCCAGCGTGCCGAGGAAGGCTCGGGTTCGATATTCAAAAGCAACCTGGCCGTCGACCGCGTGGGCGGCGAACAGGTCCTGCAAGGCGTCGATCATCGGTGCGTGGCGTGGATGGTCGGCCTGGGGTGCATAGGAAGAGGACAGCAGGCGCCCGCGCAGGGCATCGAAATCCAGATGCTGCACGTTCGGCAGCTGCACCATGCCGCGCAGTCCCGGTCCGAACCAGGCCTGCATGGTGGCGTCGTCCTGGTAGCGCTCGGCCACGGCGCTGTAGTCGGTACCGAAATCCAGCAGCAGCTGTTCGTAGCCGACCAGGAACGGGCTGGCATCGAGCAGGCGCGAGTTCCAGTAGATCAGTGCCAGTCCGCCGGGGCGCAGGATGCGCTGCCACTCGGCGCGCACCGCCACGGTGTCGAACCAGTGGAAGGCCTGCGCGACGCTGACCAGATCGATGCTGGCATTGCCCAGGCCGGTGGCTTCGGCGCGGCCGTCCACAGCACTGAACTGCGGGTACTGCGGCGCCAACCACTGTTCGGACGCAGCGCGCATGGCGGCGTTCGGTTCCACCGCAATGACCGGATGGCCGGTGGCCAGGAACAGGCGGCTGGAAATGCCGGTGCCGGCGCCGATGTCGGCCACCTGCGCCTGATGGCTGACGCCCATCGGACCATGCAGCCAGTCCAGCAGGGCCGACGGGTAATCGGGCCGGTAGCGGACGTAGTCGGCGACACGGCTGCTGAAGCGTTCGGTGCTGTCGGAGGCGGTCATGGCGGGCTCAGTTCGAGACTGCGGCCAGCCACGCAAGGCCGCCGAAGAACAGGATGAAGACCAGGATGGCGGCAAGCACGGCACCAACCATCACCCAGCCCAGCACCAGACCGGTGACGGCCAGGCCGTCACCCTCAAGTTCGTGCGGGCGGCGGCGGATCTCGGCGCGGGCCATGTGGCCGGTGATGATGGCGACGATGCTGGCCACGAAGGGCAGTACGGTCCAGCTGGCGATGCCCATGACCAGGCTGACCACAGCCAGGGCGCTTGTCTGTCGGGGTGCCACGCTCATCGGGGTCCTCCTTGGCAGTGTGCACATGATAGTGCCTCTGCCGTGGCAATCCCATGGGCGGCGGATGCAAGGGCACGGTAGGCGTCGACCCTGGTCGACGAATGGAGAGTGCCAACCAAGGTTGGCAGCTACCGGGAACGAGGGCTAGCCCATCAACACCTGGCCGCCATCCACGTTGAGGACGCTGCCCGTGACCCAGCGTGCCAGCGGCGAGCACAGGAACAGGGCGGCGTCGGCGATCTCGCGCGGGTGGCCGAAGCGACCGAACGGGATCTTCGCCAGGGTGCCGTGGTACAGCACCGGATCTTCGATGCGGCGACGGTCCCACAGGCCATCGTCGAATTCGATCGAGCCGGGTGCGATGGCATTGACCCGGATCCGGTCCTTGGCCAGGGCCAGCGCCTGCGAGGTGGTGTAGTGCGAAAGCGCGGCCTTGGCGGCGGCGTAGGGGGCGCCACCGGGGCGTGGCTGCTGCGCGGCGATCGAGGACAGGTTCAGGATGCAGGCGTCGTTGGAGGCGCGCAGCCATGGCAACGCCAACCGCGATGCGCGCACGGCCGCCATCAGGTCGATCTGCAGGCTGGCAGCCCAGCCGTCCTCGTCGTCGGCCATGCCGTAACCGGTGGCATTGTTGACCAGTACGTCGATGCCGCCGAGTGCATCGGCCGCGGCATGCAGCCAGCCCTGGATCTGGCCGACATCGGCCAGATCGGCGGCAAACGTGTGCAGCGGAGTGCCCTGCGCCTGTGCATCGGCACGCAGGGCATCCAGCCCGACCTGGCCGCGCGCGCAAACCGAGACCTGCGCACCGGCGCCGGCGAATGCCAGCGCCATTTCACGGCCGATACCCTTGCTGCCGCCGGCGATGAGTACACGGCGGCCGGTGAAATCGAGGGTCGGAGCCCCGGAGGGGCTCTGACCCGCTTGCGTGGCCGGGCCCGTTGCCATCACAGATCGAACTTGATGCCCTGTGCCAGCGGCAGCGAATCCGAGTAGTTGATGGTGTTGGTCTGGCGGCGCATGTAGACCTTCCATGCATCCGATCCGGACTCGCGGCCACCACCGGTGTCCTTCTCGCCACCGAAGGCGCCACCGATCTCCGCACCAGAGGTGCCGATGTTGATGTTGGCGATGCCGCAGTCGCTGCCGGCGGCCGACAGGAATTTCTCGGCGGTTTTCAGGTTCTGGGTGAAGATCGACGACGACAGGCCCTGCGGCACGCCGTTCTGCATGTCGATGGCTTCATCGATGCTGTCGTACGGCATCACGTACAGGATCGGCGCGAAGGTCTCGTGCTGGACCACGGCGTCGCTGTTCTTCAGGCCGGAGACAATCGCCGGCAGCACGAAGTTGCCGGCGCGGTCGATGCGGGTGCCACCGGCTTCGATGGTGCCGCCGGCGGCCTTGGCCTGGGCGATGGCATCGAGGAACTGCTGCACGGCGGTGTCGCTGTTCAGCGGACCCATCAGGTTGGCAGCGTCGGTCGGGTCGCCGATCTTGCCTTCCACCTGCTTGTACGCCTTGACCAGGGTGGCCAGCACGTCGGCGTAGATCGAGCGGTGCACGATCAGGCGGCGGGTGGTGGTGCAGCGCTGGCCGGCGGTACCGACCGCACCGAACACGATGCCCGGCACGGCCAGCTTCAGGTCGGCGCTTTCGTCAAGGATGATGGCGTTGTTGCCACCCAGTTCCAGCAGGCAGCGGCCCAGGCGACGGGCGACCTTCTCGTTGACGGTGCGGCCGACCTGGGTCGAGCCGGTGAAGCTGATCAGCGGCACGCGGCGGTCATCGACCATTTTTTCCGACAGCGCGGTGCCGGCGTCGTTGATCAGGAAGAAGATGTCCGGGAAGCCTGCTTCGCGGAGGGCATCGTTGCAGATCTTCAGCGAGGCGAGGGCGGTCAGCGGCGTCTTGTTGGACGGCTTCCAGATGCAGACGTCGCCACAGATGGCGGCCAGGAACGAATTCCAGCTCCACACCGCGACCGGGAAGTTGAATGCCGAGATGATGCCGACCAGGCCCAGCGGGTGGTACTGCTCGTACATGCGGTGGCCGGGGCGCTCGGAATGCATGGTGTAGCCGTACAGCATGCGGCTCTGGCCCACGGCGAAATCGGCGATGTCGATCATCTCCTGCACTTCGCCATCGCCTTCGGGCTTGCTCTTGCCCATTTCCAGGGCGACCAGCGAACCCAGGGCGTCCTTGTGCCTGCGCAGCGCTTCGCCGCACAGGCGCACGGCTTCGCCGCGGCGCGGCGCCGGCGTGGTGCGCCAGACCTTGAAGGCTTCCTGGGCGCGGGTGACGACGGTCTCGTACTCGGCCTCGGTGGTCGCGCGGACCTGCGCGATCGGCTCGCCGGTGGTCGGGTTGACCGGGGTGATCAGCTCACCGCTGGTCGCGCTCGACCACTCCCCGTTGCCCAGGTACGTGCCAGCGTTGATCGCGTCCAGGCCAAGGGATTTGAGCAGCTCGGAAGACATGCAGACTCCTGTGTTTCGTTACGTTGTTTGGCGCCATCGCAGGCAGGTGGGGGACGCGATGAACTGAATCGCCGATGGTAGCAGAGCGCCCCGTCGGGCCATGGTGCAACGCGCCAGCGGAGCCGGGCTGAACATGAATGCTTGGAGGGTAGGGTGCGTTGGCTGTAAACTTCCCGGCTGCATGGCCCCGTAGCTCAGCTGGATAGAGCGTCCCCCTCCTAAGGGGAAGGTCGCCCGTTCGAATCGGGCCGGGGTCACCATGAATCAAAGACTTGTGCGCGCATCTCGTGTTCTCCAAGCGAGAATGCCAGATGACCTGCCGCAATAGATCCGCGCTTACATAGACCTGGCGTCCCCGTAACGGACACCTCGAAGGTGCCCGAGGGACGCTCAGGGTAGCGCTGCCAAGTGTTCTTTCTCGATCGGTCGCCCGCACCCGGCACGTCGCCCATTTCCCTGGGTGGGCCAAATGTGCAGCCTGCTAACGGTCCCGTTGTGGCAGAAGTGTCTGTGCTGGAGCATCCAGGCGGATGGCGTGGATTGTGAACTGTTCATTTGGTTCATCCGCCTGGAGGGGCGCCACTCGGAGGATACTCGTCGGGATGAATCAGAGGACATGCTCTTGAACGCCTCCATGCTTCCCAGAATTATTGGCTTCGATGTCCCGCCGCTACATGAGCATGTTGACTCGTCTGCGGACGAGGCAATCACTGTTCTGTTGGATTCGGAGCCAGGTGCGCACTGGGCTGAATTGTTCGTCATCAAGTGCGAGGCCCTTGCCTCTCAGCTCTCTCTGGCCGAGGTTCGCATTGAGGGCTCGAAAATCTACTTCTTCGGATCAATCAGCGATGCACGGGAGCTCGCTGATGCCGTCATATCCATCGTTAACGTGCTGAACGATCAGTTGATGCGGGAAGGGAATGACGCCGCCAGTCGAGATCGTGGCTCTTGAACGCGTAATGCATCTGCATCTGCTAAAGGTCAGAAAGAATGGTCCAGCATTGGCGGGCAATCTCCTCTGCGCCAGGGTGACCGCGGAGGCTTGGCCGGGTCGCAAGTCTTTCCTTCAAATCATCCAGCCAGGCTCCGCGTGCTCCGTGGGGATCTCTGACATAGATGTCACAGGCTAGTCGGATGACCGGTGCCACTTCGTGTCGAAAGCTGATTGCAGGGAGTTGTCCCAGATTGAACGCGATCTGCCAGTGAGCCAGTTCGCGATCGACATCGACAAAGTGCTTGCATCTTCCGCGCTCCACTACCGTTCTCCTATCTGGAGATCCACTGTACACGGTTCTTCCTGTGTGCCTGTTCATGGCGTCCGTTCACGTTGGAGGGATCCCCGCACGTCTGCGTAACACAGGAAGGGCCACTGTCGATTGGCAGCACACTCGCTGCGATGGAGCAACGAAATGAACATCACTTCCGAACAGAACAAGAATGATCGCTCCAACTCTTTCGCCGACGTGAAGCAGCCTGTGCAGCAGGGGCCGGTTGATGGGGATGAGCAGGGCGGCAAGGAGCCCGGCAAGCAAGGACAGCAACAGCAGCAGGACGACAAGGATCGTGGGCAGCCGAAGCCGGGGCAGGATCAAAAGAGCGGCCCCGGCGGCGATCCCCGCCGCTGAGGCATGAGAAGAGGCCGCGCCTGGCGCGGCTCCTTCGGACCATGAAAGGGAATTGGCATGTCGTCCAGATCCCAGGCTGTAAGCCTGATGGCGAAGATCATGTATCAATGTCGTCCGGAGAAGACCACAACAATGGCTCAGTGTCGTTCCTGCCATGCGGCAAGTCCTGGTGGAATGGAATGCGCGCGGTGCCTGACGGAGACGCTGGGCAAAGCAATTGGAAATCGAGGGGCAGCGCTGAGCTGGCTTGAGTCGTTTCGAAGAGTTCAGCAGGACGAAGCGCATGTGTTCTTCTGTGCGAAGAAGATGGACACTTCGAGCCGGTAACGGTCGCATCCTGTCCTGACATCGGCTTGGCGTACGCTCGGACAATTCAGGAGCCGGCGCCATGTCTCTCAATGTATGCATCTACGATAGAACGGGAGCCGATCTCCGTCCTCCACTTGGGTGGTGGATTGATCTCCAATCCGACCTGCCCGCATGGGTGAATGGGGTCACCCGCATCGATCTTCCTCGCTCCTCCGTTGATGAGCACCCGTGCCTGGATCCTGCGGTTCGCAGGGATCTTTCTACGCGTATTGGAGGATCGCAATGGCTCGTCTAGATCAGATTCGACCGTTGGGTGTGCGGTGGCTTTTTTTTCGCCTCCGGAATGGGCAGTCAATTGGCCCCGCCAGGTTGATGTCTGTGTGGTGCGAAGCTACCGAGTCAAGCGAATGCGCTGTGCGGCGAGAGATCATTGACGGCGCCGGCTACGTCTATGCCCTGTATGCTCCGAACGGCCTGCGCTCGCCTCGCCGTGTGGAGCTGCGTATGAGGGCGCTTCTGGAAGAGGCCGGGTACGCCTTCACAATGGGGACGTTGGCCGGCAGGCATCCGGGCGACGACTGATGCCTCTTGCCGGGGCGGGTCCATCTGGTCCACGAGTCATGAAATAGTGTCCCCGCTCTCGCGGGGACGGTTGGACCAGTAATGTCCAGGCGCGGATCAGTGGCCGCAGAAGTAAACCAGCTCTGCACGCCGCATGTGGCTGATGGCGTAGGTCCCAGGCGTGCTACATGTCGCTGGTTCTGCGCCCGTGTACGTCTGGCCGCTGAGCGTGTGCAAGTACCCGGTGCAGCGGTGGCCGCCACCCAGATGTTCGGGTTCGGGTCTGCAGTAGCCAATGCTACCGACCATGTTTGCTGCCCAGCCCGTGTTCGCATCAGACGGGCATGAGCCAAGTCCCTCCGGACCCCAATCCCCGTAGGTGTAGAGACCCGAGGGTGCCTCCACTCCGCCTTGGGTTGCGCATCATCCGAGCCTGCCTGCCTGGATGATTGCATTGCGTTTGCAACTGCGCCGAAGGTGGAGACACGGGCGCTGTACCTGGCTTCGAGGCTCAGACCGCCGAGCCCGTCATATTCACCGCCGGGCGGGCTGGGTAGACTCGGGCGGCACGCATGATGCGTGCACTACGCCAATTCCGAGGACGATAGTCATGTTGAAAGGATTGAACTCTCTCACCGCAGCCGCACTGTGCCTGCTCGGTCTTTCCGCCTTCGCCCAAGACGCCTCCGCCGCGCAATGGGTCGAGAGCGGTCGTACCGCGTACTTCAGATACAGCGCCTACGTCGGTGTCAACGAACACACCTGTAGCGCCGGCGCCGCGCCGATTGCGGGCTTTCCGGGCAGCTGTGCCAACGATCCGTTCAGTGGCTGGACGGCCAACTACAGTGCCGCCAGCGCACAGTCCAACGATCAGCTCCTGGCCTGTCCCCACAATCCGCACCAGATCGGCTCGGCCTGCTACGGCCTGGCATATGCGATCAACGGGCATGCCTATGCTGGCGGGCTGCCAGCCGCGTGCAGCGTCGGTGCGCGCGCGGTGCTCAGTTCGAGCCGCGTGGAAACCGTTGAGATCGAACACGAAGAGCTTGACGTAGATCAGGTCCAGTGGGCGAGCGAGTACGTCTGCCAGTAAACCTGTTGCAGGACGCCGCCGCCGAGTGTGGCGGCGTCCTGCATATTCCTTGTTGCGGCCGTGCACTAAACCTTTTGGCCGAGTGGAGCATCCAAGGCATGCCGCCCGCATGCCCACCTCAATGGAAGGATTCGATGCCCATGCCTTATCGTGCCCCGCTTGCCGTTTCCGTGGTACTGGCGATCCTCACCAGCGTTCCCTGCGTTGCCGCCGAGACGATTGCCATCCCGTTCGAGCAGGGGAAGGACCATCGGATATACGTCGAAGGCACAATCAATCAGTCGCGTCCCCTCCGCTTCCTCGTGGATACAGGGGCGGATGCGATGGCTGTGTCATTTGCCACGCGTGAGGCGGCCTCGATGAAGATCGACGATACATCCGAGAACACCGGTGCCGATGGCGTAACGTCGGTGAACTACAGCACGAACAATACTGTCACTGTGGGCGGCGTGCGCAGAGCGCTGGGGGCAGCAGTCATCGATTACCGCAATCGACCGTTCGACGCAGTACTGGGCTGGAAGTTTTTCGAAGGGCGTGTTGTCGAGATCGACTACGACAAGAAGACCCTGTTCGTTCACGATCGCTTGCCGAGTACCGCCGGCTACACCCGATTGAACACGCGATGGATTGACAACACGCCCGCCATCGAAGTGATCATGCGTACCGGATCGGCCGCACAACGGGCGTGGCTTTGCCTGGATACGGGAAGCAACGGCACCATCGATCTGACCTACGCCTACAGTTCCCGCCACCGGCTCAAGGACGTGTTCACCGAGACTATCGGAACGTCGCAGTTCAGTGGTAGCGCGGGCAAGAAGATTCGCGCGATCGACGCTCGCATTTCTTCGGTGGAGTTCCAAGGGCTGCAGTTGAACGGGCCCAAAGTGTCTTTCACCATTGATGAAGATGGCTCCAGCGGTGACGGCACCATCGGAAGCGAAACCCTCCAGAACTTCAACATCCTGCTGGACACGAAGACCGGCGACGTATACCTGCGCCCGAATGGAAATTCCAGTGGGGGTTGATGCCACCGTGCCGGGGCTACCGCAGCCCGAGCTCGCCCAGCACCTGCGCCACCTGCGCCCGGTCTTCGCCGCGCAGCCCCAACAGGGGCCGTGGCAGGCAATCTTCGCCACACACGCCCAGCAGCGATGCCGCGCATGCCACGACGCGGACGCCGCCGAAACGTTCATACAGCGCCCAGAGCGGTGCCAGCCGTTCCGACAGCACCTGCGCCGTGGCCATGTCCCCGTTGCGTGCCGCGCCGATGATCTGCAGCGCGACCTCGGGGAACAGGCCGGCGGTGCCCGAGTACCAGCCGTCACAACCGGCGGCCAGCCCGCGCGCGGCCCCGGCATCGCCACTGATGCCCAGCGTGATGTGCGCCGGAATGCAGGCGCGCAGGGCGGCGATACGTGCGGTCGCTTCGGCCGGATTGTCGGAGAGGCGGGGAAGTTTGATCGACGCGATGTTGGGCAGTGCGGCGATCCGTGCATGCAGTGCATCGGAGAACCGGAAGTGGGTAGTGCCCGGGTTGTCATAGACGCAGATCGGCGTGCGCACTGCGCTGCAGACCGATTCGAAGAGCGTGTAGACCTCATGCTCCATCAATGGCTGATAGGACACCGGAGCCAGCAGCAGGCCGGCTGCACCTGCATCTTCAGCATCCCTTGCCAGTTCCAGCACATCGCGGGTGCGTAGCGCACCGATGCCGACGATGACCGGTACCGCACCCGAATGGGCCAACGCTTCGCGCAACACGCGCTTGCGTTCGGCCTTTTCGAGGTAGGCGTAGCTGCCGGTGGAGCCGAGAATGCCCATCGACTCCACACCGGCCGTCGCGAGGCGTTCAATCAGGCCGGCGAAGGCGTGCAGGTCCACGCTGGATTCGGTAAGCGGTGTGAGCGGGAAGGCGCTGAGACCGTGGATCATGGTGAACCCCGAAGTCGAAGAGCGGAGTCGAGCGCCTGGCGTGGCGACCGTGGACGGTTGGCATTGTTTATTGTCCTAGGACAAAATTCAAGCGTCGTCCTCCAGCGTGATCCAGGCGTCGGGATCGCGCATCATGGAGGGCATGCCCGAACCCATGGTGTGCCGTGACCGAACACCTGCAGCCCGTACAGCCCGAGCACCACGCAGCCATCGCCGCGTGGCTGGATTCGAGCGACGCGACCCTGCGCTGGGCCGGGCCCGGCGTGGCGTTTCCACTGCCGCCGGGCCAGTTCGCGCAGGCGTTGCAGCTGGCCGAACGCCCGGGCTGGGTGCTGCTGGATGAGCACGGTCAGTGTGTTGGCTTCGGCCAGTTCTGGCCCACGACATCCGGCACGATGCACCTGGGCCGCATCATCGTTTCGCCGCAGGTGCGTGGGCGTGGCCTGGGGCGGGCACTGATGCAGGCGCTGGCCGCGCAAGCGTCGGGGTCGGCTGCGGTCGAGCGGCTGACCCTGCGTGTCTACCGGGACAACACCGCCGCCATCGCGCTCTACAGCGGCCTGGGCTTCCAGCCGGTCGATGCGGATTCAACCGGTGAATTGCTGTTCATGGCGTGCAGCCGCCCCTGAGCGCACATCGGGCTGAGCCTTGATGATTCCGGTACTTTTCACAACCCACCCCGGGTGCCCGCTATGCTGTGAGGGCAAACCCAGGCGGAAAACAGTCCGATGGACCGTGTGCCCCAGCTTCTGGACCAGGACGAATCGATGCGGCTTGAGGTCAGTACGCTTGCCGAAGGGCTGGGCGTGCCGCTGTCGTTCGGCCATGCGTACATGGTGGTACTGGTGTGCGTGGCCGGCTGTGCACGCTTCGCACTCAACTTCCGCGAGGTGGCCGTGCAGCGGCACGACGTGCTGGTGCTGGCCCAGGACACCCTGGCGCTGCTGCGGCGGCGCTCGCGCGGATTCGCGATGGTGGCCTGCCTGATGCCGAAGGCGCTGGCCTCGGAGGTGGCGTATGTGTTGCCCAATGCGTTGTTCTCGTTCCTGCACGCGCAGCCGCACAACGTGCCGTCGCCGTTGGACGTGCCCTTGCTGCAGGGCTGGCTGCAGCAGGTGATGGATGCCGAGCACAACGGCGGGCGCCATCGTCATGTAATGCAGCGCAACCTGTTGCAGACCTTCTTCCTGAAGTTCGCCACGCTGCTGCCGACGAAGCAAGCCGTCGCAACGCAGGTCAGCCGGCATGAGCGCCTGGCCTGGAATTTCTGGGAACTGGTCGGCCAGCGCAGTGCACGCCAACGCGATGTGCAGTCGTATGCCGAGGCACTGTGCATTTCGCCGTTCTATCTTTCACAGTTGACCCGCGAGTGCTTCGACCAGACCCCCAAGGCGCTGATCGACCGCCAGGTGGTGCTGCAGATCAAGGCACTCCTGACCTATAGCGAGCTGCCGATCGGAGGCATCGCCGAACGCCTGCAGTTCGAGGATGCGTCCTACCTGTGCCGCTACTTCCGGCGCCACACCGGGCAATCACTGACCGGTTACCGTCGCGCAGGGCAGGGCGGTGCTAGTGGGAAACGAACAGCGGAGCCGGCACCTCGGCCAGCAGATCCTCGGTGACGCCACCCAGCACGCGCTCGACCACCCGGCTGCGGCTGTAAGGGCCCAGCACAAGCAGGTCGGCCTCCGCATCCAGCACGTGCTTGCGGATCGCGCTGGCGACGCCGCCCTGGCTGGAGGTGATCGCTTGGATGTCCACATCCACGCCATGCCGCGCCAGGTGCTGTGCCATCTCCGCGCCGGGGGCCGCCTCGGCCTTGGGCGTATCGACCATCAGCAGGTGCACCGCCTGGGCGCGCGCCAGCAGGGGCAACGCATCCGCCACGGCGCGGCGAGCCTGCTTGCTAGCGTTCCAGGCCACCACGATGCGCCGGCCGACCTGCTCGCCCCGCCAGTGCGGTGGCACCAGCAGCATCGGCACGCCGGTCTGGCGGAGCGTGCCCAGCGGATGCCAGCCGGTGGGGGCGCCGGGTGTATGTGGATAGCCGGCGATGATCAGATCGCAGTACAACGATTGCAGTGCCAGATCGGCGCCGCCCAGGTAGTCGGAGACGATGCGCAGTTCGCTGCTGACCTGCAGCGGTTCGGACAGCGTGCGCAGCGTCTGCATCAGCTGGGCGGTGCAGGCGGCGTCGGCACGTGCCTGTTGATCGAGCGCCGCGGCAATGCCGGCGCCGCGTGCGAAACCGTTGGCGATGTCGGTGGGGTGCTGGGCGGTGGAGACCGCGACCAGGTGTGCTTGCTGCGCCTGCGCCAGGTGGGCGGCGATGCGCAGGACGCGCTCGCCGATGTCACTGGCATCGAACAGTACGGCGATATCCCGCAGTGGATGCAGCATGGCACTCCTCCTTCGATGCCTGTGACGCGTTCCCTGGCATGCACCGACCCGGGTGCACCGGACGCAGGTCTGTTGTAACGGATCTTCGATTCCAATGAATCATTTTTGATTCAGTTTATTAATTGATGATTCATGCTAGCGTGGCAGGACCCCGTTCCCAGGCCCATCCATGCGACCTGCTGCTGCACGCACGCGCCGCGATCTGCACCACGCCTTGGCGGCCACTCTGGTCAGTCACCCGCGCTGCACGCTCAGTGAGCTGGCCGGTGGCGCCGGTATCAGCCGGGCCACGCTGTACCGGTTCGCGCCAACCCGCGAAGCGATCAACGAGGCATTGTTTGCTGCAGGCTTCGAACGCTTGGAAGCCGCTGCCAGGTGGTTCGACGCGGATGCCGATGCGATACAGGTCTTGGAGCAGGTGACGCGGGCCCTGCTGGCCGATTGGGAGCTGGTGACGCTGGTCTTCGCGCGCATGATGGAAGAGCAGCAGCGCCAGGGTGACCTTCATCTGCTGCCTGAGCGCTGGGCGCCGATCGGTGAGCGTTTCGAGGCGTTTTTCCTGCGCGGCCAGAGGGTGGGCGAGTTCAACGTCGAGTTCACCGCGGTGTGGTTGGCTGACTTCTACTGGACCTGCTTCTACGGCATCACCTGGTCGCTGGCACGTGGCCGTCTTGCCCCGGCAATGGCGGCGTCCACGCTGTTGGCCTCGTTCCGACATGGGGCGATGAAGGGGTGATCGTGGGGCCCATGGCGCATTTCATGCCGACGCAGGGCACACGAAAACGCGCGCCGAATTCGCTTGACGTCTTGCCGGAAAGGGCGTTCGCGCTGCCGGAATCGTGCACGGTGTCGCACTTCCGGATTGCTACAACTGTGGTCGTCGAACAACGCCGAAATCGGCATAACTAAATGAGACGTTCATCACACTTTTGTTGCAGTGCGGTATCTTAGTCGCTGAACTTCATACCTGACCAACGAGGTCCAGGGACGGTTGTAGTGGCCATCGAGCCCGCAGGACGTGCTTCGCGCGCGTTGCGAGGCTGATGAGTTCGTCCCAGGCGACCTACTGAACAGCGGCTCCTGCGCGGGCCGCCCGGGGAAATCACCATGTGGCAGTCGACGACGTCGCGCATTCGCGCGGGCGGTGGATGCGTTCATCCCAAGAAAAACACCCGCTGCGTGCGGCCTGGCCGCTGGAGCGCGGTTGCCCTGATCCTGCTGCTGTCGATGGTTGCGCCATCGCTGGCCTGGGCAGCCGCCTACGCCACCGGTGGCAGCAGCCCGTACCGCAATACGGTGTTGTGGTTGACCTGGGGAGGCGGTGCCAACGGCGTCGACAACGTCGTGCTCAATGATGGGGCGCTGTCGTCCATCGACATGCCGATTGCTGCGGGTATCAACCTGCGCGTCGATTGCCGCTTGAATACGCCCGAAACCGGTGTGCTGCGCAGCTACCGTCCCGGCAACTTCAGCGGCGACAGTCTCGACGATCTGTACAACATCGGCGGAACCGGCACCAGCAACCAGCTGATTGCCGGCATCGCGCGCGCCAGTGGCACCTCCAGTTTCAGCATCACCTGTACGTCGACCCTGGGCGGTGCACCGTACCGCCTGCGTGGCGTGGTGATGGCCGACGCCGAGTCGATCAACAACAGCGGTGAATTCGTCGAAGCCAGCGCGCAGGGCACCTGGAACGTGGTCGAGGTCCGCAAGAACCTGTCCAATGCCACGCCCTATCTGGTGAACAAGACGACCAGCGGCGCCAATCAGGTGATCCGCTTCGGTCCCGGCAACGACGACAACACGGCCGCCGTCACCTTCCTCGCCTTCGACAACGCTGCGCACGCGCCGGGTAACCTGGCGGTGAACATGGGCTTCTCGATGCGTGGCGGCGGTACCACCGCCATTGCCATCGGCCTGCTGGTGCCCTACGCCGACTTCGGTGACGCGCCGCAGAGCTATGGGGACGCCATGCATGTGGTGGACGACCTGCAGTTCCGCTCCGATGGCATTCCGCAGGGCGCCAGCAACTTCAACATCAACACCGCCGGCTACACGCCCGGCGGTCTGGCGCCACCGCTGACCGATTTCCTCGGCAGCCTGGGCCCGGACACCGAGCAGAGGAGCAGCTACAGCGCGGACGCGCTGGGCGATGACAATTTCCCGCAGGCCGGCAGTCGCGAGGAAGACGCCTGGCCGACCAGTTACCGGCTGACGGTGATGCAGGCCGGCACGCAGATCAGCCAGCCAGTAGCCTGCGTGGGCAATGGCAGCGTTGCTGGCTGGATCGACTTCAACCGCAACGGCCAGTTCGATGCCAATGAGCGCAGCAATACCGCGCTGTGCAGTGGCGGCCAGGCCAATCTGAGCTGGACCGTACCGGCAGTCGTCAGCGCTGGCACCAGCTACGTGCGCCTGCGCTATGCCACCATCGCCACGCAGATCCAGAACCCGACCGGCGTAGCCGATGATGGCGAGGTGGAAGACCACCGGATCACCATCACCGCACCGGCGCTGAAGGTGGTCAAGAGCAACAACGCCACCGGCGGCATCTGGAACTACGGCCAGGCGGGCACGACGTACACCCTGTCCGTGAGCAACACCACCGATGTGCCGACCGGCAATCCGCCGAATGTGCCGGCGGGTGTGATCACGGTTCGCGACCAGTTGCCGGCCGGCATCGTGCCGAACTGGACGGGCACTCATGTGAGCGGCAGTTGGAGTTGCACCGCCAGCGGCCAGGATGTCACCTGTACCAGCAGCACGGTGCTGGCGGCGACCGGCAGCCCGGCGGCCACTTCAGTGTTCACGCTGCCGGTGACGGTCACCGCAACAGCAACCGGTGTGCTGACCAACCATGCCAGCGTGGGTGGCGGCTACGATCCGTTCAATGGCGGCAATCCGCCTGCGCCCGGCACCGCCTGCACCGACACCAACCACTGCACGCGCAGCGATGTGACCGTGCCGGCAACGCAGGTGCGCTACAGCAAGCGCTCCAACACCACTGGCCCGGTTGCGGTGGGTGCGACCGTCAGCTACACCGTGGATGTCACGGTGGCCGATGGCAACAGCCGCGATGTGCTGACCCTGACCGATACCCTGGGCACCGGCCTGGATTTCGCCAGCGTCAGCAGCCCCGGCGCATTCACCTGCAACGCAGCCAACCCGCTGGTGTGCACGCTGCCGGCCGGCACCGTGCCCGGCACTTACAGCCTGAGCTACACGGCCACGGTCAATGCACAGGCCAGCGGCCAGGTGGTCAATACCGTGGTCGGCACCGGTACCGATACGCCCACCTGCAGCAGCACCTGCACCACCACCACGCCGGTGGCGGTGCCGCGCGTCTCGGTGTCGAAGGCCAGCAGCACCGCCGGTCCGGTTGCCATCGGTGACAGCGTCGCCTACACCGTGACGGTGCTGGTGGCCGACTCGCGGACCACGGCGGTGACTACGCTGACCGATACGCTGGGCACCGGCCTGGACTTCGGCAGCGTCACCAGCGCCGGCAGCTTCAGCTGCGTGCCGGGCAATCCGCTGGTCTGCACGCTGCCGGCCGGCACCGTTCCAGGCAGCTATGCGTTCTCCTACACCGGCGTGGTCAATGCACAGGCCAGCGGGCAGGTGCGTAATGCCGTGGTGCCCAGTGGCACGGACAATCCGTCCTGCGTGGGTGCGTGCGATACCACCACGCCGATGGCCGCCGCGCAGGTGGTCTATGCCAAGCAGGCCTCCACCGGTGGTCCGGTGCGGGTGGGTGACCGCATCGACTACACCTTGACTGCAACGGTGGCGCGCGCGCGCACCAGCGCCGTGGTGACGCTGACCGATACCCTGGGCAGCGGTCTCGATTTCACCGGCGTCAGCAGCGCGGGCGTCTTCACCTGCAACGCCGCCAATCCGCTGGTGTGCACGCTGCCGGCCGGCACCGTGCCGGGTACCTACAGCCTCACCTATGGCGCCATCGTCAACGCGCAGGCCAGCGGAAGCGTGCGCAACGCCGTGCTCGGCAGCGGCACCGACAACCCATCGTGCAGCGTGAACTGTGACACCACCACCCCGGTGGCGACGCCGGGCGTGAGCTATGCCAAGTCGGTGAACAGCGCCGGTCCGGTCGCGGTGGGCGATCGCCTGACCTACACGTTGACGACGGTGGTGACCAACTCGCGCACCACCGATGTAGTAACCCTGACCGACACCCTCGGTACCGGCCTGGACTTCGGTGCGGTCACCAGCGCGGGCGCCTACACCTGCAACGCCGCCAACCCGCTGAGGTGCACCCTGCCGGCCGGGATCGTACCAGGCAGCTACAGCCTGACCTACACCGCGGTGGTGAACGCACAGGCCAGTGGACAGGTCACCAATGCCGTGCTCGGCAGCGGTGGTGACAATCCGTCGTGTACCGCCAACTGTGGTACCAGCACGCCGGTGACCGGCAGTGCGATTGACTACCACAAGACTTCGGCCGCGGCCGGTTCGGTGAAGGTGGGTGACAGCATCGCCTACACACTGACCGCCGTGGTCAGCAACTCGCGCACCACGGCGGTGTTCACCCTCACCGATACGATGGGCCCCGGCCTCGATTTCGGTGCGGTGACTGCCAGCCAGGGCTTCAGCTGCAACGCCGCCAATCCGCTGGTCTGCACGCTGCCGGCCGGCACGGTGCCGGGCACCTACACGGTGAACTACACCGCACGGGTGAACGCGCAGGCCAAGGGTAGTGTCAGCAATGCGGTGCTGGGTAGTGGCACCGGCACCAACACCTGCACTGCCAACTGCGGCACCACCACGCCGGTGCAGGCCGCCGTGGTGACCTATCGCAAGCGGTCTCCCACCGTCGCGCCGGTGGGGGTTGGTGATGCAGTCGACTACAGCGTGGAAGTGACCGTTGCGAACTCGCAGACCGTCGATACGCTGACCTTGACCGATACCCTGGGCGTCGGCCTTGACCTGCAGTCGGTGACCCAGCCGGGGCCGTTCACGTGCAACGCCAGCAATCCGCTTGTCTGCACGCTGCCGGCCGGCACTGCGCCGGGGACCTATACGCTGGGCTATCGCGCGCTGGTGAATGCACAGGCCAGTGGCAGCGTGCGCAATGCGGTGCTTGGCAGTGGCGGTGATACGCCCACCTGCAGTGGCGATTGCAGCACCGAGCATGCGCTGGCCGAGCCGCGCGTGGTGCTGGAAAAGCAGGCCGGCCCGGCCAGTGGCACCGAAGTGCGGCCGGGCGACCGCCTGCGTTACACGCTGGTAGCCACCGTCGAGCGCGCGGCGCTGCGCCGCCCGCTGCAGCTGGTCGATACGCCCGATGCTGGCCTGAGCATCGAGAGCCTGCCGGCCGGGTGCGTCCAGCAGGGTCCTGAAATTGTCTGCACGGTGCCGGCGGGTACCGCTATCGGTCGCCACGAGTTCGCCTACCAGGCCGTGGTCAACCAGGAAGCACGTACCGAAGTGCTGAACCGGCTGCGCGGGCAGTATCCGGACGGCTCGCCGCCGCCGGAGTGCACGACCTGCGAGACGCGCCACAAGGTAGTGTCCGACTTCGCGCTGCGTATCACCAAGACCGCCAGCCCGCGCCGGGTGAAGGTCGGCGATCTGGTGCGCTACCAGTTGGTGGTGGAGAACGTGGGCAGCAGCCATTGGCGTAACGGCGTGGTGGTCGATACGCCGCCGCCGGGGTTCAGCTATGTCGACGGTTCGATGCGGGTGGCGGACGACGACGGTGCGTTCGCGCTGGCCAGCAGCCAGTCGCCGTTGCGCATTGGCGCAGTGGATATCGCGGTGGGCCGCAGCGCGACCATCACCTACCTGTTGAGGGTGGGCGCCGGCGTGCGCGCGGGCAACCACGTGAACCAGGCCGTGGCGACGGCCGACGACGGCAGCCCGCTGTCGAACATCGCTACCGCCGAAGTGGCCATGGACACCGACCCGCTGCTGGAAGACAGCCTGGTGTTCGGTACCGTGTTCGATGACCGCGACGGTGATGGCTGGCAGGACAGTGCCGAGCTGAGCGGCGTGCGCGTGCAGGGTGGTTTCGCGGCTTCGGCCTACGTGCCCGGCTCGACCACGCTGGACCGCGGTGACGGCCCGCAGCCGCTGGCCGATGCCAGCGCGCCGCTGCTGCACGGAGTGCAGATCGGCGTGGTGCATGGCCGTGCGTCGACATCCGACACCGCCGAAGCGCATCAGGTGGTACTGCGCCAGCGCCTGCGCGAGCTGTCCTTCACTGATGAGTTCGTGCTGGAAAGCGCCCAGGGCCATCAGCTGCGCATGGATGCACAGGGCGCCACCCGGGTGCAGCGCAGTGGCGAGGCCGGCAAGGGCCTGACCGCAGCCGAACCGAGCGTGCGTCGCGAGATCGCCCGTGTCGCCGAGGGTTATGAAGTGGCCTATGTGATCGGCAACGAGGGCATCCAGGAGCAGGGCATCCCGGGTGTACGCCTGGCCACGGTGGAAGGCCTGCTGGTCGAGACCGACCCGTTCGGCCGTTACCACCTGGCTGACGTGCACGGCGGAGACGCGCGCCTGGGCCGCAATTTCATCATCAAGCTGGATCCGGCGACGTTGCCGGGCGGTGCCGAACTGACCACCGAAAATCCGTTGCTGCGGCGGGTCACCCAGGGCGTGCCTACCCGCTTCAGCTTCGGTGTGCGCCTGCCGCCGTCGCCGCAGGCCGCCGCTGAGCGCATGGAGATCGCGTTGGGCGAGGTGCTGTTCGCGCCGGGCAGCAGCGAGCTGCAGGCCAGCTACCACCCGGTGTTGAAGAAGATGGCCGAGGTGGTGGACCGCTACCAGGGCGGTGACGTGGTGATCGCTGCCAATGGCGAGAGCCAGGCGCTGGCCTTCGCCCGCGCCGGGGTAGTGCGCGATGCACTGCAGGCCGAGGTCGCTGAAAGTGCGCGCGCTGGCCTGACCGTGCAGCTGCGCACCGACGTGCGCGATCCGCACTCGCTGCTGGCCGGTGTGGATGCCGAGGGCGCGCTGCTGGGCAACGTACTGTTCGACACCGACAAGGCCACTGTGCGCGAGGAGTTCAAGCCGCTGCTGGCGGCCATCGCCGCACGCCTGGAAAAGCTGGGCGGCGGCCAGGTCAGCCTGGTCGGTCACACCGATGTGCGTGGCAGCCATGCCTACAACCAGGCGCTGGGCCTGCGCCGTGCCAACGCCGTGTTCGAGGCGCTGCGCAGCCAGCTCAGCCCCGCCGTGCAGCAGCGCCTGCGCGTCCGCAACGAGGAGAGCCCCGCCACCCGTGCGGCCGCTCGCCAACAGGAGGCCCGCCGATGAGCGCGCATCACTCTGCCGCCCGCCGTGCAGCCCGCCTGCCGCGCGCCGTGCTGTATCAGGCACTGCTGCTCGGCCTGGCCGGCACCGCCCAGGCCGCGCCGCCCGCCGCCGAGCCTGCACCGATCCGTTGTGACGGCAACCAGTGCGACGCCGAGGGCGAACTGCTGTTCAGCCTGCGCTCGCGCAGCTACGACGAACCCGTCACCGAAGGCACCTCGACGCGTTCCGGCTCGCAGGCGCTGCAACCGGATCGCCGGGTCAGCCTGGCGATCGATGCGCCGGGCAAGGCCACGGTGCGCGGCGAGTTCATGATCCGTCTACCGGAGGGCGGCGCGATCTGGGCCACCGAAGATCCAGCGATGGGCCAGCCCGAGCTGTCGGTGTCGGCGCCGGGGATGGTGGCCTTCGACGAAGGGCGCATCGTGCGGCCGGTCGAGTTCTACGTGCGCGGCAATTACACCGCGTTCATCCAGCGCCTTGAAGTCAGCGTCTACCGCGGCAGCGACACGGATCGTGTGGCAGCACTGGCAACGTTCGAACTGCCGGTGGCCGCCGTTGCCCAGGGCGTGTGGGATGGCGCACTGCCGGCCTCGACGCCGCTGCGCCGGGGTGACCGCCTGGTCTATGTGCTGCGCGCCTTCGATGCCGAAGGCAATGTCGATGAAACCACCGCGCAGTCGATGCAGCTGGTGACGCCGGCGGAATTCGAGCGCGGCAACCAGCAGTTGCGTGACGCGCTTGAAGACCGTCGCGGCACCTCGGTGGATGCCAGCCAGGCCGCCTCGCTGTCGCTGCTGCAGCAGGTGTTCGATGGCAATGGCCTGCGCCAGCAGAACATCCCGGTGTATGGCTCGCGCGTCCGCCTGCGCGGCCGTGACCTGCCGCTGGGGGCGTCGCTGAAGATCAATGGCGACAGCTACCCGCTGGACCAGGATCGCAAGTTCGCCGCCGAGTACCTGATGCCGATCGGCCACCATGCCTTTGACGTGCGCGTGGAGCGGCCGGATGCGCCGGCCATCGCGCGTACGCTGGAGGTCGATGTCACTGGCCAGTACCTGTTCGGGGTCGGCCTGGCCGATATCACCGTGTACCAGAACAAGGCCAGTGGGGCAGGGCAGGACCTGGCCCGTGGCGAGCGCAACGATGATGTGCTCAGCGACGGCCGCCTGGCCTTCTACCTGAAGGCCAAGACCCGCGGCCGCTACCTGCTGACCGCGCAGGCCGATACCCAGAACCGACCGCTGGACGAACTGTTCACCGGCTTCACCACGGCCGACCCGCGCGACCTGTTCCGCAGCCTGGACCCGGACCTGTACTACCCCACCTATGGTGATGACTCGCTGACCCAGCGCGATGTCGACAGCATGGGCCGGTTCTACCTGCGCATGGACTGGGACAAGAACCAGGCGCTCTGGGGCAACTACAACACCGGCCTGACCGGCACCGAGTACGCGCAGTACGTGCGTTCGCTGTACGGTGCGGCGCTGTCGTGGCGCTCGCGCGGCGCCAACGCCTGGGGTGATGCCAGCAGCGAGCTGCGCCTGTTCGGCTCACAGGCCGAGACGGCGCCAGGTCATAGTGAGTTCATCGGCACCGGCGGCAGCCTGTATTACCTGCGCCACGCCAGCATCCTCAGTGGCTCGGACCAGGTGGTGCTGGAAATCCGTGACCGCACCACCGGCCGTGTAGAGCAGCGCGTGCCGATGGTGCGCGGTGCCGACTACGAGATCGACGCCTTGCAGGGTCGCATCCTGCTGACCCGGCCACTGGCCCAGGTCAGCCGCGAGAACCTGCGCCGGATCAGTCGCGACGTGCCGCTGGACGGCTACGAGCAGCGACTGATCGTCGACTACGAATGGGTGCCGACCGGCTTCGACAGCGACGACATCACCGCCGGCGTGCGTGGCAAGCACTGGTTCGGCGACCACGTGGCAGTGGGCGCTACCTACGTGGACGAGCAGCGTGCCGGCCAGGACTACTCGCTGAAGGGCGCCGACCTGACCCTGCAGGCCGGACGCGGCACTTACCTGAAGGTCGAGCACAGCCGCAGCGAGGCCACCAGTGCGCCGGTGTTCTTCTCCGACAATGGCGGCCTCAGCTTCAGCCGCCTCAACCCGGACGGGCCGCGCGAAGGCGAGGCGACCGCCGTGGAAGCGCGCGTCAACCTGCGTGAGCTGGGCTGGACCCAGCGTGATTGGAGCGCGGGCGCCTGGTGGCGCCAGGTTGATGGGGGTTACTCGGTGGGCCGCTTCGATACCGGTCAGCGCGTACGCGAACAGGGTGCCGAACTGCTCGGTTACGTGACCGACGACTTCAGCCTGTACGCCCGTTACAGCGAGGCCCGCCGTGGCAGCGAGTCGTTGATCCAGGCACAGGCCACCGCCGAATGGCGGATTGGCGAGAACGACCGCCTGTCGGCCGAGCTGCGTCGTGTGCAGGAAGATCGTGGGGCTGGAAGCAACGTGGCCGGCGTGCTGGCGGCGGCGCGCTACACCCATCGCATCGGCACCTCGCTGGATGTCTACGGTGGCGGCCAGCTGACGGTGGACGACGACCATGGCCGCTATGCCGACAATGATGCGGTGGTGGCGGGCGGCACATGGACCTTCGCCAACCTGTCCACCGTCGGTGCCGAGGTGAGCGATGGCGACCGTGGCACCGCTGCGCAGGTCAATGCCGAGTATCGGCTGACCCCGCAGCACAGCTTCTATGGTGCGTTCACCCAGTCCACTGATCGCAGCGAGTACGACCCCCTGTTCAGCCCCAATGCGCAGGATGGTTGGACGCTCGGCCAGCGCTGGCGGTTGTCCGACCAGGTGAACGTGTTCAATGAAAGCCAGTTCCTCAAGTCCGGGCAGGAGTCCGGGCTGGCGCATACCTTCGGCATGGACTTCTATCCGGCGGTGGGCTGGAACGCGGGCTTCACCCTGAGCAACGGCAAGCTCGATGCCAGCAGTGGCCAGGTGGATCGCAAGGCGGTCAGCCTGTCCGGCGGCCGCACTGCGCCGGGCACCGAGTGGCAGAGCAAGCTGGAATGGCGTCGCGATACCGGCGCCGAGCGGCGCACGCAGTGGGTCAGTACCAACCGCCTTAGCCATCGCCTCAACGACAGCTGGCGCATCGCGGCGCGCTTGAACTACGCCGACACCGACGATGCGATCAATCCGGTGGCGGGTGCGCGCTTCATTGAAGGCAACCTGGGCTTTGCCTATCGCCCGTGGCACAACGACCGCTGGGCGCTGTTCGGTCGCTACAGCTATCTGTACGACCTGTCGACGATGGGCCAGGTCAACGGCGTGGACTACGACCAGCGCACCCAAGTGCTTTCGCTGGAAGGTGTGTACCGCATCGACCAGCGCTGGGAAGTGGCGGCCAAGGCGGCCCGTCGCGAGGGTGAGGTGCGCTATGGGCGTGGCACCGGGCCCTGGTTTGACTCAGCCACCAACTTCGCTGCGGGACAGCTGCGCTATGACCTCTACTACCAATGGCATGGTCTGCTGGAGTACCGCCTGCTGGACGTGCGCGATGGCGGCAGCAGGCAAGGCTGGCTGGCCGGTGTCGACCGTGATCTCGGGCGCAATTTCCGCGTCGGCGTGGGCTACAACTTCACCGACTTCAGCGATGACCTGACCAAGTTCGATTACACCCACCGCGGCTGGTACCTGAACCTGGTGGGGCGCTATTGAAGGGGCGGCCGGGCAGGGGGAGCGGCGCTACACAGGCGAAACGCCGGGCCAGCCCCAGCGTTTCGTCAATCCTGCTTCAACAGCTCCACCAGCTGGCGCAGGCGGTAGGGCTTGGGCAGGAATTCCACCTGCTCCGGCAGTGGGGGCAACTGCGAACGGGCATAGCCGGACGACAGGATCATGCGTGCCTGTGGCTGCTCGCGGGCGACGTGCTCGCTCAGCTCGATGCCCGACATGCCATTGGGCATGCTGATGTCACTGAATACCACGTCGAAGCGTGCATCGCCCTTCAGCAGTGCGGCGGCTTCATGCGCGTCGGCCGTCGTGGCCACCTCGATGCCGAAATCGCGCAGGGCCAGGCCGATCATCTCGCGCAGATCGGTCTGGTCCTCCACCATCAGTACGCGGATCGGTTCATCGGTCATGGGCGGGGTCCTCTAATGCAGGGAGCAGCAGGCTGACCGTGGTGCCGACACCGGGCGTGGTGGACACATCGACGAAGCCGCCGCTCTGGGTGGTGAATCCGAACACCTGGCTCAGGCCCAGGCCGCTGCCCTTGCCGATGTCCTTGGTGGTGAAAAACGGTTCGGTCGCGCGCTCGGCAATGTCGGCCGCCATGCCATGGCCCTCGTCGCAGACGCGGAGGGTGACATAGCCGCGTTGCAGTGCGGTGTCCGCATCCGGGTCGAGGCGATGCTCGAGCGTGGTGCCGATCTGGATGCGGCCGCCGTCCAGGGTCGCCTCCACCGCATTGGCGACCAGGTTGGCCAGCGCGGTCTGCAACTGCATCGCATCGGTGCTCACCTCCGGCAGGCCGGGGGCCAGGCTGGCCTCCAGCACCACCTGCGGCGGGCAGGCGCGTTGCAGGTCCGGCAGCCATTGCACCAGTAGCGCATTGAGGTCCAGCGGTTCACGGATGAGGGTCTGGCCGGTGCTGAATGCCAGCAGCTGGCGGGTCAGCAGGGCGCCGCGATCGGTGGCGGACTGTGCTGCGTCCAGCAGCTCGGTTGCGCGCGCATCAGCGGTGACGCGCAGCGACAGCAGGTCCAGCGCATTGCCGATCGTGGTCAGCAGATTGTTGAACTCATGCGAGAGGCCGCGGCTGAGGCGGCCGACCGTTTCGAACTGCTGGGTATGACGCAGCGCACGCTGGGCGTCGCGCAGCAGCCGCTGCGCCTGCCATTGTTCGGTGATGTCGCGGGTGATTTTGACAAAGCCCAGCAGCTCACCACTCTCGACCACCGGCTCGATGACGATGCTGGCGCGGAACGTCGAGCCGTCACGGCGCATGCGCCAACCTTCACTGGCGTACTGGCCCTGCTGCGACGCCAGTCGCAACAGGCGCTGAGGCTCGCCGGCCTCACGATCAGCGGGCAGATAGAAGCGGCCGAAATGAGTGCCGATGACGTCCTCGGCCGAATATCCCTTGATCCGCTGCGCTCCGGGATTCCAGCTGCAGACAATGCCATCAGGATCAAGCAGGTACAGCGCGTGGTCGCGCACGCTGTCGATCAGCAGCCGCAGCTGGCGGGAAGGGTCCGTCAGCACGGACGTCGTAGATGCGGCTGCGTCCACCTGGAAATGAGCGTTACCCCTGAGAGGGACGAGAAGCTAGGCATTGAAGTGTGAAGATCATGTGCAGACGCGGCGCGTGCCATTTGTCCTGTGCGGCTGAATACGACAGCGAGTACCATCACCCACCCTATTGTGCTCTGGAACCGACCTGCATGCGTCCTGGTGCGACCACGCGTGACCGCTGGATCTGGATGACCTCCGCTGTATTGCTGGCCTCGACCATCGCGCTGGAACTGGTGGTTCCGCTCGGTTATGCGGTCTGGCTGGCCTACTTCCTGGCCGTCGGTGTGACGGTGTTCCAGCGTAGTGCGCGGGCCCCATTCATTGTGGCCGTCATTGCCTGTGTGCTGCTGGTGGTCGGCTTCAACGTGGCACCGGCCAGCAACAATTCATCGTTCTCGCTGGTGAACCGGAGCATCGGTGGCTGCGCGTTCCTGATGATCGCCCTGATCGTCTCCCGTGCCATCCAGGCGCGGCGCGAGGCGATGCGCGCGCTGTGGCTGCAGGAGGCGGAGAATGCCGTGGCGATGAGTCTGCGCGGTGATCTTGGCCCGGAACAGATCGCCGAGGCGGCGATGTCCAGCATCTGCGAGCAGCTGCAGGCAGACGTCGGCACCCTTTATCGCCTGGAAGGCGGCCGGTTGCAGCTTACGGGTGGTCTGGCGCTGCCTGCGGGCACGCCGGCCTCGCTGGCGATGCAGGAGGGCGTGCCGGGACAGGTCGCCCGCGACCAGCGCATCCGCCATCTGCTCGGCGCCGACGCCGCCGTGCTGGAACTGCAGACGAGTCTGGGCCGGCTGCCGGTGCGCGAACGCATCCTGGCGCCGATCAGCAGCGATGGCGTAGTGGTCGGTGTGATCGAGCTGGGCCGGGCCGCCCTCGGCGACCAGCGCAGCCTCGATGAAGAACTGCTGGAACGCTGTGCCGAGACGATCGGCATGGCACTGCGTACTGCGCTGCTACGCGCGCAGCTGATGGCGCTGCTGGAGGAATCGCAGCGCCAGGGCGAGGAATTGCAGGCCCAGCAGGAAGAATTGCGGGTGGCCAACGAGGAGCTGGAAGAACAGAGCCGCAGCCTGATGCAGTCGCAGGCGCATCTGGAGCAGCAGCAGGCCGAGCTGGAACAAAGCAATGTGCAGCTGGAAGAACGTACCCACGAGCTGGAGGCACAGAAGCAGGCGCTGCTGGTGGCGCAGGGCCAGCTGGTGCGCAACAGCAACGAGCTGGCGGCGACCTCGCGCTACAAGTCCGAGTTCCTGGCCAACATGTCGCACGAGCTGCGCACGCCACTCAACAGTTCGCTGATCCTGGCCAAGCTGCTGGCCGACAACAAGGACGGCACGCTCACCGAAGAACAGGTGAAGTACGCACGCGCGATCCTGTCGTCCAACAACGATCTGCTGGCGTTGATCAACGACATCCTGGACCTGTCACGCATCGAGGCCGGCCATGTCGAACTGGCCGATGAAGTGGTGGTGGTGGACAGTGTGCTGCAACGCCTGCGCGAGACCTTCGAGCCGATGGCGCGGCAGAAGGGGCTGACGCTGCAGATCGAAGCCGATGCGTTGGCACCGAGCCAACTGGTGGCCGACAACCAGCGCCTGCAGCAGATTCTGAAGAACCTGTTGGCCAACGCGGTGAAATTCACCGAACACGGCAAGGTCAGCCTGCAGGTGAGCGCCGCAGGTGCTGGACGTGTGCGCTTCGAGGTCTGCGATACCGGCATCGGCATCGCCCGCGAGCAATTGCCGGTCATCTTCGAGGCCTTCCGCCAGGCTGATGGCAGCACCCGGCGCCGTTATGGCGGCACCGGCCTGGGTCTGTCGATCTCGCGTGACCTGGCCGAACGCATGGGTGGCGACATCCGGGTCGACAGTGAGCCGGGCCGCGGCAGTTGTTTCATCCTCGAGCTGCCGTTGCAGGGCGCACCGGCCGCGGAAGCGGCTGATGTCGCCGGTGTCGCAGTGATGCCGTCGATCGCCGCGGCACCCGCTGCGGTG
Source organism: Stenotrophomonas sp. AN71 (assembly GCF_050435725.1). Lineage (NCBI taxonomy): Bacteria > Pseudomonadati > Pseudomonadota > Gammaproteobacteria > Lysobacterales > Lysobacteraceae > Stenotrophomonas > Stenotrophomonas sp. AN71. The sequence continues at coordinate 719,551 of NZ_JBNDKU010000001.1, read as the reverse complement.
CCTACCGTGGCGTCCATGGCTGCGGCGGCGCCTGTGACGGCTGCCTCCCGCGTGACCGACGATCGCAGTCGCCGCGAGCGCGCCGGCCGTCTGATCCTGGCCGTGGAGGATGACGCCACCTTCGCCGAGGCACTGGTGACGCTGGCTCACGAGCTGGATTTTGACTGCGTGGTGGCCGGCACGGCGGAAGAGGCCCTGGCATTGGCCACTGAGCTGCGCCCGAACGGGATCCTGCTCGACATCGGCCTGCCCGATGTCTCCGGCCTGAGTGTGCTGGAGCGGCTGAAGCGCAATCCGGAGACCCGGCATATCCCGGTGCATGTGGTCTCGGCGATGGACCGAAGCCAGGTCGCGCGCGAACTGGGCGCGATTGGCTTTGCGATCAAGCCTACCACCCGTGAGCGGCTGGTGGCCGCCATCGAGCAGCTGGAACAGACCAGCCAGCGCGACGTGCGCCGCCTGCTCATCGTCGAGGACGACAACGAACTGCGGCACAACCTGGAGCTGCTGCTCGGCCGCGATCAGCTGCAGATCGTGGCGGTGGGCACCCAGGCTGGAGCGCTGGAACAGCTCAGCACGGTCACCTTCGACTGCATGGTGATGGACCTGTCGCTGCCTGACGGCAGCGGCTATGACCTGCTCGAGCACATGGCCGGCAACGATGACGTCGGCTTCCCGCCGGTGATCGTCTATACCGGCCGCGCGCTCAGCCGCGAGGAAGAGCAGCGCCTGCGCCGCTATTCGAAGAGCATCATCATCAAGGGCGCACGCTCGCCCGAACGCCTGCTGGACGAAGTGACCCTGTTCCTGCACAGCGTGGAGGCCAGCCTGCCCAGCGACCAGCAGCGCCTGCTGCGCGAGGCACGCCGCCGCGACACGGTGCTTGATGGCCGTACCGTGCTGCTGGCCGAAGACGATGTGCGCAACATCTTCGCGCTGTCCAGCGTGCTCGAACCGCTGGGTGTGACTCTGGAAATCGCCCGCAATGGCCAGGAAGCCGTGGACCGGCTGGCCGAGCGCAGCGTCGACCTGGTGCTGATGGACATCATGATGCCGGAGAAGGACGGCCTGGCCGCGATGCGCGAGATCCGTGCACAACGCCACCTGCAGGACCTGCCGATCATCGCGCTGACGGCCAAGGCCATGCCGGATGATCGTGAGCGCTGCCTGCAGGCCGGCGCCAATGATTACATCGCCAAGCCCATCGACGTCGACAAGCTCGTCTCGCTGTGCCGGGTCTGGTGTTCGCGGCAATGAACGAGCAGGCGCTGTTCGATCTGGAACTGAAGGTGTTGCTGGAAGCGCTGTACCAGCGCTACCACTATGACTTCCGCAGCTACGCGGTGTCGTCGCTGCGGCGGCGCATCCGTCAGGCCATGCAGCGTTACGAGTGCGAGCGCCTGGCCGACCTGCAGCACCGCCTGCTGCATGAGCCGGACCTTTTCGCACAGGCGATGCAGTTCTTCACCGTACAGGTGTCGGAGATGTTCCGGGACCCGGCCTATTTCCGTGAGCTGCGCGAACAGGTGGTACCGGTACTGCGAACCTATCCCTCGGTGAAGCTGTGGGTGGCCGGTTGCAGTACGGGGGAGGAGGTCTGGTCGCTGGCGATCCTGCTGCACGAGGAAGGGCTGCTCGAGCGCAGCATCGTCTATGCCACCGACATCAATCCAGCGGCGCTGGCCACGGCCGAAGCCGGGGCCTATGGCATCGATCGGATGGCCCAGTTCAGCCGCAACTACCTGGCAGCGGGCGGCACCGCTTCGCTGTCCGACTACTACGCCACCGCCTACGATGGCGCGGTGTTTGATCGCCAGCTGCGCCGCAACGTGGTGTTCGCCGACCACAGCCTGGCCACCGATACCGTGTTCTCCGAAGTGCAGCTGGTGTCCTGCCGCAACGTGCTGATCTATTTCAACCGCGACCTGCAGGATCGCGCGGTGGGCCTGTTCCGCGAGGCGCTGGTGCACCGTGGGTTCCTCGGCCTGGGCAGCAAGGAGTCGCTGCAGTTCGGGCGCCATCACGATGCCTTCGAGGTCTGCTCGCGTGAGCATCGTCTGTACCGGAAGGTTGCCTGATGGCAACGTTGATACGCCCGGGGCTGGTGGTGGTGGGAGCATCGGCCGGGGGCGTTGCCGCCCTGCAGGCCGTGCTGGGTGCACTGCCTGCGACGCTGCCGGCGCCGGTGCTGGCGGTGCTGCACCTGCCGCGCGACCGCTCCAGCCGTATTGCCGAAGTGCTGGCACCCTATTGCGCGCTGCCGGTGCGCGAGGCCGAGGACAAGCAGCCGTTGCAACCGGGCACGGTGACCTTCGCGCCCCCCGATTACCACCTGCTGGTGGAGGACGCCGGCTCGGTGGCTCTGTCGGTTGATGCGCCGGTGCTGTTCTCGCGCCCGGCCATCGATCCATTGTTTGAATCTGCCGCCGCGGTGTTCGGCCGGCAGGTGCTGGCGCTGTTGCTGACCGGGGCCAGCAGCGATGGCAGCGATGGCGTTGCCGCGGTGCGCGCCGCCGGCGGCCGCGCATGGCTGCAATGCCCCGAGGAGGCCGAGGCATCGATGATGCCGGCCTCCGCCCTGCAGCACGCTGGCGCCGACGCCGTGCTGCCCCTTGAACTGATGTGTCGTCGCCTGAAGGAGTTGTTTGCATGAACCTGCTGCCACCGGACCCTGCACAGTCGCAGACCCCGGTCAACCTGCTGATCGTCGATGACGTGCCGCAGAACCTGGTAGCCATGCAGGCGCTGTTGCAGCGCGAAGGCGTGACGCTGCTGCTGGCCGGCTCGGGCGCACAGGCGCTGGAGCTGCTGCTCGAGCACGAGGTCGCGCTGGCGCTGCTGGATGTGCACATGCCGGAGATCGATGGTTTCACCCTGGCCGAGCTGATGCGTGGTTCGCACCGCAGCCGCGATGTGCCGATCATCTTCCTGACCGCTTCGCCGGACGACCCGGTGCGTGCGTTCAAGGGCTATGAAACCGGTGCGGTGGATTTCCTCCACAAGCCGGTGGCGCCGCAGGTGATCCTGAGCAAGGTCAACGTTTTTATCGAGCTCTACCAGCAGCGCCAGCTGCTGAAAGCACGCAACGAAGCGCTGGAACGTTCGCTCAAGCTCAACGAGACGATGGCGGCCGTGCTCACCCACGACCTGCGCACGCCGCTGTCGGCGATCCTGCTGTGTGCCGACAAGCTGGCACTGGAGCTGCCGGGCGACAACGCCGGTGCCCAGCAGACCCTGAAGTATCTGGAGGCCAGCACCCTGCGCATGGCGCGCATGGTCGAACAGCTGCTGGATTTCTCGCGGATCCGCAGCGGTGGCCTGCGCCTGCAGGCCAGTGCCTGCGATCTGGCCGAAGTGACCCGCGCGGTCATCGCCGAGGCCGGCGGTGCCCGCGGCGGCGCCACGATCAATCTGCACACGCACGGCGATACTGGCCTGCAGGGGGATCTGGATCGTCTTGGCCAGGTGGCGGCGAACCTGGTCGGCAATGCGCTGACCCATGGCGGCGAGGCGAAGGTGGAGGTGGATGGTCGTGATCCGCGCAGCGTGCTGTTGCGGGTGAGCAACGCCGGCCATATCGATGCGGCATTGCTGCCGCGGTTGTTCGAGCCGTTCAAGGCCAGCTTCCATCCCAGCAACGGGCTGGGCTTGGGCCTGTACATCGTCGATCAGTTCGTCCGCGCCCATGGCGGCCACATCGGCGCACGCAACGAGGCAGGGCAGGTGGTGTTCGAGGCGCGGTTGCCGCGACGTTGCGACGGGCCGGCGGCAGCCTCAAACTGAACTCTTCAGCAAGTGCCCCGGGGTTCTGAGACGGGCTCGTCCGCAACTGCTACCGTGGCCGCACATACTGCCAAGGAAGCACCATGCCACTGCGTGCCATCGCCTACGTCAGCCAGGCGCTGCCGGGTCTTTCTGCCGAACGCGAGCGCGCGCTGGTCGACGACGCGGCCCGCTTCAACAAGCTGGCTGGCGTGACCGGCGTGCTGCTGCACGATGGCGGGCGCTTCCTGCAGTACATCGAAGGCCCGCCGGACGGCATCGACTCGGTGTACGAGCGCATCCTGCAGGCCGGCAGCCACGTCGACATCGTCGAGCTGGCACGTGGCCGGCTCGGCCAGCGCCAGTTCCCGTACTGGGCAATGCGCGCCTTGCCGGTGGAGCCGGCATTGCTGCGCCAGCTGTCGGCCAGTGACTGGTCGGGCTTCTCGCGCGCCCTGCTGGGCGATCGCTCGGCGCCAACGCCGGTGGACCTGCTCGACAGGGTCGTGCAGCCCGTCCTGCACGCAGGCTGAGCCTGTCCTGGCGTCAGCGCGACGCACCGCCACAGTACGCCGCGTGCAGGGCCTGCAGCACGCCCAGTGCCGGGCCTTCCAGCAGTCGGTAGTGGATGGCTTGCGCCTCGCGCCGCGTCGCCACGATGTCCAGTTCGCGCAGCACCGCCAGATGCTGCGACAGGGCCGAGCCACTCAGGCCGGTCAGCGCCTGCAGTTCCGGCACCGGCGCCTCACCTTCCACCAGGCGGCACAGCACTTTCAGGCGGGCGGGGTGGGCCAGGCGCTTGAGCAGGTCGGCAGCCTGGGACGCGTGCCTTGCCATCGCTGCACTGTCGAGAACGGAGCGGGGCATGGTTGACCTTTTTGTTTAGTAGAAGCTAATTTAGAAAAAGCTAAATAATAAGGCAAGCCAATGACGGGTTCGAAGAAGAGGAGTGGGGCGTGAACGTGCCTTGGGCCGCGGTGGCGGGTGGGGCGCTGATCGGCGCCGCAGCCGTGCTGTTGCTGGCCACCCTCGGGCGGGTGGCGGGCATCAGTGGGATCGCCGCCGCCAGTCTGCACGCGTCGCGGGGCGAGCGCGGCTGGCGCTGGGCGTTCCTGCTGGGGCTGCTCGTTGCCACCGGGCTGGTGCTGTGGTGGCAGGCCGCACCAGGGCAACCACCGCATGCCTTGCTGCGTGACACGCTGCCGGCCTGGCAGCTGGCTGGCGCCGGTCTGCTGGTTGGCTTCGGGACCCGCCTTGGCAATGGCTGCACTAGTGGGCATGGCGTGTGCGGCCTGGCGCGAGGCTCGAAGCGGTCGCTGCTGGCAGTGCTGATCTTCATGGCCTGCGCGATGCTGACCACGCTGCTGCTGCGCCATGCGGGAGGCCTGGCATGAGCCGTGCCGTATGGGCGGCGGCCATCGCAGGTGCCTTGTTCGGCGCTGGGTTGGCGCTGGCCGGCATGACTGATCCGCGCCGCGTGCTCGGATTTCTTGACGTGACCGGTGATTTCGATCCGACCCTGGCCTGGGTGCTGGCCTCGGCGCTGCTGGTCAGCGCGGTCGGGCAGCGCTGGGCGCTGCGGCGTGCGCAGCCGCTGTGCGCACCGCGCTTCCAGTTGCCGGCGCCGCGTGGCATTGATCGCCGCCTGTTGCTGGGCGCGGCGCTGTTCGGCATCGGGTGGGGTTGGGCGGGCTACTGCCCGGGTCCGGCCATCGCCGGCCTGGCCGTGGCATCGCGCGAAGCGCTGTGGTTCGTTCCGGCGATGCTTGCAGGTTTCTGGCTGCACGATCGCGTCGTACGCTGAAGCTTCACTGCTGTGTCACCCCGCATGGCGTCAGATCGCCGGATCACGGGGAACGGAGCGCAATGGCATGGTACGGATGACGTGGTCGGGCGGAATGATGCTGGCAGTGGTGCTGGCAGCGGTGGTGACGCCGGTCTGGGCGTGCACGCGCGCGGTGTACCTGGGCGACAACGGTGATGTGATCACCGCGCGCTCGATGGACTGGAAGGTCGATGTGGCGACCAACCTTTATGTGCTGCCGCGCGGCATTGCACGCACTGGCCTGGCTGGGCCGAAGTCGTTGGCCTGGACCGCGCGCTACGGGTCGGTGGTGGCCACCGGCTATGACGTGTCGACCACCGACGGCATGAACGAGAAGGGCCTGGTCGCCAACCTGCTGTGGCTGGTCGAATCGGAGTATCCGAATCAGCGCGGCAACAAGCCGGGGCTGGCGATCTCGCTGTGGGCACAGTACGTGCTGGACAACTTCGCCACGGTGGATGAGGCAGTCGCGGCATTGAAGCGTGAGCCGTACTCGATCGTCACCGACAAGGTCCCCGGCGAGGACCGGCAGGCGACGCTGCACCTGTCGCTGTCCGATGCAACCGGTGACAGCGCCATCGTGGAATACATCGGTGGCCGCCAGGTGATCCACCATGACCGCCGCTACCAGGTGATGACCAACTCGCCGATCTTCGAACAGCAACTGGCGCTCAACAGTTATTGGCAGCAGATCGGCGGCACGGTGATGCTGCCCGGTACCAACCGTTCGGCCGACCGCTTCGCGCGCGCTTCGTTCTACATCAATGCGATTCCCAAGGCCGAAGACCCGGTGGTGGCGCTGGCCAGTGTGTTCAGCGTGATCCGCAACACCTCGGTGCCCTACGGCATCACCACGCCGGGTGAGCCCAACATCTCTTCCACGCGCTGGCGCACGGTGGCCGACCACAAGCGGCGGCTGTATTTCTTCGAATCGGCGCTGACCCCGAACACGTTCTGGGTCGATCTGAACAAGGTCGACTTCGGCGGCAAGGTACTCAAGCTTGATCTCGGCCCGGACCAGCGCAATACCTTTGCCGGCGATGCACTGGGCCACTTCGTGCCCAGCGCACCGTTCACCTTCCTCGGCGTCGGCGGTTAACGCGACGCCTGGTCCGGCAGGTCCTTCGGATAGACGGCCAGTACGCCGCAGCTTGGGCGGGCGAAGCGTGGCGTGCTGGCGCGAAGGTCTTCACCGCCGAATGGAGAGGGCAGCATGACCATGCGGTCGCCTGGGTTGCCGCAGATCAGGCCATTGCCAAAGCCGGATTCGAAGTTCACTTCCTGCGCACCGGCCAGGATCGAGCAGCTGCCGGCCAGTTCGACCCGGTAATAGCGGATGCCACCATTGCGGCGTGGGTTGGTTTCCACCACCACGCCCTGCGAATCCTCGCTCCAGCCGCGCACGTGGCGGGTGGCGAAGCAGAACGCCGGCGAGGTCTGGAACGTATGACGCGGGCTGCTGCCGCCGCGGTTGGGCTTGCCCTTGGCGGTCACGTCCACGCGCGGCAGGCTGGAGGCATACAGGCGACCGCTCTGGCGTGCGGTGCTGGCGAACTCCCGGCTATCAATAGGAGTGACGCTGCCGACGCCGCAGCGACGCCCATCCACCACCACCTGCTCGCTGGGCCGCCCGCAGGCCCAACCTGACGGCGCTTCCAGGCGCAGCGTGCTGGCTTCGTTGATACCTGGGCAGGCGGCGCTGAAATCGATGCGGTAGGCCTGGCCCCGGCCATCACGGACGGCGATGGCGGTCGGGGTCTGCTGCTCGACCTGGTGCACGTCGCGTGCGTCCAGGCAGTGCGGGGCGGGCGCGATGCGCTCGCCGGCCGATGGCGTGGACTGGGCCTGTGCGGCCAGCGGCAGCAGGCTGGCCAGTGCCAGCGGTAGCATGCAGATCGTCGTGTTCACGTTGCCATCCCTGCGTCTGGAACCGGCTGGAACATAGCATGGCCGGCAGCCGGGCTGCGTTGCAGGGAAATGTCGGCACGCGCACACTTGTCACATGGGCGCGATCTTCCACCTGCGGCACTATGGCCAGGCCACCGGGCTGGACCGCCACGACTATGCGCAATGGGTGCTGCCGCTGCAGGGCGAACTGCAGTTCGAGATGGAAGGACGCGGTGGACGGCTGGATCTGCTGCAGGGCGCCTTTGTCGCGGCCGGTGAGGCACATGACCAGATGGCCGATGGTCCCAACGGTTTCGTGATTGTCGATTGCGCGCCCGGCGTGCTCGACGACGGTACCCAGGAACACCTGCGCCGCCAGCGATGGCTGCACCTGCCGCTGGCCTTGCGGCAAGGTCTGTCACAGGTGCGCGAGGGGCGGCCGTTGCCGCTGCTGCTGCCGCACCTGTTGCAGTTCTTCGCACCGGCAGGCAGTGGTGCGCGCATGCAGGGCCTGTGTGCGGCGGTACAGGTCGATCCCGGGCAGGCCTGGCCGGTGGCGCGCATGGCCGGCGTCGTCGGTGTCAGCGAGAGCCGGTTGCATGCGTTGTTCCAGAGGGAGTTCGGGCTCAGCCCGCAGGCCTGGCTCAGTGCGTGCCGGCTGCGCTGGGCCAAGCACCAACTGCGCGTGAGTGCGGCACCGATCAGCGAGATCGCGCTGGCGGCAGGCTATTCCGAGCAGAGCGCACTGACCCGTGCCCTGCGCCGCGAGTGTGACCAGACGCCGGCCGCCTGGCGCAGGGGTGCGGATCTGTAGCGTCGAGCCATGCTCGACGGCCGTTCGCGAAAGGTGCGGTGCAAGAGCAGTCGAGCATGGCTCGACGCTACAGGAGCGTTTGCGGGGCAGGACAGTAGCCTGGGTCAAGCGCGCCCGCCATGACGGCGCTTACACTGCGCGGCCCGTTCTCTCCCCCGAAGAACCCGAATGCGCAACAACCCGATAGCCCTGGGCATCGCCAATGGCGTTGCCGCTGGCGCGCTGTGGGGCGTGGTCTTCCTCGCGCCCGCCGTGCTGCACTCGTTCAACGCCCTGCAACTTTCCGCCGGTCGTTACCTGGTCTATGGCCTGATTGCGGTGGTGTTGCTGTTGCCGCGCTGGAAGCGGCTGGCGCCGCAGCTGGGCCGAGCCGAATGGTCTGGCCTGCTGTGGCTGAGCCTGGCCGGCAACCTGGTGTACTTCCTGCTGCTGGCCACCGCAGTGCAATGGGCCGGTGGAGCGGCGGCGTCGCTGATTGTCGGCCTGATTCCGGTCGTGGTGACGCTGGTTGGCGTGCGCGAGCGCGGTGCGGTGCCGTTGAAGCAGCTGTTGCCCGCCTTGGGCCTGTGCGTGCTGGGTGTTGCCCTGGTCGGTTGGGAGTCGCTGATGTCCGAGCACCTGGCCACGCCGTGGCGGCAGCGCGTGATCGGACTGTTGTGCGCGTTCGGTGCGCTGTTCTCGTGGGCGCTGTACTCGATCGGTAACAGCCGCTGGTTGGCGCGCAGGCCGGATCTGTCCAGCCATGACTGGTCACTGCTGACCGGCGTCACCACCGGTGGCCTGGCCCTGCTGCTGGTGCCGATGGCCTTCATCGGCCACACCGGCACCCATACCGCAGCGCAGTGGAGTGGCTTCTGGGCGATCAGTGCGGGCGTGGCGGTAGTGGCCTCGATCCTCGGAAACGCGTTCTGGAACCGCGCCAGTCGTCTGCTGCCGTTGACCCTGACCGGGCAGATGATCGTGTTCGAGACCCTGTTCGCGCTGCTGTATGCCTTCGCCTGGCAACGGCGCTGGCCGACCCTGCTGGAAGCACTGGCGATCGTGTGCCTGGTGGCCGGGGTGATGCTGTGTGCGCATGCCCACCGCACACCGAGGGCGATCGCCGAACATGCCGGCTGAATGCGCTCGTCAAGCGTGCCGATGTCGGCTTGGTCTCAGTTGCAACCAAATGCCGGCATGTTGGCCGATGATCGCCGCAAAAATTTTTGCAGCGCAGCACTTGACAGCGGCCCGGCGCACGGTGTTTTCTGTGCGTCATGGTCTTTGATGCCGCCCACGCCAGCCTGATCGCTCCCGCCACTGCGGGCGGTTCGACTGCGCCGGTCGCCATCACCACCATTACCACCACCACCGTCACCACTGCCCTGGTGCGGCCCGTCGTCTTCGTGTAACTCCCGAAAACCACGGCCCCGCACCATCCAGGTGGCGGGGAAACTCGACACCTGCATGCGACGGGGCCTCCTACCGAGGTCTGCATGTCTTCCCACGCCCCCGCCCATCCCGTTGCTCCGGCCGATCTGGCTGCACCGTCCACTGTCGTGCACAAGTTCGGCGGCACCTCGGTGGCCGATGCCGAGCGCTACCGCCATGTCGCCGGCCTGTTGCTGGCCCGTCCCGAATCGCTGCAGGTCACTGTCGTGTCTGCGATGAAAGGCGTTACCGACGCGCTGATCGAGCTGGCGCAGCTGGCGGCCAGGGGCGATGCCGGCTGGCGTGAGGCCTGGCATGCGTTGCGTGCGCGCCATCGCGGCGCCGCCGTGGCGCTGCTCGGCGAGCAGGTGGGCGACACCGTGGAATGGATGGATGCCCGCTTCGATCAGCTGGCCGACGTGTTGGCGGCGCTGGCGGTGATCGGTGAGTTGCCGCGCGAAGTGCTTGATCGCGTGCAGGGCCTTGGCGAAGTGTTTTCCGCACAGCTGCTCGGCACACACCTGCGTGCTCTGGGCGAAGACTGCGCGGTGCTCGATGCGCGCGACGTGCTGGTGGTGGGGCACGGCGAGCTGGGCGTGGATGTTGACTGGGAGGCCAGTGCCGACCGCCTTGCGCAATGGCGGCTGCGGCATCCGCAGTCGCGGCTGGTCGCTACCGGTTTCGTCGCCCGTGATCGCCACGACCGCATCACCACCCTCGGCCGCAACGGCAGCGATTACTCCGGCGCGATCTTCGCCGCGCTGTTCAACGCGGACGAGCTGCACATCTGGACCGATGTCGATGGCGTGCTGTCGGCCGACCCGCGGTTGGTCCCCGAAGCGGTACAGCTGGAATCGCTCAGCTACGACGAGGCCTGCGAACTGGCCTATTTCGGCGCCAAAGTGGTGCATCCGCAGACGATGTCACCAGCGATCCGCCTCGGCCTGCCGATCTTCATCCGCAACACGTTCCAGCCGGCGCATCCGGGTACGCGCATTTCTGCTGAGCGCTCGCCACGCGGGCCGGTGAAGGGCTTGACCCTCAGCCCGGGGCTGGCCCTGTTGAACCTGGAAGGCACCGGCCTGATCGGCGTGCCCGGAACCGCCGAGCGTGTGTTCTCCGCATTGCGCCAGGCGCAGGTGTCGGTGGTGATGATCTCGCAGGGCTCATCGGAGCATTCGATCTGCTGCGTGCTGCGCGCAGCTGAGGTGGCACGTGGGCGCGAGGCGTTGCTGCATGCGTTTGCGCACGAGCTGTCGGCGGGCCAGGTGCAGCGCGTGCAGGTCAGCGAGGACGTCAGCGTGCTGGCCGCGGTCGGTGATGGCATGGCAGGCCAGCCCGGCGTGGCCGCGCGCCTGTTCGAGGCGCTGGGCCGTGCGCAGGTGAACATCCTGGCGATCGCGCAGGGCTCGTCCGAGCGCAACATCTCGGTGGCGGTGGACAGTGCCGATGCGACCCGCGCACTGCGCGCGGCGCATGCCGGATTCTGGCTGTCGCCGCAGACGTTCGCGGTGGGCGTGATCGGGCCGGGCAACGTCGGCGCCGCGCTGCTGGACCAGTTGCTGACGGCGCGGCCACAGCTGCTGGCCAAGGCCAATGTCGACCTGCGCCTGCGCGCGCTGGCCTCGCGATCGCGCATGCGGCTGGACGCCGATGGCCTGCACGCAGACTGGCGCCAGGCGCTGCAACAGGCCGGCGACGCCAGTGACCTGGACCGCTTCACCGAACACCTGCTGGCCGCACACCTGCCGCATGCGGTAGTGATCGACTGCAGTGGCAGTGCCGAGGTGGCCGAACGCTATGAGGGCTGGCTGGCGGCCGGCATCCATGTGGTCACCCCGAACAAGCAGGCCGGCGCTGGCCCGCTGCCGCGCTACCAGCGCATCCGAGCCGCCGCGGCGTCCAGTGGCGCGCGCTTCCGCTACGAGGCGACCGTCGGCGCTGGCCTGCCGGTGATCACCACGTTGCGTGATCTGGTCGATACCGGTGACGAAGTGCTGGCCATCGAAGGCATTTTCTCCGGCACGCTGGCTTGGTTGTTCAACCGTTTCGATGGCAGCCAGCCGTTCTCTTCGCTGGTCGCGCAGGCGCGTTCGATGGGCTACACCGAACCCGACCCGCGCGACGATCTGTCGGGTGTGGACGTGGCGCGCAAACTGGTGATCCTCGCCCGCGAGGCCGGGCACACGCTCAGCCTGGAGCAGGTGCAGGTGGAAAGCCTGGTGCCCGCCCTGTTGCGCGATGGCAGCGTGGATGACTTCATGGCGCGCCTGGGCGAGTCCGACGCCAGCCTGCTGCAGCGTCTGCAGGATGCGCGCGCGCGCGGGGCAGTGCTGCGTTATGTCGCGCAGTTGGGTGCTGATGGCGCATCGGTGGGCCTGCAGGCGTTGCCGGCCGATCACGCGTTCGCGAACCTGCGGCTGACCGATAATGTGGTGCAGTTCCGCACCCGCCGCTATTGCGACAACCCTCTGGTAGTGCAGGGCCCGGGTGCCGGCCCGGAAGTGACCGCTGCCGGTGTGTTCGCCGACCTGCTGCGGGTGGCGGCGGGTGAAGGGGCGCGCCTGTGATTGCACGAGCGTTCGCGCCCGCTTCGGTGGCCAATGTTGCGGTCGGCTTCGACATCCTGGGCCATGCCATTGCAGGCATCGGCGATACGGTGAGCGTGCGGCGCATCGATGAGCCGGAGGTGCGCATCGAAGCGATCCGGGGCAGTGCGGTCGAACTGCCGCTGGAGGCGGCCGGCAATACCGCCGGTGCGGCCCTGATCTCGCTGCGCGAGGGGCTGGGCCTGGACTTCGGCTTCGCGGTCGAAATCGACAAGGGCATTCCGTTCGGCTCGGGCATGGGGGGCTCGGCGGCCTCCTGCGTGGCGGCGCTGGTCGCCGCCAATGCGCTGCTGGAGGTGCCGCTACCGCGTGAAGCGTTGTACCCGTTCGCGCTGGATGGCGAGGCGGTGGCCAGTGGCGGCCGCCACGGTGACAACGTGGGCCCGCTGTTGCTGGGCGGCCTGGCGTTGTGCACGGCCGATCGTCTGCTGCCGATTCCGGTGCCTGCCAACTGGCACAGCCTGCTGGTGCATCCGCACGCGGTGCTGGAAACGCGCCGCGCACGCCAGGCGTTGCAGGGCAGCTACACATTGGGCGAATTCGTGGCGCAGAGCGCAAACCTCGCGCTGGTGCTCAGTGGCTGCCATCGCAGCGATGCCACGCTGGTGCGGGCTGGACTGCGCGATGTGCTGGTGGAGCCGCGACGGGCCGGTTTGATTGCGGGTTTCGGGGCCGCTCGTGATGCGGCGCTGTCTGCCCATGCAATGGGTGCCGGCATCTCCGGCGCCGGCCCCAGCGTATTCGCCTGGTTCGAAGATGCGGACCAGGCCCATGCTGCCGCCGCGCCGGTGCAGGCGGCCTTCGCCGCTACCGGCTTCGACAGCGACGCCTGGGTGTCGCCGCTGGATGCGCCAGGAGCCCGCCTGTGCTGAATCCTCCCCCTCGACTGGATACCGAACCCATGCAATTCGTTTCGACCCGGGGCCAATCCCCGGCCGTTGGCCTCAGTGCGGCGATCGCTGCGGGATTGGCGCCTGACGGTGGGCTGTATGTGCCCGAGATGTTGCCGGTGCCGCGTGAACTGCAGGCCGGCGCGACCCTGGCCGACACCGCCACTGATCTGCTGGCACCGTTCTTCGCCGGCGACGCGCTGGAGGCGGCGTTGCCGTCGATCTGCCACCAGGCGTTCGACTTCCCGGTGCCGCTGCGCGCGCTCGGCGACAGCGATTACATGCTGGAGCTGTTCCATGGGCCGACCGCGGCCTTCAAGGACATCGGTGCGCGCTTCCTGGCCGGTACGTTGTCGCGGCTGCAGGCCGGCAGGGACCAGGACCTGACCATTGTCGTCGCCACCTCAGGCGATACCGGTGCGGCGGTGGCGGCGGCCTTCCATCGGCAGCCGGGTGTACGGGTGGTGGTGCTGTATCCGGATGGCCGCGTGTCACCACGCCAGGCGCACCAGCTGGGTTGCTTCGGTGACAACATCCAGGCGCTGCGCGTGGCAGGGGCATTCGATGACTGCCAGGCCATGGTCAAGCAGGCATTGGGCGACCGCGAACTGCAGGCGCAGGTGCCGTTGAGTTCGGCCAACAGCATCAGCCTGGGGCGCCTGCTGCCGCAGATGAGCTACTACGCGCATGCGGCACTGACCCATCACGCCGAACATCGGCGCCGGCTCAACCTGGTGGTGCCCACCGGCAACCTGGGCAATGCGATGGCGGCGGTGCTGGCGCGCGCGTTGGGTGTGCCGATCGGACAGATCGTGCTGGCCACCAATGCCAATGCAGTCCTGCCGACCTACTTCAATGGTGCTGACTACCAGCCCCAGGCCAGTGTGGCCACCGTTGCCAATGCGATGGACGTGGGTGCACCAAGCAACTTCGAGCGCCTGCGCTGGCTCTACCATGGTGATGATGCCGAGCTGCGCGCGGCCTTCCGCGCATTCGCGGTGGATGATGTGACCATCCGCGCGATGATTGCGGCGGCGCACGCCAGCAGCGGCGAGCTGTTATGCCCGCATACGGCGACGGCGGTGAAGGTACTGCAGGACCTGCGTGCGCGGGGTGCCAAGGGTGACTGGGCGGTGGTGGCCACCGCGCATCCTGCCAAGTTCGAAGCAGTGGTGGAGCCACTGATCGGCGGCCCGGTGGCCGTGCCGCCAGCGCTGGAGGCGCTGCTGCAGCGGCCGGCGCACGCTGAACCGCTGTCCGCCGACTATGCGGCGCTGCGCGAGGTGTTGTTGCGTTGATCGAAGATGTCTGGGGTTGCCGGCCAGCGGCCGGCACTACCAGGAGAATGCAACGTGGGTTGGGCGCGACCGGATGGACGCCGCCCGCTAGTGCCGGCCGCTGGCCGGCAACCCCATGAACTGCGAAACCCTCAGATCAACCCTTCACCAGCCAGCCCGCGCAGCCCATCCTCGTCGAGGATCTCCACCACGTTCAGGTGGGGCAGGGCGATCAGGCCCTGCTGGCGCAGCTTGGTGAAGGTGCGGCTGACGGTTTCCATGGTCAGGCCCAGATGGTCGGCGATATCACCGCGGCCCATCGGCAGCGACACGCGCAGGCCGTTGCCGCCAAGCTTGGCCTCGCGTGCGGCCAGTCGCAGCAGGAAATCGGCCAGCTTCTCGGCCGGCTGCAGGCGGGCCAGCGCCAGCGCGGCGTCCTGCGCGGCATCCAGTTCCTGGCAGGCGCGCTGCAGCAGCTTGCGCTCAAGGTGCGGGAAGCGGCTGCGCAGTGCCTTCATCTGCGGCAGCGCGACGCGGCACACGCGGCTGTCAGCGATGGCCTCGATGTCGTAGCGATGGTGGTCGCTGCCACTCAGGCCCAGGTAGTCGCCGGGCAGCACGAAGCCGTTGATCTGGCGGCGACCATCGGCCAGCGTGCGCACCAGGCGTAGTGCACCGCCGGTCAATGTATAGACATGCTGGCGCTCTTCGCCGGTGCGGGCCAGGGTGTTGCCCATCGTCACCTGCTGCGAAACGGTGACCTGTTCCAGTGCCTGCACTTCATCGGGCGACAGTGCCGAGCACACCGCAAGGTGGCGAACCGAGCAGTGCAGGCAGTCCAGCGTGGCGCAGGACGGCGTGGCGGGGTCGTGGGTGGCGGGCGGAGCGCCGGAAGGCCGGGACATGTTGCGGGGGGCGGATCACGGGCGGGGAGGGCCTTATGATACTTCAAGCGGCCGTTCGACCCTGCCCGAGGCGGGGGCGCTAGAATGTTGCCCCCTCCCACGTCCCGTTCCAGCAGGAGTTCCGCCCGTGATCAAGCCCCGTACCCCGCCCGGCACCCTTGAACTGCTGCCGCGCGAGCAGATTGCGTTCCAGCGCATGCTGGATGTGATCCGCCGCAACTACGAGCGCTTCGGGTTCCTGCCGGTGGAGACGCCGGTGTTCGAGCTGTCCGATGTGCTGCTGACCAAATCCGGCGGCGAGACCGAGCGCCAGGTGTATTTCGTGCAGTCCACCGGCGCGCTGGCCAATGCGGCTGAATCGGGTGACCGTTCGCTGCCGGAAATGGCGCTGCGCTTCGATCTGACCGTGCCGCTGGCGCGTTACGTGGCCGAGCACGAACACGAACTGACCTTCCCGTTCCGCCGTTACCAGATGCAGCGCGTGTACCGTGGCGAACGCGCCCAGCGCGGCCGTTTCCGCGAGTTCTACCAGTGTGATATCGACGTGATCGGCAAGGACAGCCTGAGCGTGCGTTACGACGCCGAGGTGCTGGCGGTCATCCACGCGGTGTTCGCCGAACTTCGCATCGGCGATTTCAGCATCCAGTTGAACAACCGCAAGCTGATGCGCGGCTTCTTCGAAAGCCTGGGCGTGGCCGAGGGCGAGCGCCAGCTGGCAGTGCTGCGTGAAGTGGACAAGCTGGACAAGCGCGGTGCCGACTACGTGCGCGAGACGCTGGTGGGCGAGGGCTTCGATATCCCGGCCGAGCAGGTCGAGAAGATCCTGGCATTCGTCGCCGTGCGTTCGCAGGGCCATGCCGATGCGCTCGCGCAGCTGGCCGCGCTGGAGACCAATGCAGCCTCGTCGGAGACGCTGCGTACCGGTGTTGCCGAGCTGCGCGAAGTACTGCAGCTGGTGCAGGCACTGGGTGTGCCGGAGACTGCGTACTGCCTGAACTTCTCCATTGCGCGCGGCCTGGATTACTACACCGGCACGGTGTACGAGACCACGCTGACCGACCACCCGCAGATCGGTTCGATCTGCTCGGGCGGCCGCTACGAAGACCTGGCCAGCCACTACAGCAAGTCCAGGCTGCCGGGCGTAGGAATCTCCATCGGCCTGTCGCGCCTGTTCTGGCAGCTGCGCGAAGCGGGCCTGATCGACGGCATCGAAGGCAGCAGCGTGCAGGCGCTGGTGGCATTGATGGACGAGCAGGGCATGCCGCAGTCGCTGGACATTGCCCGTCGCCTGCGTGCCGGCGGCATCAACACCGAAGTGCAGATGGAGCCGAAGAAGATCGGCAAGCAGTTCCAGTACGCGGCCAAGGCCGGCATCCGCTTCGTGGTGCTGGCTGGCGAAGACGAGCTGGCACGCGGCGTGGTGGCAGTGAAGGATCTGTTGCGCGAGCAGCAGTTCGAAGTCTCGCGCGATGAGCTGGCCAGCACCCTGCAGGTCGAAGTGGAACAGTCCCGGGTCATGGCGTGAAGGCTGCCGCCGCAGGGGCGCTGCTGATGCTCCTGCTGGCGGGCTGCCGCAGCGACCCGGCGCTGCACAGCGCCCGGATCGGACCTGCGCAGTACCGGTTGCAGGTCGATCGCTGCCATGTGATCGACCGCGCCCAGCTCGAACAGGATCTGCAGGCCTTGGCCGTGCAGAAGTGCCCGCAGGGGGGGGGCGAACTGGAAAACATCCAGTCGCTCCCCAGCCGGCAGGGCAGCCTGTTCGGTGAGTGCCTGCGGCGCGGGGCGCTGCAGGCCGAGGTGCGCTGCCCGGCGCCGTGATTCAAGCCAAGCTGATGATTCTGAAAGAAAACGCCCGCCCCTGGTGGGCGTTTTTCGTTTCCGGCTTCCTGACCCCATTCCTTCCCGGATTTGACGCGCTGCGCAAGAGTGCGTTAACGTAATAGCGCGCTATTACATTGATGCATGGAAACGACCCCGTGAAAGCCCGCCCTGAGATTGCCGCCAAAGACCCGAAGGCCGACCTGGAAGCCCTGGCCCAGGCCTTTGCCGCTCTGCGCGAGCCCGAACAGGTGGAGGCCTTCCTGCGTGACCTGTGCACGCCGGCCGAGCTGGAAGCCATGGCCGACCGCTGGAAGGTGGTGCCGCTGCTGCAGCAGGGCATGCCCTACCGCGAGATCCATGAGCGCACCGGGGTCAGCGTGACCACCACCGGGCGGGTGGCACGCACGCTCGAGCATGGCCATCGAGGCTATGCCGCCGCCATCGACCGCCTTGCTTCGCGCTGATCCGCGCCCCGTTCCGAACTTCGAGACTTCCTCCATGAGTGCAACCCAGGCAGCGCCGGCACGAGACCGGCTGCGCATCGCCATCCAGAAGAGTGGCCGGCTGGCCGAGCCCGCCCGCACCCTGCTCAGTGCCTGCGGCCTGAGCTGGCGCGAGAGCCGCGACAAGCTGTTCTGCTACGGCGAGTCGCTGCCGGTGGACCTGCTGCTGGTCCGCGACGACGACATTCCCGGTCTGATCGCCGATGGCGTCTGCGACCTCGGCATCGTTGGCCGCAACGAGCTGGATGAGCAGGCCGCAGCACGTCGTCAGGTCGGCCTGCCCGATGCCTACCAGGCGCTGCGCGGGTTGGGCTTCGGCCAGTGCCGGCTGATGCTGGCCGTGCCCGAGGAGTGGCAATGGCAGGGTCCGGCACAACTGGCCGGCACCCGCATCGCCACCAGCTATCCGGCCATCCTCAAGCAGTGGCTGGCCGAGCAGGGCGTGCAGGCACAGGTGGTGGAGCTGTCTGGTTCGGTGGAGATCGCACCGCGGCTGGGCACGGCCGACCTGATCTGCGACCTGGTATCCAGTGGCGCCACACTGCGCGCCAACCAGTTGAACCCGGTGCACAACCTGCTCGACAGCGAGGCGGTGCTGGCCGGAGCGGTGCGCGTGCCCGACGATGCCCGCGCCGGGCTGCGCAGCATGCTGCTGCGTCGCCTGGACGGCGTGGTGCAGCGCCAGGACCGCAAGCTGCTGATGTTCCGCGCCAGTGAGGACCGCGTCGATGCGTTGGCGCAGCTGCTGGCCGATGCCGAGCCGCTGGTGCGGCTGCCGGCAGACGGTGGCGCGCTGCGCCTGCAGACCATGTGCCCGGGCCCGCTGAGCTGGCAGCGCATGGAGGAACTCGAGCGTGCTGGCGCGCAGGGCCTGATGGTGTTGAGCGTGGAGCGGTCGCTGGCATGAATCGTCTGATCTGGTCGCAACTTGATGAGGCCGCGCGCAACGCGGCATTGACCCGCCCGGTGCAGACCGTGGCGCAGCAGACCCGCGATGCGGTGGCTGCGCTGATCGCACAGGTGTGCGCACAGGGCGACGACGCGTTGCGTGCGATCACCGCGCGCTTCGATGGTGTTGAGCTGTCGTCCTTCGAAGTGTCCGATGCCGAGTTCACGGCCGCCGAAGCGGCCGTGCCGGCAGAACTGCGCCAAGCGATGGTGGAGGCCGCCGAGCGCATCATGCGCTTCCACGCCGCCGGCATGGGCACCGGTTACGCCGTGGAAACGGCGCCTGGTGTGGTCTGCGAACGCATGCTGCGGCCGATCGGCCGGGTCGGACTGTACGTGCCGGCGGGTAGTGCACCGTTGCCGTCCACGGCGCTGATGCTGGGCGTGCCGGCGCGGCTGGCCGGGTGCCCGCAGGTGGTGCTGTGCACGCCGCCGCGCACCGATGGCAGCGCTGATCCGGCAGTGCTGGTGGCCGCGCGCCTGACCGGCGTGCAGCGCGTGTTCAAACTGGGTGGTGCGCAGGCGATCGCCGCGATGGCCTATGGCACCGCCAGTATTCCTGCCTGCGACAAGCTGTTCGGGCCGGGCAACAGTTTCGTCACTGAAGCCAAGCAGCAGGTGGCGCAGAGCGGGGCGGCGGCCATCGACATGCCGGCCGGCCCGTCGGAAGTGCTGGTGATCGCCGATGCCGGCGCCAATCCGGCGTTCGTGGCGGCCGACCTGCTGTCGCAGGCCGAGCACGGCCCGGATTCGCAGGTGCTGCTGCTGACCGATGATGCGGCGATGCTGGCTGCGGTCGAAGCCGAGGTGGAGCACCAGGTCGCGCTGCTGCCGCGGCAGCCGATTGCGCGCCAGGCACTGTCGGCATCGCAGCTGATCCTGGTGGAATCGCTGGCCGATGCCTTTGCGATCAGCAACCGCTATGCGCCCGAGCACTTGATCCTGGCCCTGCGCGAACCCCGTGACTGGCTGGACCAGGTGCAGGTGGCCGGTTCGGTATTTCTCGGCGATTACACCCCTGAGGCATTGGGTGACTATTGCAGCGGTACCAACCACGTGTTGCCGACCGCAGGCGCGGCACGTGCCTACAGCGGCGTCAGTGTGGCCAGCTTCCAGAACCTGATCAGCGTGCAGAGCGCCAGCGCCGCAGGCCTGGCGGCGATCGGTGGCTGCGCGCGCATCATCGCCAGCGCTGAAGGCCTGGATGCACACGAACGTGCGGTGGCACTGCGCATGGAGGTGGCGGCATGAATGCCATCGACGATGTACTGGCCCTGGTGCGCCCGGACCTGCAGGCCTTCGCCGGCTACAGTTCGGCGCGCAGCGCGGCAGTGCAGGGTGAGGTCTGGTTGAATGCCAACGAATCGGCCTGGGCCAATCCGGCTGATGCTGCGGGCAGTAGTCGGCGCTATCCGCAGCCTCAGCCGCTGGCGCTGCGCGAGGGCCTGGCCGCGCTGTACGGCGTGCAGCCGCCGCAGTTGCTGATCGGTCGCGGCAGCGACGAGGCCATCGACCTGCTGGTGCGTGCACTGTGCGTGCCCGGCCGCGATGGCGTGCTGGTCACCTCGCCGGTGTTCGGCATGTATGCCGTCTGCGCACGCCTGCAGGGCGCGCCGCTGATTGATGTGCCGCTGGTGGATGGCGAAGATGGCCTGGACGTCGATCTGGATGCCGTGATCGATGCCGCCAGGGCGCGCAATGCCAAGCTGGTGTTCCTGTGCGCGCCCTCGAATCCTGCCGGCAGCGATATCGCGCTGGATGACATTGAGCGCGTGGCGGTTGCCCTGCGCGGTCAGGCGTTGGTGGTGGTGGACGAAGCGTATGTGGAGTACGCCGGGCGCACCTCGGCGACCACACTGCTGGCTGCCCATGCCAATCTGGCGGTGCTGCGTACCTTGTCCAAGGCGCACGCCTTGGCAGCGGCGCGCATCGGCACATTGATTGCCGCTCCGGAACTGATTGCCGTGCTGCGCCGCTGCCAGGCGCCGTATCCGGTGCCGACCCCGTGTGCCGAACTTGCCGTGCAGGCGTTGCAACCGGCCGCGCTGGCGCGCACGGCTGAACGCGTGGCCACGGTCATCGCCGAGCGCGATCGCTTGCGCGCAGTCCTGCCGGGCCTGCCCGGCGTGCGCCGGGTGTACCGCTCGGCCGGCAACTACCTGCTGGTGCACTTCGCCGATGCCCAGGCCGCATTCGACACGCTGCTGGACGCGGGTGTGGTGGTACGCGACCAACGCGCCGCGCCGCAGCTGAGCGACGCACTGCGCATCAGCATCGGCAGTCCCGAAGAGAATGACCGCGTGCTTGCGGTCCTGTCGGCACGGAGGGCCGCCGCATGACCCCGATCCTGTTCATCGACCGTGACGGCACCCTCATCGAAGAGCCGGCGGACTTCCAGATCGACGCCTACGAGAAGCTGCGCTTCGTGCCGCAGGTTATCCCAGCGCTGTTGAAGCTGCGTGATGCCGGCTACCAGTTCGTCATCGTCAGCAACCAGGACGGCCTCGGCAGCGACAGCTACCCGCGCGCCAGCTTCGATGGCCCCAATGATCTGATGCTGCAGATCTTCGAAAGCCAGGGCATCACCTTCCGTGACGTGCTGATCGACTGCAGCTGGCCGCAGGACAACGCACCCACGCGCAAGCCGGGCATCGGCCTGATGACCGCCTACCTGCAGGACCGCAGCATCGACTGGGCACGCTCGGGCATGGTCGGCGATCGCATCACCGACCTGCAGTTTGCCGACAATCTCAACATCCGCGGCTTCCAGCTGCGCACCGAGCAGTTCGGTGGCGAGTGGGACTGGCCGGGCATCGCCCACGCGCTGGCCGACGCACCGCGCACCGCGGTGGTCCAGCGCAACACGAAAGAGACCAGGATCCGTGTCGAGCTGGATCTGGATCGAGCGGGTGATGCGCACGTCTCCACCGGCCTGCCGTTCTTCGACCACATGCTGGAACAGATCGGCAAGCACGGTGGCTTCGCCCTGGACATCCGGGCCGAGGGCGACCTGCACATCGACGAGCACCACACCATTGAAGACACCGGGCTCGCGCTGGGCCAGGCGCTGCGTGAGGCGCTTGGGGACAAGCGCGGCATCGGTCGCTACGGCTTCACCCTGCCGATGGACGAAACCCTGGCCAGTGCGGCGCTGGATTTCAGTGGCCGCCCGTACTTCGTGTTCGAAGGCGAGTTCAAGCGCGAGCGTGTGGGCGACATGCCAACCGAACTGGTGCCGCACTTCTTCCGTTCACTGTGCGATGCCAGCGGCTTGAACCTCAACCTGCAGGTGCACGGCGATAACGACCACCACAAGGTGGAGGCCTGTTTCAAGGCACTGGCGCGCGCCTTGCGCCCGGCGCTGGCGCGACAGGGCACGGCACTGCCGAGCACCAAGGGGGCGCTGTGAGCGATGTCGCGCTGATCGATGCCGGCGGTGCGAACCTGGGCTCGGTGCGTTATGCGCTGGAGCGCCTGGGCGCGACGGTGCGCCTGGTGCGTGATGCCGATGGCCTGGTCGGCGCGCAGCGGGTGATCCTGCCTGGCGTCGGTGCCGCCGGTCCCGGTATGCAGCGGTTGCATGCGCAGGGCCTGGTCGAGCCGTTGCAACGGCTGGAAGTACCACTGATGGGTATCTGTCTGGGCATGCAGTTGTTGTTCGAGCGCTCCGAAGAAGCCGGCGTGGAGACGCTGGGGCTGATTCCCGGCGTGGTGCGCAAGCTGGTGCCGGCCTGCGGTATCCGGGTGCCGCACATGGGCTGGAACCGGCTGCTGCCGATGCGCCCGTCGTCGCTGCTGCAAGGCGTTGCGGAACGCGCCAGCGCGTACTTCGTGCATAGCTATGCCGCGCCGCTCAACGCCCACACGGTAGCCGCCTGTGACCATGGCGGCCTGTTTACTGCAGTGGTGGAGCAGGGCCGCTACTTTGGCGCCCAGTTCCATCCCGAGCGTTCCGGCGAAACCGGTTCGCTGATGCTGCGCAATTTCCTTGAGGGCACCGCTGCATGAGTTTCATCGTCTACCCCGCACTGGATATCCGTGACGGCCGCGTGGTGCGGCTGCGCCAGGGTGACTACGCGCAGGAGACCGTCTATGGCGACGATCCGCTGCCGCGCGCGCAGGCCTTCGCCGCGCAGGGCGCACGATGGATGCACCTGGTCGACCTGGATGCCGCGCGCGCCGGGGGCTACACGCTGGCACCGCTGCTGGCCGCGATCCACGCGCAGACCCCGCTGCAGGTGCAGACCGGCGGCGGCGTGCGTGGCCGCGATGATGTGGCACGCATTCTCGACGCCGGCGCCGGCCGCGTGGTGGTCGGTTCGCTGGCGGTGCGCCGTCCCGATGAAGTCGTCGGCTGGCTGGAAGAGTTCGGCGCCGAACGCATCACCGTTGCACTTGATGCCCGCCAGGACGCCCTGGGCCAGTGGCAGTTGCCGGTGCATGGCTGGACCGAGAACGCCGGGGTGACCCTGGATGACCTGGCCCAGCGATACGCGCGCGCCGGCATGCGCCACCTGCTGTGTACCGACATCGCCCGCGACGGCATGCTGGCCGGCCCCAACATCGGCCTGTACGAACATCTGTCGGCGTTGTTGCCGGGCGTGGCGGTGCAGGCGTCGGGTGGCATCCGCGATGTGGCCGACGTCGCCGATGCACGCGCTGCGGGCTGCGGTGGCGCGATTCTCGGCAAGGCATTGCTGGAACAGCGCATGGACCTGGCGGAGGCACTGGCATGTTGAGCCGGCGCATCATTCCCTGCCTGGACGTGCGCGATGGCCGCGTGGTCAAGGGCGTGCGCTTCCGCGACCATGTCGACATGGGTGACATCGCCGAGCTGGCACAACGCTACCGTGACCAGGGCGCCGATGAGCTCGTGTTCTATGACATCGGCGCCAGCCCCGAGGCGCGTTCGGTGGACGTGGCGTGGATCGAGCGCATCGCCCGCTTGATCGATATTCCGTTCTGCGTGGCCGGTGGTATCGGCAGCGTGGAAACTGCGCGCCGCGTGTTGTTTGCCGGCGCGGACAAGGTATCGATCAATTCACCGGCGCTGGGGCGTCCAGCGTTGATCAGCGAACTGGCCGAAGCGTTCGGCGTGCAATGCGTGGTGGTCGGCGTCGATTCGGTGCGCGAAGCCGATGGCCAGTGGCGGGTGCGCCGCTTCAGTGGTGACCCGGACAAGACCCAGGCGGTGCCATTGCGCACCCTGGACTGGATCGTCGAGGCGCAGCGGCGGGGTGCCGGTGAGATCGTGTTGAACTGCATGGACAGCGATGGCGTGCGCCGCGGTTACGACATTGCGCAGCTGCAGCAGGCGCGGGCGCTGTGCCAGGTGCCGCTGATCGCTTCCGGCGGTGCCGGTGCCATGGAACACTTCGCCGAGGCCTTCGACCAGGCCGATGTCGATGGTGCACTGGCGGCCAGTGTGTTCCACAGCGGTGCCATCGCCATTCCGGAATTGAAGCGCTACCTGCGCGAGCAGCAGATCGAGGTGCGGGATGTCTATTGAAGTGAGGCCGTCGCTGGACGCGCTGCAGATGCTGGACTGGGGCAAGGGCGAAGGCCTGCTGCCGGCGGTGGTGCAGGATGCCGACACCCTGCAGGTGCTGATGCTGGGCTATGTCAGCGCCGAATCGCTGGCGGCGACGCTGGCGATCGGACACATGACGTTCTTCAGCCGCAGCAAGCAGCGCCTGTGGACCAAGGGCGAACAGTCCGGCAACGTGCTGGTGGTGCAGTCGATCCGTGTCGACTGCGATGCCGACAGCCTGCTGGTGATGGCGCGCCCGGCCGGACCGACCTGCCACACCGGCGCCGAGAGCTGTTTCGATGGCGCGCCGAAGGATTTCATTGGCGGGCTGAACCAGCTGGTGGCGATGCGCGAGGCACAGCGGCCGCCGGGCAGCTACACGACGAGCCTGTTCGAAGGCGGGATCCGCCGCATCGCGCAGAAGGTCGGCGAGGAGGGCGTGGAGACGGCACTGGCGGCGGTGGCTCAGGATGACGAAGCGCTGCTGGGCGAGGCCTCGGACCTGCTGTATCACCTGCTGGTGCTGCTGAGGGCGCGCGGGCTGTCGCTGGACGATGCGCGGGCGGTACTGGAAAGGCGCCATCGCTGAGCTGCGGTAGTGCCGGCCGCTGGCCGGCAAGCCCCAGATGCCGAACGATCATGAGGCTGCCGACCAGCGGCCGGCACAACCAGCAATGCGCCACCGCGTGCGCGATGTCATCAACGGAATCTACAATGGGCGGTCTTTCTTTCCCGGACCGCCCCCATGAAACTGCCTGCCGCCTGGCTGTGCTGCCTGTTGCTGACCTCGCCGGCCTGGGCCGCGGACACCGTGGTCACCGGCAAGGTCTATCTGGAGCGCGATGGCAAGCCAGGCCGTGGTGCGACCGATCCGGGTCTGGCCGGGGTACAGGTGTCCAACGGCGAGACCATCGTCAAGACCGCCGCCGATGGCAGCTACAGCCTGCCGGTACGCGACGGCCAGACCATCTTCGTGATCAAGCCCGATGCCTATGCCTTCCCGAAGGCGGATGATGGTCTGCCCTCGTTCTGGCGCCACTATCGCCCGAGTGGTTCGCCGGCATTGAAGTACGGCGGCATCGCTGCCACCAGCAACGTCACCCGCAACTGGGATTTCGCCCTGCAGGCGGACCGCCACGACAGCCGTCGGGGCTTCCAGATGCTGGTGTTCACCGATTCGCAGACCGCCAGCCTGAAGGACATCGGCTACTACCAGCAGTCGATCGTCGCGCCGCTGGTCGGCCAGACCAAGGCGCGTCTGGGCACCACGCTGGGCGACATCGTCAACGACGATCTGACCCTGTATCCGGCAATCAACAAGGTCACCACCTCGCTGGGCGTGCCGTGGTTCCATGTGCCGGGCAACCACGACCTCGATTTCGATGCGGCCAGTGACGATCATTCGCTGGACAGCTGGCGCAACATCTATGGCCCGGACACCTACGCGGTGGAAGAGGGTGGCGCCAGTTTCGTGTTCCTCGATGACGTGGTCTACGACCCGAAGGCGAAGCCGAAGTACATCGGTGGCCTGCGCCAGGACCAGTTCGCATTCCTCGCCAGCTATCTGAAGGGCCTGCACAAGGACCGCCTGCTGGTGCTGGGCATGCACATCCCGCTCTTCGATGCGGCGCCAGGTCGCGAGACGTTCCGCCACGCCGACCGCCAGCGCCTGTTCGACCTGCTCAAGGACTTCCGCAACGTGCTGGTGCTCAGTGGCCACAGCCACACCCAGCAGCACGTCTACCATGGCAGGGCCGACGGCTGGAACGGCAACAAGCCGCTGCACGAATACAACGTCGGCGCCAACTGCGGTGCGTTCTGGTCGGGTGTGAAGAATGCCGCCGGCGTGCCGGACAGCACGATGAGCGATGGCACGCCCAAGGGCTACGCGCTGCTGGATGTAGCCGGCAATGGCAGCTACAAGCTGCAGTACCGCGTGGCCGGCAAGCCGGCCAGCGAGCAGATCGGCCTGCACGCGCCGAAAGTGCTGCGCCAGGGTGCCTACCCGGCGTGGGGCATCTATGCCAACGTCTACATGGGCGAGGACGCCAGCGTGGTCGAGTACCGCGTTGACGGTGGCGCCTGGCAGGCGATGAAGCAGGTCAGCCAGCCCGATCCGCGCCTGATGGTGGAGAACGTGGCCGACGACCTGGCCGGCACGCTGCGTGGCTACGACCGTTCGCCGGAGGCCACTGCGTCGCCGCATCTGTGGCGGGGCGCGCTGCCGACCGACCTGGCGGTGGGCAGCCACAAGGTTGAAGTGCGTTCGACCCAGCCCGATGGCGCGGTGTTCACCGCCACCACCAGCTACAGTCTGCAGACGGCCCAGCCCTGAGCCTGGCGGTTCAGGCCGGCGGTTTACCATCACGCAAAGGATGCAGCATGGATATCCGTTTCATGGCCGGCACGACGCCGGTGACCCTCAGCCGCCATTGGTTCACCGGCGCGATGCTGCTGCAGAGCGCCACCGAGAAGGTCTGGGTGCAGCATCCGTGGCATCCGGGCACGCATTTCTCGTTCTCGCTGGTACAGTCGTGGCTGCGCCGCATCGGCGGCCACGAAGTGCTGGTCGAGCGCACCCGGCCGCTGCTGTTCGCCGGCTTCCGCCCGCAACGCCTGCGCGTGCTGGTGGATGGTGTGCAGGTGGCCGAACAGGAAGGCATGTAGGCCAACCTGAACCACCGACGCGCTAGGCAAAGCCGCCCCGATGCCTGAGAATCGGGGCGATTCAATCGATCCAAGCAGGCCAGCGTGACCATCGCAGCAGCGTCCCCGGTTTCCTCCGACTCCGCCCGCGGCGGTCTTCCGCGCAGTCTGGTCGTCGCCGACGTCGGCGGCACCTTCGCCCGCCTGGCCCTGGCGGAAACGCACCCCAGCCACGCGCCGCGGCTGGGTAGTTACCGCACCTACGCCTGCGCCGACCACCCCAGCCTGGCTGCGATCCTCGCCGATTTCACCGCGGGCCTCGGCCAGCCGGTGCAGACCGCAGTGGTGGCCATCGCCGGCCTGCTCGATGGCGATGTACTGATCAACGCCAACCTGCCGTGGACGGTGTCACTGTCGAGCACGCGCGCGCAGTCCGGCCTGCAGGAACTGCAGCTGATCAATGATTTCGAAGCGGTGGCGCTGGCCATTCCGTACCTGCAGGCCGATACGCTGGTGCCGTTGAACGGCGAGGCGGATCCGGCGCAGGCGTTCCCGGCGCTGGTGCTCGGCGCCGGTACCGGCCTGGGTGCCGCGCTGCGCTTCGCCGATGGCGAACGCCCGGTACTGCCCAGCGAGATCGGCCATGCCGCACTGGGCGCAGGCAATGCGCTGGAGCTGCAGGTGCTGGGCAAGCTGCTGCAGCGCTGGCCGCACGTGGACAACGAGCGGGTGCTGTCTGGCAGCGGACTGATGAACCTGTACCCGTGCCTGTGCGAGCTGCGTGGCGTTGCGCCGGTGTGGACCAGCACCGAGGCGCTGATCGGCGCCGCCCGCAGTGGCGAGGATGCGCTGGCCGTGGAAACGCTGCAGGTCTTCTGTGCCTGGCTGGGCAGCCTGGCTGGCGACGCGGCGATCGCCGTCGGCGCCCGCTCGGTGTACCTGGCCGGTGGCATTTCCGCGCACGTGCAGGATTTCCTGGCCGATGGCCGCTTCCGTGAGCGCTTCCTCAACAAGGGGGTGCTGACCGAGGTGCTGCGCCAGGTGCCGGTGTGGCGGGTGGAACATGGCCAACTGGGTGTGCTCGGAGCAGCCGTCTGGCATGCCGCGCGGCAGCCCATGCACGACTGATCGCCGCAGCCGGCATCGGGCCGGCCGCGCATTGCAGACGGGGAGAGGAAAATGGTGGATCGCAGGCAGTTCCTGCAGGCCGGTGCACTGGCCGCAGGCATGGCGGCGTTGCCGGGCGTGCAGGCGCGTGTGCAGCGCGGGGCCAAGGTCGTTTCAACCTGGGACTTCGGCGTGCCGGCCAACCAGGCCGCATGGAAAGTCCTCGCGCAGGGGGGCAGTGCGCTGGATGCGGTCGAAGCCGGTGCACGCTGGGCCGAGAGCGAACTGTGCAACCCGACCGTCGGCCATTGCGGCAACCCGGATCGCGATGGCGTGCTGAGCCTGGATGCCAGCATCATGGACGGCGATGGCCGCTGTGGTGCGGTGGCGGCGCTGGTCGACGTCCTGCACCCGGTGTCGGTGGCTCGCAAAGTGATGGAGAACAGCCCGCATGTACTGCTGGTGGGCGAGGGCGCGCAGCAGTTTGCCGTGCAGCAGGGCTTCGAACGGCAGCACCTGCTCACGCCGCAGGCGGAAGCGGCGTGGCGCGAATGGTTGAAGACCGAGAAGTACCAGCCGCAGATCAACGCCGAGCGCCGCGGCATCCCCGGTAACAGTGACAACCACGACACCATCGGCATGTTGGCGCTGGACGCGAAGGGCAATCTGGCCGGCGCCTGTACCACCAGTGGCATGGCGTGGAAGCTGCACGGCCGGGTCGGGGACAGTCCGATCATCGGTGCCGGCCTGTATGTCGACAATGAGGTGGGCGCGGCCACGGCCTCGGGCGTGGGCGAGGAGATGATCCGCAACGCCGCTTCGTTCCTGGTGGTGGAGCTGATGCGCCAGGGCCGCTCGCCCGCGCAGGCCTGCCGCGAGGTGATCGACCGCGTGGTGCGCAAGCGCCCGGAAGCGAGCAAGACGCTGCAGGTGTGCTTCCTGGCCATGAACAAGCAGGGCGAGGTCGGCGCCTACGCGCTGCATCGCGGCTTTGTCTACGCCGTGTGCGATGCGCGGCGCCAGGATGACCTGCGCGATTCGCCGTCGATCTACACGAGCACCCAGGCGTGAGTACGGGGCTCGTCCTGGAGATCGCCAGCAACTCGTTGGCCTCGGCGTTGGCCGCACAGGCCGGCGGCGCCGACCGCATCGAACTGTTCGACAACCTGGCCGAGGGCGGCACCACGCCGTCCTTCGCCAGTATCGCCATTGCCCGTGAACGCCTGTCGATCCCGCTGTTCGTGCTGGTGCGGCCGCGTCCGGGCGACTTCCACTACGACGCGCTTGAAACCGAACTGATGCTGCGCGATATCGCGCAATGCCGGGCACTGGGTTGCGACGGCGTGGTGATCGGCGCGCTGGATGTGCAGGGCGGCATCGACCTGCCGCTGTGCCGTGAACTGGTACAGGCGGCCGGTCCCCTGCAGGTGACCTTCCACCGCGCTTTCGATGCCGCCCGCGATCTGCCGGCGGCGCTGGAGCAGCTGATCGGGCTGGGCTGCCATCGCGTGCTGAGCTCTGGCGGCAAGGCCAGCGCCGAGGCCGGTGCCGATGTGCTGGCGGGGCTGGTCACACAAGCGGCCGGGCGCCTCACGGTGATGGCCGGTGCCGGGCTCGGTCCGGGCAACATCGCCGCCGTCGCGCGCCGGACCGGTTGCAACGAGATGCACGCGTCGGCCAAGGGTATCCGCCGCTCGGCCATGCAGTTCCAGAATCCGGCCCTGCGCGGGCTGGACCCGGACTGGAGCCAGACCGCCACCGCGACCGTGGCCGCGCTGCGCCAGGCGCTGGACGGCTGATCGCAAGGGCGGGGTCGGATCCCTTCGCAGAAGGGCCCCGACCCCAATCACGTGCCATTGGGTCAGAGCCCCTCTGCGAGGAGGTCCAACCCAGGTGCCGCTCTCTCCGCGGACAAAGCCGTTCCGCGCGTGATTGTCGCGATCGTGTCATGCATTCCTGCGTCGCGCTCTCAGCGATAGTCCACAACCCATTGATTTTTATCGATACCGGTGGCCAATAGCGGCACGCCGACGCGCAATGCTGCGTTGCCGCATGCCGGACGTGGTTCAGCTGTGCTTTAGTTTGGATCGATCCACAGGGGAGGGTGCTGCATCGGTCCTGGACCGATCCAGGCGCCCGGATCAGCCGTAGTGCCGCGCCACCGCCTATCCGTGCGTCCACACTTCCGAAGAGCAACCACCCATGGCTCAGCCCGTCCGCAAGCGTCGTCACCTGCTGTCCCAGGCCCTGGTCCTGGCCCTGTTGCCCCTGGCCGCCAGCGCGCAGGAGGCGGCCACGTCGTCCACCCAGGACCTCGACGCGGTGACCGTCACCGGTTCGCGCATCAAGCGCGCCAGCGTCGAAGGGCCGGCGCCGGTGAATGTGATCACGGCTGCGCAGATCCAGAAGGAAGGCTTCGTCAGCGTGTACGACGCGCTGAAGACTCTCACCGAGGCCACCGGCACGGTTGAAGCCGCGTCGCAGTGGGGCTCGCATACACCCAATGCCAGCGGCCTGAACCTGCGCGGGATGGGCCCGAACCGCTCGCTGCTGCTGGTCAACGGCCGACGCGTGGCCGACTACCCGCTGCCCTATGGTGGCGAGACCAACTTCTCCAACTACGGCAACATTCCGGCGGCGGCGGTGGAGCGCATCGAAGTGCTGACCGGCGGCGCCTCGGCCATCTATGGCTCGGATGCGATCGCCGGCGTGGTCAATGTCATCCTGAAGACGAACTACGACGGCGACGAAGTGCGCGTACGGGGAGGCACCTCCACCGAAGGTGGGCGCGACACCTGGGATCTGTCCTGGGCCGGGGGCAGGACCGGTGACAACTGGAGCGTGACCTACGCGCTGCAGTACACCAAGCGTGATCCGTTGTTCGGCCGCGACCGCCCGCAGATGGACGACGCCGACGACGCGCCGTACGCATCCTGGAACATGGAACAACGCAAGGTCGGCTTCCGTCCCACCGCCGGCCTGGCGCTGATCGATCCGAGCAACGGCCGGCGCCTGGCGCCGCCGCCCGGCACTTGCGAGAAGTTCAATGGCGAGTACTACACCGCCGATCGACTGGTCTACAACTACGCGGCCAACACCATCACCAATACCGGTCGCCTGTGCGGGATGAGCGCCGACTATGCCAACTGGCTGCTTACCGGCGGTGCCGAGAATGTGTCCGGCAACCTGTACGCCACCTTCGATTTCAACAACGACCTGCAGGCCTGGACCAACCTGGCCGTGTACCGTTCCGAAGCGATCTGGGGCACCAATCCACCCAGCGTCTCGCTGATCGACGATGCCAATGGCTACTACTGGGATGCCAACCGCAACCGCCCGATCCTGGGCGTGCGCCAGTTCACCCCGAACGAGGTTGGTGGCCTAGATACGCTGCGCAACACCAACCGCGAGCTGTCCTGGGACTGGAGCGCCGGCCTGCGTGGACGCCTGGCCGACCGCTTCGACTGGAGCGCGACGGTAGGGCGTTCCTACTACCGCGTGGAAGAACGGCAGAACGTGGTCGACAAGCAGAAGTCGTACGACTACTTCCTCGGCCCGCGGCTGGGCACTACGGCCGATGGCGAGGCGATCCATGCACTGAACGAAGCGCGCTGGTGGAATCCGCTGACGCCGGACCAGTACTGGCAGATGGGGACCGTTGCGAAGAACCGCGCAACGTCCTGGGTCAACCAGGCCTCGGCGGACATCACTGGCGAGTTGTTCCAGGGCTGGGCCGGCCCGATCTCGTTCGCGGCGGTGGCTGAGGTGGCGCAGCAGGGTTACCACCTCAGCCCCGATCCGCGCGCCGGCATCGACTTCGACCTGCAGAACGTCGATCGCGGTGGTGGCGAGCGCACGCGCTACTCGGCGGGCGTTGAACTCAAGATTCCGCTGCTGGACAGCGTAATCGCCACGGCGGCGGCGCGTTACGACCGTTACGGCAACTACAAGGCCGATGACAGCAGCGAAGCGCTGAACATCGGCAGCCAGAAGGAAACCACCTGGAACGTGGGACTGGAATGGCGGCCGGTGGAATCGCTGCTGGTGCGTGGCTCGTACGCCACCAGTTTCCACGCACCGGACATGCACTACCTGCTGGGCCAGCCAAGCAGCTCCGAAGTGCAGACCTATGACCGCCTGCACTGCATCCAGAGCGGCGCCTATCTGGTCAACAACTGTGGCGTGGGCAATACCGATGTCTGGTACACCTTCGACGTGAACCGACGCGGCACGCCGCTGCTGCGTTCGGAGACCGGAGATTCCTGGACCGTCGGCTTCGTCTGGGACGTGCTGCCGAATCTGTCGGTCAGCGCGGACTACTGGGCGATCAAGCTGGAAGACATGATCGTCGACGTGGGCTCCGACGAAGTGCTGGCCAGCGAGGCCGGCTGCCTGACCGGAAAGAACATGGACGGCACGCCGTGGGCCAACCCTGCCGGTGCCGACTATTGCGCCGGTATCCTTGCCCGCGTGAACCGGGACAGCAACGGTCGCCTGGTATCGATCGAGCGCGGCCCGTTCAACCTGGCCAGCCGCGAGGTACGCGGCATCGACCTGACTGCACGCTACCGGTTGGAGACCGCTCAATGGGGCAGTTTCCAGCTGGGCGTGAACTACACCAACCAGCTCTCGACCAAGGAACAGCGCTACGCCGCTGATCCCAACCCGCAGCGCCGCGACCGCGACCTGCGCAGCAAGCTGCGCGCCAGCCTGGCCTGGCAACGCGGCAACTGGAACGCCAATGTCTATGCCGACCGTATCGGCTCGGTGCCGGGCGTGCGCTATCACTGGGGAACCGATCGCCTGGACAACCCCGGCGGCTGCCTGCCGTTCGCCGATGGCTACGTGCCCAGTGACAGCCCGTCGCTGAACTGCCTGGAACCGGCCCGGTTGCCGGATGGTTCGGTCAACCCGAACCCGAACGCCGGGCAGCAGACCTCGCGCTACTTCGGCCGGGTCGGACCGTTCATCACCTGGAATTTCAACGTGGGCTACCAGGTGACCGAGCACGCCAAGGTCAACGTATACGTCAACAATGTTTTCAACTCCGCCAGCTGGAACCACAAGGACCCGTACAAGCTGGACTACGACTTCGCCCCGACCCGCCTGCTCGGCGCGGTGGGCCGCGAGTTCGCATTGGAATACGTGTTCACCTTCTGAGGGGAACGGCGGGGGCGCCGCGCCTGGATCGGCCGGGCATGCCCCGGTGCTACCGGGCGGACGGGGGCGGCTGGATTTGACCTTCCCACGATGGCAAGGTTTAGCCTGTCCGCATCCAGAAGGAATCCGGGAATCCGATCATGAGCACGTCGCGCGCCACTGCCGTCCCCACCAGTCCCTCCATCATCAGCCTGCCCATCGAGGGCATGACCTGCGCCAGCTGCGTCGGTCGCGTTGAAGCGGCGCTGTCCAAGGTCGAAGGGGTGGGTAGCGTCTCGGTGAACCTGGCCACGGAGCGTGCAGACATCCGTCCGTCCGGGCCGGTTGATCGCGCTGCATTGATCCAGGCGGTGGAGCGGGTGGGCTATGACGTGCCGGCTGCCACGGTCGATCTGGCGGTGGAAGGCATGACCTGTGCCTCCTGCGTCGGCCGTGTCGAGCGCGCGCTGCAGGCCGTGCCGGGTGTCAGCCAGGCCAGCGTCAACCTGGCCACCGAACGCGCAACCGTGCGTGGAGTGGCGGACGTGGCAGCGCTGGTCGCCGCCATCGACAAGGCCGGCTACGACGCGCGCGTGATCGAGGCCGGCGTGCAGTCCGATGACGAGGCCTCCGAAAAGAAGGATGCCGAGCGTGCCGCGCTCAAGCGTGACCTGATCCTGGCGAGCGGGCTGGCATTGCCGGTGTTCGTGCTGGAGATGGGGTCGCACCTGATTCCCGGCATGCACCACTGGGTGATGTCGACGATCGGCATACAGGCCAGCTGGTACCTGCAGTTCGTGCTGACGGCCCTGGTACTGGCCATTCCCGGCCGCCGCTTCTACCAGAAGGGTGTTCCGGCGCTGCTGCGTCTCGCGCCGGACATGAACTCGCTGGTGGCGGTCGGTACCGCTGCGGCCTTCGGTTACTCGGTGGTGGCGACGTTCCTGCCGAAGCTGTTGCCGGCGGGCACGGTGAACGTCTACTACGAAGCCGCGGCGGTGATCGTCGCGCTGATCCTGCTCGGCCGCTTCCTGGAGGCGCGTGCCAAGGGCCGCACGTCCGAGGCGATCAAGCGCCTGGTCAACCTGCAGGCCAAGGTCGCCCATGTGATCCGCGATGGCCGCACCATCGATGTTCCGGTCAACGAAGTGATGAGCGGCGATGTGGTGGAAGTGCGCCCGGGCGAGCGGGTGCCGGTCGACGGCGAGGTGGTCGAAGGCCGCAGCTACATCGACGAGTCGATGATCAGCGGTGAGCCGGTGCCGGTCGAGAAGCAGACGGGCAGCAGTGTGGTCGGCGGCACGGTCAACCAGAAGGGCGCATTGAGCGTACGTGCCACCGCCGTCGGCGCGCAGACCATGCTGGCGCAGATCATCCGCATGGTCGAACAGGCGCAGGGCTCGAAGCTGCCGATCCAGGCGGTGGTCGACAAGGTCACCCTGTGGTTCGTGCCAGCGGTGATGCTGGCGGCACTGGCAACCTTCGTGGTCTGGTTGATCTTCGGTCCGTCGCCAGCGCTGAGCTTTGCGCTGGTCAATGCGGTGGCGGTGCTGATCATTGCCTGCCCGTGCGCGATGGGACTGGCCACGCCAACCTCGATCATGGTCGGCACCGGTCGCGGCGCTGAAATGGGCGTGCTGTTCCGCAAGGGCGAGGCGCTGCAGCTGCTGAAGGATGCGCAGGTGGTGGCGGTGGACAAGACCGGCACGCTGACCGAAGGCCGCCCGCGCCTGACCGATCTGGAGATCGCCGCAGGCTTTGATCGCAGCACGGTGCTGGCGGCGGTGGCCGCGGTGGAGTCGCGCTCGGAGCACCCCATCGCCCGCGCGATTGTCGATGCCGCCACGGAACAGGGCATCGCGTTGCCGGCAATGGTCGATTTCGAATCGGTCACCGGCATGGGTGTGCGTGCCCGTGTCGATGGCGCGCGGGTGGAGGTGGGCGCGGACCGCTTCATGCGCGATCTCGGCGTGGACATCACTGCGTTCGCGGCACTGGCTGCCACGCTGGGCACCCAGGGCAAGTCGCCGCTGTATGCTGCCGTTGAGGGTCGCCTGGCGGCGATCATCGCCGTGTCCGATCCGATCAAGGCGAGCACGCCGGCTGCCATCGCGGCATTGCACCAGCTGGGCCTGAAGGTGGCGATGATCACCGGAGACAACGCCGGTACCGCACAAGCGATCGCGCGGCAGCTGGGTATCGATGAGGTGGTGGCCGAAGTGTTGCCGGAAGGCAAGGTCGAGGCGGTGCGCCGCTTGAAGGCCACGCATGGCCACGTCGCCTTCGTTGGTGACGGCATCAACGATGCGCCGGCGCTCGCCGAGGCCGATGTCGGCCTGGCCATCGGTACCGGCACCGATATCGCGGTGGAGTCGGCCGATGTGGTGCTGATGTCGGGCAACCTGCAGGGCGTGCCGAACGCGATCGCGCTGTCCAAGGCCACGCTGGGCAACATCCGGCAGAACCTGTTCTGGGCCTTCGCCTACAACACTGCGTTGATTCCGGTGGCAGCCGGTGTGTTGTACCCGGTCTGGGGCGTGCTGCTGTCGCCGGTGTTCGCGGCCGGTGCGATGGCGCTGTCCAGCGTGTTCGTGCTGGGCAACGCGCTGCGCCTGCGCCGCTTCCAGCCACCGATGGCGGATGCTCCCGCCGCGAGCCATTGAAGGAGATCCGCATGAACATCGGTGAAGCCGCCAAGGCCTCCAGCGTGTCGGCGAAGATGATCCGCTACTACGAACAGATCGGCCTGATTCCCGCGGCCGATCGCACCGAATCGGGCTACCGGTCGTATTCGCAGGCGGACATCCATCGCCTGCGCTTCATCCGCCGCGCGCGCGACCTCGGCTTCCAGGTGGCCGAGATCACTGACCTGCTCGGGTTGTGGAACGACACCTCTCGTCACAGCGCTGACGTCAAGCACCTGGCCGAACAGCACATCGTCGACCTGGAGCAGCGCATCGAAGGCATGCGGCAGATGGCCGACACGCTGAAGTCGCTGATCAGCTGCTGCGCCGGCGACGAGCGCCCGGAATGCCCGATCCTGCAGCGGCTGGGCGAGGATGAGGACACGCCGGCACCGGCTGGGGCCACAAAGACCGGCGCGGTGCGTCGGCGCGCGCACAGGCACTGAGCCCAGGCCGCATGCATGAAAAAGCCCGCCCTGTGCCATTGCACGGGGCGGGCTTCGTCGCGGGTGCGGGGCAGGGTGTCAGGCGGTACGCGGCGGGAAGCCGGCATCGTTCACCGCAGCGAAGACGTCCTCCTGCGATGCGGTGGTCTGCACTTTGACCAGGCCGGTCGGCGGGTCGGCGACCACGCTGGCGTTCGGATCGACCTGCTGGATGGCACGGGTCACGCTGCGTGCGCAGCCGCCGCAGGTCATGCCTTCGACATGGAATTCCATCTGTAGCTCCTTCGATGCTCTTGGGGTGCAGCCAGTGTGCACCTTCCAACGATGGCAGGGTCAAGCGCAGGAATGAACGTCGACCGAGGCGCCAACGAAAACGGCAGCCACCTGTACCAGCGTGGCTGCCGTGGAGGAACGTCCCCGCCGGAGCGGGGCGCGAGGTGCGCCGGGTCATGCCCGGCGCCGCCTCAGAACTTCCAGTTCACGCCGAAGTACAGCTGGCGACCGGCGTACAGGTTGGACAGCAGGCGGGCCTGGCTGTCGTTGCCGATGTAGCTGCGCAGCTCGGACTTGGTGGCGTTCAGCACGGCAGCGGTCACCGTCCAGTCCGGCGTGAGGTTGTAGGCCACGTTCAGATCCAGCTGGCTGTACGGCTTGGTGTAGGTGGTCATGCCATTGTTCAGGCCGCCGACCACTTCACCACGACGGTTGTACGAGGCGCGCGCCAGGAACTTGTCGTTCTCGTAGAACACGGTCAGGTTGGCCTGGTTCTTGGCGCTGCCAACCAACGGTGAGGAGCCGATTTCCTCGCCGTCCAGCACGATCGAGGCCAGGTTGGTGTCGTTGTAGGTGTAGTTGGCCTGCACGCCCAGACCGAAGTCGAACGTGTACTGGCCATACAGTTCCACGCCCTGCGAAACACCATCGCGGCCGTTGGCCTGGGTCTCGTACTTCTGCACGGTGACCGACTGCCCGCCGACGTTCATCTGCTGGTCGCGCACCACCGGCACGGTGAAGTTGTCCACGTTCTTGCGGAACAGCGAAACACCGGCGACCGCGCCCGGCTTGAAGTACCACTCCAGGCCCAGGTCGAACTGGACCGCCTTGAACGGTTCCAGCGCCTTGTTGCTGCCCGAGCCGTACCAGCCGGGCGTGTCGGTGCCGCCGGTGACACGGCGATCATTGGCGTATTCCTCGCTGATGTAACGCAGGCCGCCGGGGTAGGCAATGCTGGTGTAGCTCGGGCGCGCGACCACCTTCGATGCCGCGCCGCGCAGCACCAGGTTGTCGGTGATGTCCCAGGCGATGTTGAAGCTGGGCAGCACGTCGGTATAGGTCTTCTCCAGCGACGACAGCGCATACACCTTGTCGCGCACCTGGGCGTCGGGCAGGCGGACGAAGCCACCCTGGCAGCGCAGGTTCGGATCGGCCGCCGGATCATCGCAGCTCATCGGCGCACCGCTGGCGTTGTCGACGAAGTAGTCGTTGAAGCGTTCGACCGAATCACTGGACTGGGCAAACTGCTGGGTGCGCACCACGCGCACGCCGATGTTGCCGCGCACGCGCTCGGTACGGAAGTTGGCCTGGAAGTAACCGGAGTAGATCTTTTCGTTGACGTCGTAGACGAAGTCTTCCTCGGTACGGTTGTGCGAGCCGCCGTAGGTCTTGTTCAGGTAATCGATGTAGGCCGGGTAGTTGATGCCCGGGAACACGTTGGCATTGAACGCACCGGTGATGTTGCTGATCGGGTTGGACAGGAAGAAGCCCGGCTGCGCATTGCCTGCGGTCGGATCGCAACCGGCCTGGTAGCGGTTGTTGTCATAGTCGGACGGGTCCAGGCCCGGGCACACCCAGTAGGTGTTGCCGGTGTTGCGATGGACCTTGCCATCACGGTACTTGGCGCCGAACTGGATCGAGTCCAGCCAGCCTGCCTCGAACAGCTTGGTGACGTCGGCCTGGAAGTAGTTCTGCTTGACTTCGGTCTGCATCCACGACGAGTCGGTCGAGCCGGTATCGACTTCCGCGATGCCGGCCATCAGCTGCTGCTGCAGGTCGGGCGAGAACTGCACCGACGGCGTGCCGGTCAGGTCCCACGCGGTGTACTGGTTGCCCGACTGCCATTGGTTGCCGACCTTGCGGCGCGGTTTGGCCGACATGCGGAAATTCATCGACGGGCCACCCTTGGACCAGGTGCGGCCTCCGGTGAACGATGCCTTCCACAACGGGTTGATATCCCAGTCCACGGTCAGGTCGGCCGTCTGCGAGAGCGCCTTTTCCTTGCTGTAGCCACCGGTGAGCTGCGGGGTGGGGATGGTGCAGTCATCCGGGCCCCAGCCACCGGGCTTCATGCCGGCCGCCGCCGCTTCATCCTCGCTGCAGTAGTAGGTCTTTCCGGCCAGCTTCTGGTATTGCGCGCCGGTGACGATGCTGCCGCTCGGGTCGAAGTCGAGGCCATTGAGCAGGCGGCCGCCGGCCCAGTTGCCGTCCTGGTTGTAGCGGGCCAGGTTCCACTCCGGCACCTTCAGCATGTTCTGGGTGTAATCACCCTGCAACTCGAATCGGAAGTAGTTGGCCGTCAACGTGAGGTTGTCGATCGGCTTGAACTGGAAGGTCAACTGCCCGCCCTTGCGCTCGCGTTTCTCTTCCTTCACGGCAAAGTTCACCGAGGTCGGCATGAAGAATTCGCTGTAGTTCTTGCCGGTCTGGTTGTTGAAGCCGGACTGGCCCCACCAGTAGTGGATGCCGTCCTGTCCCAGCAGATTGCCGTTGGCGTCGCGGGCGGTGGTGTTGTTGCCGTACCACTGGTAGTCCTCGGTGCTGGCTTCCATGGTGCGGGTGGTGCGCTTCTGCTGGGTCACGCCGACCAGCACGCCGAAGCGCTCATCCTTGCTGTGCCAGGAATACAGCGCCGATACCTGCGGATCGACATCATGGCTGGTGTCGGAGGTGGTGCCTTCCAGGTTCACGTAGCCCGAGTTGGCTTCCATGTCGAGCGGACGGCGGGTATGCAGGATGACCGTGCCGCCGATGCCGCCTTCGTCGATGCGTGCTTCCGGCGATTTGAACAGCTCGGCGCTGGACAGCATGTTCGACGGCAGCAGGGTGTAGTTGAAGGAACGCGTGGCTTCGTTGTTCGTCTCCGAGGAGGCGACGAAGTTGCCGTTCAACTGGGTCAGGGTCAGGTCCGGGGCGAGGCCGCGCACACTGACACTCTTGCCTTCACCACCGCTGCGGGTGATGACCACGCCCGGCACGCGCTGCAGCGCGTCGGCGACGTTCTTGTCGGGGAACTTGCCGACATCTTCGGCGGTGATCACTTCGACCACGGCGTTGGCGTCGCGCTTCTGTTCCAGGCTTTTCTCGATGGCGTAGCGGTAGCCGGTGACCTGGACGCTGTCCAGGTTGGTGGCCTCCTGCGCGCCGGTGGAGGCAGCCTGCTGTGCGGCGGCGCCTGTTGGCAGGACGGCGGCGGCCAGCGCCAGCGCGATGGCCAGCGACAACGCGTCCTGGCCGTGCGTGCGTGTTGAATGCTTCATTCCCATCTCTCCCTCTCTCCTGGATTGATCCGGTGACGTGGCACGGACAACTTGAATCGATCTAATTTGAAGTGACTTTGCCGCTATCGCCATGCAGTGGCAGAGGCACCGTGCGCGAGGCCTGGTACGTCCTGTTGCTGCTCCCCCAACTCCCGGCCATCGCAGCGTCGTCTTGGATCGATCTAAGCGATGGGCGGCCGATTTTTAGCATGGGTCGCCCGTGGGCGCATGCTGCTCCGCAATATGGTACTGGCGTGGCAATGGGGTGACGGTTTGCTGAAAACAGTGGAAACGTTTTCTTGCGCGGGGAGGGCGGGGCGGCAGGGCTGCGCCCTGCACCTGCGGGTAGTGCCGGCCGCTGGCCGGCAACAGCCAAAGCCAAAGCCAAAGCCAAAGCGGCTCTGGGTTGTTCCATGGTTTGGCGGGGCGGTGTCGGATTGCGGGGACGCCGCAAGTACGTCCCTGTAGGCTTGGCCGCGGCATCCATGCCGCGGACACCCCGCAATCCGACACCGCCCCGCCTTCGACAGTCTCCCGGTGACGTTTGGATGGGGCCTGGGGACGGCAGGGGGTAACGGCCTGGTGGTAACGGCCTTGGGGTCAGATCCGTTTTCCGTAGGAAAACGGATCTGACCCCGATTGATTTCGTTATCTGTCAGAGATTCATCCACGCATGGCGTGGATCTACCGCAGGTCGCGGGGAACTGTCGAAGGCGGGGTGGGTCCGGTTGCGGGGGCGTGAGCCGCATGGGCCCGAGGCATGCCTCGGGCGGGTTGGGCAGGACGCCCAACCCCGGCCTTGCCGTGTGCGCAGGAAAGCGCACACGAGCAAGCGGCGACCGAGCCTACATGGACGTATTTACGGCGCCCCCCGCAACCGGACCCACCCCGACTCCCCACAGAAAACCTGCTGTGGCTGTTGCTTTGGCCGTTGCCTCGGCAAGTAGCAGGTGCAGGGCGCAGCCCTGCCGAATATCCCCCTGATGCTGCGCCGCAGAATGCAATCGGCTGAAGCTGCATGCTCTACTTGAATCGATCTAAATTCACGGTCCGATGGGTCGGGTGTCATTCCAGGGGGAGCCTTCTGCCGGTTGCGGCCGGGCTCATCGGAACGGTGCCGGAAGGCCCGGATCGTCTGCCTCTGCATCATCGACTACAGGAACCCGACATGCGTCCAGTGCCGTCCGCTCCCGCCGTCCCCTTGTCCTCGCGCCCGCTGATGCGCCTGGCCTGCCTGCTCGCGCTGTCGGCCATGCCGATGCTGCTGCAGGCGGCACCGGCCGCGCTGGAGCGCGAGGTCAACACCTTCATCGGCAGCAAGGACGACGGCAATACCTTCCCCGGTGCGTCGGCGCCGTTCGGACTGATCCAGGTCAGCCCGATCGGCAGCCACTACTCGGGCTGGCGCTACGACGACGAGAAGATCCGCGGCTTCGGCCACTCCTTCATCTCCGGCGCCGGCTGCTGGGAACAGGGAGGCCAGGTGTCGGTGCTGCCGGTCACCGGGTCGATCGGTCCGGGCGGCGACTTCGATACCGCCAACCCCAAGCAGTTCGACCACAAGGCCTATGCGTCGTCGTACACCCATGACGGCGAGATCGGCCAGGCCGGCTATTACAAGGTGCGGCTGACCAGCTACGGCGGCATCGACGCCGAGGCGACCGCGCGCACCCGTGCCGCAGCCGAGCGCTACACCTTCAGCCAGCGCAGCGGCGACGGCCATGTGCTGGTCAATGTCGGCCAGGCCAACGAGCGCCACTCGGTGATCGGCAGCGTGGTCGACGTGGTCGGTGACCGCGTGGTGGAGGGCAAGCTGGTCACCAAGAGCTTCTGTGGCGGACACCAGTACACCACCTGGTTCCGCATCGAGTTCGACCGCCCGTTCAAGGCGCATGGCACCTGGGGTGAGGGCGGCGGCCTGCCGGGTGCGCGCCACAGCATGGAAGGCGAGCAGAAGCCGAATGGCGCCTGGCTCAGCTTCGATCTGGCCAAGGGCCAGTCGGTGACGGCGGTCAGCGCGATCTCACACGTGGATGCCGAAGGGGCACGTACCAACCTGCGCGCGGAAGGAATGCAGGGTGGGGCGCTGCTCGGTTTCGACCGCATGCGCGTGCTGTCCCAGCAGTCCTGGCGCGAGCAGCTGGGCCGGGTGCGTGTGCAGGGCGGCAACGCCGACGATCGCACCGTGTTCTACAGCGCGGTTTACCACGCGCTGCTGCAGCCGATGACCGGCAACGACGCCGATGGTCGCTACCGTGGCTACGACGACGGCATCCATCGCGCCGATGGCTGGACCTACTACGAGTATTTCTCGCTGTGGGATACCTACCGCGCGCAGAACCAGTGGCTGGCGCTGACCCGCCCGGACGTGGCGCGCGATATCGGCCGCACCCTGCTGGCGATCGACGAGCAGGGCGGCTGGCTGCCACGCTGGGGCTATGCCAACTTCGAGACCAACATCATGACCGGCGATCCGGTCACCCCGTTCATGGTTGACCTGTGGCGCTTCGGTGCGCTCAAGGGCCGTGAATCACAAGCCTGGGACGCGCTGCGCCGCAATGCCTTCGGCACGCCGCCGCTGAACTCGCGCATGGCCGGCCGGTCCGGCAACCCGACCTATCTGGAGAAGGGCTACGTGGTCTACGACCGCGCGTTCCCATCGAAGGGCATGGACGTCGATCCGCACCACGGCGGTTCGGCGACGCTGGAGTACGCGTTGGCCGACTGCGCGCTCTCGCAGATGGCCGATGGCCTTGGCCATGCGCAGGATGCGGCGACGCTGCGTGAGCGCGGCCGCAACTGGCGCAAGGTGTGGGACCCGCAGGTGCGCGATGCCGAGACCGGCTTCAGCGGTTTCCCGCGCCCGCGCACCGAGGACGGCCAGTGGTACACCCCGGCCGATGGCCACTACAGCCCGCGCTCGCACCACGGCTTCCATGAGGGCACCGCGTGGCAGTACCAGTGGCTGGCACAGCAGGACGTGCCGGGCCTGGTCGAAGCGATGGATGGCCGCGAACAGGCGGGCCGTCGCCTCGATGCGTTCTTCGCGATGGACGCGTTGCAGGCCGATCCGCTCAACGCCGCGCGCCGCGAGTGGGTGGTGGGCCCGTACAGCTACTACAACCAGTTCCGCTACAACCCCAACAACGAGCCGGACCTGCACTCGCCATGGCTGTACACGCTGATCGGCCAGCCGTGGAAGACCGCCGCCGTGGTACGTGCCGCGCAGCAGCTGTTCACCAATGCTCCCAACGGCGTGACCGGCAACGATGACCTCGGCACGATGTCGGCCTGGTATCTGTTCAGTGCCATCGGCGTGTATCCGGCGGTGCCGGGCAGCGGCCAGTTCCTGCTGCATACCCCGCGCTTCAGCAAGGTGGAGGTGGACCTGGGCAACGGCCGTACCCTGCGCATCGACGCGCCGGGTGCCGATGGCCGCCGCCTGCAGTACGTGCAGGGCGTGCAGGTCGATGGTCAGGCGCATGCACCGGTGTGGCTGGACTGGAACCGCCTGCAGCAGGGTCCGCGCCTGCACTTCGCGCTTGACGCGAAGGCGCCGGAGCAGGGCTGGGGCACGGCGGTGAAGGACCTGCCGGTGTCCTGGTGCGCGGCGCCAGGCAGCCAGTTGCACTGAGCCGGAGTGTGCCGTTCGCGGTGACCCAGCGAACGGCACCGCACGACGTGGCCGTGATCCATTA
Organism: Stenotrophomonas sp. AN71; assembly: GCF_050435725.1. Classification (NCBI taxonomy): domain Bacteria; kingdom Pseudomonadati; phylum Pseudomonadota; class Gammaproteobacteria; order Lysobacterales; family Lysobacteraceae; genus Stenotrophomonas; species Stenotrophomonas sp. AN71. Next base: position 676,114 of record NZ_JBNDKU010000001.1, on the reverse strand, counting down.
GGCTTGAGCCTCCAGCGGAGTCCGGGAAGACGATGAACGACAACGGCAGCAGTCCCAGCAAGCGCGCCGGCAAGGCAGTGACGGTGACCGACATCGCGCGGGCCATCGGCGTGTCACGGGCCACCGTGTCGCTGGTACTGCGCGGCAGTCCGCTGGTCAACGTCGATACCCGGGCCAAGGTCGAGGCCGAGCTGCGTCGCCAGCGCTATGTCTACAACCGCGCGGCGGCCAACCTGCGACGTCGTACCTCGTCGAGCATCGCGCTGGTGATCAACGACCTGTCCAACCCGTTCTTCGCCGAATTCGCCTCCGGGGTGGACGAGGCGCTGGGTGGGCGCGGCTATGTGACCCTGCTCGGCAGCACCGGCGAATCGCCGGAGCGCCAGCAGGCGGTGCTGTCCACGCTGATGGAGCACACCCCGGCCGGGCTGATCCTGTCGCCGGCCGAAGGCAGTGATACCGCGCTGCTGCGCCAGGCGCTGGGTGCCAATGCCAACGTGCTGCTGTTCAACCGCGAACTGGACGGTGCCGACTGGGATTTCCTGACCCTGGACAACCAGCACGGCGCCTACCTGGCCACGCGGCACCTGATCGAGCGCGGCCATCGCCAGATCGCCTTCTTCGGCGGCCACGCCGCATCGAGCTCGTGCCACCAGCGCCGTGCCGGTTTCCAGCAGGCGCTGGCCGAGGCCGGATTGTCGTTGCCGCCGGGCTGGATGATCGAGTCGGCCCCGAACCGCCTGGAAGCGGCTGCGCGCACCGATGAACTGTTTGCCGATGGCCATCGGCCGAGCGCGGCGGTCTGCTACAACGATACCGTCGCGCTGGGCCTGATGCTGGGCCTGAACTCACGCGGGATCCGGCCGGGTGGCGACTTCGCGGTCACCGGTTTCGATGATATTTCCGAGGCGTCGGTGGCGGTGCCGCCTTTGACCACGCTGACCGCCGACCCGCGCGAGCGCGGGCGTCAGGCCGCCGCGTTGCTGCTGCAGCGCCTGGACGAACCCGATGCGCCACCGCGGCGCACGGTCGCGCCGGTGCAGCTGCGCATCCGTGAAAGCAGCGCCGCACGACCGAACTGATTTCTTCCGCAGACCCCTTCCACGCAACATCGACCTTCCGCGCATCGAGGCGCGTACCGCATGCCGATCTCCGCAACGCCCCGTCCATCGGGTTCCTCCAGCAGCCAGGCACCGGTCATGAATGCCCGTGCCGCTCTGGCGGTCGCCACCACCATCTTCTTCATGTGGGGCTTCCTGACCAGCCTCAACGATGTGCTGATTCCGCACCTGAAGGCGGTATTCGAGCTGAACTACACCCGCGCGATGCTGGTGCAGTTCACCTTCTTCGGTGCGTACTTCCTGATGTCGGTGCCGGCCGGTCGGCTGGTAGCGCACCTGGGGTACAAGAAAGGCATCATCGCGGGCCTGCTGATCGCTGGCGTGGGCGCGCTCGGCTTCTGGCCGTCGGCTGCGTTGCGCACCTATGAAGCGTTCCTCGGCTCGCTGTTCGTGCTGGCCACCGGCATCACCGTGCTGCAGGTGGCTGCAAATCCGTACGTCGCGCTGCTAGGCCCGGAACAGACCGCATCGAGCCGGTTGACCCTGGCGCAGGCGCTCAATTCACTGGGCACCACGCTGGCGCCGCTGTTCGGTGGCTTCCTGATCCTGAGCACTGCGGTGAAGAGCGGCGATGAGATCGATGCGCTGCCGGTTGCCGAGCAGATCGCTTACCGTGCCGCCGAGGCGCAGTCGGTGCAGGGTCCGTACGTGGGCCTGGCCATCGCGCTGGTACTGCTGGCGGTGTTCGTCTACCTGTTCCGGCTGCCCAGCCTGGCCGAATCCACCGAGCAGGCCGACAGCAGTCACCACACCCTGCTGGATGCGCTCAAGCACCCGCACGTCCTGTTCGGCGTGCTGGCCATCTTCTTCTACGTCGGCGCCGAAGTATCCATCGGCAGCCTGATGGTGAACTACCTGGCCCTGCCGGAAATCGGTGGCATGACCGAACAGCAGGCTACCCACTATGTGTCTGCCTACTGGGGCTGCGCCATGGTCGGTCGCTTCGCCGGTGCATGGCTGCTGGCCAAGTACTCGCCGCGCGGCCTGCTTGCCGGTTTCGCGGTGGCCAACGTGGTGCTGCTGGCCGTCACCCTCGCGTCCGGTGGCAAGGTTGCGCTGTACGGCATCGTGGCCACGGGTCTGTTCAATTCCATCATGTTCCCGACCATCTTCTCGCTGGCGATCGAGCGCCTGGGGCCGCTGACCAACAAGGCGTCCAGCCTGCTCATCATGGCCATCGTCGGTGGCGCGGTCATTCCGCTGCTGCAGGGCATGCTGGCCGATCGCATCGGTCTGCACCTGAGCTTCGTGCTTCCGGTGGTCTGCTACGTCTACATCATCTTCTACGGTCTGGTGGGCTCGCGCCCGCCCGCCGTCCGCGCGCAGGGAGGCTGAGTCGAAATGGGTTCCATTGTCTGCTTCGGCGAAATTTTGATCGATCTACTAGCGCAGCCACCGGCCACGGCCGACACCCCGCGCGCGTTCCTGCAGTACGCCGGCGGTGCGCCCGCCAATGTTGCGGTGGCCGCCGCGCGTCTGGGTGCGAAGACCCAGTTCGTCGGCACGCTGGGCCGTGACATGTTCGGTGACTTCCTGGCCGACAGTCTGGTCGAGCATGGTGTGGGCACCGACTACATCGTGCGCACCGACGCCGCCAAGACGGCGCTGGCCTTCGTCGCCCTCGATGCCGGCGGCGAACGCAGCTTCAGCTTCTACCGCCCGCCGGCGGCCGATCTGCTGTTCCGTGACGGTGATTTCCAGGCCGACTGTTTCGACAGCGCGCAGTGCTTCCACGTCTGCTCCAACAGCCTGACCGAGCCGTCCATTGCCGAGGCCACTTTCGCTGGCATGGAGCGCGCCCGCACCGCCGGTGCGGTGGTGAGCCTCGATCTCAACCTGCGCCCCGCCCTGTGGCCGGCGCACGAGGACCCGACACCGCGCCTCTGGCAGGCGCTGGAGCGGGCTGACCTGGTCAAGCTGTCGCGCGAGGAACTGGATTACCTGGCGGCGCCGCTGGGTGCCGATGGCGAAGCGGCGGTGCTGCGGCGCTTGCTGGCCGCGCAGGCGCGCTGGGTGATCGTCACCGACGGTGCGGCCACGCTGCACTGGTACACCCGCGACAACCACGGCACCGTCACCAGTTTCAGCGTGGCCACGGTCGATACCACCGCGGCCGGCGATGCTTTCGTCGGCGGTGTGCTGGTCGGCCTGCTGGAACGGGGCGGGGCCGGTGCGGGTTTCGCCGCGTTCTGCCAGGACCCGCAAGCGATCACCGCCACACTGCGCTTCGGCGCCGCGGTTGGCGCACTGGCGGTTACCCGCAAGGGCGCGTTTGCCGCGATGCCCTCGCTCGATGAAGTGCAGCAGCTGCTGCAGGCACAGGACGTTACCGCATGAGCACCTCGCCCGATTTCCGTTCACCCACATTCCTGCGTGCGCATATCGCCGACACGATGGCGTTCTACCACCCGCGCTGCATCGATCCGAACGGCGGCTTCTTCCACTACTTCCGCGATGACGGCAGCATCTACGATGCCAGCCACCGTCATCTGGTGAGCAGCACCCGCTTCGTCTTCAACTATGCGATGGCCTATCGCGAGTTCGGCAACGCCGAATACCGCGATGCAGTCGAGCACGGCGTGCGCTACCTGCGCGACGTGCATCGCAATCCGGTTACCGGCGGCTATGCCTGGACCCTGCGCGACGGCAAGGTCGAGGACGACATGAACCACTGCTACGGCGTGGCGTTCGTACTGCTGGCCTACAGTTGCGCGCTGAAGGCCGGCATGGAGCAGGCACGCGCCTGGATGGATGAGACCTGGCAGCTGCTGGAAGCGCGCTTCTGGGAGCCGCAGCACGGCCTGTACAAGGACGAAGCCGACGGCCAGTGGAACTTCACCGGCTACCGCGGCCAGAACGCCAACATGCACATGTGCGAGGCGATGCTGGCCGCGTTCGAGGCCAGTGGCGAGCAGCGCTACCTCGAACGCGCGCTGCAGCTGGCCGACAACATGACCCGCCGCCAGGCCGCCAAGGCTGGCGGCCTGGTCTGGGAGCACTACGATTCCAACTGGGAGATCGACTGGGACTACAACCTGGACGACCCCAAGCATCTGTTCCGCCCGTGGGGCTTCCAGCCGGGTCACCAGACCGAATGGGCCAAGCTGTTGTTGATCCTGGACCGCCACGTGCAGGCCGACTGGCTGGTGCCGACCGCGCAGCATCTGTTCGACGTGGCCGTGGCGCGCAGCTGGGATGACGCACGTGGTGGCCTGTACTACGGCTTCGCCCCGGAATCGCGCCGCCAGCCCGGCATGGATGGTGCGCCGATCGGTGGCGACAGCTTCGTCTGCGACGACGACAAGTATTTCTGGGTACAGGCCGAAACGCTCGCCACCGCCGCGTTGATGGCCAAGCGTACCGGCGATGATCGTTACTGGCAGTGGTACGAGCGCATCTGGGCGTACTCGTGGGAACACTTCGTCGATCACCGGTACGGTGCCTGGTTCCGCATTCTCGATGCCGACAACCGCAAGTACAGCGACGAAAAGAGCCCGGCTGGAAAGGTGGATTACCACACCATGGGCGCCTGCTACGAAGTGTTGAACGTGGTGCGTTGAGGTCTGCCGCGCTGCGCGCTCGCCGGACGTGGTCCGGCGCTACCGTGGCGTGTTGCATTGGTAGCGCCGGGCCACGCCCGGCGAATACAACAGGAGCATCCCGTGCATCGTCTTTCCCTTGTTGTCCGTCTGCTCCTGCTGCTGGTATCGGCCAGCGCGTTGCCTGCCGCCGCAGCTCCGCTGCAGGCGCAATGGGAATTCCGCATGCTGCCCGGCGACGCGCAGGGCGCGGCCCATCCGGGCATGCAGCAATGGCGCACGGCGAAGGTGCCGGGCAGCGTGCACACCGATCTGCTGGCTCACGCGCTGATCCGCGATCCCTATGTCGGTGCGCCCGAGGCCGAGCTGCAATGGATCGGCCTGGCGGACTGGGAATATCGCGCGCGCTTCGACGTCGATGCCGTTACTCTGGCCCGGCCGAACGCAGAGCTGCGTTTCGATGGTTTGGATACCTACGCTGAGGTCATCCTCAACGGCAAGCCGCTGCTGCGTGCGGACAACGCGCATCGTACCTGGCGTGCCCGCGTGGAAGGGCGCTTGCGCGCCAAGGACAATGAGCTGCAGATCGTGTTCCGTTCGCCGATCCGCACCCTGCTGCCAGGCGTGCAGGCGATGCCGCACAGGATCGCCGGCAATTATCCCTCGCCCTATGGCGATGAGCCGAAAGACGCGATGGTCGGCAATTTTGCGCGCAAGCCGGCCTATCACTTTGGCTGGGACTGGGGGCCGCGTTATGTCACTGCCGGCGTTTGGCGTGGTGTCGACCTGCAGGCATGGGATGCGCATCGCGTGACCGACCTGGCCGTGCGCACCGATGCGCTGGATGCGGAGCAGGCGAAGCTGGCAGTGGTGCTGCAGGTGGAGCAGGGCGCAGCGGCGGGCACGGCCAGGGTCACGGTGGACGTGCTTGACCCGGAGGGTCGCAGCGTGGCCCATGTGCAGCGCAGCGTGCTGCTGAAGCCGGGCCAGAACAGTGTGGAGCTGCCGATTGAACTGGCCCAGCCGCGGCGTTGGTGGCCGGTAGGCCACGGCGCGCAGGACCGATACACGGTGCGGGCGCGCCTGGACGGCGGTGCCGATGCCGTGCTGGCGCGCGAGCAGCGCATCGGCCTGCGCACGGTCGAGCTGCGTCGTGAGCAGGATGGCAAGGGCGGGCAGGGCTTCGCCCTCGTCATCAATGGCATGCCGGTCTTTGCCAAGGGCGCGAACGTGATTCCGTTCGACGCCTTCCCGGCGCGGGTCGATACTGCGCGCCTGCGTCAGGTGCTGGTGGCGGCGCGCGATGCCAACATGAACATGCTGCGCAACTGGGGTGGCGGCTACTACGAGGACGACGCGTTCTTTGATATCGCCGACGAGCTGGGCTTGCTGGTCTGGCAGGATTTCATGTTCGGCGGCGGCATGCAGCCTGGCTACGATCCGGCCTTCCGCGGCAGCGTGGTGGCCGAGGCGCGTGACAACGTGCGGCGGCTGCGTCACCACCCCAGCATCGTGCTGTGGTGCGGCAACAATGAAGAAGAGACCGCCTGGAAGGACTGGGGCCATGGCCGTGATCTGAAGGCCGCCGACCCAGCGTTTGCAGCGAAGGTCTGGCAGGGTTACGTCGATCTCTTCGGTAAGGACCTGCGCCAGGTGGTGAGCGACGAAGGGCTGGGTATTCCGTACTGGTCCAGCTCGCCCAGCAACGACCTGGACGAGAAGGCCAACGACTCGACCCGTGGCGACAAGCACTACTGGCAGGTGTGGGGCAATCCGGCACTGCCGGTTCAGGCGTACCTGCGCGAGACGCCGCGCTTCATGTCCGAATACGGGCTGCAGGCGTGGCCATCGGTGGCAACGGTGGACCAGATCGCCACCCGCGCCGAGCAGCGCATCGACAGCCCGGTGATCCGTGCGCACCAGAAGTTCATGGCCGGCGAGGGCAACAGCCGCCTGCTGCACTACATCGAACTGGGCTATGGCACGCCAAAGGATTTCGGGGACTTCGTCTATCTCAGCCAGGTGATGCAGGCCGACGGCATCGCACTGGCCGCGTTGCACCACCGCGCGTCGCGGCCGTACACGATGGGTTCGCTGTACTGGCAGCTCAACGATGTGTGGCCGGGCGCTTCCTGGTCGAGCGTGGACTACTTCGGCCGCTGGAAGGCGCTGCACTATGCGGCGCGGCGGTTCTTCGCGCCGGTGACGCTGGCGGCGCTGCGCGATGAGGGCAGCACGCGGGTGCGCCTGATCAATGATGGCGCCGCGCTGGACGCACGGTGGCGGCTGCGGGTGATGGATGTCGATGGCAAGGTGCTGCGCCGGCGCGAAGAGCCGGTGACCTTGGCTGCGGCAGGGGTGACCTCGGCCGGTGACTTTACCGACGCGGAACTGCTGGCTGGTGCCGACCCGAAGCGCACGGTGGCAGTGTTCGAACTGCTGCAGAACGGAACGGTGAACGCGCGGCAGGTGGTGGGTTTCGCTGAAGCCAAGGACCAGGTGCTGCCACGGCAGAAACTGAAGGCGACCCTCGCCATCGACGGTGACCACTATCGGCTGCGGCTGCAAAGCGCGAGCTTTGTGCGGGCGGCCTGGATCGACTTCGGTGCGCTCGACGTGCAGGTCGAAGACAACCTGCTGGACCTGCTGCCAGGCGAAACCCGCGACATCGCGGTACGTGGCCCGGTGGACCTGACGACCCTGCGCGAGTCACTGAAGCTGAAGACCCTCAACGATCGCTGAGGGTCACGCGTTGGTAGGTGCCAACCCTGGTTGGCACTCCAGAAGCATGCCAACCAAGGTTGGCATCTACCAGAATCGGAAAGCCGACATCGGGTGGGTGCGGACCGTTGGTCCGCACACCCTTACAGCTGGATCTGCTGGAAGTTCTCGACGCGGTCGTGGCCGTTGGCGGCCTGGCCCGTGCGCGGCAGCGGGTAGTCGTCCAGCCGGTCGATCAGGCGCGTCTGCAGCCCGGCGTCGCGGGCGGCGTCCAGTTCCTCGACCACATCGGACAGGAACAGGATCTCGCCGGCCGGAACGCCGATTGCCTGCACGATGCGGCGATAGCTGTCGGCCTCACGCTTGCCGCCGACTTCGGTATCGAACCAGCCTGACACCAGCGCGCTGAGATCGCCGGCATCGCTGAAGCCGAAGAACAGCTTCTGCGCCGGCACCGAGCCGGACGAATACACGTACAGCGGCAGGCCCGAGGCGTGCCAGCCCTTCAATACTGCCGCCACTTCCGGATAGAAGTGCGCGGTGTAGTCGCCGCGACGGTAGCCGGCATCCCAGATCCGACCCTGCAGGGCCTTCAGCGCGGTGTGCTTGCGGTCCTGGTCGATCCAGCCCTGCAGCGTCTCGACCACCAGGCTGTCCTGGCAGGCGCCGCCGATCTCGGTGGCCACCGCGTCCAGCCAGCGGCGCACCTCCGGGTCCTGGCCGTGTTCGGCGACGAAGCCGGGCAGGGCTTGGCGCGCATAGGGGAACAGCACGTTCTTGACGAACGAGATGCTGCTGGTGGTGCCTTCGATATCGGTCAGGATGACGCGGGGCTGCATGGATCAGGATGCCTGGGTCGGAATGTAGCGGGGGAATTTCTGCGCGATGTCGGTGCCGGTGAAGTGACCGACCCAGCCATCCGGCTCGGTGAAGAAGCGGATCGCCACGAAGCTGGGTTCATCGCCCATGTCGAACCAATGCGTGGTGCCATCGGGCACGGCGATCAGGTCGTCCTTCACGCACTCGATCTCGTAGACCTTGTCTTCCACGTGCAGGGTGAACAGGCCGGAACCAGCGACGAAGAAACGCACCTCGTCTTCCTTGTGGAAGTGTTCATCGAGGAATTTCTTGCGCAGCTCGGCGCGGTTCGGGTTGTCCGGCGCGATCGAGGCCACGTCGACGCTCTTGAAGCCGTTCTCGGCGACCAGGCGATCGATGTCGGCACGGTAGGCGGCGAACACCTCATCCTGGCTGGCGCCGGGTGCGACCGGTGCGGTGGCCTGCCAGCGTTCGAAGGTGACGCCGATCTTCTTCAGTTCGGCAGCGATGAGCGCGCCGTCCTGGGTGTCCAGCAGCGGCGATTCGGGGCGGGTGTCGTCGTAGATGCGCAGTCGGCTCATGGCGGCAGCTTGAACGTCTCGGGGGGAAGACAGGGTAGCAGGGTGCGGGCCGCGGCCAGATTCCGGAATGGAATCTGGTGGTGCGTACCGCGTCAGCGGCGCAGCTTGCGCAGCTCCAGTTCGCAGTGCAGCAGGAACTCGAAGGCCTCCATGTGCCGGCGTGCCTCGGCCATGTCGCGGCCCCAGGCGTACAGGCCGTGGCCGTCGATCAGGTAGCCCCACAGCGGCTGGCGGTCGAGCAGGTCGTCCACCTGCGCCGACAGCACGTTCATGTCCTGGGTGTTGGCGAACACCGGAATGTCGATGGCCATTTCGTGGGTGCTGTTGCCGGCGAAGGCTTTCAGCAGTTCGTAGCCTTCGACCCGGATGTGGCCCTGCGGCGCATACAGGCGCGAGGCGATGGTCTGCACCGGCGAATGCGTATGCAGCACGCAGCCGATTTCCGGGAAGCGGCGGTACAGCTGGGTGTGCAGCAGGGTTTCGGCGGACGGGCGCAGCGGGCGGCCGACGGCCTGGCCGTCGAAGTCCACCACCATGATGTCGTCCTCGATCAGACGGCCCTTGTCCTTGCCGGACACGGTGATCGCAGCGTGGCGGTCGTCCAGGCGGTGGGAGAAGTTGCTGCTGGTGGCCGGAGTCCAGCCGGCCTGGGCCAGTTCGCGGACGTTGTCGATCAGCAGCTGGGCCAGTTCGCTCAGGCGCGCGGTGTCGTAGGGGGAGGTGGGGGCGTTCATGGGGATCATTTTACGTGATCAGGCCGAATGCTGGGCCTGCGAGGCGATGGCGGGTGCGGTGCACGGGCAACGCGGCGCAGTGCGCCAGCAGTCGACGGTCCGGATTTGGATCGAGGCAGGCACAGCGCAGGCTGAATGGGGAAGGTATGGCTTGCGCTGTAAGCGATTCCGGCCGTGGACAGGCCTCGCGCCGCGAAACACCATCGGGTGGCCGCAGGAGTTCCGGCGAGCACCAAGGACAGGAGTGTTTCGATGTTCACGCGCGCAATGGGGATGATGGGGGTGATCGGCATCGCGCTGGCCAGCAGCGGCTGCACGATGGAATGGGTGAGGATGGATGCGGGAGCGCGGCCATTCGGCCCCGCCCACTCGAGTTGCAAGGCGCAGGCCGACGATCGCTGGCCGGTGAGGAATGAAGTGGCTACCCGCACCGTCTACGAAGACCGCAAGGTGCCCTGCAGGCTGGATGAAGTCTGCGCCATTGACGGCAAGTACAACATGGTGCCGATGCCGAAAGAAGAGAGCTACATCGTGGACGTCAATGCGTCCGACCGCAGCAGCGAGTTCAGTGCCTGCATGGCCGGAGCCGGCTGGCAGCAGCAGCTGATCTGGTTCAACCGGCGCTAGGCAGCGGGGGCATTCCGCGCCAGGGAACAGGGCAGGGCCGCCAGGGCCCTGCCGCGTTTGCTTTACTTGCCCCGCAGGCGGCTATGCCTGAAGCCGTAGCAGAAATAGATCACGAAGCCGACGAAGGTCCACACGCCCATCAACATCCAGTTGTGCATCGTCATCGCCGACAGCAGCGCCAGGCAGCTCAGCACGCCCAGACTACAGATCAGCCAGGCCATCGGCATGCGGAACGGGCGCGGCAGGTCCGGCTGGGTGCGGCGCAGGATCAGCACGCCGGCGCAGACCGCTGCGAACGCGATCAACGTACCCATCGAGGTCAGCTCGCCGAGGATATCCAGCGGGAACAGAGCTGCCAGCAGCGCGATGCCGATGCCGGTGATCACTGTGTTGATGTGCGGCGTGCGGTACTTCGGATGGATCTTGGTGAACACCGGCGGCAGCAGGCCGTCGCGGCCCATGATCATGAAGATGCGCGGCTGGCCGATGATCATCACCAGCACCACCGAGGACAGGCCGATCAGGGCGCCGACTTCGACCACCCAGCGCAGCCAACCCAGCTGCGGATGCGCAGCCACCGCAGTGACCACCGGTTCGTCGGTGCCCAGCAGCGGATAAGGCACCAGGCCGGTCATCACCGCGGCCATCGCGATGTACAGCACGGTGCAGATCACCAGTGACAGCATCATGCCGAACGGCATGTCGCGCTGTGGATTCTTCGACTCCTGCGCCGCCACCGATACCGCCTCGAAGCCGATGTAGGCGAAGAACACCATCGCCGCGCCGCGCAGCACGCCTTCCATGCCGTACTTGCCGGGGCCTTCGTTTGCGGGGATGAATGGCGTCCAGTTGGCGGTATCCACGTATTTCCAGCCGACCACGATGACCAGCACGATCAGGCCGGTCTTCAGCACGACCATCGCCATGTTCATCGCCGACGACTTGCTGATGCCGACGTAGCACAGCCAGGTCAGCAGCAGCACCAGCGCGGCGGCGGGCAGGTTGGCGATCGCGCCGGTCGGCCGCAGCTGTGCATCGAGCGGGGCGCTGACCAGGGCCGCCGGTAGATGGATGTCGAACTGGCTGAGCAGGCTGAGGAAGTAGCCGGTCCAGCTGACCGCCACCGCCGAGGCGGAGACGCCGTACTCGAGCACCAGCATCCAGCCGATGAACCAGGCCGAGAGTTCGCCGAAGGTGGCATAGGTATAGGTGTAGGCGCTGCCGGAGACCGGCACCATCGAGGCGAACTCGGCGTAGGCCAGCGCGCAGAAGGCGCAGCAGATGGCGGCCAGCACGAACGACAGCATGATGGCCGGCCCTGCGTGGTTGGCAGCGGCCTGGCCGGTGATGACGAAGATGCCGCCGCCGATCACCGCGCCGATGCCGAGGGCGGTCAGCCCCCAGGGGCCGAGGTGGCGGCGCAGGCTCAGGCCGTTGGCGTCTTCATGGGCGGCGTGCGGGTGCTTGGTGGCCCACAGTTGCTTGAACATGTGTGGTGGTCTTGTCGAAGCGCGCCGCAACCGGCGCACGGGAAAACGGACGGGCCGGCTCAGGGCCGGCCCGTAGGCGGATCAGGAGGACTTGGCCAGCTTGCTGTTGCGGATGCCGTAGCCGAGGTAGATCAGCAGGCCCAGCAACGTCCAACCAACGAACAGGTGCCAGTGCACCACGAACGCCTGCCAGAACAGGAACAGGCACGACAGCGCACCGAGCGGGCAGATCACCCACACCAGCGGCACGCGGAATGGGCGGTGCAGCTCAGGACGGCTGTAGCGTAGGATCAGTACGCCGATGCAGACCGTGGCGAAAGCCAGCAGGGTGCCCATCGAAACCAGCTCGCCCAGCACGTTCAGCGGCACCAGGCCGGCCAGCGACGCGGCGATCACGCCGACAACGATGGTGGCCCAGTACGGCGTGCGGAAACGCTTGTGGACCTTGCCGAACATCTTCGGCAGCAGGCCGTCGCGCGAGATGGTGTAGGCGATGCGGGTCTGGCCCATCATCATCACCAGCACTACCGAGGACAGGCCGGCGATCGCGCCGATCTCGACCGCGGTCTTCAGCCAGGACAGGCTCGGGTAGGCTTCCAGTGCGGTGGCCACCGGCTTGTCGGTGCCGAGCAGGTGGTACGGCAGCATGCCGGTCAGTACCGCGCAGACGATGATGTAGACGATGGTGCAGATCGCCAGCGAACCGAGCAGGCCGATCGGCATGTTGCGCTGCGGGTCCTTGGTTTCACCGGCCGCGGTGGAGACCGCATCGAAGCCGATGTAGGCGAAGAACACGATGGTGGCCGCGCGGAACACGCCGCTCCAGCCGAACTCGCCCGGCACGCCGGTGTTCTCCGGGATGAACGGATGCCAGTTGGCCGGGTCCACGTGGGCGGCGCCGATGCCCACGAACAGGCAGATCACGAAGACCTTGATGGCGACGATGATCGCGTTGACGAACGCGGACTGGGTCACGCCCACGTACAGCAGGCCGGTCACCGCCGCCACGATCAGCACGGCCGGCAGATTGAACAGCTTGCCGGAGGCGGCGAACTCGTGCCCGTTCCAGGCGATCGGCGCTGCACTCAGTGCGTCCGGGAACGGCATGTGCAGCGTAGTGGTGATGAAGCTGATCAGGTACGCCGACCAGCCCACCGCGACCGAGGCCGAGGCAAACAGGTACTCCAGCACCAGGCACCAGCCGATGAACCAGGCCATGCCCTCACCGAGCGTGGCGTAGGAGTAGGAATAGGCGCTGCCGGAAACCGGCATCATCGCCGCGAACTCGGCGTAGCACAGGCCGGCCAGCGCGCAGGCGATGCCGGCGAAGACGAAGGAGAGCATGACCGCCGGCCCGGCATGATTGGCTGCGGCCTGGCCGGTCAGCACGAAAATACCTGCACCGATCACCGCACCAATGCCGAGCATGATGAGGTGTTTCGCCGTGAGGGTCCGTTTCAGCGTGGCTTCGCCGTCCAGGCTGCCTTCGATGGGTTCGCCGGCATCGACGTGCCCGGCCGGTTCGACCGGCTTGACCCTCAACAGAGCTTTCAGCATGCAGTACTTCCTGATGATCGGATTGGGGGCCGCCGATGCGTTGCCGGCGACCTGGAATGGTGAAGGCCGTGCGAACGGCCCGCTGTACCTTAGCCAAAGCTGAAGCCAACGCACAAGCGCAATCGCAACAATGAACGGCGATAATGAGCAGTATTTTTCCAGACCGCCCCCATTCATGAGTCAGACCGTCGAAACCCTTGCCGTGCTTGATGATCACCTGCGTGGCCTGCTGCAGGACTATGCCGGTCGTGAGCCTGCTCACGACGCGTTGGCTGCCGAATTCGGCACATTGATCGGCGATCCGGAAGATCCGTTCAGGCGCGAACGTCTGGCCGGCCACTTCACTGCCAGCTGCTGGCTGGTCAGTGCCGATGGCCAGCGCCTGCTGCTGACCCACCACCGCAAGCTGCAGCGCTGGCTGCAGCTGGGAGGCCACGCCGACGGTGAGCGCGACCTGGCCCTGGTCGCGCTGAAGGAAGCCGAGGAGGAGTCGGGCCTGAGCGGCCTGGTGCTGGAAGACCCGGCCATCTTTGATCTGGACAAGCATTGGATTCCGGAGCGCAAGGACGTGCCGGGGCACTGGCACTACGACGTGCGTTTCGTGATCCGCGCGCTGGGTGGCGAGGCGTTCGTGCTCAGCGAGGAATCGCTGGAGCTGGCCTGGCGGCCGGTGGTCGAGGTCGCCGCCGATCCGGAATCGGATGAATCGATGCAGCGCATGGCGCGCCGATGGTTGGCGCGCTGAAAGATGCATCCACGCATGGCGTGGATGGCGGGATGCGCTTCAATACAGGATGCGCGTACGCAACGTGCCCGCAATCGCGGCCAGCTCCTCGCGCACGGCGGTGGCCTGCTCCTCGCTGGCGGTGATGTCGATCACCACATAGCCAACCTTCGGGTCGGTGCGCAGGAACTGGCCGTCGATGTTGACGTTGTGGCGCGAGAAGATCTCGTTGACCTTGGACAGCACGCCCGGCACGTTCTGGTGGATGTGCAGCAGGCGCAGGCTGTCGGCGTGCTCGGGCAGGGTCACTTCCGGGAAGTTGACCGCCGACAGGGTGCTGCCGTTGTCGCTGTAGCGCACCAGCTTGGCCGCCACTTCCACGCCGATGTTGTCCTGCGCTTCCAGCGTGCTGCCGCCCACGTGCGGGGTCAGGATCACGTTGTCGTGGCGGGTCAGCGGCGATTCGAAGATATCGCCGTTGCCCTTCGGCTCGACCGGGAATACGTCCAGTGCGGCGCCACCGACGTGACCACTGGCCAGGGCCGCGTCCAGCGCATCGATGTCGACCACGGTGCCGCGCGCGGCGTTGATCAGGTGCGCGCCCTTCCGCATCTTCGCCAGTTCGGTGCTGCCGATCATCCACTGCGTGGCCGGTGTCTCCGGTACGTGCAGGGTGACGATGTCGGCGCGTGCCAGCAGGTCGTCCAGGCTAGCTGCGGCGCGGGCATTGCCCAGTGCCAGCTTGGTTTCCACGTCGTGGAAGATCACCTGCATGCCCAGCGATTCGGCCAGCACGCCGACCTGGGTGCCGATGTGGCCGTAGCCGATGATGCCCAGGGTCTTGCCGCGCACTTCATGGCTGCCGCTGGCCGACTTCGACCAGCCGCCGCGATGGCATTCGGCGTTCTTCTGCGGGATGCCGCGGGTCAGCATGATCGCCTCGGCGATCACCAGCTCGGCCACGCTGCGCGTGTTGGAGTAGGGCGCGTTGAACACCGGGATGCCAGCCAGTTCGGCTGCATCCAAGTCGACCTGGTTGGTGCCGATGCAGAAGCAGCCCACCGCGATCAGGCGCTTGGCCTCGGCCAGCACCTCGGCGCTGAGCTGGGTGCGCGAACGGATGCCGACAATATGTGCCTCGGCGATGCGCGCCTTCAGTTCGTCCTCGGGCAGCGCCTTGGTGTGCGCTTCGATCTGGCTGTAGCCGGCGGCGCTGAACACCTCCACGGCGGTCTGGCTGACCCCCTCCAGCAACAGCACGCGGATATCCTGCTTCGGGAACGAGGTCTTCTTCGGCGACATGGGGCAACACGGCCAGTGGGACAGGGGCCAATCACTATGCCAGATCGCGACGCCCATGGTGCAGTGCGCAATTGGTTGCATCGGTAGCTAGCTGCACGGATGCGGGGCTGGACGCTGGCGCGTGCCGCTGGCACGCTTGCCCGTTCTTCACGCACCGCGCTGGACCGTCATGACCGATTCCCGCATTGCCTCGCTGCAGCAGGCCTGTCCCGGCCTGAAGCTGAAGACCGACCCGGCCGACCTGGCGCATTACGGGCGCGACTGGACCCGGCGCTGGACGCCGGCACCGCTGGCGATTGCGCTGCCGGCCACGGTCGAGGAAGTGCAGGCAGTGATGCGCTGGAGCGCCGAGCATGACGTGGCGGTGGTGCCGTCCGGCGGCCGCACTGGCCTGTCCGGCGGCGCGGTGGCGGCCAACGGCGAGCTGGTGCTCAGCCTGGAACGGATGAACAAGGCGCTGGCCTACGATGCGGTCGATCGCACCTTGGTGGTGCAGGCCGGCATGCCGCTGGAGGCCGTGCACAACGCCGCGCTGGACCACGGCCTGATCTACCCGGTCGATTTCGCGGCACGCGGCTCCTGCACGATTGGGGGCAACATCGCCACCAATGCCGGCGGCATCCGCGTGATCCGCTACGGCAACACCCGCGAGTGGATCGCCGGGCTGAAGGTGGTCACCGCCAACGGCGAGCTGCTGGAACTCAACAAAGGACTGATCAAGAACTCCAGCGGTTACGACTTCCGCCAGCTGCTGATCGGTTCGGAGGGCACGCTGGGCGTAATCGTCGAGGCGACGGTGAAGTTGACCGACCCGCCGCCTGCAAGCAACGTGATGCTGCTGGCACTGCCCAGCTTCGAAGTGCTGATGCAGGTGTTCGCTGCGTTCCGTGCGCGCCTGCAGTTGCAGGCGTTCGAATTCTTCACCGACCGCGCTCTGGAGCACGTACTGGCTCACGGCGCGCAGGCGCCGTTCGATGAGGTGCATCCGTACTACGTGGTGACCGAATTCGCGGCCAATGACGAGGCGCAGGAAGCGGCGGCGATGGCGGCGTTCGAGGACTGCATGGGCAACGGCTGGGTCAGCGACGGCGTGATCAGTGCCAGCGACGCCCAGGCCGCCCAGCTGTGGCGCCTGCGCGAAGGCATCACCGAAGCGCTGGCGCGCTACAAGCCCTACAAGAATGACGTTTCGGTGCGGATCTCGGCGATGCCGGCGTTCCTGGCCGAGACCCAGGCACTGATCGGGCAGGCCTACCCGCATTTCGACGTGGTCTGGTTCGGACATATCGGCGACGGCAACCTGCACATCAACGTGCTCAAGCCGGACGACACCGGTGACGCCGATTTCGTGGCGCAGTGCGAACACGTGACCAAGCTGCTGGCCCAGGTACTGGAGCGCTTCAACGGCAGCATTTCGGCCGAGCATGGCATCGGCCTGGTCAAGAAGGGCTACCTGTCCAGCACGCGCGGCCCGGCCGAGATCGCGTTGATGAAGGCGGTCAAACATGCCTTTGATCCCCAAGCGCGGCTGAATCCAGGCAAGCTGTTCGACGTCTGAACCGCGCACAGTCTTCACGCACCCGTTACGCTCCACCCATTCCCACAACCGGCTTCGAACCGATGATCCGTCCGCTTCTGCTGCTCGCCCTGCTGTCCCTGCCGCTGGCCGGCTTCGCTTCCAGCTTCGCCGGCACCTCGGCCGGTTCTGCCACCGGTGCGTCCTCCGGTTCCTCGGCCAGCAGTTCGGGCGACGACAAGGTAGTCCAAGCCGCGCGCGATGATGCCGCCGCGTTCGTGGCCAGCGACGGCCAGATCCGGGGTGCACGCCTGCAGGCCGCGCTGGTCCATCTGCGCGAGCAGAGTGCCGCCGCGCAGCAGCAGAGCGACCTGGAACTGGCCCGCGCGCTGCTGGCGCGTTGATCCGACCTTCGGATAGTGCCGGCCGCTGGCTGGCAATCGCATGACATCTGCACGGAACGCAGCCAGGCATGGCCTGGCTCTACTGCTGGCGGCTCCGGCGGTACATGCCAGCGGAGGCCTGCAGCTGGATCCGGCTGGCCTGGACCTGGCGCAGCAGCAGCTCGCCAACCAGACCCTGGCTGATGTGCAGGCGCTGCTGCCCGACGGGCTGTTGCGCGCACTGCCGGCGCAGGTGCAGGTGGCCTGGCGCGATGATCTGCCTGCCGATGTGCATGGCCGCGCCTTCGCCGGCCGCATTGCGCTGCGCCGCGACCTGCTGGACGACGGCGTGCCGGGTGCACGGCGCGCGCGACGCAGTGCGCTGGTGCACGAACTGGCCCATGTAGCGGACCGCAGCGGCGCGAACTGGTCGCACAGTGCGCGCTGGCGCGACCTCGCGGGCTGGCAGCGCAAGCCCTGGCATCTGGGCCGTGGCGACAACGACTTCCGTGACCGCAGCCCGGATGCGTACGAGCTGACGGACCCGGCCGAGTATCTGGCAGTGAACGCCGAGCATTTCCTGCTTGATGGTGAATTCGCGTGCCGACGCCCGGCGCTGGCGCAGTGGTACCGGGCCCACTTTGGAGCGCCACCTTCGCTGCCGCAGCCGCAGTGCGATCCCTCCGTTCCGATGCTGCAGGCCGGCTCGGAGGAGGGGGCGGCGTCGCTGCTCCAGCTCGATCCCGCACGCATCTACGCCGTGGACTACCTGTTTGCCGAAGGCAGTGCGCAACCGATGAGCCGCTGGGGCCACAGCATGCTCCGGCTGGTGATCTGCCGGCCTGGCCGCGCGCCGGGGCCCGACTGCCGGCTGGATCTTGAGTATCACCGTGTGCTGTCGTTCCGCGCGTTCGTTGGCGACGTGCAGATTTCCAACTGGCGCGGGCTGACCGGCGGCTATCCCTCGCGGTTGTTCGTGCTGCCGCTGCAGCAGGTGGTGGACGAGTACACCAAGGTCGAGTTGCGCGGGCTGCAGTCACTGCCGCTGCGGCTGGAGCGCACCGAGATCGCCAGCCTGCTGGAGCGGGTCGCGCAGGTGCATTGGAGCTACGACGGGCGCTACTACTTCGTCAGCAACAACTGCGCGGTGGAGACGGCCAAGCTGCTGCAGGCCGGTGTGCCGCGGCTGGGCGACGCCGGCCTGGCCCAGCTCAGTCCGCGTGGGCTGAAGCGGCGGCTGGCGCGGCTGCAGATGCTGGACGAGGGCGTGTTGACCGACCGCAGCGCCGCGCAGGCCCAAGGCTATTATTTTGCTTCGGCCCGTGACCACTACCAGCAGTTGTTCGGGGTGGCCGCCGCGCAGCTGGCGTTGCCGGCGCGTGATGTGCGCGGCTGGCTGAAAGTGCCCGCACAGCAACGCGCGCCGTGGCTGCTGCGCGGTGACCTGCGCGCCAGCGCTGGCCTGCTGCTGCTGGAGCAGGCTGCGCAACGGCGTGCCGAGCTGCGCGCGCGCGACGTACTCAAGCGCCGCCTGTTGGCCGCACCGGACAGCGCGCAGACGCGCGGTCTGCGCGAACTGCTGGAGCAGAGTGGGCAATGGTTGCGCCCGGGCACGTTGCTGCATGACGGCGGCTATGGACTACCGCTGGCCGACGAGCAGGCGCTGTTGGCCGAGGCGGTGGCCGCCGCCAGCACACGGGCGGTGCCCGCGTGGCAGGCATTGCGCGTACAGCTGCGCCAGCAGTTGCCGGCCACGCAGCGAAGCGAGCTGGATGCGATCGATGCCAACCTGGCAGCGCTCGGCGCCCATCTCCGCGAGCAGGCGGCGACGCCAGCTACTGGCGCGGTAGTTCGATGACGAAACGGCTGCCGCCGGCATCGCCAGGCGTGCAGTAGACCCG
This sequence comes from Stenotrophomonas sp. AN71, assembly GCF_050435725.1. NCBI lineage: Bacteria > Pseudomonadati > Pseudomonadota > Gammaproteobacteria > Lysobacterales > Lysobacteraceae > Stenotrophomonas > Stenotrophomonas sp. AN71. The sequence continues at coordinate 657,099 of NZ_JBNDKU010000001.1, read as the reverse complement.
GCCCCCATGTGCATCGGCGATGGCCTTGACCACCGCCAGGCCGAGGCCGCTGCCACCGCCCTGACGTGAGCGCGATCCATCGGCACGCATGAACGGAGTGAAGATGTCGGCGTGCAGCTCGGGGTCGATGCCCGGACCCTCATCCTCGATCGCCACCTGCACATGCCCGGGCGTGTCATGCACGGCGATCCGTACTTTGCCGGGGCTGGCATAGCGCCGCGCGTTCTCCAGCAGCGCCAGCAGCGCCTGGCGCAGCCGCGTGGGATCGCAGTGCGCCGCATGCTCCTCGCGGCTGGTTTCCAGTTCCAGCACGAAGCCGGCGGCGCGGAACTGAGGGTCGACCAGGGTCATCACCGAATGCACCTCGGCCACCACGTCGGTGCGTGCGCGGCGCACGTCCATGCGCGCGTTGTCGGCCAGGCTCAGCACGCGCAGGTCCTCGATCAGGCGCGACAGGCCCTCGACCTGGGCCAACAGGCTGCGGAACTGCGATTCATCGGGCTGGAAGACGCCCTCGGCCAAGCCCTGCAGGCGGCCACGCAGGATGGTCACCGGGGTCCGTAGTTCATGGGCGATGGCCGCGTGCCACATCGCGCGCTCACTCTCCATGTGCTGCAGCCGGCGCGCCATCGCATTGAAGTCCTCGACCAGGGTGGCCACCTCGCCGGGCGAATTCTCCTCCGCGCTGGCGCGCGCGCCGAGGTCACCTTCAGCAAGCGCGCGCACGCTGTCCACCACCGAGTTCAAGGGCGAGAGGATGCGATGGGCCAACCGGAACGAAGCAGCGATGGCCAGTGCCAGGCCGGTCAGGATCACGCCAACCATCCAGGCCAGCTCCGGCCCCGTCGGCAGCCAGCCCTCCGGTTCGTCGGTGCTGCCGGGGAAGAATTCGACCAGCACCGCGTACAGCAGCCACGACGACAGGATCATCATCACGATGACGCCGATCACCATCAGCGACATCGATACGATGATGTGGCGGCTGAGCCCGAAGCGGCGCATGCGGGCCATCAGCGGTCGGCCATCAGCCGATAGCCGACGCCACGCACGCTGGCCGGCACGTTGAGCATGCCCACTTCATCCAGCTTGCGGCGCAGCTTGCTGACATGACTGTCCACGGTACGCTCCAGTGCTTCGCTTTCGGGCAGGCATTCGTGCATCAGTTCACTGCGGCTGAAGATCCGCGTTGGTGCCAGCGCCATGCAATGCAGCAGCTTGAACTCGGTCAGGGTGAGCAGGACTTCGTGGCTGTAGCCTTCGCCCTCGACATGCACGGCATGGGTGGCCGAGTCGATCAGCAGCGGGCCCACGCGCAGCGCGGTGGGTGCGTCCACGCGTGAGGTACGCAGCGTACGACGCAGCACGGCGCGCACGCGCGCGGCCACTTCGGCGGGGTTGAACGGCTTGACCACGTAGTCGTCGGCGCCCATGCGCAACGCGGTCAGCTTGTCCAGATCCTGGTCGAGCGCGGTCAGCATGATCACGGGTGTTTCGCCGCGCTGGCGCAGCTGGGTCAGTACGCTCCAGCCATCCAGGCGCGGCAGCTGCACGTCCAGCAGGACCAGATCGGGGCGGGCGCTGCGGTGCAGGTCCAGTGCGCTGTGGCCATCGGCGGCACGCAGGGTGCGCAGCCCTTCGCGTTCCAGGTAGGCGGTAAGAATGTCGGCGATCTCGGCCTCATCCTCGACGATCAGGACGAGGGCGGCGAGGGCAGGGGAGGCATGCATGCAGGGGCGGGGCCAGAAGGTGCTTGCCTCCATCGTATCTCCACACTTCCTCCATCGAAACCCCATCATCGCCACGCACACTGCACGCTTCAGAACCTATCCGCCGCCTGCGCGGCATTGTGCACAGCAATGAGAACCTTCAGGACTCCGGTCGCGTTGATCGCGGCCCTCGCCTTGGCCATGACGGCCTGTTCCTCCCCCGAAGCCACTCCCGAAGCGGCACCACGGGTCAGCGTGGTTACCGTTGGCCCGCAGGTGGTGCAGCGCGATGACGAGCTGCCCGGTCGCGTGGCAGCGGTGCGCACCGCACAGATCCGCGCCCAGGTGGGCGGTATCGTGCAGCGCCGCCTGTTCGAACAGGGCGCCGAAGTCAGCGCCGGCCAGGCCCTGTTCCAGATCGATCCGGCCGCGTTCCGTGCCGACGTCGATTCGGCCTTGGCTGCCTTGCAGCGCAGTGAGGCGGCGCTCGGCCGCAGCCGCGTGCAGTCGCAGCGGCTGCATGCGCTGGCCGCCGCACAGGCGGTCAGCCAGCAGCATCGTGACGACGCCAGCGCCGAGTACGAACAGGCGCGCGCGGCGGTGAATGAAGCGCGCGCCATCCTTTCCCGTCGTCAGCTGGACCTGCGCTACGCCACGGTCAGTGCGCCGATTGCCGGCCGTATCGACCAGGCCCTGGTGACCGAAGGCGCGCTGGTGGCCGCTGCCGATGCCGAACCGATGGCCGTGGTGCAGCAGATCGACCAGGTCTACGTCGACGTACGCCAGCCGGCGGCGCAGCTGGAGTCGCTGCAGCGCAGTGCCGGTGGCGGCGAACTGCCGGTGACGATCATCGGCGCCGCCGGCAAGTCGCTGCCCGAGCGTGGCCAGCTGCTGTTCTCCGGCATCAACGTCGATGCGCGTACCGGCGATGTGATCCTGCGCATCCTGGTCGACAACCCGAAACGCCAGCTGCTGCCCGGCATGTATGTGCGTGCCAGGGTGCCGCGCGGTGCTCCCGCCAGTGCATTGACCGTGCCGCAGCAGGCGGTGCTGCGCAGCGCCGGCGGCCAGGCCTACGCCTGGGTGATCGGTGCCGACGGCAAGGCGGTGATCCGCACGCTGGAAGTGGACGGTAGTGTCGATCGCCAGTGGCTGGTGCGGCATGGCCTGAAGGCAGGCGAGAAGGTGGTGGTTGAAGGCCAGGAGCGCCTGCAGGAAGGCGTAGTGGTCGATGCACGCGACTGGCAGTTGCCGGTCGCCAGCGCCGGTGCGATGCAGGCCGGCAGCAAGGGCTGAGCCTTTTCCGGGCCAGCCCCTCCAGGACAATTCAACATGGCACGTTTCTTCATCGATCGCCCGGTGTTCGCCTGGGTGCTGGCGATCTTCATCATCCTGGCTGGCGTGCTGGCGATTCCGCGCCTGGCCGTGGAGCGCTACCCGGCCGTCGCTCCTCCCAGCGTCAGCATCTATGCCAGCTACCCGGGTGCCAGCCCGCAGACGCTCAATGATGCCGTGGTCGGGCTGATCGAGCGCGAGCTGTCCAGCGTCAAGCATCTGCTGTACTTCGAATCGTCGGTCGATACGTCCGGCGAAGCCTCGATCATCGCCACCTTCAAGCCGGGTACCGACCCGGAGCTGGCCCAGGTGGACGTACAGAACCGGATCAAGGCGATCGAGCCGCGTCTGCCGCGCAGCGTTCGCCAGAACGGTCTGTTCGTCGAGGCCGCCGATTCCGGCTTCCTGATGCTGGTCGGCCTGCGCTCGCCCGATGCCAGCGTCAGCGAAGCGGCACTGGGTGATTTCATGGCGCGCAACATCATCGAAGAACTGCGCCGGGTCGATGGTGTCGGCCGCGTGCAGCTGTTCGGTGCCGAGCAGGCGATGCGCGTGTGGCTCGATCCGACCCGCCTGACCGGCTACGGCCTGACCATCGGCGATGTGGCCAGCGCCATCGAACAGCAGAACCTGGAGATTTCGCCGGGCCGCATCGGCGATTCACCCGGCGTACCGGGCCAGCGCATCACGGTGCCGCTGAGCGCCGATGGCCAGCTGTCCACGCCCGAGCAGTTCGCCGCCATCGTGCTGCGCGCCGGTGCCGATGGCTCGCGGGTGCTGCTGGGTGACGTCGCCCGTATCGAGCTGGGCGCGCAGAGCTATGCCTGGGGGACGCGCGAGGACGGTCATCCGGCCACTGCGGCCGGCGTACAACTGCGTCCGGGTGCGAACGCGGTGCGCACCGCCGCCGCAGTGCGCGAACGCATGGCCGAACTGGCGCAGCTGCTGCCGCGCGGGGTGCAGGCGAGCATTCCGTTCGACACTGCGCCGTTCGTCAAGATCTCGATCCAGAAAGTGGTGCAGACGCTGCTGGAAGCCATGTTGCTGGTGTTCGCGGTGATGTACCTGTTCCTGCAGAACTGGCGCTACACGCTGATCCCCGCACTGGTTGCGCCGATCGCGTTGCTGGGCACCTTTGCGGTGATGCTGGCACTGGGCTTCTCGATCAATGTGCTGACCATGTTCGGCATGGTGCTGGCGATCGGCATCATCGTTGACGATGCGATCGTCGTGGTCGAAGGCGTGGAGCGGATCATGGCCGAGGAAGGGCTGCCGCCGCGCGAGGCCACCATCAAGGCGATGCGCGAACTGACCGGTGCGGTGATCGGCATCACCCTGGTGCTGACCGCGGTCTTCATTCCGATGGCCCTGGCCAGCGGCTCGGTGGGCGCGATCTACCGTCAGTTCACCGTGGCGATGGCGGTGTCGATCCTGTTCTCGGCATTGCTGGCGTTGAGTCTGACCCCGGCACTGTGCGCGACCCTGCTGCGCCACGACACGCATGGCCATCACGGTCGCGGCGGGCTGTTCGGTGCCTTCAACCGCGGCTTCGAAAAGATGACCGGACGCTACCAGCGCGGCGTGGCATCGGTACTGCAGCGCAGTGGGCGGGTGATGGGCGTGTTTGCCGCGCTGGTAGTGGCGCTGCTGCTGGGCCTGCACTGGCTGCCCGGCGCGTTCCTGCCGGAAGAGGATCAGGGTTACTTCATGACCTCGATCCAGCTGCCCGCCGAAGCCACGGCCGAGCGCACCCTGGCCGTGGTCGAAGCCTATGAACGGCACGTGGCCTCACGACCGGGTATCGGCTCCAACCAGTCGATTCTCGGCTACAGCTTCTCCGGGTCCGGCCCGAGTGCGGCCCTGACCTACACCATGCTGAAGGACTGGGGGGCGCGTGCTGGAGCGACCGCAGCCGGTGAAGTGGCGGCGGCGCAGAAAGCGATGGCACGGGTGGGCGAGGGCGAGGTGATGAGCGTAATGCCGCCGGCGATCGACAGCCTTGGCCGGTCTTCCGGCTTCTCGCTGGCGTTGCAGGCCCGCAACGGGCAGAGCCAGGAGGCGCTGCGGGAGGCCCTGCAGCAACTGCTGAAACGTGCCCAGGCGAGTCCGCTGCTGTCCGAAGTGCACGCCGATGGCCTGCCGGCCGGTACCAGCGTGCGACTGGACATCGACCGCGCCAAGGCCGAGGCGATGGGTGTGGGTTTCGCGGATATCAGCAGCACGTTGTCGGCGGCGATGGGATCGCGGTACGTCAACGATTTCCCCAACAAGGGACGGTTGCAGCAGGTGATCCTGCAGGCCGATGCAGCGCACCGGATGGAGCTGGAGCACGTGCTGAAGCTGTACGTGCGCAACAGCGAGGGCGGCATGGTGGCATTGTCCGAACTGGTGACGCCGCACTGGACCGAAGCGCCACTGCAGCTGCAGCGTTACCTCGGCTTCCCCGCGCTCAATCTGTCGGGCGCACCAGCCTCCGGCGTGTCCACCGGCCAGGCGATGGCCGAGATGGAGCGCCTTGCGCGGCAGCTGCCGTCCGGCTTCGCCCTGCAATGGACCAGCCAGTCGCTGCAGGAACGCGAATCCGGAACGCAGGCGCCGTGGCTGCTGCTGTTGTCGATGCTGGTGGTGTTCCTGGTGCTGGCCGCGCTGTATGAGAGCTGGTCGATTCCGCTGGCGGTGATGCTGGTGGTGCCGCTGGGTCTGCTGGGCGCGGTGGCTGCGGTGCTGCTGCGCGGCATGCCCAACGATGTGTTCTTCAAGGTCGGCATGATCACCGTGATCGGGCTGTCGGCGAAGAACGCGATCCTCATCGTGGAGTTCGCCCGTCAGCTGCAGCAGCAGGGTCGTGGCCTGGTCGAGGCGGCGCTGGAGGCGGCGCGGTTGCGGCTGCGGCCGATCCTGATGACCTCGCTGGCGTTCGCGCTGGGCGTGGTACCGCTGATGCTGGCGCAGGGGGCATCCAAGGAAACCCAGCAGGCGATCGGAACCGGTGTGTTCGGTGGCATGGTCAGCGCGACTGTGCTGGCGGTGTTCTTCGTGCCGGTCTTCTATGTAGTGGTGCAGGGCGCGCGGCAGTGGCTCGCGCAGCGCCTGCGCAGGCGCCGGCCGATGCCGGAAGGATCCGTGGATGGAACGGAACATCATTGAAGACCTGCATGAGGTGCAGCTGGCCACGCTCGAACAGCGCCTGTGTCAGGCGTTGCTGGAGGATGACCACACGGCATTGACCGCGTTGGTATCGCCTGCGCTGTTCATGATGGATGGCAACGGTGGGCGCATGCTGGATCTGCCCTGGCTGGGCGATTGGCTGGCGGGCGACCTGCAGGTTCAAGGGCTGCAGCTGCAGGCGGTGGAAACGCTGCTGTGTGGCCGCCTGGCGCTGCTGTCCAGCGACGTGTGGTTGGCGGTGCGCGGGCAGGGCCGCGAGCGCGAACTGAAGCTGCGCCTGCTGCGCGTATGGGCCTGTAGTTCCGGTGCCGCGGGCGCACAGCTGCTGTCGATGGCGGTGCTGGCCGCGTGAGCGTGGTCAGGCCGCTTTCAGGCCCCGCTCACCGCCAGGTGGTAGGGTCGAACCTCTCTGTAGTGCCGACAAGGAGTCGAGCCATGCGTGTAGTTCCCAGTCTGTTGGCCGCTTCCCTCGGCTTGGTTCTCGCTGCGTGCCAGCCGGCGCAGTCACCTGTTGCGGGCGGCAGCGATGCCGCGCCGGCCACGCCGCAGCCGAGCGCCAGTACCGGCGGTGGCAGCGAAACCGCTTACCAGTGTGGTGATCTGAGCGTGCGCGCAACCTTCAACGGCGAAGACGCAGCCACGGTGGTCATTGGTGATCGCACGTTCGCCATGGCCTCCGAGCGTGCCGCATCGGGTGCGAAGTACGGTGATGGGCAGGGCAACAGTTTCTGGACCAAGGGTAGCGATGAGGGCCTGCTCAGCCTGAAGGGCGAGACGGACCGCGAGTGCCATGCGGTGGAAGCCACTGAAGGGGATGGCAGCGCTGGCGCCGCGGCGTTCCGTGCCACCGGCAACGAGCCGGGTTGGTTGGCCGTTGTTGACGGCGACAGGCCCGGCCTGCAGGTCGAAGTCGATTACGGTGAGCGCCGCTTCGACGTCCCCACGCCCACCGAAGGTGCCGACGGATGGAGTGGCAAGGCGTCCGACGGCACCGACGTCAAGCTCAGCTTCCAGCGCACCACCTGCCAGGACGACATGAGTGGCGAGGCGTTCGAAGCCAAGGTGAATCTGACCATCGGCACCCGCCAGTACCACGGCTGCGGCAATTTCGGCGCGAAGCAGCCGTAAGCCATCTGTAGAGCCGAGCCCACGCTCGGCTCTACATCATCGACGGGTCAGCCCTCGCAGGGCTTCAGGTCCAGCTCGAATACAAGGTCGTAGCGGCTGTTGATCCCGATCAACGCTGCGCGGGTCGCGCAGTCGTCGCGATGGCGCGCGACCAGATCGGTGAAGATCTTCTCGCGGCCCTCGCAGTACTTGGCGCTGGCCTCTTCCAGTTCGCGGCGGCGCTCGTCGTCATAAGGTTCCTCACCCGCAAAGTGCTGGCAGGTGTTCTCGCGTGCGAGGAAGGCCTGGACGTCACCTGGCATCGCGCAGTAGACGCGCACGTCGTCGACGTCATACACATCCTCCGGGATCGGACAGCCTGCGGCTGCACGTGCCTTGTCCAGCTCCTCATCGCCAGAGGACAGGTCGGTAGAGGGCGCTGCTTCGGCGGTGGCCTCGACGGCGGCCGGTGCCTCCACCGCAGGTGCGGCCGTCACCGCCGGTCCGACCGGTGAGGTTTTCGGCGCAGCATCGGCGGCGCTGTCCGCTGCCTGCGGCGAACACGCCGCAAGCAGGGACAGGCAGGCGATCAGCGCGAGGTGCTTAGTCGGCACGGCCAGCGAATTCGCCGGTGGCGGTGTTCACCAGCACGCGCTCGCCGTTGACGATGTACTCCGGCACCATGATCTCGATGCCGGTGTTGAGCTTGGCCGGCTTCGGGCGCTTGGTTGCGGTGCCGCCCTTCAGTTCCGGCGGCGTCTCGATCACTTCCAGCACCACCGAGGCCGGCAGCTGGATCGCGACCGGCTGCTCGTCGATCACCTGCACGTAGATGCCGGTCAGGCCGTCGGTGATGTAGCCGGCGTCATCGCCGATCACGTCCGCGTCCAGGGTGTAGGGCGTGTAGTCCTCGTCATCGAGGAACACGAAAGCATCGCCATCCTTGTACGAATAGGTGGACTGGCGGCGCAGCAGTTCGACTTCGACCAGGTTGTCGTCGGCATCGAAGCTTGCGTCGAGCTTGTTGCCGCCCGGCACGCTGTACATGATGAAGCGGAAGCGGACGTTGCCGCCGCGACCCTGCGGGGAGCTGCGCTCGATGTCGCGGATCTGGTAGACGCCGTTGTTGTACTCGACGACGTTGCCCTTCTTGATGTCGTTGGCTTTCATGGTGATCTAGGTCGTTGGGGGAGGGCGCCGTCCCGGCGCCCGGGGGAATCACTTCGGAGCGAGGCGGGTAGCGCCGTCCAGGCGGATGGTCTCGCCATTGAGGTAGGTGTTGCCGAGGATGAAGCCGACCAGGCTGGCGAAGTCTTCCGGCTTGCCCAGCCGCGACGGGAACGGGATCGAGGCGGCCAGCGACTGCTGCACGGCTTCGGGCATGCCGTCGACCATCGGCGTCCAGAACACGCCCGGCGCGATGGTGTTGACGCGGATGCCGAAGCGCGACAGTTCGCGTGCCATCGGCAGGGTCATCGATACCACGCCGCCCTTGCTGGCGGCATAGGCGGCCTGGCCGATCTGGCCTTCATAGGCGGCGATGCTGGCGGTGTTGATGATCACGCCGCGCTCGCCATCGGTGCCCGCATCGTTGTGCTGCATGCGGTTGGCGGCAGCCTTGGCGACATTGAAGCTGCCGACCAGATTCACCATCACGGTGCCCTGGAAGCCGGCCAGCGGCATCGGACCTTCTTTGCCGAGCACGCGGCCGGCGCCGAGGATGCCGGCGCAGTTCATCGCCACGTTCAGGCTGCCGAGGAAATCATGGGCCTGGTCGATGGCCGCGGCCACGGCCGCCTCATCGCTGACATTGACGTTGAAATAGTGGGCCTTGTCGGCGCCCAGCTCGGCAACGGCGGCAGCGCCCTTGTCGTCGTTGAGGTCGAACAGGGCCACCTTGCCGCCCTGCGCGACGAGGTGCTGGGCCACGGCCAGGCCGAGGCCGGAGACGCCGCCAGTGATCACGGCACGTACGGAAGACAGCTGCATTGCACGGTCCTGCAGGTTCAAGAGCCGCCGATTCTAACGGAAGCGGTGACGGCCGCTGTTGTGCACTGCGCCGCCCGTAGGCGAGCGGCGCAGCAGGACGCTCAACCGGCGGCCAGCGCCTGCCCGGTGCGGCTGGCGGTGGCGCGGCCGAGCAGGCCGGCCAGCCAGCGCCCGGTTTCGGCCAGAGCCGGCAGGTCCACGCCGCTGTCCAGGCCCAGGCCCTGCAGCAGGTAGACCACGTCCTCGCTGGCGACATTGCCGCTGGCGCCCTTCGCATACGGGCAGCCACCGGCGCCGGATACCGCACTGTCGACCACGCGCACGCCTTCTTCCAGGCAGCTGGCGATGTTGGCGATGGCCTGGCCATAGGTGTCGTGGAAGTGCACGGCCAACGCCGCCATCGGGATCTCGGCTGCCACCGCCTGCAGCATGGCGCGCGCCTTGCGTGGGGTGCCCACGCCGATGGTGTCGCCCAGCGAGATCTCGTAGCAGCCCATCTGGTGCAGGGCGCGGGCCACGCGCACCACGTCGGCCAGCGGCACGTTGCCCTGGTAGGGGCAGCCGAGCACGGTGGAGACGTAGCCGCGCACGCGTACGCCATCGGCAGCGGCGCGGCGCAGGATCGGTTCGAAGCGGGCCAGCGACTCGTCAATGCCGGCATTGGTGTTGGTGCGGTTGAACGCCTCGGAGGCGGCGGTGAACACCGCCACTTCCTCCACACCCACCGCGCGCGCCCGGTCGTAACCCTGTTCGTTCGGCACCAGCACCGGGTAGTGGATGCCGGGCCGGCGCTGGATGCCGGCATAGACCTCGGCGGCGTCGGCCAGCTGCGGAATCCACTTGGGGCTGACGAAGCTGGTGGCTTCGATGCTGCGCAGGCCGGTGGCCGACAGGCGGTTGATCAGTTCGATCTTGTCGGTGGTGGAGACCGACTGCCTTTCGTTCTGAAGGCCGTCACGCGGGCCGACCTCGACGATGCGTACGTAGTCGCTCATGCGACCACCTCGGCGGCTGGGCGGTGGCAGACCGCCTCGATGTTGTTGCCGTCCGGGTCTAGCACGAAGGCGCCGTAGTAGTCGGGGTGGTACCACGGGCGCAGGCCCGGCGCACCGTTGTCGCGACCGCCGGCGGCGAGTGCGGCGGCATGGAAGGCGTCCACCTGGGCACGGCTGGCGCAGGAGAACGCCACATGCACACCCTGGCTGGCGGTGCCGGCATTGCCGAGCCAGAAGAACGGCTTGCCGTCGCTGCCGAAGCCGACGTGGTCGTGGGCGCCGGTCTGTTCGGCGGTGACCTCCATCACCAGGCCGATCTGCAGTGGCGCCAGTGCCTGCAGGAAAAAGGTCTTGCTGCGCGCCAGGTCGGCGCTGGTCAAACCAAGATGATCGAGCATGTTCAGGCTTCCGTGACCCAGTGGGGGGCGCGCTTGTCGAGGAAGGCGCCCAGGCCTTCCTGGCCCTCGGCGGACACCCGCAGGCGCGCGATCAAAGCGGCATTATCGCGATCCAGGGTGTCGCGGTCATGGCTGTCGCGCACCTGCCGTACCAGCTGCTTGGCGCTGGACGAGGCGATCGGGCCGGCCTTGTCCAGCAACGCCAGCTGACGCTCCAGGGCTTCGTCCAGGCGTTCGGGTTCGACCAGCTGGTGGACCAGGCCGATGCGCAGCGCGGTCTCTGCGTCGAAGTGCTCGCCGGTGGCGAACCAGCGGCGCGCCTGGCGTGGTCCGATGGCCTCGATCACGTACGGCGAGATCACCGCCGGCAACAGGCCGAGGCGGCTTTCGGTCAGGCCGAAGCGGGCCGAGGTGCTGGCGATGGCGATGTCGCAGCAGGCGACCAGGCCGACGCCCCCCCCGAAGGCCGCGCCGTGGACCCGGGCCAGGGTCGGCTTGGGCAGCTCGTCCAGGGTGCGCATCAGCCGCGCCAGGGCCAGCGAGTCCTCCCGGTTGTCGGCCTCGCTGGCGGCGGCCATGCCACGCATCCACTGCATGTCGGCGCCGGCCGAGAAGGAGGCGCCGTGGCCGGCGACCACCACCGCGCGCACCGAGTTGTCGCGCCCGGCCGCCTCCAAGGCGGCGGTCAACCGGGCGATCAGGCTGGCGTCAAAGGCGTTGTGCAACTCCGGCCGGTTCAGCCAGAGAGTGAGGACGGCGCCGCTGCGCTCGATCTGCAAAGCATCGTTCATGGGATTCCAGGGTCACTCCATACCTGTATGGATCATAGCGGGCCATTGGTCATGGGCCATGACGCGACGCGGGAATGTTAGAATCGAGAACCATTTACATCCAGCAGAGAACACGCTAGATGACGCTGTCCGAACTGCCGCTGCACACCTCGGCCGTGGTCGAGTCCGTGCAGGACCTGCATGCCAACGATGCCATCGCCCGTCGCCTGCGCGAGCTGGGTTTCGTGAAGGGCGAGGAAGTGCGCCTGGTGGCCAAGGGCCCGGTGGGGGGCGAGCCGCTGCTGGTGCAGGTCGGGTTCACCCGGTTCGCGCTGCGGATCAGTGAAGCCAAGCGCGTCGTGATCGACGCCGCCAGCCAGGTGCGACGCGCATGACCGCCACTGCCATCACCGCCCCCCTGCGCATCGCGCTGGTCGGTAACCCGAACAGTGGCAAGACGGCGCTGTTCAACCAGCTGACCGGCAGCCGGCAGAAGGTCGCCAACTACACCGGCGTCACCGTCGAGCGCAAGGAAGGTCGCCTGCGGGCACCATCCGGGCGTGAATTTGCCGTGCTCGACCTGCCCGGTGCCTACAGCCTGCATCCGGCCAGTCTGGACGAGGCGATCACCCGCGACCTGTGCCGGGGCTTCTACCCGGGTGAGGCCGCGCCGGACGTGCTGCTGTGCGTGATCGATGCCACCAACCTGCGCCTGCACCTGCGCTTCGCGCTGGAACTGCGCGAGCTCGGCAAGCCAATGGTGGTGGCGCTGAACATGGTTGATGCGGCCCAGCGCCGCGGTATCCAGGTGGATGTGGCCGCGCTGGAGCGTGAGCTGGGCGTGCCGGTGGTGGAAACCGTGGCGGTGCGCAAGCAGGGTGCCAAGGCCCTGGTGGAGCGCCTGGACGCGATGGTGCCGCACCTGGATGCGCCGATGGCCGGCGTTGACGGCAGCGTGGATTACCACGCGCAGGTGCGCGCCATTCTGGCCGCTGCCGTGCGCATGCCGGCGCGGACCGCAAAGATCGACGACGCGCTGGACCGCTGGCTGCTGCACCCGGTGTTCGGCCTGGTCAGCCTGGCGGTGGTGATGTTCCTGATCTTCCAGGCGGTGTACGCCTGGGCGACGCCGCTGATGGACGGCATCGAGGCCGGGTTTGCCTGGCTCGGCACCTTCGTTGGCAGCGTGCTGCCGGAAGGTCCGCTGGCCAGCCTGCTGACCGACGGCATCATCGCCGGCGTCGGCGGCGTGGTGGTGTTCCTGCCGCAGATCCTGATCCTGTTCTTCTTCATCCTGGTGCTGGAGGAGTCCGGCTACCTGCCGCGCGCGGCGTTCCTGCTCGACCGCATGATGGCGGCTGCCGGCCTGTCCGGTCGCTCGTTCATCCCGCTGCTGTCCAGCTTCGCCTGCGCGGTGCCGGGCATCATGTCCACCCGCAGCATCCAGGACCCGCGCGACCGCCTGGCCACGATCCTGGTGGCGCCGTTGATGACCTGTTCGGCGCGCCTGCCGGTGTATGCACTGCTGATCGGTGCGTTCATTCCGCAGAAGAGCGTATGGGGCGTGTTCAACCAGCAGGGCCTGGTACTGTTCGGCCTGTACGCGGCCGGCATCCTCAGCGCGTTGGCGATGTCGTGGATCATGAAGAAGTGGCGCCGTGACAAGAGCGAGCACCCGCTGATGCTGGAGCTGCCGTCGTATCGCCTGCCGCATGTGCGCGACCTGGCCGTGGGGCTGTACGAGCGCGGCATGATCTTCCTCAAGCGTGTCGGCGGCATCATCCTGGCGCTGACCATCCTGCTGTGGGTGCTGCTGTCCTTCCCGGCGGCGCCGGCCGGCGCGACCCTGCCCGCGATCGACTACAGCTACGCGGGCCAGATCGGTCATGCGATGGCGGTGTTCTTCGCGCCGCTGGGCTTCAACTGGCAGATCTGCATCGCGCTGATCCCGGGCCTGGCCGCGCGTGAAGTCGCGGTGGCCTCGCTGGCGACCGTGTATGCGCTGTCGGCGGCCGATGACGATGCCGCCAGCCAGGCGCTGACGCCGCTGATCAGCGACGGCTGGTCGCTGGCTACCGCACTGTCGCTGCTGGTCTGGTACATCTACGCGCCGATGTGCATCTCGACGCTGGCCACCATCAAGCGCGAGACCAACTCGTGGAGGCAGATGGGCTTTGCCGCGTTCTACCTGTTCGCGGCGGCCTATGTGGCGGCGCTGATCACCTACCAGGTGACCAAGGCGCTGGGAGGCGGCTGATGGACGGCGGATTGCTGCTGCAATACCTGATCATCGCGGTGGCTGTGCTGGTCAGTGCCTGGGTGGTGTTGAAAAAACAGTTCCCCGGCACCGTGCGCAAGCTGCGCGGTGCGCTGGCGCTGGCCCTGCTGAAGCCGGGTCGTGCCGCCTGGATGCAGGCGCTGGGGCGCAGGATCGCACCCCCGGCCACCGGCGGTGGTGGCGCCTGCGGTGGCTGTGACAGCTGCGGGCCTACCAAAAAGTAGAGTCGAGCTTGCTCGACTGCTTTTGGGGGCTTTCATCCACGCATGGCGTGGATCTACCGGGCCTTCATCCACGCATGGCGTGGATCTACTAGACCTCCTTGCGGATGATGGCGCGGAAGTTTCCTGCCTGCTGCAGTCGCCGCACCGATTCCCGGTTTCCGTGGGTAGACGCGAAGCCCAGCACATCGGCCAGGGCTTCGAGCAGCAGACATTTCAACCCGTCGCGATTGCCGGCCAGGAGCAGATCATCAAGATCCTGCTGGGTGAAGTTCCGGCGCAGGCCTGGCGTCTCTTCGATCCGCCAGTCGACGTGGGGCGTGGGGATGCTGGAGCGGTAGCGGAACGCGCTTTCAAGATCGCACGGCTCAAGCGGATGCTCGAGAAGCTCCTGGAAATAGAGCCCGGCATTCACATAGAAGCCTCTGCTCTGGCTGGCGCGCTGGTGATTGATCACCAGTGAGGCGCCCTCCAGCAGCCGGTAGCGGGTGGTCGACGTTCCGGCAAAGCCCGTCTTCCTTGCACATCTGCTGAAGACTGTCGCGGATTTCATGAGCTGTGCCTGTGCCGGAAGAGGGGCTCTCAGCCTTGAGGTGCAGTGCTTGGGCGTCAATTGGCAAAGGCGACACCCGGAACGTCTGCCGCCATTTCATCCGCGCAGGGCGTGGGTCTACCGGGCCTGCGCTCCCAGCTCCGCCGCCAGTGCCAGCCACTTGGCGCGTTGCGCGGGTGTGCTGCTGCGCACCGCCCCGAGGCGGCTGATCCGCACCGGGCGGATGCCGCAGAACGCCAGAATGGTGGCGCTGATCTGGGTGATGCCCGGGTCGCGGTAGATCCAGCGGTAATACCAGGGCGGCGTGTCCAGTGTGGTGATCACCCGCGCACTGCGTCCGGCCAGCAGCCGGTCCCACCACACCGAATCGCGTCGGTAACGAAACGCGAAGCCCGGTAACAGTGCGCGATCGAAGAAGCCCTTGAGCAGGGCTGGCATCGCGCCCCACCAGGTGGGATAGACCAGCACCAGATGATCGCAGGCCTGGATTGCATCCGCGGCGTCCTGCAGGTCGGGTTCAAGTGGCTGGATCTGGCGGTATCCATGCCGCAGCACCGGGTCGAATTCAAGCTCGCCCAGTGCGATCAGACGCACCTGGTGACCGGCATTCTCGGCGGCCGTGGCATAGCGCTGGGCGAGGGCGCCGCACAGACTGTCGCGGTCGGGATGGCCCAGCAGGATCAGGATGGAACGGGGCACGACAACCTCGGGCAAGGGAAAGTGCGCGAGGGTGCGGTCTGCCCCAGGGGCAGAGTCAAGCCGCGGTGGTGCAGCCGCTGGGGGCGAGGACGCAGTCGCCGTTGCCGGATGCCAGCCACTGTTGAAGTTCGTCGCTGACCTGCTGCAGGGCAAGTTCGACCTGTGCCAGCCGCGCCCGCTCACGGGCGATACGGCTGCGCTGCTGCTCCAGCAAGGCCAGCACGGCCGGCCAGTCGAGCTGGCCATCGCGACCCTGCAGGCGGGAGATCGCGGCCAGCGTGATGCCCAGCGCCAACGCCTGGCGGATCAGCTGTACCCAGGCCACGTCCTGTTCGCTGTAGTCGCGATAGCGGTTCAGGCGCGGCACCGGTGGCAGCAGTCCGCGCGCCTCATACAGGCGGATGGCCTTGGCGCTGGCGCCGGTCAGGCGGCTGATCTCGGAGATGCGCACCCGTTAATCCTTAATCCCTGACCAGCCCGCCATCCACCACCAGGTTCTGGCCGGTCACTGCGCGTGACCACGGGCTGGCGAAGAACAGCGCCGCGTCGGCGAACTCGGCCGGGGTGGTGACGCTGCGCAGTGGTGTGTTGGCGGCGATGTAGTCGAACACCGCTTCGGGCGTGGCGGCGCTGGCATCGGTGGTGCGCAGCAGGCCGCCGGACAGCATGTTCACGGTGATGCCGTGCGGGCCGAGGTCGCCGGCCAGGGTGCGGGTCAGCGACAGCAGTGCGGCCTTGGCAGCGGTGTAATCGTGGTAGGGCACCACCGGGTTCTGGAACAGATTGGTGCCGATGTTGATGACGCGGCCGAAACGGCGCGCCTGCATGCCGGGCAGCGCGGCCTGCACGGTATTCAGGGCGCCGCGCACGCTGCCTTCGAACTGTGCCTGGAACGCCGGCCAACGGATATCGGCGGCGCCGTCGCGGGCATCGCCATTGAACGAGAACGCGGCCAGTGCATTGTTGACCACGGTGGTGACGCCCTGGCCGAAGTGCGCCAGCGCCTGTTGCAGCATCGCCTGTACCTGGCCCGGCTCGGTGACGTCGGCCGGCAGCGCGATCGCCTGGCCGCCCAGCTCGCCGGCCAATGCGCGGGCGTCCGCCTCGCTGCGGTGGTAGTTGATGATGACGCGCGCACCCTGCGCAGCGAAGGCGCGGGCGATATGCCGGCCCAGGCCGCGACCGGCACCGGTAACCAGTACCAGCTGTTC
Organism: Stenotrophomonas sp. AN71; assembly: GCF_050435725.1. Lineage (NCBI taxonomy): Bacteria > Pseudomonadati > Pseudomonadota > Gammaproteobacteria > Lysobacterales > Lysobacteraceae > Stenotrophomonas > Stenotrophomonas sp. AN71. The sequence continues at coordinate 640,669 of NZ_JBNDKU010000001.1, read as the reverse complement.
GCTGATCTGCATGAGGGAGCTGCCATCCATTGCATGAAAGGGCATGCAGCGTAGCAGCGATGGCGCTTGCCGGAGCGGCCATGCTGCCGCTAGCCTGCGGGCATGAACCAGACTCCCCTGCGATTGCTCATTCACGGCGCTTCCGGGCGCATGGGCCAGGCCCTGCTGCGGCTGGCCGCAGAACATCCCCACTCCCTGCAGATCGTGGCGGCGGTGACCGGCCGGGCGCCGGCCCAGCGCGTAGTCGACGGCGTGCCGTTCTTCGGCGCCAGTGAACTGCCCGGCGCGCCGCCGTTCGACGTGGCGATCGACTTCAGCCTGCCAGAGGGTTTCGATCCGATGCTGGCGCTGTGCGTGGAGCGCGGCGCCGGCCTGGTTTCAGGCACCACCGGCATTTCCAGCACCCAGCGCCAGGCGCTGGAGGCTGCGGCGGCGAAGATCCCGTTGGTCTGGGCCTCGAATTTCAGCCTGGGCGTAGCGGTGCTGGACGAACTGGTCGAACGCGCGGCGCAGGCGCTGGCCGGGTGGGACTGCGATATCGTCGAATCGCACCATACCCAGAAGAAGGACGCCCCGTCGGGGACGGCGCTGACCCTGGGTGCCGCGGTGCAGCGGGGTGGGGCGGAGCCGCATTACGCCAGCCTGCGGGCAGGCGATATCGTCGGCGAGCACCTGGTGCAGTTCACCGGGCCGGGTGAACGCATCGAGCTGGTGCACCGGGCCACCAACCGCGACATCTTCGCCCGTGGCGCCCTGTTTGCCGCTCGTCAGCTGCACGGGCGCGCAGCCGGCAGTTACCGCGTTCGCGACCTGCTGGACGGGCCGACGGGCTGATCGTTGGGGTCGGATCCCTTTTCCCGCAGGAAAAGGGAGCCGACCCCGGCAGCTGCGCTTTGCACACGCGGGCGTATTGAAATGAATACGCAGTCGCCTGTTCATAAAGCGCGATAACCGCTGGCGCGAGCGCCCCGGCAGCGCTACAATTCGCACTCGCCGAATCACCAAAGCCGGACCGGTCCCGTACCGTACGTCCGCGCTTTTTTGCAACCCGATTCCCGAGAAGCACAGGCGTGACTTCGGCACCCCCTCGGTAGCCAAAGTGAGATTTCCGTGACCCAAGCCGCAATCCTCGTCCTCGAAGACGGCACCGTATTCGAGGGCGAATCCGTAGGCGCGCCCGGCCTGTCCGTCGGTGAGGTGGTGTTCAATACCGCCATGACCGGTTATCAGGAAGTGCTGACCGACCCGTCCTACGCCCGGCAGATGGTCACGCTGACCTATCCGCATATCGGCAACACCGGCATGACCGACCAGGACGATGAAGCGTCCAAGGTGTGGTCGGCTGGCCTGATCGTGCGCGATGTGCCGCGCCGCCCGAGCAACTGGCGCAGCCAGGTGTCGCTGCAGGATTGGCTGATCCAGCGCGGCGTGGTCGCCATCGCCGGCATCGACACCCGCAAGCTGACCCGCATCCTGCGCGAGAAGGGCGCGCAGAACGGTGCGCTGATGGCCGGCGACATCGATGTGGACAAGGCGCTGGAAGCGGCCCGCAAGTTCCCGGGCCTGAAGGGCATGGATCTGGCCAAGGTCGTCACTACCGAGAAGACCTACGTCTGGACCGAGGGCCAGCTGGACCTGGATGCCAATGCCTTCGTCAGCGTTCCGGCCACGCACAAGGTCGTGGCCTACGATTTCGGCGTGAAGACCAACATCCTGCGCATGCTGGCCGAGCGCGGCTGCGAAGTGACCGTAGTGCCGGCACAGACCCCGGCCGCCGAGGTGCTGGCGATGAAGCCGGACGGCGTGTTCCTGTCCAATGGCCCGGGTGACCCGGAACCGTGCGACTACGCGATTGCTGCGATCAAGACCTTCATCGATGCGAAGATCCCGACCTTCGGCATCTGCCTGGGCCACCAGCTGCTGGGCCTGGCCTCGGGCGCGAAGACCATGAAGATGGGCCACGGCCACCACGGTGCCAACCACCCGGTACAGGACCTGGACAGCGGCCGGGTGATGATCACCTCGCAGAACCACGGTTTCGCGGTCGATGAAGCGACCCTGCCGCCGACCCTGCGGGTGACTCACCGTTCGCTGTTCGACGGTACCAACCAGGGTATTGCCCGTACCGACGTGCCGGCATTCTCGTTCCAGGGCCACCCGGAAGCCTCGCCGGGCCCGCACGACGTCGGTCCGCTGTTCGATCGTTTCGTGACCCTGATGGCCGAGGCGAAGGCTTGATGCGCAGTGCCGCTCTGCTGCTGTCGCTGTGCTGTGCCGCAGGCGTGGCGCAGGCCGCTCCGGCGTCCGACACCGAGGTGGCGGCGGTCGTGACCAAGCTGGGCCTGGGCTCGCTGGGCACCGACATGGCCGGCATCATGGTCGACAACGTGCCGGTGCTGAAGGCGTTGCCCGACGCGGATCGCCAGTGCGCGCGCGGACCGATCCGTGATGTGCTGGATGCGCAGTACCGTCGTTCGCTCATCGCCGAACTCGGCAACGATGGCGATACGGTGGTCGCCGAGTGGTCGCGCTTCCTGGCGACCGCGGCAGGCAAGGGACTTTCGTCCTCGTTCGCCGGCTCCACCCCGGAAACCACGGCGGCCAATGCCACTGCCGGCCTGTCCGAACAGGAACGCGCGCAGACCGCTGCGTTCCTGGACAGCCCGGCCTTCAAGCGCCTGACCGCCGCGCTGCAGACCGATTCGGATCTGCCGGACGATATGAGCGTGCAGGTATCGAAAATGTTGCAGGCGCAGTGCCGGATCGCGCTGAAACCTGAAGAGATTTCCTGATCGACAGCGTGCGATCACTCCCCCTTGTCACGCTGTACTGACTTAGAGAAGAAAATGCCCAAGCGCACTGACCTCAAGACCATCCTCATCATCGGTGCCGGCCCGATCGTCATCGGCCAGGCCTGCGAGTTCGACTACTCCGGCGCCCAGGCCTGCAAGGCCCTGCGTGACGAGGGTTACCGCGTGGTGCTGGTCAACAGCAACCCGGCCACGATCATGACCGACCCGGAGATGGCCGACGCCGTCTACATCGAGCCGATCAACTGGCAGACCGTCGAGAAGATCATCGACAAGGAGCGCCCGGACGCGCTGCTGCCCACCATGGGCGGCCAGACCGCGCTGAACTGCGCGCTGGACCTGGCCGACCACGGCGTGCTGGAGAAGTACAACGTCGAGCTGATCGGCGCCAAGCGTGATGCGATCCGCATGGCCGAAGACCGCGAGCTGTTCCGCGTGGCGATGGGCGAGATCGGCCTGGAGTGCCCGACCGCCGCCGTCGCCCATACGCTGGAAGAAGCGCTGGAGATCCAGACCCGCGTCGGCTATCCGACCATCATCCGTCCCAGCTTCACCCTGGGCGGCAGCGGCGGCGGCATCGCCTACAACCGCGAAGAGCTGATCGAGATCGTCAACCGCGGCCTGGAACTGTCGCCGACCAGCGAAGTGCTGGTGGAAGAGTCGGTGCTGGGCTGGAAGGAATTCGAGATGGAAGTGGTCCGCGATACCGCGGACAACTGCATCATCGTCTGCTCGATCGAGAACCTCGATCCGATGGGCGTGCACACCGGTGACTCGATTACCGTGGCCCCGGCGCAGACCCTCACCGACAAGGAATACCAGCGCCTGCGCGATGCATCCATCGCCGTGCTGCGCAAGATCGGCGTCGATACCGGTGGCTCGAACGTGCAGTTCGGCATCAATCCGGATACCGGTCGCGTGGTGGTGATCGAAATGAACCCGCGCGTGTCGCGCTCGTCGGCGCTGGCCTCCAAGGCTACCGGCTTCCCGATCGCCAAGGTCGCCGCCAAGCTGGCCGTGGGTTACACCCTGGACGAGCTGAAGAACGAGATCACCGGCGGCCTGACCCCGGCCTCGTTCGAACCGTCGATCGACTACGTCGTCACCAAGATCCCGCGCTTCGCCTTCGAGAAGTTCCCGGCCGCCGACGCGCGCCTGACTACCCAGATGAAGTCGGTGGGCGAGGTGATGGCGATGGGCCGCACCTTCCAGGAGTCGATGCAGAAGGCGCTGCGTGGACTGGAGACCGGCAAGGTCGGCTTCGACCCGACCGGCCTGGACCTGACCAACGACGATGATCTGCAGACCCTGCGCCGCGAGCTCAAGGCGCCGGGTCCGGAGCGCCTGTTCTTCGTCGCCGACGCGTTCCGCGCCGGCATGAGCGTGGAGGACATCTTCAAGCTGTCCTACATCGACCCGTGGTTCCTGGACCAGATCGAAGAGATCATCGCCGCCGAGACCCGGGTTGCCGGCGATGGCATCGACGCACTGGACGCCGCGCGTCTGCGCAAGCTGAAGCGTGCCGGCTTCTCCGACGCCCGACTGGCGCAGCTGACCGGCACCAACGAGGCCGCCATCCGCGCGCTGCGTCGTGCCCACAAGGTCCGCCCGGTTTACAAGCGCGTGGACTCCTGCGCCGGTGAGTTCTCCACCGGCACCGCCTACCTGTACTCGACCTACGAGGACGAGTGCGAGGCCGCGCCGAGCAACCGCGACAAGATCATGATCCTGGGCGGTGGCCCGAACCGCATCGGCCAGGGCATCGAGTTCGACTACTGCTGCGTGCACGCGGCACTGGCACTGCGCGAGGATGGTTATGAAACCATCATGGTCAACTGCAACCCGGAAACCGTGTCGACCGACTACGACACCTCCGATCGCCTGTACTTCGAGCCGCTGACCCTGGAAGACGTGCTGGAGATCGTCGAGCTGGAACAGCCGAAGGGCGTGATCGTGCAGTACGGCGGCCAGACCCCGCTGAAGCTGGCGCGCGCACTGGAAGCCAACGGCGTGCCGGTGATCGGTACCAGCCCGGACTCGATCGACCTGGCCGAAGATCGCGAGCGTTTCCAGCAGCTGGTGGACAAGCTTGGCCTGAAGCAGCCGCCGAACCGCATCGCCCGCAACGACCAGGAAGCCCTGCTGCTGGCCCGCGAGATCGGCTACCCGCTGGTGGTGCGCCCGAGCTATGTGCTGGGTGGCCGTGCGATGGAAATCGTCTACGGCGAATCCGACCTGGCCCGCTATGTCCGCGACGCGGTGAAGGTCTCCAATGACTCGCCGGTGCTGCTGGATCGCTTCCTCGACAACGCCGTCGAGTGCGACGTCGACATCATCGCCGACAAGGAGGGTAATGTCCTGATCGGTGGCGTGATGGAGCACATCGAAGAGGCCGGCGTGCATTCGGGTGATTCCTCGTGCTCGCTGCCGCCATACTCGCTGTCGGCGGCCACCCAGGCCGAGTTGCGTCGCCAGGTGGTGGAGCTGGCCAAGGCCCTGAACGTGGTCGGCCTGATGAACACCCAGTTTGCGATCCAGACCGATGAGGATGGCAACGACACCATCTTCCTGCTGGAAGTGAACCCGCGTGCCTCGCGCACCGTGCCGTTCGTGTCCAAGGCCACCGGGATGGCGCTGGCCAAGATCGCCGCGCGCTGCATGGCCGGCAAGACGCTGGCCGAGCAGGGCGCGACCAAGGAAATCGTGCCGGACTACTACTCGGTGAAGGAAGCCATCTTCCCGTTCGCCAAGTTCCAGGGCGTCGATCCGATCCTCGGGCCGGAAATGCGCTCCACCGGCGAAGTGATGGGCGTGGGCCGTACCTTCAATGCCGCCTTCGCGCGGGCGCAGGAAGCCGGTGGCATCAAGGCGCCGCCGATCGGCAAGGCCTTCGTGTCGGTCCGTGACCCGGACAAGAAGCGCGTGCTGCCGGTGGCCAAGGCCCTGCTGGCGCGTGGCTACAGCCTGGTCGCCACCCGTGGCACCGCCGCGTGGCTGCAGCAGCACGGCATGGACTGCGAGATCATCAACAAGGTGGTCGAAGGCCGTCCGCACGTCGTCGACTCGATCAAGAACGGCGAGATCGTCTATATCGTCAACACGACCGAAGGTCGTTCGGCGATCAACGACTCGTTCTCGATCCGTCGCGAAGCGCTGCAGCATCGCGTCACCTACTCGACCACCATCGCCGGCGCCAAGGCGCTGGTGGATTCACTGGAATTCCGCGGTACCGGCCCGGTCTGGTCGCTGCAGGAACTGCACAAGGAGTTGAATGCATGAGAGCCCCGATCACCATGAAGGGCGCGCAGCGGCTGCGCGACGAACTGGATCACCTGAAGTCGGTCAAGCGTCCGAAGGTCATTGCGGCCATCGCCGAAGCGCGTGAGCATGGCGACCTGAAGGAAAACGCCGAGTACCACGCCGCGCGCGAGGAGCAGGGCTTCATCGAAGGCCGCATCAAGCAGCTGGAAGGTGAGCTGTCGCACGCCGAGATCATCGACGTGAGCAAGCTCAACGCCGGCTCCAAGGTGGTGTTTGGTGCCAGCGTGACCCTGGCCGACGTGGAAACCGACGAAGAGAAGAAGTACCAGATCGTCGGTGACCTGGAAGCGGACATCAAGCTGGGCCTGATCGCCATTTCCTCGCCGGTGGCGCGCGCGATGATCGGCAAGCTGGAGGGCGATTCGATCGTGATCGACGCCCCGGCTGGCCAGCGGGAGTACGAGATCGTCAGCGTCAGCTACGTGAGCTGATCGCGTGGCGACGGCGACCCTGCTGTTGCCGGCCCGCAGCCGCTTTGCCGCGGCTGCGCTGCCGGATGACGTGGCACGTGCGCTCGGGCGTGCCACGGCCGTGCAGGTCGTGCAGGGCGAGCGCGCTCAGCTGACGCGCCACTTCACGGTCGCCGCGCCGCACTGGCCGGTGGCTGCGTTGACCCGCCAGCGCGACGTCGGTGATGCCGCCGGCGCCAGCTGGTTGCGGGCCGATCCGGCCTGCATGGTCCCGGACATGCACGGCGCGCGGATGATGGCCTACGGCGAAACGCTGCGGCCGACGCTGGCCGACAGCCTGGCCCTGCTGCCGGTGCTGCAGCCGTTGTTCGCCGATGCCGGGTTCGTACTCGATGCACCCGATCCATCGCGTTGGTACCTGCGGTTGCCGATCGACCTGGCATTGCCGGTGTTCGACAGCCCCGATGAGGTGCTGGGCGATGACCTGTTCTCGCACCTGCCTGAAGGCGAGGGCGGCCGTCGCTGGCGGGCGCTGATGACCGAGGCGCAGGTGCTGTTGCACAACCATTCCTGGAACCAGCACCGCGCTGCGCAGGGCCAGCAGCCGATCAACTCGCTGTGGTTCTGGGGCGGTGGGGTGATGCCGGTATCGGTCAGCACACCGCACGCGCAGGTACGCAGTCGCGATGCGCTGCTGCAGGGCCTGGCCCAGGCCGCAGGGGTGGCCGTGGACGGCGAACAGTCGGTCGATGCGCTGGTTGACCTGCGCCAGCTGCGTTCGTTGCAGCAGCTGGGCAATGATGCAATCCGGCCATTGCTGTCCGCGCTCAAGCGCGGTGAGCTGCAGCGGCTGGTGCTGGACTTCGAGGACGGCCTGCAGTTCCAGCTGGACCGCGGCCAGCGCTGGCAGTTCTGGAAGAAGCCGCGGCAGCTTCACGATTGAGCCGGGCCCGCGCGGTAGCGCCGGGCCATGCCCGGCCGATGCCCTACCGGAATTCCGTAATGTAGGTCGGCAGCCACCAGGTGGAGGCTCCAGAGCCACTACAGGTACCGCCGACGTATTCCATGCTCAGCTGCATCCGCTGTCCGTCCCACGCCCAATAGCGCCCGGTTTCGCAGCGATCCTGGTCAGTCTCAACGGTTTCCTCAAGAAATACCGCCTCCGGTGAGCGCGTGAAGAGTGCGCCCTGGGTAATGAAGACCGGATCGAACGGCGCCTGGTCGGTGATCACCCACGTACCCGCCGGCACGTTGAACGCCGCGGTGTGGCAGACAACGGAGGCGAGCAGGTGATGATCGTCCAGTCGCTCGATGGCGATGGAAGGCGGGGCGCTCTGTTGCACCTCCTGGGCGCATGCCCAGTCTGCCTTGTTGCTGGGCCGAAGCAGGCGGCGCAGGTCTTCGCGTTCCATCAGGCGTGCATCTTCCTCACGCGGCGGTACTCGCATGGATGGCGTGGCCAGCTGCGGCTTCGGAAGGGCGGGCGGGACGCTCGACTCCGGCCTGTGCCCGCGTTGCACCAGTGCGCCGGGCGTCTCCAGGCGCTGCTGGAACTGATCCATCTTCAGCATCAGCGCGGCCGCGCCGGATGCGGACAGCGACCATGCCTGCCCCTTGCCGTCAGCAACGCTGATGGATGCGTGCTCGATGAGGGCTGCACTGAATGCCTGCACTTGCGCCGGGGTCAATGCTGCATGTTCCGTGGCCGACGCCAGCACGCCGATACTGCCCTCGGGCTTTCCGTCCAGCTGCAATTGCAGTGCGCCGGTAGGTGACTGTGCCTGCGCTTCGGGATCGTCAGCGTGGTTGCGGGTGAGTGTCAGCCGAATCTCGACCGCGGATCCGGGTCCACCATTGCGCTCGATCAGCACGGCCAGCCTCAGCGGTGCCGGGGCGCCGACACCGGCGAGGCGACAGGTGCGTGTGTTGTCGCAGGCCATGAACCAGTCGCCATCTGCGAACGATGCGCCAACCGCATCCGTGGCCGAAGCAGCCGGGGACATCGTCATCAGTCCCAGCAGAAACAGAGGCGCCTGCAGCAGAGAAAGGGCACCCATTCAACGAACCTCGCTGACCAGGGTCGGCAGGTTCCAGTGCCCGCCCGGCATGCCGCGACACAGGCCAGTACTGAATGCACTGCTGGGCTGGAATCTGCGGCCATCCCATACCCAGTCCGAGCCTGAAACGCAGTCGCCGATGCCTCGGCCCTTGTAGCGTGCATACAGCGTGCGCTCGTCGTGCGAGAAGCCTTCCGCCTCCAGCGTGACCACCTCCGGTGCGTACGGTGGCTGATCGCGCGCGATCCAGAAGCCATTGCTGTAGTTGTACGCCCCCATCTGACACAGTGCCTGCACCAGCACATGGCGGTCATCGAGGCGTTCGATCGCCATTTCCGGGGTGCCCTTGTACTCGATCAGGCGCGGGCAGTCGTCGCTGTTGCCGAGCGTGGCAATCAATGCATCGCGCAGCGCTTCGCTGCTGCCCAGCGCGCTATCACCGGGACGAGCAGCCGCCAGTGCGGCGCGCATGATCACTGGCTTGGCCCGCGCAGCCGGCACGCTCGCTTCGGCGCGCTTGCCAGGCCTCACCAGCGCACCGGGCGTGCCCACGCGGCCCTGTGCTTCATCCATTTTCAACAGCACCGCAGCAGCGCCACGATCGGAGATCGGCCAGCGCGTGCCGCTGCTGTCGATCACCTCGATGCGCGCGTGGCCGGGCAGGGCGGACATCAGGGCTTCAACCTGCGCCGGCCGCAGCGTCATTGCCTCGTCGGCCCCGGTGTCCTGCACTGCACCCAGGTCACGACCGTTCACCAGCAGGTGCAGCGTTCCTGCAGGCGCGGCACTCTCGCCATCCTCACCCACCCGCAGCCGCGCCTTCACTGCACTGCCAGGACCGCCGGCACGTTCCAGCATCAGGCCCAGCAGGCTCTCTGCGTTCTCCGGACCGTAGCCGGCGGCACGGCAGGTGCCGGTGTTGTCGCAGGCCAGGAACCAGTCGTGGTGTACGAACTCGATGCCGGGTTGCTGCGACGTGTTTCGGGCATGGGAAGCGAATGGCAGCAGAAGGCTGACAAACAGCATGGGCAGCAGGCGGTGCATGGCGAATTCCTTTTCAGAAGCGGGCCAGCATGGGCGATCGCCACGCCCGCGCCAAGCCCGGGCAGGGCCTGACGCGCGGCGCGGGGTATCATGCGGGGGTCTTCCGCAACCCGGCGATGCCGATGTCCCTTGCCGCCGATGCCGCGCAGCCGTCTTCTGATACACCGACGATCCGTCGTCGCGATGCCGCGATACCAGGTACATGGCCCGAGGGCACACTTCCCTTGCTGGCCAGGCTGTACGCTGCCCGCGGTGCGGAAACGCCGGAATTGGCGCTGCCGAAACTGGGCAGCCTGCACGCCCCGGAGCTGCTGACCGGCATCGACGATGCGGTGGGCCTGCTGGTCGAGGCCATCGCCAACGACAAGCGCATCCTGGTGGTTGGCGATTTCGACTGTGACGGGGCCACCGCCTGTGCGGTCGGCGTGCGCGGCCTGCGCATGCTCGGCGCGCAGCATGTCTTCCACGCAGTGCCGAACCGCATGGTGCATGGCTATGGCCTGTCGCCCTCGCTGGTTGAGGAGCTGGCCGGGTTGCAGCCCGATCTACTCGTCACGGTCGACCATGGCATTGCCTGCCACGCCGGGGTCATCGCTGCCAAGGCGCGCGGCTGGCAGGTGCTGGTTACCGATCACCATCTGCCGGGCCCGCAGTTGCCGCCAGCTGATGTCATCGTCGATCCCAATCTGGATGGTGATGCCTTCCCCAGCAAGTCGCTGGCTGGTGTCGGCGTGATCTTCTACGTGCTGATGGCGCTGCGTCGGCGGATGCGCGAAGCCGGTGTCTTTGCCGATGGCAAGGGGCCAGATCTGACCACGCTGCTGGACCTGGTGGCGGTCGGCACGGTCGCCGATCTGGTCGCGCTGGACCCGAACAACCGCGCACTGGTCAGCGCCGGTCTGCGCCGGCTGCGTGCGGGGCAGGGCTGTGTCGGCCTGCGTGCGCTGATCGAAGCCAGCGGCCGCGATGCCGCACGACTGACCGCCACCGACATCGGCTTCGCGCTCGGCCCGCGCCTGAACGCTGCGGGCCGCCTGGAAGACATGGCGCTGGGTATCGCGCTGCTGTTGACCGAAGACCCACGCCAGGCGCGCGAGATCGCACAGACACTGGAACAGATCAATTCGGAACGACGTGCGGTGCAGCAGTCGATGACCGATGACGCCGAGCAGGCACTGACCCGCGTGGTGCTGGACATGGCCGGGCAGCGGCCGGTGGCGGCGTGCCTGTTCGATGCCGATTGGCATCCGGGTGTGATCGGTCTGGTTGCATCGAAAATGAAGGATCGCCTGCACCGCCCGGTGATTGCCTTCGCCCCGGCCGAACCGGGCGCGGACACCCTGCGCGGCTCGGCCCGTTCGATTCCCGGGCTGCACATCCGTGACGCGCTGGCACTGGTCGATGCGCGCCATCCAGGTCTGATAGAACGGTTCGGCGGGCATGCCATGGCGGCCGGCCTCAGCCTGCGCCTGGACCACGTCGATGACTTCAAGGCTGCCTTCGTGGCCGTGGTGCTGGAAATGCTCGACCCGGCGGCACTGCAGCAGCAGGTGCTCAGTGACGGTGAACTGGCCGCTGACGAGCTGGATCACCGCCATGCCGATGCATTGCGCCTGGCCGGGCCGTGGGGCCAGGGCTTCCCGGAACCGCTGTTCGATGGCCACTTCGAAGTGGCCAGCTGGCGCGTACTGAAGGAGCGCCACTTGAAGCTGGAACTGCGCCTGCCTGGGGTACCCGGCACGATCAACGCGATCCATTTCGGCGGCTGGCACGGCAACGCGCCCGGCCGCCATGTGCATCTCGCCTATCGGCTGGCTTGCGACGATTATCGCGGCGGCAGCGCGATCCAGCTGATCGTAGAGCACTGCCTGCCCGCCTGAAAAAGGGGACGGAGGGGATTAAGTCGCTTGTGCCTCGTTTGCCGATTGCGACTTAATCCCCTCCGTCCCCTTTTCCTAGTGGACTTCGCTGACCAGCGTTGGCAGTTCCCATGTGCCGCCGGGGACGCCCCGGCACAGGCCTGCTGCCACCTCCGAAGTGGCGACGAACGCGCTGCCGTTCCAGGTCCAGGTGCTCTGCGAAATGCAGTCGCCGAGGCCACGGCCCTTCTGCGACGCGACGATCTGGCCGTCGTCATAGTCAATCGCATCACTGGTCACCCACTGCGCCTGGAACGGCGCTTGCGGGCGGGCCACCCAGTAGCCGTCGCCGGTGTTGTACGCCGCCCGCCAGCAGGGCACGTTGACCAGCACGTGCTGCGCATCCAGGCGCTGCACTTCCAGGGGTGAGTTGCTCAGCGGGATATCCGCATCGGTATCGAGCAGGCCTTCGCAGCTGCTGTCCTTCAGCGTCGCGCGCAGGGCTGCACGCAGGGCGGGTGAGGCAGCCAGCCGCGCAAAGGCAGGATCATCAGGGGTCGAGTCCAGGGTGGCGGCCTTGCGTACCAGTGGCACTGGCAATGCAGCCGGGACGCGGGTTTCAGGCGTGCTGCCCTTGCGCATCACAGCGCCGGGCGTACCCAGGCGGCCCTGGTACTCGTCGATCTTCAGCAGCGCCGCGGCGGCGCCCTTGTCCGACAACGGCCAGCGATGGCCGGCGGCATCGGTCACGCTGATCCCGCCATCGCGCACCAGCGCGGACAGCAGCGCGCTGGTCTGCGCGGCGTTCAAGCTGTGCGTCCCTTCGCCCTTTGCGGGTGCCAGAACGCCCAGATCCTGGGTCTGGATACGCAGGTGCAGGGCGCCCTTGGGCTGCGCCTGGCCTTCTTCCGGCTGCAGCGACAGGCGGCCTTCGATGGCCTGATTGGGGCCGCCCTTGCGGGTGAGCAGGACACTGAGGGTGCTGTTTTCGTCGGCGGCATAGCCGGCAGCACGGCAGGTGAGGGTGTTGTCGCAGGCCGCAACCCAGTCATGGTGCTGGAAATACAGGGGCTTGGACGGGGCCGCAGCAATGGCGGCCAGCGGGCAGGCCAGGGCCAGCAGGGCAGCAGGCAGGGGCAGTCGCATCGGCATCCTTGCGCGTGTGGGAGAGTGGGACATGGTGCCTGCCGGCGGAGGCAATGAAAAGCGACGCACTGCCCAACCCCGTTCCGTCAGCTCACGCGTTCAAGCATTCACGATCCCACTGGAGCGCTGTCATGGTCTTCGCCCGTTGCTGCATTGTGTTTCTGCTGACGCTGGCAGCTCCGACTGCCGGGGCGCAGGCGCTTCGTGTCGCGCGGCCTCCCGCCGCGACGCCCCTCCTGGTCGCCGCCGCCGCCGAACAACCGGTGCAGTTGCAGCACGCGCGCATCGAAGGCGAAGTGCAGGCCGGCATTGCTCAGACCCGCATCACCCTGGAATTCCATAATCCGAACCGGCGCGTGCTGGAGGGCGAACTGCAGTTCCCGCTGGCCGATGGGCAGCAGATCAGCGGTTTCGCGCTGGACATCAACGGCGAGCTGCGCGATGCGGTGCCGGTGCCCAAGGACCGCGGCCGTCAGGTGTTCGAGGAGATCGCCCGGCGTGGCGTCGACCCGGGCCTGCTGGAACAGACCGCCGGCAACCAGTTCCGCCTGCGCATCTATCCGTTGCCGGCCGGTGGCAGCCGCCGCGTACAGTTGGTGCTGCGCGAACCACTGGCCTTCGCCGGCCAAGGCTGGCAATGGACACTGCCGCTGCAGTTTGCTGCGGGTGCCGCTTCGGTCGAGCTGAAACTGCAAGCGCCCCCGGTTACTGCAGGTACGGCGCCGTTCCGTATCAGCGCGGGGCAGTTGCAATGGCAGGGCAAGGGCGCGCAGCTGCCGGCGCAGCTGCAATGGAACCTGCCGGCGGCACGCCAGGCGCAGGTGCAGGTGGCGGCTTGGCAGGACGGTCACTACCTGCTGGCACAACTGCCGGTGCCGGTCAGCCGCACACCGCGCACGCTGCCCAGCGAGATTGGCCTGCTGTGGGACGCCTCGGGTTCGGCGGGCCAGCGCGATCGCACGCGGGAGTTTGCGCTGCTGGATCGCTATTTCGCGGCGATGGGCGATGGCACGGTGGCATTGACGGTGCTGCGTGATCGTGCCGAGCCGGTGCGTCGCTTCCGCATCCGCGCCGGCAACTGGAGCGAGCTGCGCGCCGTACTGCAGGGCATGCGCCCGGACGGTGCCAGCGCGCTTGCGCAGTGGCAGCCGCAGCCGAGCGTGAAGGAATACCTGCTGGTCAGCGATGGCCTGCTGACCTACGGGCTGGAGTCGCTGCCGGCGATGGCGCCGGAGCAGCGCCTGTTCGCGATCAGCAGCGCCGGTGCCCGTACCGATGCGGTGCGCCTGCGCGGCTGGAGCGAGACTCATGGCGGCCGCTTCGTCGCGCTTGGCAAGGATGTCGATGCGGCCGCTCGGGAACTGCTGTCGTCGCCGTTGGACGTGCAGGTCGATGCGGGTCGTGGCGTACAGGACGTGGTGATCGACCGCCACAGCGAAGCCGAGGGCTGGTTGTGGCTGCATGCCCGTCTCGCGGCGGACGGTGTGCCGATGCGGGTGCGTGTAGGGGACGGTGAGTGGCAGGCGCTGCCGGCAACGCGGAAGAGCGATGACGGTGAGCTGCTGGCGGGATTGTGGGCGCAGGCGCGCCTGCAGCAGCTGGCGTCCGACCGCCGCGGCAACCGCGAGGCGATGCAGCGACTGTCGCAGCAGTTCGGCCTGGTCGGGCCGGATACTTCATTGATCGTGCTTGAAACCCTCGAGGACTATCTGCGTTACGCGATCCGCCCGGCAGGCAGATTGCGCGCCGAGTACGAGGCCCGTTTCGCACGGCAGGTCAGCGACCAGGGGGCCGCCGAGCGCAAGCGTCTGGATGGCGTGGCGGCGCAGTGGCACGAGCGCCAGCAGTGGTGGAATCGCAGCTGGCCGAAGGGCGCGCCGCTGCAGGCAAAGGGCGCCACGCTGGAGGTGGTGTCCGCCGATGCTGCAGCCGAATCGGCCCCTGTGGCGATGCTGGCGGCTCCCTCACCCGCTGCTCCACCCGCCCCGGCGCCGGTGGCCGTCGCTGCCGAGCAGCGCATGCAGGCCACCAGTGCGCGCGCGCGTCGCCCGGCATCGACGTCGAACCTGGCACTGGACGCGATCACAGTCACTGGCGGGACGGTCGATGAACCTGTAGCGGCCAACAACGGAGCGCTGGGCATCCAGCTGGCGGCATGGCAGCCGGATTCGGCCATCGCCCGGCGCCTGCGCCAGGGGCCGCCGTCGCAGCTGTACGACCGCTACCTGGCCGAACGCGATGCGCACGCTGACAGCAGTGCATTCTTCCTCGACGTCGCCGACCTGCTGCTGGAACAGGGGCAGCGCGATCTGGCGCTGCGCGTGCTGTCCAACCTGGCTGAGATGGACCTGGACAACCGCCACCTGCTGCGCGTGCTCGGCTATCGGCTGATGCAGGCCGACGCCCCCGCACTGGCGGTGCCGGTGTTCGAGCAGGTGCTGGCGATGGGGCAGGAAGAGCCGCAGAGCTTCCGCGACCTGGGCCTGGCACTGGCGGCGGCCGGCAAGCCGCAACAGGCGCTGGCACCGCTGTACCAGGTGGTGGTGCGGCCGTGGGACAACCGCTTCGATGGCATCGCGTTGATCGCGCTGGATGAGCTGACCAACCTGGTGGCTCGCAGCACGCCGCGGCTGGATACCACCGGCATCGATCCGCGCCTGCTGCAGGCGATGCCGCTGGACCTGCGCGTGGTGCTGTCGTGGGACGCCGACAACAGCGACATGGACCTGTGGGTGACCGACCCGAATGGCGAGCGTGCCTACTACGGCAACCGCCTGACGTACCAGGGCGGGCAGATGTCGCAGGATTTCACCGGCGGCTATGGTCCCGAGCAGTTCTCGCTGCGCAACGCCAAGCCAGGCAGGTACAAGGTGGAAGCGAACTACTTCGGCAGCCGCCAGCAGCTGGTCACCGGTGCTACCACGCTCATGCTGCGCCTGACCACCCACTGGGGCACGCCGAAGCAGAAGGACCAGATGGTGACGATGCGGTTGAAGGACCGTGCCGAGACCGTGCTGGTAGGTGAGTTCGAGGTCAAATGATCGATCCCGGGCCATGTAGCGTCGAGCTTGCTCGACTGTCTCGTTGTAGGGCCGAGCCTGCGCTCGGCTCTACAACGTCGCAGCCCGTATCGCTGGCGTCGGTGGGCGATTGGCGCGAAGGCCGAACAGGGGGCGCAGCCAGCGCACGCGTCGGACCAGCAGTTCGTGGATCAACAGGCAGCCACCGACGGTGCCGGACACCAGCAGCGCAGGTTCCAGCCACGGGCCCAGCTGCAACGGGCGCAACGCGTACAGCAGGACGATCAGCACGGTCTGATGCAGGATGTACCAGCTGAACACCGCCTCCCGGCAGTAGGTCAGGCCGGCCCAGGGGCGATCCAGCAACACGCGGGCCCAGCCGAACAGCGCCAGCAGCATGCACCACGTATATAACGCGCGTCCGACGCGTTCGGCCTGGGCCCATGGCAATGCCAGCACCCAGGCATCGACCTCGCCTACATGCGGCAGGCGGGACAGGGCGCGGATGCCCAGCTCCATGCACAGACCCAGGGCCGCCAGAGCCAGTGTCAAGCGCCGCCCACGCACCAGCAGACCCCAGCCGCGCTGCCAGCGCGCGGCGAGGAATCCGCCGAGGAACAATGGCAGCGACTCGGCATGCACGTAGACGTCGTCCAGCAAGGCGTGGGTGGGCGGCCAGCGCGGCATCAACACCAGCAGCGCCCAGGCCAGCCACGCAGCCGGCGCCATCAGCAACACGCTGCCCAGCAGGCGGTCGCTCAGCTGCACGCGAGGCAATACTCCGCGCAGCGGTCGCAGCAGGCTGGCCAGCGACACCACCAGTACGGTGTAGGGCAGCAGATAGGCCAGGTACCAGAGGTGGTTCCAGGTAAAGCCGTACGCGGCACCACTGAAATGCGCTCCCGGCCACGGCTGGAACTGCCAGTAGCGCCACAGGAACCGGGCCAACCCTGGTGCTGCGTCGCCCTTGTCCAGCGCCTCGTAGTAGGCCTGCAGGGATACGACGGCAACGATGCCGAACAGCAGCGGCAGCTGCAGCCGCCAGCAACGGCGCAGGGTGTGCTGCAGCCGTCCCTGATCGGGCAGGGACAGGCCCAGGGCGATACCGCTGATGGCGAACAGCAATGGCATGCGCCATCGGTTCAGCGCGATCATCGGCCACTGCAGCCACTCGGCGGTGTAAGCGCTCTTGAGGTGAAAGTCCCAGCCGGCCACGTAGGCCATGGCGGCGTGGTAGAGGATCAGCAGGGCGAAGGCGGCGATTCGCAGGGTGTCCAGATCGTGGCGACGGTGCATGGGCGGCGTGCATCAGGAGGAAACTGCACCCTCCGCCGGCCAACGCCTGGGCGCCAGCAGAGGGGGCCCGGTAGCGGCCCCGCAGGGGCCAATGGAGGGGTGGCAGGGACCAATGGCCAATGCAGGCGGGGCCGGATGGGCAACAATAGGTCGCATGGAAAATGGAGATCCGGCGGTGTTGGCCGCCCCTGTTGCCGAGCCGTCGCGGCGCCGTGGATTGGCCGCCGCGTTCTGGTCGCTGCTGTTTCTGGGCACCGCAGCAGGCAACGTCCTGGCGCTGTGGATGCGGGCATTGCGTGACGCGCAGCCGTTCCCCATGGCGGCAACCTCAATCGAAGAGTTCAGCAGTGCGCTGGCCAGCCTGGCACTGCTGGTGCTGTTGCATGCGGCCGCACGCCGTTGGCCCCTGCATGCCGATACCTGGCGGCGGCGCATCGGTTTCTACGTGCTGGGCGGCATCGCCTGGTGGCTGCTGCACGTCAGTGCCATGGTGCTGCTGCGCAAGCTGGCCTTCAGCATGGTCGGCCAGCACTACACTTACGGCGACTGGCCGACGCAGTGGTTCTACGAGTTCTTCAAGGATGTGCAGACCTACAGCCTGCTGGTGATCGCCGTGCACGCCGTGGCCTGGTTCGGCCGCCAGCGGCAGGGTGAGGCCCACCTGCTGGCGCCGCCCGACGAGGGCCCGCCGGTGGAGCCGGTGGAACGCCCGGCGCACTTCCTGGTACGCAAGCTGGGCAAGGAATTCCTGGTGGCCACGGCCGACGTGGAGTACGCACAGGCCGCAGGCAACTATGTGAACCTGCGGGTACGCGGGCATGACTACCCGCTGCGGATCACCATGGCGGTGCTGGAGCAGCGCCTGGACCCGGCGCTGTTCCTGCGCCCGCACCGCAGCTGGCTGATCCATCGTGGCCTGCTGCGCTCGATCGAGCCGCTGGAGGGCGGCGAGGCCCTGCTGCATATGGCCGACGGGGCCCGGGTACCCTGCAGCCGGAGACAGCTGCCGCTGCTGCGGCAGGCGCTGGGCGGGGGGTAGTGTCGAGCCTGCTCGACGAGGGCGGCGGCGCCCCGGGCGCAGTCGAGCAAGCTCGACTCTACGGGTGGGGCGTCCTGCGGTATCATATGCAGTCATCTATTTAGTGCATAACCGCCGACATGATCGAACTGAATCCTGTCCGCCAGCGCATCACCGATCTGACCGATCGCGTGCTGTCGCTTCGGGGGTATCTTTGACTACGACGCCAAGAAAGAGCGTCTTGAAGAAGTAACGCGGGAGCTGGAAAGCCCCGACGTCTGGAACAATGCCGAATACGCCCAGAATCTGGGCCGCGAGCGTTCCAGCCTGGAAAAGACCGTGGGCGGCATCGCCTCGGTGCTCGATGGCCTGAGCGACGCCACCGAACTGCTGGAACTGGCCGAGTCCGAACAGGACGAAGACACGGCGTTGGCCGTGGTCGCCGACCTGGACAAGCACCAGGCGCATGTGGAGAAGCTGGAGTTCCAGCGCATGTTCTCCGGCGAAATGGACAATGCCGCAGCGTTCGTCGACATCCAGGCCGGTGCCGGCGGCACCGAAGCCCAGGACTGGGCCGAGATCCTGCTGCGCATGTACCTGCGCTGGTGTGAGTCGCGTGGCTGGAAGACCGAGCTGATGGAAGTCTCCGGTGGCGACGTCGCCGGTATCAAGTCGGCCACCCTGCGCGTGGAAGGCGACTACGCCTACGGCTGGCTGAAGACCGAAACCGGCGTGCACCGCCTGGTGCGCAAGTCGCCGTTCGACTCGGACAACCGCCGCCACACCAGCTTCACCTCGGTGTTCGTGTCGCCGGAAATCGACGACAACATCGACATCACCATCAATCCGGCCGACCTGCGTACCGACGTCTACCGCTCCTCCGGCGCCGGTGGCCAGCACGTCAACAAGACCGAGTCGGCGGTGCGTATCACCCACATCCCGACCAATATCGTGGTTGCGTGCCAGACCGGCCGCAGCCAGCACCAGAACCGCGACAACGCGATGAAGATGCTGGCCGCCAAGCTGTACGAGCTGGAAATCCAGAAGCGCAACGCCGAGAAGGACGCGGTGGAAGCCACCAAGTCCGACATCGGCTGGGGCAGCCAGATCCGCAATTACGTGCTCGACCAGAGCCGTATCAAGGACCTGCGCACCGGCATCGAGCGTTCGGATACGCAGAAGGTGCTCGACGGTGACCTGGACGAGTTCGTCGAGGCCAGCCTTAAGGCCGGCCTGGCCGTGGGCTCCAAGCGCGTCGATGCCTGATCGGCGCGCCTGCGCGGATATCATCGCCTTCCGCAACGGAGGGCGATGATGCGCAGCGAGAGTGAACGCAAGGAACTGGGCGGTTTCCTCAAGGCCTGCCGCGCCCGTGTCGACCCCGCCACGCTCGGCCTGCCGGCCGGGCGTCGGCGTACGCCGGGCCTGAAGCGCGAGGAAGTGGCACTGGCGATCGGGGTCAGCGTCAGCTGGTACACCTGGATCGAACAGGGCCGCGAAGTGCGCGCCTCGCCCGAGGTGCTGGAGCGCCTGGCGCAGGTGCTGCGCATGAGCGACGACGAACGCGCCTATGCGTTCGCGCTCTCCGGTTATGGCGTGCCACTGGAATCGCCGGACGAGAGCGTGACCGACGGCTTGCGCCAGCTGGTGGAGGCGATGCAGCCGATCCCGGCCTACGTGCGCAATACCCGATTCGACATCCTGGCCTGGAACCCGGCCATCGCCGACCTGTTCGTCGACTACAGCCAGCTGGCGCCGCACGAGCGCAACACGCTGCGGCTGATGTTCCTGTACCCGCCGTACCGGACGCTCATCCTCAACTGGGAAGAAATGACCCGCGGCCTGCTGGCCGGCTTCCGCGCGGCAATGGCGCAGGCGCCGGACAAGGCCCCGTTCCTGGCGCTGGTCGAGGACATCGCGGCGCACAGCGAGGAGTTCCGCCAGTGGTGGCCGGAGCACGACGTGCGCCGTTTCGACGAGGGCGCGAAGACACTGAACCATCCCACGCGCGGGTTGCTGGACCTGCAGTACGTGGCGCTGGTGCCGGAGAGCCGGCACGACCTTTCCTTGGTTACCTACCTGCCGCGTAGGTAGGGGGTTTACGGCAGGGCTGCGCCCTGCACCCGCAGAGGCTTCAAGCCAAGGCAACAGCAAGAGCGGGCTATCCGTGGGATGGCGGGACGGTATCGGAGTGCGGGGATGCCGTAAACCCGTCCTTGGGGGCTTGGCAGCCGCATCCATGCGGCTGACACCCCGCACTCCGACACCGCCCCGCCTCTGACAGGTTCCCGGGGCTGTTGGCAGGTGTCGACCTTGGTCGACACCTCTGTCAGATATCGAATGAAGTTCCGGGGTCAGATCCGTTTTCCTACGGAAACGGATCTGACCCCAAGAGTATTTCCGACAGATCGCGGAAAACTGTCGAAGGCGGGGTGGGTCCGGTTGAGGGGGCGTGAGCCGCATGGGCCCGAGGCATGCCTCGGGCGGGTTGGGCAGGACGCCCAACCCCGGTCTTGCCGTGTGCGCAGGACTGCGCACACGAGCAAGCGGCGACCGAGCTTACATGGGTGAGGGCGCTTTGCTTGCGAAGCATTGCTTCGCAAGCGCCCAAACGCCCAGCCGCCAGCGGCTGGGCCGGGTCCCGGAGGGGTACTTGCAGCGCCCCCTCAACCGGACCCACCCCGCCAACCCCCGGAATGCAAGCTTCTGCCGTTGACGTTGCTCTGGCTTCGGTGGGTGCACGGCGCAGCCCTGCCAAGAGCCCCCATTCAGGCAGGTAAGTGCAGGTCACAGGATAAGCAGACGCCTTGTTGCGTTCATCAATCGGGTCCACATTCCTGTGCAGGAGACGGGCACCGCCCGTTGTCGAGACACCAGGAGACCTGCATGTCCGCTGCCCCCACTACCGCCATTTCCCGCGATCCGGCCACCGGCCAGCAGATCGCCAGCCATCCCTTCGCCACCGGCGCCGAACTGGAAGCGATCCTCGACCGCGGCCAGGCCGGCTTCGCCACCTGGAGCACAAAGAGCCTGGAGCAGCGGGCCGACGTGCTGCGTGCGATGGCGGCGGTGCTGCGTCGTGACCGAGAGCCGTTGGCTGCGCTGGCCACCGCCGAGATGGGCAAGGTCCACGCCGAGTCGCTGGCCGAGATCGAAAAGTGCGCCGTACTGTGCGACTGGTACGCCGACAACGGCGCGCAGTTCCTGCGCGACGAGCCGACCCAGGTGCCGGATGACAAGGCCTACGTGTCCTACCTGCCGTTGGGCGTGGTGCTGGGCATCATGCCGTGGAATTTCCCGTACTGGCAGGTGATGCGCGCGGCGGTGCCGATCCTGATGGGCGGCAACGGCTTCCTGCTGAAGCCGGCTGAGAACATCGTCGGCACCGCCCGGCTGCTCGACGCGGCCTGGCGCGATGCCGGGTTGCCGGAAGGCACCTTCATCGCCGCCAACATCAGCCGTGAGGGCACCAGCCACGCGATCGCCGATGACCGCATTGCTGCAGTGACCCTGACCGGCAGCGTGGCTGCCGGCCGCAGCATCGCGGCGCAGGCCGGGCAGGCGCTGAAGAAAGTGGTGCTTGAGCTGGGCGGCTCGGATCCGTTCATCGTGCTGGCCGACGCCGATCTGGATGCCGCGGTCGATGCGGCGGTCGCCTCGCGCTTCCAGAACACCGGGCAGGTGTGCATCGCCGGCAAGCGCATCATCGTCGAAGAGGCGGTGTACGACCGGTTCGTGGCGCAGTTCTGCCAGAAGGTGCAGGCGCTGACCATCGGCGATGGCCGCGAAGCAGGCAACCGCATCGGCCCGATGGCCCGACAGGACCTGCTCGAACAGCTCGACGCGCAGGTGCGTGCCTCGGTGGAGGCCGGTGCGCAGCTGCTGGTCGGCGGTCACCAGCTGGATCGCCCCGGCGCGTTCTATGCGCCCACCGTGCTGGCCGGCGTGGAGCCGGGCATGCAGGCGTTCGATACCGAGACCTTCGGGCCGGTGGCCTCGATCAGTCGCGCACGTGACGCCGACCATGCAGTGGAACTGGCCAACCAGAGCGAATTCGGCCTCAGCGGCAACCTGTGGACCGGCGACCGTGCCCGTGCGATGCAGCTGGCGCGCCGGCTGCAGACCGGCGGAGTGTTCGTCAACGGCTTCTCCGCTTCGGACCCACGCGTGCCGATCGGCGGCGTGAAGAAGAGTGGCTTCGGCCGTGAGCTCTCCCATTTCGGCATCCGCGAGTTCGTCAACGCGCAGACGGTGTGGTTCGACAAGCGTTGACGCGCGGCTCTCATCCTTCCTGCAACGATCCACCATCAGTCCAGCGAAAAAGGACGGCATTCCCATGTCCAAGGGTTCAGATCTGCTCGTCGCCGCACTTGAGAACGAAGGCGTCGAGCGTATTTTCGGCATTCCCGGCGAAGAAAACCTCGACGTGGTCGAGTCGCTGCGCCATTCCAGCATCGAGCTGGTCATCACCCGTCACGAGCAGGCAGCGGTGTTCATGGCGGCCACGTATGGCCGGCTGACCGGCAAGCCCGGCGTGTGCCTGGCCACGCTCGGTCCGGGTGCGCTCAACTTCACCACCGGCGCGGCCTACGCGCTGCTGGGTGCGTGGCCGGTGATCATGATCACCGGGCAGAAGGGCATCGTCGCCAGCAAGCAGGCGCGGTTCCAGATCGTGGACATCGTCAGCACGATGAAGCCACTGACCAAGCAGGCACGGCAGATCGTCTCGGCGCGCACCATTCCGACCATCGTCCGTGAAGCCTTCCGCACGGCACAGGAGGAGCGCCCCGGCCCGGTGCTGCTGGAGCTCCCTGAAGACATCGCGGCGATGGAGGTCGAGGACGTGGCATTGATACCGCCGCATCCGGTGGATCGGCCGATCGCAAGCCCGGAAGCCCTGGATCGCGCGGCGCAGATCATCCGCGATGCCCGGCGGCCGCTGCTGGTGATCGCCTCGGCGGCCTCGCGGCCGCAATCGAGCGAAGCGCTGTCGGCGTTCGTGCAGCGCGCCGGCATCCCCTTTGTCACCACGCAGATGGGCAAGGGTGCCGTGGCCGGTGGCTCGGGCCTGTACATGGGCACGGCGGCGCTGAGTGAGCGCGACTACGTTCACATGGCCATTGACCAGGCCGACGTGATCGTCACCATCGGCCACGAGGTGACCGAGAAGCCGCCGTTCGTGATGCACCCGGGCGGCCCGACCGTGATCCATATCGGTTACTCGCAGGCAGCGGTGGAACAGGTGTATTTCCCGCAGGTGGAAGTGATCGGCGATATCGGCCGCTCGCTGACACTGCTGGGCGACCGCATCGAAGGCAGGGTCGACAACGCCGCCGCGCTGCTGCCGTTGCGCGCGACGATCCTGGAGCACATCGCCGATCGCGCCGAAGAGGCTGGCTTCACCCCGCAGCGGTTGGTGCATGACGTGCGCCAGGTGATGCCGCCCGACGGCATCGTGGCGCTGGACAACGGCATGTACAAGATCTGGTTCGCCCGCAATTACCGCACCCAGGTGGCCAATACGCTGCTGCTGGACAACGCGCTGGCCACGATGGGTGCAGGTCTGCCGTCGGCGATCATGGCCTCGATCCTGTATCCGCAGCGGCGGGTGCTGGCCGTATGTGGTGATGGTGGCTTCATGATGAACAGCCAGGAGCTGGAGACCGCACGCCGGCTGGGCCTGAACCTGGTGGTGCTGATCCTCAACGACGGCGCCTACGGCATGATCCGCTGGAAGCAGGCGGTGGACGGCTTCGCCGACTACGGCATGACGTTCGGCAATCCGGATTTCGTCAAGTACGCCGAAGCCTATGGCTGCAAGGGGCACGCGGTCACGGCCATCGAGCAGTTCATCCCGACCCTGGAGGCGGCGTTCAACGAGGGTGGGGTGCACCTGGTGTCGGTGCCGATTGATTACTCGGAGAACGAGCGGGTGCTTGTGGACGAACTGCGGCAGGCGTTCCCTGGAAACAGGTAAGACCGGAGCAGGGCCGGCCGATCCGCGCGGTAGGTGTCGACCTTGGTCGACACGCAGAGCGCCAACCAGGGTTGGCGGCTACCAGGCGGTGGGCCCGGCCCAGGGCCGGGGCAGGGCGGTTTTGGTATGCTGTGGAACCGGCTGCGCCGGGCGCAGCATCCCCCCTCACTACACGATTCCCGCAGATCCATGAGCGAAGCTACCGATACCCCCCCCGTCGACGAAAACAAGTTGATCGCCGAGCGCCGTGAGAAACTCAAAGCGCTGCGTGGGCAGGGCATCGCGTACCCGAACGACTTCCGTCGCGAGGACTTCGCCGGTCGTCTGCAGGACGAGTTCGCCGACGCTGAAACCTGGACCGCCGAGGCGTTGGAAGGCCAGGGACGCCAAGTGAAGATGGCCGGTCGCCTGATGGCCAAGCGCATCATGGGCAGGGCCAGCTTCGCGCAGATCCAGGACGAGTCCGGCCGCATCCAGCTGTTCCTGCAGGGTGCCACGCTGGGTGATGCCTACACCGCCTTCAAGGGTTGGGACGTGGGCGACATCATCGCCGTCGAAGGCGGCCTGACCCGCACCAAGACCGGCGAGCTGTCGGTCAAGGCCGAGTCGATCCGCCTGCTGACCAAGTCGCTGCGCCCGCTGCCGGACAAATGGCATGGCCTGGCCGACGTCGAGCAGCGCTACCGCCAGCGTTACGTCGATTTGATCGTGACCCCGGAATCGCGCGCGGTCTTCATCAAGCGCTCGAAGATCATCCGCGCCATGCGCGCGTGGCTGGACAACCGCGACTTCCTGGAAGTCGAAACGCCGATGATGCATTACATCCCCGGCGGCGCGGCGGCCAAGCCGTTCACCACCCACCACAACGCGCTGGACCTGGACCTGTACCTGCGCGTGGCGCCGGAGCTGTACCTCAAGCGACTGACCGTGGGTGGCCTGGAGCGGGTGTACGAGATCAACCGCAACTTCCGCAACGAAGGTGTGAGCACCCGGCACAACCCGGAATTCACCATGATGGAGCTGTACGAGGCGTACGCCACGTACAACGAGATCATGGACCTGACCGAAGGTGTCATCCGTGACGTGGCCCAGGCCGTGAACGGTGGTACCGAGGTGGAGTGGGATGGCGCGAAGATCGATCTGGGCCCGGCGTTCCGCCGCTGGCGCATGGACGAGGCGGTGCGCCATCACAACCCGGAAATCTCCGCGGCCGACTGCACTGACCGCGACGCGTTGCTGCGCCATTGCGAGCGCTTGAAGATCCGCGTCAAGCCGTCCTACGGCTGGGGCAAGCTGCTGCTGGAGATCTTCGAGGCGACCGTCGAGCACACCCTGATCCAGCCGACCTTCATCACCGATCACCCGGTGGAGGTCTCACCGCTGGCCCGTGCCAATGACAACGATCCGGGCTACACGGACCGCTTCGAGCTGTTCGTCAATGGCAAGGAGCTGGCCAACGGCTTCTCCGAGCTGAACGATCCGGAAGACCAGGCCCAGCGCTTCCAGGCCCAGGTGGCGGCCAAGGAAGGCGGCGATGATGAGGCCATGCATTACGATGCCGACTACATCCGTGCGCTGGAGTACGGCATGGCGCCGACCGGCGGTCTCGGCATCGGCGTTGATCGCCTGGTGATGCTGCTGACCGGCAGCAGCTCGATCCGTGATGTGCTGTTGTTCCCGTACATGCGTCCGGAGCAGTAAGACGTCTTTCCTACATGGGTTTGTGCGCGCCGTCTCGAAACGAGACGGTGCGATTGACGCCTCCCACACTCGGCGTATCGTTATTGCACTACCTTGACGCCTGTTGTGGCTTGATCGGCGCCAAGGGGAGTGCACAGTGTGGAGAGCCCGCTTCACAATGTGATGACGATCATGAACCGGGACGCATGACACGGGAGTCAGGCCGATGCAGGGTGCGAGCGTTCGCAGCGGCAGAGTATCCTCGCCTGCTGATGATCCGGCGTGGTCGAAAAACCAGGCGGAGTACGCGTTGAACATCGTCATTGTTGACGACCAGACGTCCGCCCGGACGATGCTGCGTCACGTCATCGAGGACATCGCGCCGGAACTGAGCGTGTATGACTTCGGCGATCCGCTGACCGCATTGGCCTGGTGCGAGGCGCACCCGGTCGACCTGTTGCTGCTCGATTACCGCATGCCGGAAATGGATGGGCTGGAGTTCGCCCGCCGTTTCCGCCGCCTGCCCAAGCACCGTGACATTCCGGTGATCCTGATCACCGTGGTCGGCGACGAGCCGATCCGGCAGGCGGCACTGGAAGCGGGCGTCATCGATTTCCTGGTCAAGCCGATCCGTCCACGCGAACTGCGCGCACGTTGCTACAACCTGCTGCAGCTGCGTCAGCAGACCGAGAACGTGAAGCAACGCGCGCTGTCGCTGGAGCAGCGCCTGCTGGCCAGCATGCACGAGGTCGAGGAGCGCGAGCGCGAAACCCTTTCGCGACTGGCGCGGGCGATCGAGTTCCGTGATGCCGGCACCAGCGCCTACCTGGAGCGCATGGCGCGCGTGGCCGGCCTGATCGCCGACCAGCTGGGGCTGCCCGAGGATGACGTGCGGCTGATCGAAATGGCGGCGCCGTTGCACGACATGGGCAAGATCGCCATCCCCGACGCGGTGCTGCTCAAGCAGGGCAAACTCAACGACGAGGAGCTGGCGATCATGCGCCGGCATCCGCGCATTGGCCATGAACTGCTCAGTGGCAGCCAGAATCGCTTCATCCAGGTGGGTGCATTGATCGCCTTGCGCCATCATGAGCGCTATGACGGCAGTGGTTACCCGGATGGGCTGGTCGGCGATGCGATTCCGCTGGAGGCGCGGATCGTCGCCGTTGCGGATGTCTTCGATGCCCTGATTTCGCCCCGTCCGTACAAGGAAGCATGGACCATGGAAGCCACCCTGGCTTATCTGTACGCCCAGCGTGGCCGTCTGTTCGACCCCCGGTGCGTGGACGCGCTGCTGCGCGGCCGCGAACAACTGGACCAGATCTGCGCCGAGCATTCGATGGCCTCCGCGCGTCCGGGGCTGGGCGCGTGAAACGCGTGTTGTCGCAGCTGAGGCTGCGCCTGTCCCAGCGCCAGGACAGTGAGCATGGCCAGCAGATCGTCCGCATCGCGCTGATCAGCCTGATCCTGGCCTACGTGCTGCTGCCGGCACCGCGCCACGACCTGCCGCACGCGCAGTACGTGGGTGTGCTGGCGATCGTGCTGACCGGCCTGAGCCTGTCGCTGCTGTTGTTCGGCTGGTTGCTGTGGCGGCCGGCGCGCTCCGATCCTCGCAGGGTGCTTGGCATGTTGGCCGACTACGGCCTGATCGCGGCCGGCATGGTGCAGATGGGCGAGCCGCTGGCCTGGGTCTACATCGTGGTGATGTGGGTGACGGTCGGCAACGGCATGCGCTTCGGCAACCACTATCTCTACGTGGCGGTGGCAATGGCAATGGTCAGCTTCGGCAGTACCGTGCTGCTGACGCCGTACTGGGAACAGAATTTCCGCCTGGCCATCGGCCTCTGGCTCGGCCTGGCTGCGGTGCCGCTGTATTTCTCGACGCTTCTGCGGCAGCTGACCGAGGCGATGGCCGAAGCGCGCCGGGCCAGCGAGGCCAAGAGCCGCTTCCTGGCCAACATGAGTCATGAATTCCGCACCCCGCTCAATGGCCTCAACGGCATGACCGAAGTGCTGGCAACCACGCGCCTGGACGATGAACAGCGCGAGTGCCTGAACACCATCCAGGCCTCCTCGCGCAGCCTGCTGGCGCTGGTGGAAGAGGTGCTGGACATCTCCGCCATCGAGGCCGGCAAACTGCGGGTGGTGGCCGAGGATTTCGCATTGGCCGATGTGATCCAGGCGATCGGGCTGATCCTGCTGCCGCAGGCCAAGGCCAAGCGTCTGGACTACCGGGTGAAGGTTGCCGATGGTGTGCCGCCCCGGCTGCGTGGCGATGTAGGCCACCTCCGGCAGATCCTGCTGAACCTCGCCGGCAATGCGGTCAAGTTCACCGACCACGGCCGCGTCGAGATCCGTGTCGGTGTGGTGCACGCCGATACCAGTGGCGCAGTGCGGCTGCGCTTCGACATCATCGACACCGGCATCGGCGTGGTCCCGGCCATGCGTCCGCGGCTGTTCGATGCCTTCGAGCAGGCCGACGTCAGCATGGCGCGGCGCCACGAGGGTACCGGCCTGGGCACGACCATCGCCAAGGGGCTGGTCGAAGCCATGGACGGTGATATCGGCTATCTGGAAAACCCGCCGCGCGGCAGCCATTTCTGGGTGGAACTGCCGTTCGCGCCGCCGCAGCCGATGGTGCCAGGTGCGGTGCCGACCCTGGCCGGCGGCGAGGAGACCGGGCCGGGCGGCAATGTGATTGCTTTCGCCGATCCGTTCCTGCGCCATCGCGCGCGGGTGCGCAGCATGCAGATCCTGGTGGCCGATGACCACGAAGCCAATCGCATGGTGCTGCAGCGTCTGCTGCAGAAGGCCGGCCACCGCGTGCTGTGCGTGGATGGCGGTGAAGCGGTGCTGGACGCACTGGCTGACAGTGAGTACGACGCGGTCATCGTCGACCTGCACATGCCGGGCATGAGTGGCCTGGACATGCTGAAGGAACTGCGCGTGATGCAGGCCGGTGGCGGTCCGCGCACGCCGGTGCTGGTGCTCAGTGCCGATGTCACCCCTGAGGCGATCCAGCGCTGTACGCAGGCCGGCGCGCATGCGTTCCTGGCCAAGCCGGTCGTGGCGGTGCGCCTGCTCGACACGCTGGCCGAGATTGCCAACAACGCCCAGTTGAAAACCATGGCCGCACCCGCGGTGCGGACCACGGCGCCGGTGCTGGATGGCGTGCTCGACAGCAGTGTGCTGGATGAGTTGGCCTCGCTGGGGATGGGGGAGGGCTTCGAGCGCGAGTTCATCCGCCAGTGCATGGAGGATGCCGCGACCTGCATGGGCAAGGCCGACCAGTCCGGTGAGGCCGCGCAGTGGGACGTGTTCCGCGAGCAGGCCCACGCGATCAAGGGCGTGGCGAGCAACCTGGGGCTGATGCGCGCGGCCAACCGTGCTGGCGAGCTGATGCGGATGGCCGACTGGCAGCTCAAGGCCGAATGGCGCACGCGCCTGAGCATCCTGCACGATGCCGTGAAGGAAGGCCGACGCGCACTGGAGGCACGGGCCGAACGGCGCCTGCGCGGCGCGGCCGATGATGGTGAGGCGCGCTGAATGCGGGTGCTGGCCGGAAAACGGCTGATTGATTGTCGCCTGCGCGGTTGATAGCATGCGGGCCTGTTCAAGACGCCCTCCCGGTCCGCCGGGAGGGCGTCTCGTTTTGGTTCCCCTTCATTTCAAGGAACCGGCATGAACACGCTCCCCGATACCCGCGCACCGGCCAACCGTGGCCTGGGTCATGTGCTGCACGGCCACGGCCCTCGACGCGTCATGGTGCTGCACGACTGGCTGGGCGACCACACCGGCTACGCGCCGCTGTTGCCCTGGCTTGACGGCAGTGCCTTCACCTACGCCTTCATCGATCTGCGCGGTTACGGCCGCTCGATGGGCATGCGGGGCGATTACAGCCTGATGGAGATGGCGGCCGACTGCCTGGAACTGGCCGATCGGCTGGAATGGTCGCGCTTCCATGTCATCGGGCATTCGATGACCGGCATGCTGACCCAGCGCTTGGCAGTGGATGCGCCGCAGCGGATCGCCAGCGCGGTCGCGGTCTGTCCGGTATCCGCCGCCGGCAACCGGCTGCAGGGCGAGGCGCTGGCGTTCTTTGCCAGCACCACCACCGATGATGCCGCGCTGCGCAGATTGTTTGCCTTTGTGTCCCCGGGCCTGCCGGCATCCTGGGTGGAGGCGAAGCTGGAGTGCAACCGTCGCAACGTCGCCGCATCCTGCCGGCTGCCGTACCTGCGTACGCTGGTGGAAGCGGATTTCGTGGATGAGGTGCGCGGGTTGCGCACTCCCTTCCTGGTCATCATCGGCGATCGTGATCCTGGATTGGATGCCCCGGCGATGCAGAGCACCTTCCTGGCCTGGCATCCGGTGGCGGAACTGCAGGTGCTTGGCAATTGCGGGCACTACCCGATGCAGGAATGCCCGCCGCGCCTGGCTGCGGTGATCGAGGCGTTCCTGCTGCGCCAGCAGGATTGAACGAGACCGGGAGCGCGGATAAAAAAAGCCCGGTGGCCAACCGGGCTTGAACCCTTCTGGGGGAGGGTGAATCAGGCCGCGTCGAGACTGGCGCGACGGGTCTGGGCCTTGATCAGGCGATCCATGGTGCGCAGCGAGCGATCGCCGAGGGCGAGGGCGGAGTCGACCCAGACCTTGGTGATCTCCAGCAGTTCATCGTAGCTGACCGGTTGGGCGATGCCGCGTGCCGCGTTCATTGCCAGATACGACTGCGGGATGCGCTGCTGCTGGCGGATCAGGTCTTCGACTGCGGCACGGCCTTCGCCCTTCTTCACCAGTACGTCGACCACGCCCATCGCGTACATTTCCTCGGCGCTGTAGACCCGGCCGTCGAGGATGATCTTCTCGGCCAGGTGCGGGGACACCCGCCGGCACAGGAACGAATAGGCACCCATGCCCGGGAACAGGCCGAACAGCACCTCCGGCAGGCCCAGGCCGCTGCCTTCCTCGGCCACGATGGTGTGGCAGGCCAGGGCCATTTCCAGTCCGCCGCCCAGCGCATCGCCCTGGATCAGCGCGATCGAGCGGATGTCGCCGCCAAAGCCGGTATGCAGATGGTGCACGCCTTCCACGCAGCGCTGGGCGTAGGTCAGCAGGAGGTCGCGGTTGCCTTCGCGGATCAGGCGGGTGAACAGGTCCAGGTCGCCGCCCAGGTTGTAGGCGGCGGCATCGGAGGCCAGCACGAAATGCCGTAGCTTGCCGCTATGGCGCTCGGCCGGGCTGCGGGTGATGGCGCCCATGTAGCTCCACATCTCGTCCAGCATGTCCTTGCGGCAGCAGGGACGGATGCCGGTGGTGGCATCGGCATGCATGAACAGCCAGTGGGCAGCGCCATCGGCGCTGTCTTCGGTACGGATGGTGGCAAACGGCGAGCCGCTGGTGGGCAGCTTTTCAATGGTGCTCATGGAAGGGTCCTCGGCATGCGGCCCGCAGAGTCAGGTGGGTGGCCGGCGGGCCGAACGGTCCACACACGCGGCGATGCTACACCGCCTCCAGGGCGACGCATGCGAAAGGGCCCAGGACGTTTCCGTCCCGGGCCCGATTCCGTTCAAGTTGCCGAAAACCCTTACTGGGCGGGCGTATCGCGGAGTTCGCGACGGAGAATCTTGCCGACGTTGGTCTTCGGCAGCTCCTTTCGGAATTCGACGATTTTGGGGTGCTTGTAGCCGGTCAGGTTGGCCCGGGCATGCTCCTTGACCATTTCGGCGGTCAGGTTCGGGTCCTTCTTCACGATGACCACCTTCACCACCTCGCCGGACTTCTCGTCCGGAACGCCGACGGCGGCCACTTCCAGCACGCCCGGCATCATCGCGATCACGTCCTCGACTTCATTCGGGTACACGTTGAAGCCGGACACCAGGATCATGTCCTTCTTGCGGTCGACGATGTAGAAAAAGCCCTGTTCATCCATCTTCGCCATGTCGCCGGTATGCAGCCAGCCATCGGCGTCGATGGCACTGGCGGTCTCCTCCGGGCGCTGCCAGTAGCCCTTCATCACCTGCGGGCCCTTGATGCACAGCTCGCCGACCTCACCCAGCGGCAGGATGTTGCTGTTGTCGTCCTTGATGCAGGCATCAGTGGACGGGATCGGCAGGCCGATCGAGCCGTTGTACTCGGTCAGGGTGAGCGGATTGATGCAGGCCGCCGGCGAGGTCTCGGTCAGGCCATAGGCCTCGACCAGGGTCACGCCGGTGGTCTTCTTCCAGCGCTCGGCCACAGCACGCTGCACCGCCATGCCGCCACCGAGGGTGACCTTCAGCGACGAGAAATCGACGGTGTCGAAGCCGGGCGTGTTGAGCAGGCCGTTGAACAGCGTGTTGACGCCGGTGATCGCAGTGAAGCGCACCGACTTGAGCTCCTTGACGAAGCCCTTCATGTCGCGTGGGTTGGTGATCAGGTGGTTGCAGCCACCGAACTTCATGAAAACCAGGCCGTTCGCGGTCAATGCGAAGATGTGGTACAGCGGCAGGGCGGTGATGATCCACTCCTTGCCCATCTCGATGCCCGACGCGCTGATCCAGGCCGAGGCCTGCTGCATGTTGGCGATCAGGTTGCGGTTGGTCAGCATCGCCCCCTTGGCCACGCCGGTGGTGCCGCCGGTGTACTGCAGGAAGGCGATGTCGTCATGGTCGATCTCGACCTTGGTCAGGCTGTGGCGGCTGCCGAGCTTGAGCGCCTGCCTGAAGCGCACCGCACCCTTGAGATGGTAGTTGGGCACCATCTTCTTGATGTACTTCAACACGAAGTTGACGATCACGCCCTTGGCGCCGAGCAGGTCGCCCAGGCCGGTGGTGATCACGTGCTTGACCGGCGAATCGGCGATGACCTGCTCGACGGTGTCGCCGAAGTTGTCGACCACCACCAGTGCGGTCACGCCGGCATCCACCAGCTGGTGCTTGAGCTCGCGCGCGGTATACAGCGGATTGACGTTGACCACGGTCAGGCCGGCACGCAGCACGCCGAAGGTGGCGATCGGGTACTGCAGGCAGTTGGGCATCATCAGGGCGACGCGGTCACCCTTCTTGAGCTTGAGCTCGCCCAGCAGGTACGCCGCGAACTGTTCGACCAGTGCATCGGTCTCGCCGTAGGTGAGCACCTTGCCGAAGCTGGAGTAGGCGGGGCGGTCGCGGAATTTCGCGACGGAAGCGTCGAAGACCGAAGCTACCGAATGGAACTCGTTGACGTCGATTTCGGCGGGAACGCCTTTCGGATAGCTCTGTAGCCAGGGACGATCCAGACTCATATTCCCCCTCCAGGAATCGTGATGTAGTAGGTCCGGCCCTGAGCGTATCGACAATGGCCGGTCATTGCAGCATACCCCGCCGTAGGGAAAACGCGAAGAGGCCCCGAAGGGCCTCTTTGCTCGGTAGTGCCGGCCGCTGGCCGGCATCTGCCGCAACCGGGATGTCGGGCAATGCCGGCCAGCGGCCGGCACTACCGTGGCCCGCGGGGGCCGCATGCGTCAGCCCTTGTTGCGCACCGGTGCGCCGTTGGCCTTGTAGTACGGCGCGGTGCTGCGGGCCAGCGGGGTGCGGCCGCGGATCATGTCGGCCAGCTTCTCGGCGATCATGATGGTCGGCGCATTGAGGTTGCCGGTCACCACCTGCGGCATGATCGAGGCATCGACGATGCGCAGGGCTTCCAGGCCATGCACGCGGCCCTGGCCATCGACCACCGCCATCGGATCATCTGCGTGGCCCATCTTGTTCGAGCACGACGGGTGATAGGCGGTCTCGGCGTGCTCGCGGACGAACGCATCGATCTGCGCGTCGGTCTGCAGCGCGCTGCCCGGCGAGATTTCGCGGCCGCTGTACGGTGCCAGCGCCGGCTGCCCGAAGATCTCACGGGTGATGCGGATCGCCGCGCGGAATTCGCGCCAGTCCTGATCATGCGACATGTAGTTGAACAGGATGCTGGGATGTTCGCGCGGATCCTTGGAGCGCACGTGGATGCGGCCGCGGCTGGGCGAACGCATCGAACCGACGTGCATCTGGAAGCTGTGCGCCTTGATCGGGTTGGAGCCGTTGTAATTGATCGCCACCGGCAGGAAGTGGTACTGCAGGTTCGGCCAGTCGAACTCGGCATCGCTGCGGATGAAGCCGCCGGCCTCGAACTGGTTGCTGGCGCCGATGCCGGTGCCCAGGAACAGCCACTCGGCGCCGATCGCCGGCTGGTTGTGCAGCTTCAGTGCCGGGGCCAGCGACACCGGCTTCTTGCACTCGTACTGCAGGTACATCTCAAGGTGGTCCTGCAGGTTGGCGCCGACGCCGGGCAGGTGGTGCACCAGGTCGATGTCCAGGCTGCGCAGCAGGTCGGCCGGGCCGACACCCGAACGCTGCAGGATCTGCGGCGAGGCGATCGCGCCGCCACACAGCAGCACTTCGCGACGTGCGGTGGCACGCTGCGGCTGGTCGTTGTGCAGCCACTGCACGCCGACCGCGCGCTTGCCCGAGAACAGGATGCGGTCGGTCAGCGCGTGAGTGACGATGGTCAGGTTCGGGCGCGGCTTGGCCAGGTCCAGGTAGCCACGGGCGGTACTGGAGCGACGGCCCTTCGGGGTCACCGTGCGGTCCATCGGGCCGAAGCCTTCCTGCTGGTAACCATTGAGGTCGTCGGTGCGCGGGTAACCGGCCTGCACACCGGCCTCGACCATCGCAGCGAACAGCTCGTTGTTGCCGGCCTTCGGCGTGGTCACGCGCAGCGGGCCGTCGCCACCGTGATAGTCATTGGGGCCAATGTCGCGGGTTTCCGCCTTGCGGAAGTACGGCAGGCAATCCAGGTAGGTCCAGTCCTCAAGGCCCGGCATGCCGGCCCAGTTGTCGTAGTCCATCGCGTTGCCGCGGATGTAGCACATGCCGTTGATCAGCGACGAGCCGCCCAGGCCCTTGCCACGGCCGCAGTCCATGCGGCGGTTGTTCATGAAGGGCTCGGGATCGGTCTTGTACGCCCAGTTGTAGCGCTTGCCCTGCAGCGGGAAGGCCAATGCCGCCGGCATCTGGGTACGGAAGTCGAGCCGGTAGTCCGGGCCACCGGCTTCCAGCAGCAGCACGCTGACATCGGCATCTTCGGTGAGGCGGGTGGCCAGCACGTTGCCGGCCGAGCCGGCACCAATGATGATGTAGTCGTACTCGTTGTGGGTGCTCATGGATGTCTCCTGCAGGCCGGGACACGCTGCATGCAGGCGTCCCGGCGGAATGTCGGATCGGCGCGGTGGCCGGACGATGGGGCGGGCTCAGGGCGCGCCGATCAGAACACGCTGGCGTAGTCGCCCAGCTCGACCTGCACCGACTTGATGCGGGTGTAGTGGCCGAGGGTCGAGATGCCGTTCTCACGGCCGACACCGGATTCCTTGTAACCACCCACGGGCATTTCGGCCGGCGATTCACCCCAGGTGTTGATCCAGCAGATGCCGGCTTCCAGGCGATGGATGATGCGGTGGGCGCGGCTGACGTCCTTGCTGACCACGCCGGCGGCGAGGCCGAAGGTGGTGTCGTTGGCACGACGCACCACTTCATCCTCGTCGTCGTAGGCGAGGATGCTCATCACCGGCCCGAAGATCTCTTCGCGGACAATCGTCATGTCATCGCGGCAGTCGGAGAACACGGTCGGCAGCACGTAGGCGCCGTTGGCCAGCGCACCTTCGGTGGCACGGCCGCCGCCGGTCAACAGGCGCGCGCCTTCGGCCTTGCCGCTTTCGATGTAGCGCAGCACGTTTTCCATGTGCGGGAAGCTGGTCAGCGGGCCGAAGTTGGTCTCGGCGGCCATCGGGTCGCCAATGCGGATGCGCTTGACGCGCTCGACAACGGCGGCCTCGAAGGCGGCCAGCATGCTGCGCGGCACGAACACGCGGGTGCCGTTGGTGCAGACCTGGCCGGAGCTGAAGAAGTTGGCCATCACCGCGATATCGGCGGCGCGGTCCAGGTCGGCGTCATCGCAGATCACCAGCGGCGACTTGCCGCCCAGCTCCATGGTCACTTCCTTCAGCGACGAGGAGGCGGCACTGGCCATCACCTTCTTGCCGGTGGCGACGCCGCCGGTGAAGGAGATCTTCTCGATCACCGGGTGCTCGGTCAGCCACTGGCCGATCTCGCGGCCCGGGCCCTGCACCACATTGAACACGCCGGCCGGCACGCCGGCTTCGGTGTAGATCTCGGCCAGCCTGATCGCGGTCAGCGGGGTCACTTCCGACGGTTTGAACACCATGGCGTTGCCAGCGGCCAGGGCCGGGGCCGACTTCCACATGGCGATCTGGATCGGGTAGTTCCAGGCACCGATGCCGGCGACCACGCCCAGCGGCTCGCGGCGGGTGTAGAAGAAGCTCGATTCGCGCAGCGGCAGCTGGATGCCTTCGATGGCGGTAGCCAGGCCGGCGTAGTACTCGACCACATCGGCACCGGTGACGATGTCCACGGTGGTGGTTTCGGCCAGCGCCTTGCCGGTGTCCAGGGTTTCCAGGTGGGCCAGTTCGTCGTTGCGCTCACGCAGGATCTCGACGGCGCGGCGCAGGATGCGCGAACGTTCCATCGCGGTCATTGCGGCCCACACCTTCTGGCCTTCGGCCGCGCTCTGCACGGCGCGCTCGACGTCGGCCTGGCTGGCCACCTGCACTTCGGTGATCACTTCACCGGTGGCCGGGTTGACGGTCTTGAAGGTCTTGCCGCTGGTGGCATCGACCCGCTGGCCGTGGATGTAGAGCTGTTGGACGGGCAGGGTGGTCATGGGGCGTACTCCTTGGAAGGGGGCGGGTGCTGAAGCGCTTATAGCGCGTCAGCCTGCAACTGGAAGTCGATGTAGCCGTAAGCGATGCGCCGGGACTTCTCGGCGTTGAACTGGCCGCCGACCAGGCTGCCGCGCAGCCATAGGCCGTCGATCATGGCGGCCAGCCCACGGGCGGCCAGGCGGGCCTGCGGGTGCGGCAGCAGGCGGTTGAATTGGTGGCACAGGTTGGAGAACAACCGCTGGTCGTTGGCGCGCTGCAGGCGGGCCAGTTCGGGCTGGTGCATGCTCGCAGCCCAGAAGGTCAGCCAGACGCGCATCGCGGTGCCGTTGATCTGGCTGTCGTCGAAGTTGCCATCGACGATGGCGCGCAGCTGGTCGCGCGGGTCGTCGCCAACATCGGCGCGGTAGCGGGCGACGGCGTCCTTCAGCTCGCGCAGGATCTGCCGCATTGCAGCATTGAGCAGGCCGTCCTTGTCGCCGAAGTAGTGGGCGACGATGCCGCTGGACAGCCCGGCCTTCTTCGCGATGGTGGCGACGGTGGCATCGGCCATGCCGATCTCGTCGATGGTCTGGAAAGTGGCCCGGATCAGCTGCTCGCGGCGGACCGGTTCCACGCCTTTCTTCGGCATTGTCTCTCCACGGATTGCGACCCGAAGGATCGGGCTGCCCGCCATTATGCTTTTTATTGATTGAACGTTCAATCAATAAACCCTAGGATGCGCTCGCGCCCCACGCCATGGGCCCGGTTTACCGGTCCGGCCCCGCCCATGTGCTCCCTCGGACTGATGAGACGACCCCATGTCTTCCCTGGCTCATCCCAAGCGTTCGCCCCTGCGCTTGAACCGTTTTGTCTTCTTCAGCTCCTCGGTGTCGATCGGCATCCTCGGGCTGCTTACCGTTCTCTATCCCGAAGGCAGCGAGCATTGGCTGCAGTGGGCGCAGGCCGAGGTGTCGGCGGCGTTCGGCTGGTGGTACATGCTGCTGATCGTGCTGTGCCTGGGCTTCGTGCTGTGGCTGGCATTTTCGCCGTATGGCCGCATCCGCCTCGGCCACAACGAGGAATCGCCGGCCTTCGGCTACGTCGCTTGGGTCTCGATGCTGTTCTCGGCTGGCATCGGCATCGCCCTGTTGTACTACGGCGCTTACGAGCCGCTGGACCATTTCCTCCGCCCACCCGGGCAGCCCGGTGGCACTGTTGCCGCCGGCCGCGAGGCGATGGTGCTGACCTTCCTGCATTGGGGCCTGCACGGCTGGGCGCTGTACGCGCTGGTCAGTGTGGCGCTGGGCTACTTCGCCTACCGGCGTGACCTGCCGCTGGCGCTGCGCTCGGCGTTGTACCCGATCTTCGGCGAGCGTATCCATGGCCGTATCGGCGACATGGTTGATGGCTTCGGCATCCTGGCCACGCTGATCTCGATGGTGACCAACCTCGGCATCGGCGCGCTGGTGGCGCAGTCCGGCCTGGTCTACCTGTTCCACATCCCGGACACGCCGCAGGTACTGGTGGCCATCGTGCTGGTGATGATGGTGGTGGCCACCATCGGCGTGGTGGCGGGTGTGGAGAAGGGCATCGCCTGGCTGTCCAACCTCAACGTGCGCCTGCTGTGCGGCCTGCTGCTGTTCGTGCTGGTCACTGGCCCGACCCTGCACCTGTTCGACGGCCTGATGCAGAACACCGGCGATTACCTCGGTGCATTCGTGCGCAAGAGTTTCGACATGTACCTCAACGACCCCAAGGGCCGTGAGTGGATGGGGT
Source organism: Stenotrophomonas sp. AN71 (assembly GCF_050435725.1). Classification (NCBI taxonomy): domain Bacteria; kingdom Pseudomonadati; phylum Pseudomonadota; class Gammaproteobacteria; order Lysobacterales; family Lysobacteraceae; genus Stenotrophomonas; species Stenotrophomonas sp. AN71. The sequence continues at coordinate 602,538 of NZ_JBNDKU010000001.1, read as the reverse complement.
CGTGGACGCTGTTCTACTGGGCGTGGTGGATCGCCTGGGCGCCGTTCGTCGGTCTTTTCGTGGCGCGCATCTCGCGCGGCCGCACCATCCGCGAAGTGATCATGGGTGTGCTGCTGATTCCGCTCGGCTTCACCCTGGCCTGGCTGTCGATCTTCGGCAACACCGCCATCGACCTGGTGCTCAACCACGGACAGGCGATCCTGGGCGAGGTGGCCCAGCACGATGCGGCGATGACGCTGTTCAAGCTGCTGGAGTACCTGCCCGCCGCGCCGTACGTGGCCGGTGCCGCGGTGGTGATCGGTTTCGTGCTGTTCCTGACCCCGGTCGATTCGGGCACGCTGATGATCGCCAACCTGTGCACGCGCCGTGTCGATGACGGCGTGGAGGATGGCCACGACGCGCCGATCTGGCTGCGCGTGTTCTGGGCGGCGGGCATCACCGTGGCCAGCGTCGGCCTGCTGCTGGCCGGCAACTTCAGTGCGATGCAGACGGCCGTGGTGCTGTGCGGCCTGCCGTTCTCGTTCATCCTGGCGCTGTACATGTGGGGCTTGCTGAAGGCGCTGCGCACCGACCCGGATGCCCCGCGCCGGTGATCGGGCATCCGGTGGCTATCCCGATGCCGCCGGTGATGCAGTAGAAGCCAGGCCATGCCTGGCTGCGGTGAAGCAGAAAGGGCCGGATCCGTGAGGATCCGGCCCTTCTTCTTGTAGAGCCGAGCCCATGCTCGGCTGATGCTGTGGCGATGTAGCCGAGCGCGGGCTCGGCTCTACAGTTGATGCGTTACTTGCTGGCCAGCTGGCGCAGCACGTACTGCAGCAGGCCACCATGACGGAAGTACTCCACTTCCTTCGGGGTCAGCAGCATCACTGAGGCTTCGAAGGTCTTTTTCGTGCCATCGGCCTTGGTCGCGGTGACCGTGGCGCGCTTGCTGGCGCCATCCTGCAGGCCGGTGACATCGATCACTTCCGAACCGTCCAGGCCCAGGGTCTGCGCGTTCTCGCCGTTGCGGAACTGCAGCGGCAGCACGCCCATGCCCACCAGGTTGGAGCGGTGGATGCGCTCGAAGCTTTCGGCGATGACCGCCTTCACCCCCAGCAGCAGGGTGCCCTTGGCCGCCCAGTCGCGCGACGAACCGGTGCCATACTCCTTGCCGGCCAGCACCACCAGCGGCACGTTGTCGGCCTTGTACTTCATGGCCGCATCGTAGATCGCCAGCTTCTCCGGCTGGCCACCGCCGGCAGGGTAGTACAGGGTGTTGCCACCTTCCTCGCCGCCGAACATCAGGTTCTTGATACGGATGTTGGCGAACGTGCCACGGACCATCACGTCATCGTTGCCGCGACGGCTGCCGTAGCTGTTGAAGTCGGCCGGCTGTACACCGCGTTCCTGCAGGAAACGGCCCGCTGGAGAATCCTTCTTGATGTTGCCGGCCGGGGAGATGTGGTCGGTGGTGATCGAATCGCCGAACAGGCCCATCACGCGTGCGCCGTGCACGTCGTCGATGCTGCCGGTCTGCATGGTCATGCCATCGAAGTACGGCGGGTTCTTGATGTAGGTGGAGGCATCGCTCCACTGATACAGGTTGCCGTCCGGCGAGGCGATGGTGTTCCAGCGGGTATCCCCCTTGAACACGTCGGCGTAGTTCTGCTTGAACATCTCCGGCCCGATGGTGGCGGCGATGACGTCGCCGATTTCCTTGTTGCTCGGCCAGATGTCGCGCAGGAACACCGGCTGCCCATCGCTGCCGGTGCCCAGTGGCTGGGTGGTCAGGTCGATGTCGGTGGTGCCTGCGATGGCGTAGGCGACCACCAGCGGCGGGCTGGCCAGGTAGTTCATCTTCACTTCGGGGTGCACGCGGCCCTCGAAGTTGCGGTTGCCCGACAGCACCGAGGTGACCACCAGGTCGCCGGCGGCGATGCCGGCGCTGACTTCGGTCGGCAGAGGGCCGGAGTTGCCGATGCAGGTGGTGCAGCCGTAGCCGACCACGTAGAAGCCGATCTTCTCCAGCTCCTTCAGCACGCCGGCCTTTTCCAGGTAATCGGTGACCACGCGGGAGCCCGGGCCGAGCGAGGTCTTCACCCACGGCTGGCGGTTCAGGCCCTTGGCCGCCGCGTTGCGTGCCAGCAGGCCGGCACCGATCATCACCGCGGGGTTGGAGGTGTTGGTGCAGGAGGTGATGGCGGCGATGACCACTGCGCCGTCCTTCAGCCGCACCTTGCGGTTCTCGATCTCGATGTCGGCGAAGCCCTTGGCCAGCTGCTCGTTGCCGACCGCCGCACCACCACCTTCATTGACGAACGAGGAGACATCGTCGCTGCGCTTGTCACGGTTGGCAGTCATGCCGACCAGCGCTTCGCGGTAGTTCTTCTGCACGTCTTCCAGCAGCACACGGTCCTGCGGGCGCTTCGGGCCGGCCAGCGATGGCTTCACCGTGCCCATGTCCAGTTCCAGCGTGGTGCTGTACTGGGCGTGCGGGCTGCCCGGCTCGTGCCACAGGCCCTGCGCCTTGGCGTAGGCCTCGACCAGGTTGATCTGCTCTTCGCTGCGGCCGGACAGGTGCAGGTAGTTCAGCGATTCGGCGTCGATCGGGAAGATGCCGCAGGTGGCGCCGTATTCCGGAGCCATGTTGCCGATGGTGGCGCGGTCGGCCAGCGGCAGGTGTTGCAGGCCCTCGCCGTAGAACTCGACGAATTTGCCGACCACGCCCAGCTTGCGCAGCATCTGGGTGACGGTCAGCACCAGGTCGGTGGCGGTGGCACCTTCGGGCAGTTTGCCGGTCAGCTTGAAGCCGACCACCTGCGGGATCAGCATCGACGACGGCTGGCCGAGCATGGCGGCCTCGGCCTCGATGCCGCCCACGCCCCAGCCGAGCACGCCGATGCCGTTGATCATCGTGGTGTGGCTGTCGGTACCGAACACGGTATCGGGGTAGGCCACCGCCTTGCCGTCCTTGTCCGCGGTCATCACCACGCGGGCCAGGTTCTCCAGGTTCACCTGGTGGACGATGCCGGTGTTGGGCGGCACCACCTTGAAGTTGTCGAAGGCCTTCTGGCCCCAGCGCAGGAAGCCGTAACGCTCCTGGTTGCGCTGGAACTCGATCTTGCCGTTGAGGTCCAGCGCATCGGGCTTGCCGAACACGTCGACCTGTACCGAGTGGTCGATGACCAGCTCGGAGGGAATCTGTGGGTTGATCTGTTCCGGCGAGCCGCCGAGCTTGACCACCGCGTCGCGCATCGCGGCGAGGTCGACCACGCAGGGCACGCCGGTGAAGTCCTGCAGGACCACACGCGCCGGCATGAAGGCGATCTCGGTGTCTGGTTCGGCGGCCGGGTTCCAGCGGGCCACGGCCTCGATGTGGTCGGGGCCGACGGTGGCGCCGCCGTCCTCATGCCGGAGCAGGTTCTCCAGCAGGATCTTCATCGAGTAGGGCAGGTGGGAGATATCGAAGCGCTGGCCCAGCGTGGGCAGGCTGAAGTAGTCGTAGGTCTTGCCGCCGACATTCAGCTGGCTGCGGGTGGAGAACGAATCGCTCATGCGGGGTAACTCCTTCTTGCGGATGGCTTGCAGTGGCTCGCGTAAATACGGGCCTGCTTGCGTTGGCCGACAGTCCGTGCCGCCGGGCAGGAGGCCAGTATGGCCGATGCCGTCGGGGCCGCAGAAGTGCGGGCTCAGAACGCAAGGTTATATATTCGTATGTAGTTTTCGTGTCATGGCAGCGCCGGAATCCAGGGCGGCCTGACAGGCTCCAGGCGGTGCTGAGCGGGTGCACCGGAGCGATAGAGTGGCGGCATGTGGCCGCAAGGTCCGGGAGGGTTCGCAAGGACCGTATGGGATGCCCGTGGCCGGGATTGGTTGGCGAGCGTGCGGTCGAAGTGCGCGGGCACGCGCCGGCGCGCTGCTGGCGGGCAGTGCGCCGGTCAGTGGCAATCAGCCGCCCAGGAACGGGTTGCCGGTCTTTGCCGGAGCTGCACCCTTGGACTTCACTTTGAGCACGTTGTCCTTGCCGAATTCGAAGACGGTCGATTCCTGCACGTTCTTTCCGAAGTGCTTGATCTTGGCGTAGTCGTAGTACCAGACCTGGGTATCGCCCAACTGCTCGCGACGCGTCGGGGCTCCGAACTTCTCGCGGACGTGGTCCTGCGTAGCCTTGCCCACCTCCAGCTCGTCCATCTGCTTCTGGGTGATTTCGGTACCCGTGGTATGGGCCGCGAACGGATTGGCATGGGCCGAGGTTGCGGTCATGACCAGTGGCGTGGCCAGGAACAGGGCCAGAGTGAATGCGCGCATGGAACTTCCTTTTATGACGGAGGGGTCGAGCGGTGCGCCGGACGTCCGGCCCGGCGGCAGCAAGCGCTGCTGCGTCATCAGTCTAATGGGCAAATGCGACTGATTCCGGTTCAGGATCACAGTTCGGTCGGTTTGTGGCAGATGCGTCAGGTATGTATAATTCATACATACTTTTTGAGGCGTACCCCATGGAAGCCACTGTTGCAGAGCGCGGACAGATCACCCTGCCCAAGGCCGTGCGGGATGCCCTTGGCCTGACCAAGGGCACGCTGCTGAAGGTCGAGCTGGACGGCAGCCGCATCATCCTGCGCAAGAGTGTTGACGATGCGATTTCACGGGCGCGCGGCAAGTTCGCGCTGGACGGCTTCGAATCGTCCGACGCGGCCGTGCGTTCGGTGCGCGACGAGAACTGATCGGTGATGATCGCCGTCGATTCGCCGGTGCTGGTCGAACTGCTCAGCAATGGCCCGCAGGCCGATGCGGTGGAAGCCATCCTCCGGCAGAGCCTGGTCGGTGGCCGCGTGGTGGTCTGTGGCGCGACCCTGGCTGAAGTCTGCGCATCGCTGCGCGGCGGGGCCGAAGTGCTCGAAGCGCTGGAAGAAATGGGCGTGCACTTCAACCCGATGGAGGCCAAGTCGGCGCTGCGTGCCGGCGAAATGCACCGCCGTCATCGCCAGCGCAGCGGCAGCCGCCGCAGCCTGGACGAATTCATGGTCGGCGCCCACGCACTGCTGCAGTGCGACGGCCTGATCACCTGGAACGACACGTTTTACCGCGACTACTTCAAGGGCCTGAAGCTGATCGTGCCGCAAGCCTGAGCCCACTTTGTTATTTCAACCTACGCATTACCCGGGAGTTGTCATGTTGGAAGCCTACCGCCACCACGTCGCTGAGCGCGCTGCGCTTGGCATCCCGCCCCTGCCGCTGACCGCGCAGCAGACGGCCGATGTCATCGAACTGCTGAAGAACCCGCCGCAGGGCGAGGCCGAGTTCCTGCTCGACCTGCTGACCCACCGCGTGCCGGCCGGCGTCGATGACGCAGCCAAGGTCAAGGCTTCGTACCTGGCAGCGATCGCGCTGGGCAGCGAGCAGAACCCGCTGATCACCCGCGAGCGCGCCACCGAACTGCTGGGCACCATGCTCGGCGGTTACAACGTCGCCCCGCTGGTGCAGCTGCTGGACGACGCCAGCGTCGGCACCATCGCCGCCAACGGTCTGAAGAAGACCCTGCTGGTGTTCGATGCCTTCCACGATGTGCAGGAGAAGGCAAAGGCCGGCAACGCCAACGCCCAGTCCGTGCTGCAGAGCTGGGCCGACGCCGAGTGGTTCACCAGCAACCCGGAAGTGCCGCAGAGCCTGACCGTCACCGTGTTCAAGGTGCCGGGCGAAACCAACACCGACGACCTGTCGCCGGCGCCGGACGCGACCACCCGCCCGGACATTCCGATGCACGCCCTGGCGATGCTGAAGAACAAGCGCGACGACGCGCCGTTCACTCCGGAAGAAGATGGCAAGCGCGGCCCGATCCAGCAGATCCTGTCGCTGAAAGACAAGGGCCACCTGGTGGCCTACGTCGGCGATGTGGTCGGCACCGGTTCCTCGCGCAAGTCGGCCACCAACAGCGTGCTGTGGTGGACCGGCGATGACATCCCGTTCATCCCGAACAAGCGCGCTGGTGGCGTCTGCCTGGGTTCGAAGATCGCTCCGATCTTCTACAACACCATGGAAGATGCCGGCGCGCTGCCGATCGAGCTGGACGTGTCGAAGATGGAGCACGGCGATGTGGTCGAGCTGCGTCCGTACGAAGGCAAGGCGCTGAAGAACGGTGAAGTGATCGCCGAGTTCCAGGTCAAGTCCGAAGTGCTGTTCGACGAAGTGCGCGCCGGCGGCCGCATTCCGCTGATCATCGGCCGCGGCCTGACCGGCAAGGCGCGTGAAGCGCTGGGCCTGGCCCCGACCGACCTGTTCCGCCTGCCGGTGCAGCCGGTCGATACCGGCAAGGGCTTCTCGCTGGCACAGAAGATGGTCGGCCGCGCCTGTGGCCTGCCGGAAGGCCAGGGCATGCGCCCGGGCACCTACTGCGAACCCAAGATGACCTCGGTCGGCTCGCAGGACACCACTGGACCAATGACCCGTGACGAGCTGAAGGACCTGGCCTGCCTGGGCTTCTCGGCCGATCTGGTGATGCAGTCGTTCTGCCACACCGCCGCTTACCCGAAGCCGGTGGACGTCAAGACCCACCACACCCTGCCGGAGTTCATCTCCACCCGTGGCGGCGTGTCGCTGCGTCCGGGCGATGGCGTGATCCACAGCTGGCTCAACCGCATGCTGCTGCCGGACACTGTCGGTACCGGTGGCGACTCGCACACCCGTTTCCCGGTGGGCATTTCGTTCCCGGCCGGTTCGGGCCTGGTCGCCTTCGCCGCTGCCACCGGCGTGATGCCGCTGGACATGCCGGAGTCGGTGCTGGTGCGCTTCAAGGGCACGATGCAGCCGGGCGTGACCCTGCGTGACCTGGTCAACGCGATCCCGCTGTACGCGATCAAGTCGGGCCTGCTGACCGTGGCCAAGGCTGGCAAGAAGAACATCTTCTCCGGCCGCATCCTGGAAATCGAAGGCCTGCCGGAACTGAAGGTCGAACAGGCCTTCGAACTGTCCGACGCCTCGGCCGAGCGTTCGGCCGCCGGTTGCTCGGTGCGCCTGAACAAGGAACCGATCATCGAGTACCTGACCAGCAACATCACGCTGCTGAAGTGGATGATTGCCGAGGGTTACCAGGATCCGCGTTCGCTGCAGCGCCGCATCGAGAAGATGGAAGCCTGGCTGGCCAACCCGGAGCTGCTGGAGCCGGATGCCGACGCTGAGTACGCCGCTGTCATCGAGATCGACCTGGCCGATATCCACGAGCCGATCGTGGCCTGCCCGAATGATCCGGACGACGTGAAGACCCTGTCCGAAGTGGCCGGCGCCAAGATCGACGAAGTGTTCATCGGTTCGTGCATGACCAACATCGGTCACTTCCGCGCCGCTGCCAAGCTGCTGGAAGGCAAGCGTGACCTGCCGACCCGCCTGTGGGTGGCCCCGCCGACCAAGATGGACGCCTCGGAGCTGACCAAGGAAGGCGTGTACGGCACCTTCGGCGCCACCGGTGCACGCATGGAAATGCCGGGCTGCTCGCTGTGCATGGGCAACCAGGCGCAGATCCGTGAGGGCTCCACCGCGATGTCGACCTCCACCCGTAACTTCCCGAACCGCCTGGGTCGCAACACCAACGTGTACCTGGGCTCGGCGGAACTGGCGGCGATCTGCTCGCGCCTGGGCCGTATCCCGACCAAGGAAGAGTACATGGCCGATGTGGGCGTGATCGCCGCCAGTGGCGCGGAGATCTACCGCTACATGAACTTCGACCAGATCGAGGAATACCAGGACGTGGCCAAGACGGCCGCTGCCTGATGCGGTAGTGTTGGAGGCGGCGCGAGCACCTTTAAGGCCCGGCTAACACCGGGCCTTATTCTTGGCGAATACTAGGCAGCTTGTTGGAGTTGGCATCCATGCATAGAGTAGGTGAGGCTGAAGTTGATGCTGAGTGTGCGTATCTCTTGGCCTGTATTCCTGATAACGGAATGGTAGTGAGCCTTTTGGAGGGCATCTTGAAGTCTCCTAACGTCCTCGCGGGGCTGTCTAGGGAGTCCTACTGGCATCCTCTTGGCTTTATAAAGATAGTTTTGCCTCCATTGCATCAAGGGCTTATTTATAGATTGCACTACTGGCCACCATCTTCAAGTTTTGCAGAGGATGTCCATTCTCATCGATCCGACTTTGCATCGAGGGTCGTTGACGGAAAGCTGGTGGTAAACAGGTATGAGCTGGTTGCTGGGAATTCATCTTCGTTGATTTCATATCAATCTATGCCAAGTGGCGAAGTTTCTGCTCGTTTCGTTGGCACGACTGATGTGAGAGAGATTTCAAGTAAGATCTATGAGCATGGGGGGGCATATTTTTGCAGTAGGGACGAGCTTCACAGGGTTATTGTTTCGGATGGGGGTGCCGTTACTATTTCAGTTTGGGACGTGAGAACTGTTCCGGCCATCGTTGTGAAGGGTGCTGGCGACCCCGTCGACACATGTTGCGGCAGGGGTGAATGTTCGGAAATGGAAATTCGCGAAGTGTTGAGCGACGTTATTTCAAGGATGCAAAATCGTGATCATAGGCCGCGATGAGATAATTAGATTGGCGAAAGGGGATTCGCGTCTAATTTGTCCATTTTCCTTGGAGAACGTAAGGCGGAGCTCTTACGATCTTACGGTTGGCGAGGAGTACTACGTTGGCGGGAGTGGGCCAAATGGAGTTATGTCCGCAGAATCAGTTGCCATGGGCCATAGCTTCAAAATTCCGGCGCATGGTCTTTGCTTTGTGCTGTCTGCAGAGGCCATTTCTCTTCCATATGATTTGACAGCTAAAGTTTCGCTTCGAATGTCGCACGTGTACGAGGGTTTGGTTCTAACTGCGCAGCCGCCGTTCGACCCTGGCTATCGGGGGAGGGTTATAATTATGATTCACAATTTGTCCTCTGGTGAGCGTCACATTAAAAGAGGGGATAGGGTTGCGACGATGGAGTTTTCGCGCGTAATCGGCCTTGCGTTGGATTCTGACGGCGAGGCGCCCGGAAAAGCCCATAGAAGTGTTTCCGGTATCGCGCAGCAGCTTAGACAGCCTGTTCAAAGTGGCCTGAATGATCTGTCTGATAGAGCTTCTTCGCTCGGAAAAGAGATTGCAACGCTGAAGACTTTGGGTCTCGCGTTTGCTGCTTTGCTTCTTGCCGTCGTTGCGATTCCTGCGGCAAATATCTATTCGGCTTTAGATCAAAAAATTGATGAGCTAAAGAAGCGGCTAGATAGTGTGGAGAGTGTTCAAAAGCATCAAAAGCTAGGCGATGAGTGACATATTTTAACTATTGGCTTAAGCCGCTATTTGTTTGCATATAAGAGGTGCGTGGTGACTGAGTACGAATCAATGCTTGACATTGGCGAGAAGGGATTCATCGCATCTCTTATGCCTATGCTGTCAGATTCAGATGCGTTCGTTAACGGATTTGGCCATGATGTCAGTATTGTTGACGTAGGTCTTGATGAATTAATTGCGTTTAAGATTGATCGCGCTCCAAAGCCGGTTTTGCTGGCGCTTGGTTACGATGAGTATCGTGTTTGGGGGCGGCTCGCGGCGGTTGCAAATATAAGCGACATCATTGCTGGTGGCGCGGTCCCGTATGCGGTTATGCTTTCGCTCGTTCTGCCCCGTGATTTTCCGGCGGAATATGCTCGTCAGATCGTTCTCGGTTGTCGAGATGCATGTCAGGAACATGGCGTTAATTTCGTTGGCGGAGACACCAAAGAGGGAAGGGAAGCCCAGGTGGTGGGTGCGGCAATCGGGCGGGTTTCGAGGGGGCGGTATTGGGCCAGGAGAAAGGCGGTCGCAGGTGATCGGCTGTATGTCACCGGAACAGTAGGCGCAGCTGCAGCGGCTATGCTTGAATTGAGCAGGTCCGAAGTAAAAGAACGGGATCGATTTGTAAGTGTTTTACGAAATCCTTGTGCAGATGTAAAAATAGCCGCGAAGTTGCGCGAGAAGTCGATGATATTCGCTGCTTGCGATATAAGTGATGGTTTGTGTGACGCTGTCGAATTGTTTTCTAGCGGAAGTGTCGGGGTAGTGATTGATGCCGACAGGCTTCCTTTAAGTTGTCTCGCTATTGAGACTTCGACAAGGTTGGGAGTCGAAGCGTGGAAGTTTGCTTTCTCTGTTGGGGACTGGGGGCTTGCTCTGGTTGTCTCTAAGGAGGATTGTGATGAATTCGAAAAAATATTCTGCGGAGAAAATGAAGTGACAAGGATTGGTGATTTTCTCGAAATTTCGTCGAGTGAAGTTCGCCACAGAGGTCGTTCCTTAGCGCTCCCGAAGATCAGAAATGAGCACTTTAGGAGTAGATTTGAAGATGGCGCTGAATTTCTTGATTTTCTAGTTAGTCCTTCAATTTTATTGCCTTGAAGGATTTTGGAGGGGTGGTTCGGGCGCTTTGCGGATCGCGGGTTTGTACGATGGACCTAAGAGCGATTCGATGTCCGGAATTCTTCTCAAGAGACCGGAATTGTGCATAATGGATTTTTGCGCAGCCATGGTGGTTGCGCAATTGGATACGTAGAGGGAGCATGATATGACCGATCAGGGACCTAGGGCTTGTACAGTGGGCTTTGGTGATGGAGAGAGGGAGGGAATCTTTCATATGTTTGGCCATGTGAAGGCTCTCGATGAAGGCAATAACCCGTATGTCCACCTGATTGCGGTTGTTGAGCTAAAGGACGGTCGGGTTATTGAGGTTGAGCCGGCTTCTGTGCGCTTTGCAAAGTCCTGATTCGTCGTTGGAAGCCTTCGAGTTTTTGTTGCGGGAGATGATGACTGATTCAGCCTTCTGTGAAGCCACCGGCGCACGCATGGAAATGCCGGGCTGCTCGCGGTGCATGGGCAACCAGGCGCAGATCCGTGAGGGCTCCACCGCGATGTCGACCTCCACCCGCAACTTCCCGAACCGCCTGGGTCGCAACACCAACGTGTACCTGGGCTCGGCGGAACTGGCGGCGATCTGCTCGCGCCTGGGCCGTATCCCGACCAAGGAAGAGTACATGGCCGATGTGGGCGTGATCGCCGCCAGTGGCGCGGAGATCTACCGCTACATGAACTTCGACCAGATCGAGGAATATCAGGACGTGGCCAAGACGGTCGCTGCCTGATGCGGTAGTGCCGGCCGCTGGCCGGCACCCCGTTGAAACGAAGAGCCCCCGGTGAAAGCCGGGGGTTTTTTGTTGTGGCATCGTCTTCGACGCATTGCTTGGCGTGACCGGTAGGTGACAAGTGTTCGTGTTGCATGCTCTGCTATCGGGCTGTCCGTCCGGAGCATTTCATGCGTCCAGTTGCTGTGCCTTCCCTCCCTGACGCCGTTCGCCGTCGTTCACTCCGTGCGTTCGTGAGTTCGATGGCCAGCGTCGCGCTGTTGTGTGTGGCATCCGCTGCAGCAGCCTACGAAGACCCGCCGACGGTAGGCATCAGTTCAATGGCGAACAATCCCGCGAGGTTTCCGGCGGGGGTATACAAAAAGGTTCCACCGGGCAGAAAGTCGCTGCTGCTGGAAATCCAGGTGGATGCGCTGGGCAAATGGACGTCGACGAAGGTGATCGAAAGCAGCGGCTGGGATGCCATCGATGCGGGCTACCTCAAGGCGGGCCAACGTTGGGACTATCAGGCTGCGGTGCGCGACGGCGAACGGGTGGCCGGCGTGATGCGCTTGCCGGTGTCGTTCTGCCTGGTGGCGTGTGAGCCGGCGCCGGCGAAAGCCTCTGCCGAGCAGGCGGTATCCGAACCGCAGGACGCGCCGGCGGAACTGGACCTGTCCTCACGGTACGGCAACGCGCCGATCTATCCAGGGCAGGCGTATCGGGACGGCTTGGAGGGCGAGGCGATCGTGGTGTGTCACGTGGCCGCCGACGGCACCCTGGTCGATGCTCTCGTGGAGACGAGCAGTGGCTGGGCGGTGCTGGATGAGGCGGCCCTGGTGGCAGTGAAGAAATGGAGGTACACCGCTGCCAGGAAGAACGGGGTGCCGGTGCCGGGGCAGGTTCGGATTCCGGTGAGGTTCAAACAGCCGTGAGGCTCATGCGGCGGCACGTGCTCCTTGGCGGCACCGTGCTTGAACGCTGCGGTCGCCGCCCGATGCGGTAGTGCCGGCCGCTGGCCGGCGCTTCGTTGAAACGAAGATCCCCGGTGAACGCCGGGGATATTCTTCTGGGTGATGGTCTGTAGTCGAGCACGGCTCGACTCTACAAAGGCATCCACGCATGGCGTGGATCTACTTCGGGGACGGGGCGCGCAATCAGCCGCGGGCGAGGGCCAGCAGCCGTTCGGCGATGCGCTCCAGCGGCACCTGTTCCTCGGCGGCGCCGAGCTTGAAGGCCGCGCCGGGCATGCCCCAGACCACGCTGGTGGCCTCGTCCTGCACCAGTGTGGGGGCGCCAGCCTGGCGCATCTCCAGCAGGCCACGCGCGCCGTCGTCACCCATGCCGGTGAGGATCGCGCCGATGGCATTACCGCCGGCGCTCTGCGCCACCGAACGGAACAGCACGTCCACTGCTGGCTTGTGCCGGTTCACCGCCGGGCCGTCGTCGACGCGGCAGCGCCAGCGCGCACCGTCGCGGATGATCCGCAGGTGCTTGCCGCCCGGAGGCAGGTAGGCATGGCCGGGAAGCACGGCTTCGCCGTCGCTGGCCTCGCGCACGGCCATGGCCGAGTGGCGGTCCAGGCGTTCTGCGAAGGCGCTGCTGAAGCTGGCCGGCAGGTGTTGGGTCATTACCACGGCGGGCGCGTCGGCGGGCATGCCTTCGAGCACCACGCGCAGCGCTTCGGTGCCACCGGCGGAAGATCCGATCGCGATCAGGCGGTCGGTGGTACGGAACTGCGGTGTGGTCGGGCGCATCGCCGGAGTTGCCTCCAGCATGAGCTTCGGTGCCGCAGCGCGCACCAGCGGGCGCACGCGTGAGCGCGCCGCCATCTTGACCTTGGCGATGATTTCGTCCGCGTAGCCCTGCAGGCCACGCGCCACATCGAGCTTGGGCTTGGAAACGAAATCCACCGCACCCAGCGCCAGTGCCTGCAGGGTGGTGTCGGCACCGCGCTCGGTCAGCGAGGAGATCATCACCACCGGCAGCGGATGCAGGCGCATCAGGTTTTCCAGAAAGGCCAGGCCATCCATGCGTGGCATTTCCACATCCAGGGTGATCACGTCCGGGGCCAGGCGCTTGATCTTCTCGCGCGCCAGCAGCGGATCGGCGGCGGTGCCGACCACATCGATGGACGGATCGCTGGACAGGATCTCGGTGAGCATCTGCCGTACAACGGCGGAGTCGTCGACGATCAGGACCCGGCAGGGGGCGTTGCCGGAGAAGGTCATTCGAACAGCTCCACGCCGCCGGTGACCGGGGCCTTGGACAGGCGCGCACGTACCGCCGATTCGGTGGCCGCCACTTCGGCTTCGTGGGCATGCGGCAGGCGCTGCACCACTACACGGCCGGTGTCGGCGAAGAACCAGATCTTGCGCGGGTGGATGCCGCACAGATCTTCGGCGAGGATCGGGATGTGCTCGGCCTGCAGGTACTGGCGTACGAACTCGGCGTTGCGCGTGCCGACCGGGTTGCTGGTGAAGCCCTTGAGCACGTTGGCGCCGCCGAACACCTTCGCTTCGATGCGCTTGCGGTGCGCGCCGCGCTTGAGCATGTCGTTGATCAGCAGCTCCATCGCGTAGCTGCCGTAGCGTGCCGGCGCGCCGTCGCCGGCGTTGCCCTCGGGCAGCAGGAAGTGGTTCATGCCACCGATCTTCAATACCGGGTCGCGCAGGCAGGCGGCCACGCAGGAGCCAAGCGTGGTGGTCAACGCGGTGGTGTCATCGACCACCAGATACTGGGTCGGCAGCAGCTTGGCGGCGATCGTCTGGAAGCGCGCATCCTGGTAGCGCATCACATCGTCGGTACGCAGTGAGGCGTTCATGCGCCGGCCTTTGCCGCACGGCGGTACAGCGTGCGGCCGCAGGGCTGGATCAGGTCGGCGGCGTGCAGGTAGTTCTCCGAGTGGCCGGTGTAGAGCAGGCCGTCATCGGCCAGGTGCTGCACCAGGCGGCCAAGGATGGCGCGCTGGGTCGGCTTGTCGAAGTAGATCATCACGTTGCGGCAGAACAACGCATCGAACGGGCCGCCGACGTCGTAGCGTGGGGCAAGCAGGTTCAACGGGCGGAACTCGATCAGCTCGCGCAGCGCCGGCAGCACGCGGCACTGGCCTTCGTTGGGACCACTGCCACGCTGGAAGTAGCGGCGACGCAGGTCCGGATCGAGGCTGGCGACGCGGTCGATGTTGTAGACGCCACGACCGGCGGTGGCCAGTACCTGGGTATCGACGTCGGTGGCGACGATGCGTACCGGCGGCTTCAGCGTGCCGAACGCCTCGCAGGCGGTGATCGCCATCGAATAGGGCTCCTCGCCGGTGGAGGCGGCGCACGACCACAACAGCAGCGGCGTGCGGTTGGAGCGCTGCTGCAGCTCTTCGCGCAGCTTGTCGAAGTGGTGCGGTTCGCGGAAGAACGAAGTCAGGTTGGTGGTCAGGGCATTGGTGAACGCCTGCCACTCGTCACCATCTTCCTGTTCCAGATGGTCCAGGTATTGCTGGAAGCTGCGCATGCCCAGCGTACGCAGGCGACGCGACAGGCGGCCATAGACCATGTCGCGCTTGGCAGGCGCGAGGGCAATGCCCACGCGCTGGTAGATCAGGTCGCAGACGCGGCGGAAATCACGGTCGGCGAACTCGAATTCGCGTGGGCCGGTAACGATGGGAGTGGGACTTTGCACGGGGGACGTGTCCATCGGCGGGGGCGGCGGCCGAAGCCGCCGCAGGTGGGTCTCAGAATTCCTGCCAGTCGCTGTCGCTGGCGACGAAGGTGCTGGCGTTGCTGCTGCTGCGCCGTGCCGGTGCCGGCGCGCGGGTCGATTGCGGGCGTGCCACGGCGGCAACGCGGACCGGCTCGACCTGCGCGGCCACGGCCTTCATCGCGGCTGAAACCTGGTTGTCGAGGCGGAAGATCGCCACGGCGTCGGCCAGCTGGCCGGCCTGGTCTTCCATCGCGCGTGCGGCGGCGGTGGCTTCTTCCACCAGCGCGGCGTTCTGCTGGGTGGTCTCGTCCATCTGCACCACGGTCTGGTTGACCTGCTCGATGCCGGCCGACTGTTCCTGCGAGGCGGCGGAGATCTCGGCCATGATGTCGGTCACGCGCTGCACCGAGGCGACGATCTCGCCCATGGTGCTGCCGGCCTGGTGGACCAGGCTGGAGCCTTCGGCAACTTTGCCGACCGAATCATCGATCAGGCCCTTGATCTCCTTGGCGGCGGCCGCCGAACGCTGGGCGAGGGTGCGCACTTCGCTGGCAACCACGGCGAAGCCGCGGCCCTGTTCGCCGGCACGTGCGGCTTCCACCGCAGCGTTCAGTGCCAGGATGTTGGTCTGGAAGGCGATGCCGTCGATGACGCTGATGATTTCGGCGATCTTCTTCGACGAGGCTTCGATGGCCGACATGGTGGTGACCACCTGGCCGACCACGCTGCCGCCTTGCGAGGCGACGCCATGCGCGCCGATGGCGAGCTGGTTGGCCTGGCGTGCGTGCTCGGCGTTCTGGCGCACGGTGGAGGTCAGTTCCTCCATCGAGGCGGCGGTTTCTTCCAGGTTGGCGGCCTGCTGCTCGGTGCGGCGCGACAGGTCGCTGTTGCCGGAGGCGATCTCGCCGGCGGCCAGGGTGATGCTGGAGGCGCTGGCCTGTATCTGGCCAACGATCTGGGTCAGCTGGGTGACGGTGGTGTTGGCATCATCCCGCATGCGCGCGAACACGCCCTGGTAATCGCCGTGCATGCGCGCGGTCAGGTCACCTTCGGCGATGGCCGACAGCAGCTGCGAGAGCTTGCCGAGGTTGTCATCGCTGACCGCCATCATCGCGTTGAGGTTCTCCAGCATCAGGCGGAAATCGTGATCGAAGCGCTGGGCGTCACCGCGCCGGCTGAAGTCACCTGCGGCAGCGGCCGTGGCCAGTTGCTTGATTTCGGTGTTGATGCGGCCGAGGTTGGCCTTGACCGTATCGACGGTGGTGGTCATCGCCGCCTTTTCGCCCGGATAGCGCGCGATGTCGCGGCTGAGGTCTCCGACCGCGTACTGCTGCACCACGTCCAGCACATCCTGCAGGGTCTGCACGTGGCCGCCGACCAGGGCGTTGGTTTCCTGCACCATCAGCCGGTACTCGCCGGGGAAGGCGCTGGCTTCGATGCGGTAGCTCAGTTCGCCCGCATCGTGGCGGCGCGCCATCTCGCGCTGGCCGCCGATCACGGCGTGCAGCTGCTGCTGCATGACGGACATCGCCTCCAGCAGCCGGCCGGGCTCGTCGTGCGGCTGCGGGCCGATGTGGCTGTCCAGCTTGCCATTGGCGATACCCTCGGCGACGGCGGTGGCCTGCTTCAGCGGGCGCGCGATACGGTTGCCGATGACCCAGCTCAGGGCCAGCACGATCAGCACCAGCACGCCACCGGACATGGCCATGATGGCGGTGAACACCAGTGCCTGCTTCTGCACGTCGTCCATGTAGACGCCGCTGCTGACCACCCAGTTCCAGGGTGCGAACAGGCCGGCGTAGGCGACCTTCTCGACGTCGCCCTTGCTGCCGGGCTTGGCCCAGCGATAGTTGACGAAACCGCCACCGGCCTTGGCTGCCTCAACCTGGTCGTAGTAGATGCGCACGCCGTCGTCGGTGCGGAAGTCCTTCATGTCCTTGCCGACCAGATCCTTGCGGAACGGGTGCATCAGCAGGCGGTAGCCGGTGTCGTAGAGGTTGAAGTAGTAGGTATCGTTCTCGGCGCGCATGACTTCCAGCGCTTGCAGCGCGGCAGCCTTGGCGGCGTCCTCACCGAGTTCGCCGGTACTGGCCAGGCGGTGATAGTGCTGCAGGATGCCGTAGCTCAGTTCGACCTGGGTCTTCAGCGCGGTCTTGCGGGTCTCGGTCAGGTCCAGGTACTGCATGCGGGCGGCGATCACCGACAGCGCGATCACGCCGAGCGCGATGAGCAGCGTCAGCAGGTTGAGCTTGCGCCGGACGGAAAGATTGCTGAAGTAGTGTTGCCAGCGATGCAGGAGATTCATCGAGCAGGACCAGGTCGAAACGGGCGGGCGGCGCCAAGCCGGTCAGCGGCGGGATACGCCGTGACAACCCCGTTATCGGCCGCGCGGGCGGGGGATTGAGGTGCGGTGTCCGAACGTATTCAGGTTTCCTTGCAGCGGCGGCTGCGGCGCTGCCTGCGGCAGGCTTTTGAAGCAACGGCAACGGCAACGGCAACGGCAACGGCAACGGCAACGGCAGCAACGGCAACGGCGGTTGGTCGGCTCTGCATTGTCAGTGGGTGGCTGGGTCGGGGTGGGCTGGCGGGACACGCTGTAAACCCGTCCCTGGGGGCTCGATGGCGCCATCCATGGCGCCAACGGTCCCGCCAGCCCACCCCGACCCAGCCCTCTCGGCATTTCGGTGTCGGACAGCAAGAGCGTTGGGTTTCCAAGTGGAAAGAGGGGGTCAGATCCGTTTTCCTGCGGAAAACGGATCTGACCCCGGAAGCGTGCAGCTGTTGCTCTTGCTCTTCTTTCTTCAATCCGGGGTGGACGCGCACGGAAAGTGTCCGTGGCCGGGAGGGTGGGTCGCGCAGGGGTGTCCGCGGCATGGATGCCGCGGCCAAGCCCCCAGGGGTGAGGGCGCTTTGCTTGCGAAGCACTGCTTCGCAAGCGCCCGAACGCACAGCCGCCAGCGGCTGGGCCGGACCCCGGAGGGGGGTTCACGGCGTCCCCTGCGCGACCCACCCTCCCGGCCCAAGCGAAGGAAACCCGCCGCTTTCCACGGCCACCCCGAGGGGCTGCGCCGTTGGCTGGATAATCAGATACCCCGTAAACAAAAACGCCCCAGCGCAGGGCCAGGGCGTTCTCGTACGTCAGGTCAGGCAGGCATCAGAATTCCTGCCAGTCTCCGTCGGCCAGTTCGGTGGCCATCGAGCGACCGCCAGCGGTGCGGCGGGCCGGCGGCGCGACCGGTGCCTGGGCGACCGGTGCAGTGACTCGCGGGGCCGGGGCAGCGGTGACGCGCGGGGCGGTCACGACCTCGGCTTCGTCGACCACGAAGATCGAGACCGCTTCGCTGAGATGGCCGGCCTGTTCTTCCATCGCACGTGCGGCGGCGGTGGCTTCTTCCACCAGCGCGGCGTTCTGCTGGGTGGTCTCGTCCATCTGCACCACGGTCTGGTTGACCTGCTCGATGCCGGCCGACTGTTCCTGCGAGGCGGCGGAGATCTCGGCCATGATGTCGGTCACGCGCTGCACCGAGGCGACGATTTCGCCCATGGTGCTGCCGGCCTTGCGTACCAGTGCCGAGCCGTCGCTGACCTTGCCGACCGAATCATCGATCAGGCCCTTGATCTCCTTGGCAGCTGCGGCCGAGCGCTGGGCGAGGGTGCGCACTTCGCTGGCAACCACGGCGAAGCCGCGGCCCTGTTCGCCGGCACGTGCGGCTTCCACCGCAGCGTTCAGCGCCAGGATGTTGGTCTGGAAGGCGATGCCGTCGATGACGCTGATGATCTCGGCGATTTTCTTCGACGAGGCTTCGATGGCCGACATGGTGGTGACCACCTGGCCGACGACGTCGCCGCCCTGCGAGGCGACGCCATGCGCGCCGATGGCGAGCTGGTTGGCCTGGCGTGCGTGCTCGGCGTTCTGGCGCACGGTGGAGGTGAGTTCCTCCATCGAGGCGGCGGTTTCTTCCAGGTTGGCGGCCTGCTGTTCGGTGCGGCGCGACAGGTCACTGTTGCCCGACGCGATTTCGCCGGCCGCCGAGCTGATCGCGCGGCTGGACTGCTTGATGCGGGTGACGATCTCGCTCAGCTGCGCGGCGGTGGCGTTGGCATCGTCGCGCATGCGGGCGAACACGCCCTGATAATCGCCGTGCATGCGCACGGTCAGGTCACCCTGCGACAGTGCAGCCAGCAACCCGGAGATCTGTTCGATGCTGCCGGCGTTGGCGTCCAGCAGGCCGTTGATCTGCTGGGCCAGTTGCAGGAAGAAGCCTTCCTTGTCGCTGGCGTCGATGCGACCGGACAGGTCGCCGGCGGCGGCCTGGGCGATCACGCGTGCCACTTCGGCTTCGACCTGCGCTTCCTGGGTGCGGTCGCGCCATTCCACCACGTAGCCGACGGTGTCGCCGTCTTCGTTGCGGATGGTGGACACCACCTGGGCGAACTGGGCGTCGCCGTACTGCATCGGGCGACGGGCCACGCCGTGCGCCTTCAGGTTGCCCAGCAGGGTCTGGTCCATTTCGCCACGGTGCTCGAGCACGGTGACCGGCTTGCCGATCAGCGAGGCCTTGGCATCGAAGTCCGGCAGGTCACGGCGCACGTCGTCCTGGTACTGACTCAGGGTCTGCTGCAGCGCACGGTTGCTGTAGACGATGGTGTTGCTGGTGTCGGTCAGGTACACGCCAGTGGAACTGTAGTCCAGCGCGGTTCGGATGCGCAGGTTCTCGCGCGCAATCGCCTGGTCGGTTTCGGTGCGCTCGCGCAGGTCGCGCTGCATGCGCTGCATGGCCTGCATCAGTTCGCCCACTTCATCCTGGCGGCTGACGTCGATGTGGCCATCGAGCTTGCCGCCGGCCACGTCGTTGGCGACCGAGACGGCGCCGCGCACGCTGCCGACCAGGGCACGGGCAAACAGCCACACCAGCACCAAGCCGAGTGCGGCGCCGCCGAGCAGGGCGATCACGGTCAGCACGGCCGAAGCGGAATAGGTGGATTCGGCCTCTTCGCGCGAGGCGCGGGCGAGGCGGTTGTCTTCGGCGATCAGCGCTTCCAGCGCCGAGGCGGCCTTGCGGTGCTTGCTGCGGGTTTCGCCGACGAAGGTGTCGATGGCATCGTCCGGCAGGTCCAGTTCCAGCATCTCGGTGACGCTGTCATAGGAGGCCAGGGCGTCCTTCCATTCCTTGGCGAAGGTATCAAACAGCTTCTTCTGCTGCGGGTTGTCGACCAGTGCCGGGTAGCCCTTGATCGACTTGTCCATGCTCTCGCGCAGCTCGACCGCCTGCTTGCGCGCGTCGGACTTGACGTCGTCGCTGGCGCGGATCAGCTGCTGGTAGGCGGCGTTACGGTACTCGCCCAGCATGCCGCGCATCTCGCCGGCCATGCGGATGCTGTCCATGCGCGAACCGGCCAGTTCTGTGGTGACGTTGTTCAGCGAATGCAGGCCACGATAGGCCACGATGCCCTGCAGCAGCATCACCAGCAGGATGACGCCGAAGGTCAGCATCAGCTTCGGCATCAGTTTCAGGTTGTTGATCCACGGCATGGGCGTTGCGATCTCCTAAGGCAGACGCGTCCGGGCATCGGGCCCGGTTGCAGCAGGAACCGCGCCGGCACCAGGTCCGGCGAGATTCGACGAACAGCGGTTTACTTGATGTTGGCCAGCTTCAGCGCCGACGGCGAGCTGACTTCGATTTCCGCGCGCGAGGCATCGCGCTGGATCTTGCCGATCACGCAGACAGTCTTGCCTTCCAGCGATTCCAGCGGGAAGGAGAACTTGCCGCGGTTCTCACCGGCGATGCGTGCCGAGAAGGTGTGGCGCGGGAAGGCGCCGCCCATGTACAGGAAGGTCGGCTGGCCTTCGGAACCTTCTGCGTAGCGGGCCTTCTCAACCTTGCCACAGACCATGCCGTCCTTGCCGACCGAGCGCGGTGCCATTTCCGGCGGGATCATGTCGGCCGACTGGGCGAAAGCGGAGGCGGCGGTGGTGGCCAGGACAGCAGCCGAAACGAACGCAAGCAGGGACTTCATCGAGGTGTATCTCCGGGGATGGTAACGGTCGGGCCGGTGCTGCGCGCTCCTGCGCGACCGGCTTCTGTCCCCCTATCGGCATCGCCGGAGGGAACTGAAGGGTTTTGTGACTGGAACGTGAAGCAGTTCCGTTCGATCAGGCAGCGACGTCTTCGGCAATGCTGGTCTGGCCCATGTCGGCGCTGTCGAGCAGGGTCTCGATGTCCAGCAGGATCAGCATGCGATCGTCGTGGGTACCGATGCCGGAGATGAAGCGGGTATCGACGGCGGCGCCGAACTCCGGGGTCGGGCGGATCTGTTCGGCCGACAGCGGAATCACGTCGGAGACGCTGTCAACGACGATGCCGACCACGCGGTCTTCCACGTTCAGCACGATCATCACGGTGAACGCATCGTAGCGGGCGTTTTCCAGGCGCAGCTTCAGGCGCAGGTCGATGACCGGCACGATGGTGCCGCGCAGGTTGATCACGCCCTTGATGTAGTCAGGGGCATCCGGCACGCGGGTGACCGCGTCGTAGCCGCGGATTTCCTGCACCTTGAGGATGTCCACGCCGTAGTGCTCGGCACCGAGGGTGAAGCTGAGGAATTCGCCACCGGCGCTGGCAGCGGTGCTGGTCTTGTCGTTCATCGAGGGGTCCTGGTTCTGCCGGAAGTCCCGGTGTCAGGCTCGGTATCGGCCCCGCTGGGGGGGACTTTAGGTGCCGGGAGAGGCATCCACGCATGGCGTGGATCTACCGGGGAGGGGTGGGGCATCCACGCATGGCGTGGATCTACCGGGGGCCGGTAGCATCCACCGAAGCACGGTAGCGCCGGGTCATGCCCGGCTGGGTTTGCGCATTCGCCGGGCATGGCCCGGCGCTACCCTACAGCTCGCCGTTGCGGCGGGCCTTGCGCTGGCGGTCGATGCGGAAGATGTAGCGCTGGATGGCGCTGTCGGCGCCGCGCGGAAGGCTGTCGAAGCGCATGCCGACGCGCTTGACCTCGATGCCGTTGGGCTGGCGCTGCGGCAACAGGTTGCAGACCACCAGTTCGATGTCCAGGTCCGGGCCGTCGGGCAGCGACAGCTGCGCCGGGTAGCGCTTCTGCAGGGCGAACACCGCGCAGTCGGTGGGTACAACCACGGCCAGGCCGCCGCCACTGATGTCCACCACCCGCATCGACAGTGCCTCGGCACGCGCTTCGCCCGGCGGCAGCAGCAGCTGTGGCGAGTCGGTGACCGGTGTCTCCAGCCGGTACAGTTCGCGGCGCTGCAGGTGTACCAGTTCCTCCGGCAGTGGTGCGCGGAAGGCCACGTGGCCGTCGTTGTCCACGCGCTGGAGTGAGTGCAGGCGGAACCGCACCAGCACCCGTTCGAGCTGGGCGAAGCACAGCAGGTGGTCGGCCTGTTCGGCGGCACGGTTGGAGGCTTCCTGCGGACTGCCATCGAGCAGCAGGTAGTCCTCGTCTTCGTCGAGGTCGAGCAGGGCGGTCGGGAACGAGCGGTCGCGGCCGTCGATATGCGCGTTGATCAGCGAACGCTGCTCGATCAGCGACCTCAGCAACTGGCGCAGCTGGCGGGGGTTGCGGACGAGGAAACGTTCGTCAGCGGCGTCGGCCGCATGGACTTCATGCACTGCAGTGTCGTTGCCGTCGGACATGGAATCTAGGGTCAAGGGCGGGCGCCAGCACGCGTTGGTGCGAGGCTTGATGGGAGTATCGGCCCCTGCACCGGATTATGAAGTGAGAATTGCATCACTTTCCATGCGTAGGGGGTCAGATCCCTTTCCCGCGGGAAAGGGATCTGACCCCGGGTGCTGACCGCACCTGTAGATCCACGCCATGCGTGGATGCTTCCTGTGTGGGGTCAGAGCCCCCTTCCCGGGAAGAGGGATCCGACCCCGGGTGCTTCAGAACTCCTGCCAGTCGCCATCGGTGGCCAGCGCCGGCTGTGCCGCCGATGCACGCAGCGTGCGTGCGGGCGCTGCCTTCGCGGCCGGTGCGGCCACGGCGACCTGGCGCGGTACCGGTGCCGCGATCGGGCGGGCCGGGACGCCCGTCGTGCCCTGCGATGCCAGCCGGAAGCGGGCCACGGCCTCACCCAGCTGCACTGCCTGGTCTTCCATCGCGCGTGCGGCGGCGGTGGCTTCTTCCACCAGTGCGGCGTTCTGCTGGGTGGTCTCGTCCATCTGCACCACGGTCTGGTTGACCTGCTCGATGCCGGCCGACTGTTCCTGCGAGGCGGCGGAGATCTCGGCCATGATGTCGGTCACGCGCTGCACCGAGGCGACGATCTCGCCCATGGTGCTGCCGGCCTGGTGGACCAGGCTGGAGCCTTCGGCAACCTTGCCGACCGAATCATCGATCAGGCCCTTGATCTCCTTGGCGGCGGCCGCCGAACGCTGGGCGAGGGTGCGCACTTCGCTGGCAACCACGGCAAAGCCACGGCCCTGTTCGCCGGCACGTGCGGCTTCCACCGCAGCGTTCAGCGCCAGGATGTTGGTCTGGAAGGCGATGCCGTCGATGACGCTGATGATTTCGGCGATCTTCTTCGACGAGGCTTCGATGGCCGACATGGTGGTGACCACCTGGCCGACGACGTCGCCGCCCTGCGAGGCGACGCCATGCGCGCCGATGGCGAGCTGGTTGGCCTGGCGTGCGTGCTCGGCGTTCTGGCGCACGGTGGAGGTCAGTTCCTCCATCGAGGCGGCGGTTTCTTCCAGGTTGGCGGCCTGCTGCTCGGTGCGGCGCGACAGGTCGCTGTTGCCGGAGGCGATCTCGCCGGCGGCCAGGGTGATGCTGGAGGCGCTGGCCTGGATCTGGCCGACGATCTGGGTCAGCTGGGCGACGGTGGTGTTGGCATCGTCGCGCATGCGCGCGAACACGCCGTTGAACTGGCCGTCCATGCGTGCGGTCAGGTCGCCGGCGGCGATCGACTGCAGCAGCTGCGAGAGCTGCCCCAGGTTGCCGTCGGCCACCTGCATCATGGTGTTGAGGTGCTCGATCATCAGCTTGAAGTCGTGCTGGAAGCGCTGCACGTCGCCACGCTGGCTGAAATCGCCGGCGGCTGCGGCACCTGCCAGCTGCTGGATCTGCGTATTGATCGCCAGCAGGCTGGCCTTGGCCGCATCCATCGATTCGTGCAGGATCGCGCGGCTGCCGGGCAGGCGGCGTGCATCCGGAGCGAGGTTGCCGATGGCGTACTGGTTGAGCACGTCGATGGCATCGCGGATCGCATCGAGGTGCTCGAAGATCACGGTGTTGATGCCGCCGGCCAGCTGGCCGTAGACGCCCGGGAAATCTTCGGGGATGCGGTGACTGATATCCGGACCGGCGTGCATCTGTGCCATCAGCTGGGTCTGCTCGGAGAACCGGCGCAGCATCGCGGTCATGTCAGCGGTGGCAGCCAGCATCTTGCCCGCCTCGTCCTTGCTGGTGGCCTGGGTGCTGATGCTGAGGTCGCCACGGGCGACGGCCTGGATGGCGGTCACCGCTTTGCCGAGCGGACCGGTGACCGCGCGAGAGATGACCGTGGCCAGCGCAGCGGCAACCAGCGACAACAGCACGATGCAGCCGACGATGGCGATCATGCTGGTGCGGTGGGTGGCATTGGCTGCGGCGATCTTGCCGTCCATCAGGCCAGCGATATGGGTGCCGAGCGTCTTCATTGCAGCGAACAGGTCGCGGCGGGCTGGGCGCGACTGCTCGTCGGAGATCTGCTGGGCGAGGGCGCCATCGCCGGCGGCGACTGCGGCGCGCATCGCCTTGTTGGCGGCGAAGTAGCGCTCCAGCTGCTCGCTGGCTGCGCGGTAGAGTTCGCGCTCCTTGGCCAGGGCAGGCAGTGACGCGTATGCGGTCAGCTCCTCGTGCACGGTCCTGGCGGTGTCGTCCATGCGCTTGTTGTAGTCGGCGACCTTGTCGGGCTGGTCGAGCATGCTCAGCAGCGCCAGTTCGTAGGTGCGGAATTCGCCCAGCTGCGAGCGTGCTTCACCCAGGTGCTGGACCGACGGAATATCGTTGCCGGCCATCTCGCCCAGCTGTTTGTTGGCCTCGCTCAGGCGCAACAGGGCGAAGGCCCCGAGGACCAGGGTCATCAACGTGGTGAGGGTGAACCCCACGGCCAGCTTGCGGGCGATGGGCAGATCTTGGAACCACTTCATGCAGGGTGCTCCAGGTGGGCGGGGTGCCGGCGCAGGTGCGTCGGCCGGGGGTGGTTGCAGAGCGAACGGTGGTGTCCGGTGGGGTTCGGTGACGGCCGTCATTGCGGAATAACGGCGCGGTTTGGGTGGACTTTATGGACGCAGATCACATTCGGTTGCGTAGGGGGTGAAGGCGCGAAAGCCCTGCCATGGAAGGGCTTTCGCTTGGGTGGCGTGGTTGCACGCGAAACCATCGCGATGACGGAGTTCACGGAATGCAGGTTGCCGGATCTGCCCCCCTGGTGGAGAGCGCGCAAACGAAAACCGCCGCCCCGGAGGGCGGCGGTTCTGGACAACATGCAGGGGAAATCAGGCGGCCTGCGGCATCCGCAGCGAGCGCACGAGGCCACCGATGTCGACGATCAGCGCCACGCGACCATCGCCAAGGATGGTGGCACCGGACACCCCGCCGATGCGGCGGTAGTTGTTCTCGATGTTCTTCACCACGACCTGCTGCTGGCCGACCAGCTCGTCCACTTCCAGTGCGATCTTCTGGCCATCACCCTCGACCACCACTACCAGCGATTCGCTGTTCGCGCGGCGGCTGCCATAGCCGTAGTACTCGGTGAGCGACAGGATCGGCAGGTACTCGCCGCGTACGCGCAGCACACGGCCTTCGCCGGCCATGCTGCGGATGTCCTCGGCCTGCGGCTGCAGCGCCTCCAGCACGTAGGCCAGTGGCAGGATCAGGGTTTCGCCGGCCACGGCCACGGTCATGCCATCGAGGATGGCCAGGGTCAGTGGCAGGCGGATCAGCGTGCGGGTGCCTGTGCCGAGGCTGCTTTCGATCTGTACCTCTCCGCCCAGTGCCTGGATGTTGCGGCGGACCACATCCATGCCGACACCACGACCGGACAGATCGGTGACCGCATCGGCGGTGGAGAAGCCGGGCTGGAAGATCAGGTCCCAGACCTGCGAGTCGGTCGGGTTGTCCGGTACTGCCAGGCCGCGCTCGGTGGCCTTGGCCAGGATCTTGGCGCGATCCAGGCCGCGGCCATCGTCGCTGACTTCGATGACGATGTGGCCGCCCTGATGCGAGGCTGCCAGGGTGATCGTACCGGTCTCGTCCTTGCCCGCGCCGCGGCGCACATCCGGCATTTCCAGACCGTGGTCGATGGAGTTGCGCACCAGGTGCACCAGCGGATCGGCGATCTTCTCGATCAGGCCCTTGTCCAGCTCGGTGCCTTCGCCGATCGTGCGCAGGCGGACCTGCTTGCCGAGGCGGCTGGACAGATCGCGGACCAGGCGCGGGAAGCGACGGAACACCGCATCGACCGGCAGCATGCGTACGCCGATCACCGCTTCCTGCAGATCGCGGGTATTGCGTTCAAGCTGGTCCAGGCCGGCGAACAGGCTCTCGGCATGGACCGGGTCCAGCGCGTGCGAGACCTGCTTGAGCATGGCCTGGGTGATGACCAGTTCGCCGACCAGGTTGATCAGCGCATCGACCTTGTCGACGCTGACGCGGATCGAGGTTTCTGCTTCCTGGCTGGCGCCACCACTGGCGGCGGGCGCGGCGGGTGCTGAAGGGGTTGCGGGTGTGGCTGCGCCAACGGCCGTCGGAGTCTGGGTAGCCAGGCTCGGCGGCGCCGCTGGACGGATGTCCAGTTCGCAGTCGTCCAGCACCCAGGCGAAGGTGTCTTCGATCTTGCTGCGTGGCACCTTGCCGACCAGGCCCAGGTCCCATGCCAGGTGTGCTTCGAGCGGGTCGAGCTGGGCGAAGCCCGGCAGGCGCTCCATGCGCGCGGCGACCTGCAGCGAGCCGAGGTGCTCCAGTTCGCGGATGATGCGCAGCGGGTCGTTGCCGCTCATGAACAACGACGGTGCCGGAGTGAAGCCGATCTGCCAGGCTTCCGGCGTTTCATCAGCCTGTGGAGCAGCGGCAACCGGCGCGCTGGGAGCGGCCTGCCCGGACAGCACCGCTTCCAGGCGTGCCTTTACTGCGGCGACGGCGGCCGGGTCAGCGGCCTGCCCGTGTTCTGCTTCGCGCAGTAGAGCACGCAGCACGTCCACCGAGGACAGCATGGCGTCGACCGCGTGGCCTTCCAGTGCCCGCTTGCCGGCGCGCAGCTCATCGAGCAGCGTTTCCAGTACGTGGGTCAGGCTGGCGATGGCATCGAAGCCGAAGGTGCCGGCGCCGCCCTTGATGGAATGGGCGGCGCGGAACACCGAGTTGATGATCTCCGCGTCCTGCTGCCCGGATTCCAGGGCCAGCAGGCCAGCCTCCATTGCGTCGAGGCCTTCGCGGCTCTCCTCGAAGAAGGTGGCGTGGAAGCGTTGCAGGTCCATGCTCATGGCAGTGGTGGTCCGGAAGCGAAGAGGGGGAGCGATGCGGGGCGATCAGCCCAGCACTTTCTGCACGGTGGCGACCAGCTGTTCGGGATTGAACGGCTTGACCAGCCAGCCGGTGGCGCCGGCGGCCTTGCCTTCGGATTTCTTGTCCGCGGCCGATTCGGTGGTCAGCATCAGCAGCGGGGTGAACTTGTAGTCCGGCAGCTGGCGCAGTTCGCGGATCAGCGCGATGCCGTCCATGTTCGGCATGTTGACGTCGGTGACCACCGCATTGAAGCGCTGGCCCTTGGCGCGACCGAGCGCGACCGCGCCGTCTTCGGCTTCTTCGACGGCAAAACCGGCCGAGGTGAGGGCGAAGGAAACCATCTGGCGCATCGACGCCGAATCGTCCACCACCAAGATACGTGCGCTCATGCAGCGTTCTCCACAGATTTCAGGTTGTCATGGGGTACGTCCAGGCCCAGGGCCTGGGTGACGCCCAGCAGGCGCGCGGCGTCACGGAAGGTTGCAGTGCAACCGTGGAAGCCGGTGCCCAGGCCTGCCTCGCGGCGGGCCTGCACGAAGGCACACAGCACCTGCACGGCGGCTGTGTGGATGCGGGCGACCTGGCTTGCATCCAGGGTCAGCTCGCCTGCCTGCGCCACCAGCGGGGCCAGGCGGTTCTTGAGCTCGGTGCTGCTCTCGATGCCGAGATCCTCACCCAGTTCGACAGTGCTCATCGTTGCTCCGGACAAACGGTTCCGTGATCCATAACGGCATACCAGTGGGGTTCTTTAGAAGAATCGACGAGGTGCGTCGATGCGGTGCTGTTGAAAAGGGGACGGAGGGGATTAAGTCGCAAACGACCCTGCGCTCTGCCCACCATCAGCCTAGTCGTCGCCTTGCGCCGACGCGTTACCTGTCGGGGACGCAAGGAATTGATCCGTTGGATCAACACCTTACGTCCCCACTGCGCGGTCGCCGTTTCCACGGATAGCCTCGGAGGGGCACGGGCATTTACGACTTAATCCCCTCCGTCCCCTTTTTCTTTTCGGCTCAGCTCAACAGTCGCGTCGCGTCGAGCAGGATCATCGGGCGCTGGCTGACCCGGGCCACACCGCGGAACAGGTCGTTGGAGATCTGGCAGATGCGCGCGGTATCGGGCGGTTCGATCTGCGAATCGGTGAGGTTGGCAACATCTTCCACCGCCGATACACGCAGGCCAATGGTTTCACCGTCCTCCTCCAGCACCACGATGCGGGTCTGTGCGTCCTCTTCGGCCGCGGCGGCGCCCAGGTGCAGGCCCAGATCCATTACCGGTACTACCTGGCCACGCAGGTTCATGATGCCAAGCATGGCCGGCGCGGTGCCGCGCAACGGCAGCAGCGGCACCGGCAGCACCACTTCCTGCACCTTCAGCAATTCCAGCGCGTAGGCCTGGGTACCGCAGCGTAGGCGCAGCCAGCGCGAGGTGCGTTCGCCGGCACGGCGGTTCTGCGGATGTGGGCTGCGCGCCGGCTGGTGTGCCTGGGCCTGCAGCTCCTGCCAGGTCCCGGGTCGGTTGCCTGCCGGCGCATCCACGGCTACGCGCGGCGGTGGCGTGGCGGCAGCGCGCGCCACCGGAGCCGGTGCTGGCCGCGCAGCCGGTGGTGACACGGGTGCTGCGATCACCGCCGCCGGTGGCGTGGGGACGTCTTCGCCGCCGGCCGCTGCCTCGAAGGCGGCTTGCAGGCCGGGGCTGTCGGTGTGGGCGAGGCGATGGCTGTCGGCCGGGTCGGTCTCGTAGATCACTTCGTCCGGCAGATCGTCCCAGGTGGGTTCCGGGCCGGTCTTCGCAGTGACGTTGGCGGATGCAGTTTCGTGGATGACCTCGTCGGGCAGGTCGTCCCAGGTCGGCTCGCGTTCTGCGTCCGCTGCGCTCGCTGGGCGTGGCCCGGCGCTACCCGGTGCCGACGCGGCCTCGAAGGCGGCTTCCAGCGCTGCGGCATCGACGGTCGGGGCGGCGACGGTGTCCGTTTCGTAGATCACCTCGGCCGGCAGGTCGTCCCAGGTGGGTTCGCGTGCAGGCGTTGCGGCGGCGTCGAACGCGGCTTGCAGCGCCGCGTCATCTTCGACCGGGGCGATGGCGGCCGTTTCGGTTTCATGGACCACTTCGGCCGGCAGATCGTCCCAGGTCGGCTCGCGTTCTGCGACTGCTGTGCTCGCCGGGCGTGGCCCGGCGCTACCGGGAGTTGGCGTGGCAGGCGGAGCCGCAACAATCGCTTCGCTCAGCAGTTCGTCCAGGTAGTCGTCCAACACGCCGGTGCTGTTCATGCGGCCTGCTCCAGCGCGCGGGCATCCTCGCCGAGGATCCAGTTCAATGCACGGCGATAGGCTGCCAGGCCACGGCCCGGGTAGTCCTCGCCGACGCTGGGCAGCGTCAGGCCGCCGGCGTTGCTGATGCGGGTGTCGATCGGAATCGCATCCTCCCAGACGCGCGCGCCATGGCGGTCCTGCATGGTGCGCAGCGATTCGTTGCCGGCACGCGTGCGACGGTCAAACAGCGTCGGCAGGATCGAGATCGGCAGCGGACGGCGGCGCGAGCGCTCGACCATCTCGCCGGTGCGGACCATGCCCTCCAGGCCATGCAGGGCCAGCGGCTCGGCCTGTGTCGGGATGATCAGGCGGTCGGCGGCAGCCAGCGCATTGATCATCAGCAGGCCGAGCGTCGGTGCGCAGTCCAGCAGGATGTAGTCGTGCTGGCCCTGGTGGCGTGCGAGCGCGTTCTGCAGGGCCAGGCCGAGGCCGGGCTGGTTGGCGCTGCGTCGCTCCAGTGTCGCCAGTGCCGACTGCGCGCAGACGTAGTCCAGGCCATGGATGCTGCTGGCGTGGCACAGGCTGGACAGATCTGCTGGCGGCGCGCCGAACAGTTCCAGTACACCGGCCGGCGGCGGATCCACCGGCACACCGAACGCGCGGCTGAGCGAGGCATGCGGATCAAGGTCGATCAGCAGCACGCGATGGCCGAGCCCGGCCAGGCCGCGGCCGAGGGCGAGGGTGGTGGTGGTCTTGCCGACTCCGCCCTTCTGGTTGGCGACTGCCCAGATGCGCATCGGTTTACTCCTTCATTGCCGGGGGAACGGCGGCGCCGACACGGCTGCCAGCCGGCACCGGCGGCAACTTCACCGGTGCGATGGGGGAGGTAGCCGGAGTTGCGTCGGCTTGTTCGGGGGAGGCGTTGCCAACGGCGCCGGTGGCGGCATTGAGGCGTTCACCGAGCGGGTCCACCGAATGACTGGTGTCGGCCAGGATGATGACCATCACCCGCCGGTTGCGGTTGCGGCCCTGCGCACTTTCGTTCTCCTCGCGCGGGCGGAACTGGCCGTAGCCGACCATCGCCAGCCGCGACGGCTGCACGCCCTGGTCGGCGAACAGGTGCACCACGCTGGCCGCGCGACCGGCCGACAGTTCCCAGTTGGAGGGGAACGTGGCGGTAGCGATCGGCACATTGTCGGTGTGGCCTTCCACGCGCACGCTGTTGGGTACGTCGCGCAGCACCTCGGCCAGGCTGGCCAGGGTCTGCCGTGCATGCACGTCCAGCGCGGCTGAGCCCGTGGGGAACAGGATGTCGCTGTTGATCTCGACCTCGATCCACAGTTCGGTGCGGCGCACGCTGATCATGCCGCGATCGATCAGTGGTGCCAGTGCGGCCGTCAGGCGGTCGGCGATGCTGCTGAGCTGGCGCTCGGCACGCGCGATCTGTTCCTGGTTGTGGACCGACACCGGCATGCGCATCTGCGAGGCCATCGATGGCAACAGGGTGGGGTCGTGCGAGGGCGCCGGCGCGGACGGGCCAACCTTGGTGCCGGACTTGATCACCGAGGGGCTGTCCCAGCCGCCGCCCTGCACCTGCTTGTTGCCGACCTGCACCGGGTTGATGGTGCGCGGTGCGCCACCGAACGCATCGGTGAGGGCGTCGGCCATGATCCGGTACTTGCCCTCGTTGACCGAGGAGATTGCGTACATGACCACGAAGAAGGCCAGCAGCAGCGTCATCAGGTCGGCATAGGGAATCGCCCATGCCTCATGGTTGGCGTGCTCTTCGTGGTGCTTGCGGCGGGCCATGTCAGTGCAGGAAGCCGGAGAGGTTGGTTTCGATGTTGCGCGGGTTCTCGCCCTGGGCGATCGAGATCAGGCCTTCGATGACCATTTCACGGTCGCGCGTGTTGTGCGAGATCACACTCTTGAGCTTGGCGGCAACCGGCAGGAACAGCAGGTTGGCCGAAGCGATACCGTAGATGGTGGCGGTGAACGCGGCGGCGATGCCGTGGCCGAGCTTGCTGGGGTCGGCCAGGTTCTTCATCACTGCGATCAGGCCGAGCACGGCGCCGATGATGCCAAGCGTCGGTGCATAGATGCCCATTGCCTCGAACACCTTGGCGCCGGCCTGGTCCTGGTGTTCCTGGCTGCCCAGTTCGATTTCCAGCATGTGCCGCATCGATTCGGGCTCGACGCCGTCCACCAGCAGCTGCAGGCCCTTGCGCAGGAACGGGTCCTGCTGCGCCTCCACCTGCGATTCCAGGCCCAGCAGGCCCTGGCGACGGGCGATGTTGCTCCACTCGACGATCTGCTGGATCAGTTCACGACGATCGCTGTGCGGCGGACGCACGACCCAGCGCACGATCTTGAACGCATGCTTGAACACCGCCGGCGAGGTATGCAGCAGGATCGCGGCGATGGTGCCGACAATCACGATCACGAACGCCGCCGGCGACCACAGCGACGCCAGGCCGGCGCCCTTGAGGATGCTGCCGCCGACCAGTGAGGCCAGCGCGAGAAAGAGTCCAATAAGGCTGAGTCTATCCATGGGTCCGGTATCGGCTTGTGTGAATGGGACTTGAGACACCGGGAGCGTACGTACAGACGGTGGTCACAGTTTTCGGTTCGCCGGGCCATGCCCGACTGGGGTCATCTCAACCCATCCACATCCAGGATCAGCGCCATGCGACCATCGCCGATCAAGGTTGCACCGGCGTAACCGCGCAGACCGCGCAGGGCTTTTGGCAGCGGCTTGATGACCACTTCCTCGCGCCCGCGCACCTGGTCCACGACCAGGCCGAAGCGGGCCTCACCGGCCTGCAGCACCACGATGGTCAGCAGGGGCGACGCGGCAGGCGTCACATCCAGCCACTGGCGCAGATCGACCAGCGGCAGGGTGTGCGAACGGCGGTCGAGCACGGCGCGGCCGTCGAACCAGCCCAGCGAGGTGCGCGGGGCGTGCAGGACTTCCATCACGCGCGCCAGCGGCAACGCATAGACGTCCTCGCCGGCCTGCACCAGCAGGGTTGGCAGGATCGCCAGGGTCAGCGGCACGCGGATCAGGAAGCGGCTGCCACGGCCCAGTTCCGACTGGATCTGGATCTGGCCGCTCAGCTCGCGGATGCGCGACTGCACCACGTCCATGCCCACGCCACGGCCGGAGATGTCGGTGACCTGCTGCTTGGTCGAGAAGCCCGGCAGGAACACCAGGTGCAGGCACTCCTCGCTGCTCAGGCGGGCGGCGGCTTCCGGATCGATCAGGCCCTTTTCGCGCGCCTTCGCGCGCAGCTTTTCCGGATCGATGCCGGCGCCATCGTCCTGCACCTCGATGCTGACGTAGTCGCCTTCCTGCTGGGCCGACAGACGCACGTGGCCCATCCGCGGCTTGCCCTGCGCTTCTCGCAGTTCAGGCATCTCCACGCCATGGTCGATGGCATTGCGGACCAGGTGCACCAGCGGATCGGCCAGCGCCTCGACCAGATTGCGGTCGAGCTCGGTTTCGGCACCGATCAGCTCCAGATCCACTTCCTTCTTCAGCGACCGGGCAACGTCGCGGGCCACCTTGGGGAAGCGCGAGAACACCTTGCCGACCGGCTGCATGCGGGTGCGCATGACCGCCGACTGCAGGCGCGCGGTGGCGATGTCCAGGGTGGACACAGCACGGTCCAGCTCTTCATCGCGCAGGCGTGCGCGCAGCGTCTTCAGCCGATTGCGTGACAACACCAGTTCGCCGATCAGGTTGACGATCGCATCCAGGCGTTTGGTATCCACGCGTACGGTGTGTTCGGCCTCTGCCAGCGGCTTGCTCGCCGGCTTGGCGGCCGGGGCGGACGCGGCAGGGCGCGCTGTCGGTGCCGGCGCCGGTACCGATGGTGCAACGGCGACCGGTGTGGTGCCGGGCGCGGCGCCACCGTGCAGCTGGTCGAGCAGGGCTTCGAATTCGTCTTCGCTGATCAGCCCATCGTCGGCCTTCTTTGCCGGGGCCACCGCAGTCGGTGCGTTGCCGCCATGCAGCTGATCGAGCAGGGCCTCGAACTCGTCATCGGTGATCAGGTCGCCGCCAGCGGCAGCGGGTGCGGTGACCGACGCGGCGGGCGCGGCACTGCCATGCATGTCGAACTGCGCGATCAGCTCGGGCGGCGCATAGCCCGGTTCGGTGCCCGACGACACCGCATCTAGCATCGACTGCAGGTAGTCCAGCGATTGCTGGGCCGCGTCGAAGTGATGGGCCTGGAGCAGGGCCTGCCCGGCACGCGCGATGCCCAGCGCTTCTTCGGCGGCGTGGCACAGCTCGACCATGGCGGTGACACCGAGGAAGCCGGCGCCGCCCTTGAGCGTGTGATAGCCACGGAACACCGCATTGAGCTGCTCGGTGTCCTGGGGTGCCTGCTCCAGCGACACCAGCTGTTCGCCGAGGCGGTCCAGGATCTCCTGCGCTTCGATGATGAAATCGGCAGTGATGTCGTCGGATACCGCGCTCATGCTTACAGCCCCAGGTCCGACAACAGGTCGTCGGCGTCGTTCTGCGAGACCGCGTGGCGGTCCAGTCCCTTCAGTGCCGGCCCGGCCAGTTCCGGGTCGGTGCGATGCTGTTCCGGCGGCAGGCCGAGCGCGCCGAAACCTTCGTGCACGCGGCGTACGATGCCGACCACACGACGGATGATCTGCCCGGTCAGGTCCTGGTAGCTCTGGGTCAGGGCGATCTCGGTCAGGTTGTGGCGGATGCGCTCAAGCTGCGCGTCCTGACCCGGCTGCAGGCCTTCGGCGCGCAGTTGTTCGGTCAGGCTGCGGCACTCTTCGGCCAGGTCCAGGGTGCGATGGGTGGCCTGTTCGGTCATCGCCACCACGTGGTCCAGGCGCGCGCAGGCGTCGTCCAGTTCGCCGGCCTCGCTGGGCACGGTCGGCAGTTCACCCAGCGCCTGCCCCAGCTCGCGGGCCAGCCGCGAAAGGCCGCTCATCATCGGCTGCGTGCGCAGCGCGACCAGTCCGTCGATGCGCTGCCGCCATGCGGCTTCGTCACCGGACTCCAGGGCGTCCAGGGCTTCCTGCAGGCGCAGGGAGAGGGCGTTCTTGTCGACCGTGGTATCCATCAGGCGCTGGCCGCCAGGCGCTCGAAGATCTTGCCGAGCTTCTCTTCCAGGGTCTGCGCGGTGAACGGCTTGATGATGTAACCGTTGACGCCACTCTGGGCGGCTTCGATGATCTGCTCGCGCTTGGCTTCGGCGGTGACCATCAGCACCGGCAGCGTCTTCAGCTTGGCGTCGGCGCGGATCGCCTTGAGCAGCTCGATGCCTGTCATCACCGGCATGTTCCAGTCGGTGACCACGAAATCGAACGGCTGGCTCTGCAGCAACGACAGTGCGGCATGCCCGTCCTCGGCTTCGGCGGTATTGGTGAAGCCCAGATCGCCCAGCAGGTTCTTGACGATTCGACGCATGGTCGAAAAGTCGTCGACGATCAGGATGCGCATGTTCTTGTTCAAAGCGGAATTCCTTTGTTGTTCAATCCGGGCGGCCGGGGGCAGCCGCCTCGGGCATGTTCATTCTTCAAGGCCGGCGTCGACGGCCTCGAATATCTTCAGTCGACCACGCAGGCGCAGCACCGCCTGGCCGTGGATCTGGCAGACCCGCGACTCGCTCACGCCGAGCACCGCGCCGATCTCCTTCAGGTTCAGCTCCTGTTCGTAGTACAGCGAGAGCACCAGCTGTTCGCGTTCGGGCAGGTGGCCGATGGCCTTGCCCAGTTCGCGGCCGAACTCGCCGCGTTCCAGCACCTGCTGCGGGGTCGGGCCACCCTGGGCGACGGTGTCCAGCTCGCCCTGGTCTTCGATGCGCGATTCCAGGCTCAGCACCTGGCCACGCGCGGCGTCTTCCATCAGCCGCAGATATTCGGGCAGCGGCATCTCCATCGCCGCGGCCACCTCGGTGGCGCTGGCGGCGCGGCCGCTGCTCTGTTCCAGGCGACGGATGGTGGCGGCGGCATCGCGTGCACGCCGATGCACCGAACGCGGCACCCAGTCGCCGCGGCGGATCTCGTCGATCATCGAGCCACGGATGCGGATGGAAGCGTAGGTCTCGAACGAGGCGCCCTGGTCGGCGTCGTAGCTGCGCGAGGCTTCGATCAGGCCCATCATGCCGGCCTGGATCAGGTCATCGACCTCGACGCTGGCCGGCAGGCGAGCGGCCAGGTGATGGGCGATACGCCGCACCAGGTCCGAATGCTGGGCGATGACATCGTTCGCGGCTGAACGTTGCACTTCCCTGTATTGGGCTGCGCCTTTCATGCGGCTACCCCGCGCTGCTTGAGGATGCGTTCGAGGAAGAACTCGACGCCGCCACGCGGTTCGGTCGGCGCCTGCCAGCGTGCGGTGCGGCGGGCGATCTCGGTGATCGCCAGGGCTGCCGGGCTGGACGGGTAGGCCTTCACCACCGGCTGCTGGCGCTGTACCGACAGGCGCAGCCAGTCATCCTGCGGCACGCAGCCCAGGTAGTTCAGCGAGACATCGGCGAGGAACTTCTCGCAGACGCGGGTCAGCTTCTCGTACAGCACGCGGCCTTCGTTGGGGTCGCGCACCATGTTGGCGACGACCTGGATGCGGTCCACGCCACGTTCGCGCGAGAGCACCTTGATCAGCGCGTAGGCGTCGGTGATCGAGGCCGGCTCGTCACAGACCACCACCACGGTGTCCTGCGCGGCCTGGCAGAAGGTCAGCACGCCATCGGTGATGCCGGCGGCGGTGTCCACCACCATGATGTCCAGCTCGCGTTCCAGTTCGGAGAACACGTTGACCAGGCCGACGTGCTCGGCCGGGGCCAGTTCGGCCATGTGCCGGCGGCCGGACGCGGCCGGTACCACCAGCACACCGTTGGGGCCTTCGACGATCACGTCGTCCAGCGTGCAGCGGCCGGCGACCAGGTCGGCCAGCGTAAAGGTGGGATTCAGCCCCAGGATCACGTCGATGTTGGCCAGGCCAAGGTCGGCGTCCAGCAGCAGCGTGCGTTTGCCCATGCCGGCCAGCGCCACGGCCAGGTTGGCGGACACGTTCGTCTTGCCCACGCCGCCCTTGCCGCCGGTCACGGCAATGGTGCGCACAGGGCCGAGCGGCTCGCTGCGGGTGGCCGACAGCGGGAAGGTCTTGGTCAGCTTGGCGTACTCACGCGACGGCATGGTTCAACTCCGGGTTGCAGGGCATATCGGCCGCTCGGCGCAAATCTTCAAGGCGAAGTACGAGATTGGCTGCACTGGCCCGGTGCAGGTCGTCCGGCACGTCCTGGCCGTCGGTCACCCAGGTGATCGGCAGGGCATGGTCCACGGCCACCGACAGGGCGTTGCCGAAGCGGCCGGTCTCGTCCAGCTTGCTCAGCACCAGGCCCTGCAGGTTGGCCGCTCCGAAGCGGCGGACCACTTCGTCCATGTCGCCGAAGCTGGTGTTGGCCGGCAGCACCAGCAGGGTGCGTACCTGGCGGGCGGCGCGCAGCCACTGCAGCTGGGCAGCCAGTGCACGGTCGCGCGGGCCAAGGCCGGCGGTGTCGATCAGCACCAGCTTGTAGTCCTTCAGGCGCTCCAGCAGCTGGTCCAGGTCGGTGCCGCTGTTGGCCTCGTGCACGGCGATGCCCAGCTGGCGGCCATAGCCGTACAGCTGCTCGCGGGCGCCGATGCGGGTGGTATCGGTGGTCACCAGGGCGACGTCGCGTGGCGCGTGCTTCTCAGCGAAGCGCGAGGCCAGCTTGGCGATGGTGGTGGTCTTGCCGGCGCCGGTTGGGCCGACCAGCGCGATCACGCCGCCTTCTTCCAGTGGATCGACCGGGGCGATCGGCAGCTTGCGCGAGATCAGCCCCAGCATCAGGCCGCGACCGCGATGGGCTTCAGTCTCCAGCGGGATCTGCATCGCCACGTCGCGGGCCAGCCCGGCATCGAAGCCATATTCGTCCATCAGGTCCAGCGCGGTGGCGCGCACCGGGCAGCCGCGCAGGCGCTCGTCGGTGAAGCGGTTCATCTCGCGCTCGATCACTTGGCGCATGCCGGCTACTTCCTGGCGCAGCTGGCGGATCTCGGCATCGTCCTGGGCCACCACGGTCAGCACCGGGGCCGGGGCGAGGGTGGGCTCAGGCGTGGCGTCGGCGAGGGTGTCGGGTGCCGCCGGTTCATTGACGATCATGTCCTGCGGCGTACCGGCCACGGCGACAGGCAGCGGCGGCGGTTGCACGGCCGGGGCCGGGCTTTCGTGATGCGTTTCATGCGGCGGATCGATCTGGAAGCGGGCGCGGTTGGCTGCCGCGCTGATGCTGGCCGCCGGCGCAACGATGGCATCGGCGTACGGGGCGAAGATCTGCTCCGGCAGCGCCGGTTCGTTGACGGCAGCGCGGGCCAGGGTGGCGGCGAAGCCGGTGCTGCCACGGGTCGGTACGATCTCGTCGGCGCTGTCGAGGGTGCGGCCGGTGGCGCCGACTGCAGCGCGGGCGAGGGCGGCGACGGCCGACGTGGTGGCGGCGACCGGCTCCGGGGCCGGGCCGCTGCTGCGGCGGCGGGTGACCGCAGCGATCACCGCATCGGCGGCAGTGCGCGGCTTCGGCGGCGGCGGAGCCACATCACGGCGCGAGGCTTCCAGCGCACGCTGCACGGCGCTTTCATCATAGTTGGCGGCGGCGACGATCTCGATGCCTTCCTCGATCCGGCGGTTGGACAGGATCACGGCGTCAGGACCATGTTCCTTGCGCACCAGGTTCATGGCCGAACGCATGTCGGCGGCGACGAATCGTTTGATTTTCATGCTGTGGTCACGGGACGAAGACGGCGGGGTGGCGGTCGGAGAACTCGGGTGTTCGGTGGTCTGCACGGTGCGGGTTCCCCTTGGAATCTGTCTGTTGCGTTGGATCGAAAGTGGTGTCTGTTTTCTGGCGCGATGGAGGGCGGTGTCAGCTGATCGTTCCGACCAGCTTCAAGCGCTTGTCCTCCGGCACCTCGCTGTAGGCCAGGACCGACAGCGACGGAACGCTGTGCCGGACCAGGCGCGCCAGCGCGGCGCGCACCGGGCCCGGTACCAGCACGACCGCGGGCTCGTTGCGGGCTTCCTGCTTGCTGACACAGTCGGCCAGGCTCTGGTGCAGTCGCTCTGCGAGTCCGGGTTCCAGCGCGGCGCCGTTGCCCTGCGTGGACTCCTGCAAGACACGTTCCAATTGTGGGTTGAGGGTGAACACCGGCAGCTCCGCCGACATTCCGGCGATTTCCTGCACGATGAAACGGCCCAGCGCGGTGCGCACGGCGGCAGTGAGCACGGCCGGGTCCTGACTGCTGGGGGCATGTTCGACCAGCGCTTCGGCGATCTTGCGCAGCTGGCGGATCGGGATGCGCTCCACCAGCAGGTTCTGCAGCACGCGCACCACCGCCGACAGTGGCAGCGCCTTGGGCGTCAGATCTTCGACGAGCTTGGGCGCACTCTTGGCGAGGTTGGCCAGCAGGTGCTGCACTTCCTCGTGGCCGAGCAGTTCCGGCGCGTGCTCGCGGATCAGGTGCGAAAGGTGGGTGGCGACCACGGTGGCCGGATCGACCACGGTGTAGCCCAGTGTTTCGGCCTGGGCGCGCTGGTGCGGCTGGATCCAGGTGGCATCCAGGCCGAACGCCGGGTCCTTGCCGGCGATACCTTCCAGGGCGCCGAGGGCGCTGCCTGGGTCCAGCGCCAGCTCACGGTCGGGGTGGATCTCGGCGGTGGCCACCGGTACGCCATGCACCAGCACACGATAGCCATTGGCCGGCAGTTCCAGGTTGTCGCGGATATGCACCGAGGGAATCAGGAACCCCACATCCTGGGTCAGCTTGCGACGGACGCCCTTGATGCGCGCCATGAGTTCGCCGCCCTGGTTGCTGTCCACCAGTGGAATCAGCCGGTAGCCGACCTCCAGCCCCAGCGGATCGACCGGGCGCAGCTCGTCCCAGCTCAGTTCGGCGGTCGGTGCCGGCGCGGCCGGGCGGCCCAGTGCGTTCAGTGCGGCGCCGTCGCTGCCGCCCGCAGCGGCATCCGACGCCGCCACCTTGCCCTTGCGGTATACCTTCCAGGCGATGAAGCCGAGGATCGCGGCCAGCGTCAGGAAAGCGACGTTGGGCATGCCCGGCACCAGGCCGACAACGCCGAGGATGCCGGCGGTGATGGCCAGCGCACGGTACTGGCCGAATACCTGGCCGGTCATGGCCTGGGCCATGTCCTGCGAGCGCGAGGCGCGGGTGACCAGCATCGCCACCGCGCTGGACACCAGCAGGGCCGGCAGCTGGGCCACCAGACCGTCACCGATCGACAGCAGGGTGTAGGTGGCGGCAGCTTCGCCGAACGGCATGCCATGTTGCAGCACGCCCACGGCCAGGCCGCCGAGCATGTTGATGAACAGGATCAGGATGCCGGCGATGGCATCGCCGCGGATGAACTTGCTGGCACCGTCCATTGCACCGTAGAAGTCGGCTTCCTCACGGACCTCTTCACGGCGCAGCTTGGCTTCTTCACGCGTCAGCAAACCGGCGTTGAGGTCGGCATCGATCGCCATCTGCTTGCCGGGCATCGCATCGAGGATGAAGCGCGCGGTCACTTCCGAGACGCGGCCGGCGCCCTTGGTGATCACCACGAAGTTGATGATGGTCAGGATCGCGAACACCACGATGCCGACCGCGTAGTTGCCGCCGATCACGAATTCGCCGAAGGCGGCGATCACTTTGCCGGCCGCTTCGTGGCCGTTCTGGCCATTGAGCAGGATCACGCGCGTGGAGGCCACGTTCAGGGCCAGCCGCAGCATGGTGGTGATCAGCAGCACGATCGGGAAGATGGTGAAATCCAGCGGACGCTTCACGTACACCACCGCCAGCAGCACCATCAGCGAGATGGCGATGTTGAAGGTGAACAGTGCGTCCAGCACCGGTGCGGCCAGCGGCACCACGACCATGGCCAGCAGGGCCAGCACGATCAGCGGCGCGCCAAGCCCCTGGCGGATCATTTCCAGGGCGCGGCGGGTGTTGAAACCGGAGGAGGGCTGGGCGCTCACGGGCGACCTCCCTTGCCGAATTCATCCACCTGGATGTGCGGGGCGTCCGGCATCGGGCCAGTACGCCAGGTGCGCAGCTGGTAGACGTAGGACAGGACCTGGGCGACGGCCGAATACAATCTCACGGGGATTTCCTTTCCGAGTTGGCCTTCCCGATACAAGGCGCGTGCCAAAGGCGGGGCGGAGACAATGGCGACCTTGTTGCCGTCGGCTACTTCACGGATGCGCAGGGCGGTCTCGTCCACGCCCAGCGCCACCACGGTCGGTGCGTTCATGGCGCCACCCTCGTATTTCAGGGCCACCGCGTAGTGGGTGGGATTGACCACCACCACGTCGGCGGTGGGCACCGCTTCCATCATCCGGCGGTTGGCCAGCTGCTGCTGCAGCTGGCGGATGCGGCCCTTGACCTCCGGACTGCCCTCGCTTTCCTTCATTTCCCGGCGCAGCTCTTCACGGGTCATCTTCAGCTTGCGCATCCAGTTCCAGCGCTGGTACGGGGCATCGATGGCGGCCAGCACCAGCATGGCGCCGGCGGTAGCCAGCAGCAGGCGCAGGGTGAAGCCGAGGCCGTCGGTGATGGCGGTCTCCAGTGGGTGGTGGATCAGCCCGCGCAGAGTGTCGAAGCCGGTCCAGACCACCAGGCCGGCGGCCACGCCGACGAAGCCCACGCGCAGCAGCGATTTGGTGAACTCGGCAATCGCCTCCGGGCCGTACAGGCGCTTGAGCCCGCTCATCGGGTTCATGCGGTTGATGTCGGGCATCATCGCCTTGGCCGACCAGCGCAGGCCGCCCATCACCAGTGGCGCGACGAAGCTGGCCAGCAGGCAGACCAGCACCAGCGGTGCGATCACCAGCATGAACTGCAGCAGCAGGTCGCCGAAGTGGCCGAACAGTTCCTTCGGGTTCTGCCTCAGGCTCTGTTCGGGGCTGAGTGCGTGCTTCATCCAGGCGCTGGCGCCGCGGCCGATCGAACCGCTCATGGCCATCACGGCCAGCACGCCGGCGCCGAACACAGCGGCGGTGCCGAGTTCGCGCGAGCGCGGCAGGTTGCCCTGTTCACGGGCATCGCGCAGGCGTTTTTCGGTCGGTTGTTCGGTCTTTTCGCCGGCGGATTCGTTCTCGGACATCACGGGCACTGCGGCAGGGGATGCCGGGGTGCGTGCAAGAACCGTTCCGTGATGGGGGCATGTGCCAACCGAGGTTGGCACCTACCGGGCAGGTGCCGGTAGCGCCGGGCCGTGCCCGGCGCGATCATCCGTCCGGTGTCGCCGGCTGCAACGGAATCGTCAGTACGCTGTCGCTGTGCCAGTCCACGCGCAGCGGCTCACCGGCATCAACGATGGACTCGTCGCTGACCTCGCGCCCGGTGCCATGGTTCACCTGGTGCATGGCGTCCTTCAGTACGTCCACCTTCACCAGCAGACGGCTGCCCGTAGCCATGCGGCGGGCGACCATGCGCGTGCGGTCGAAAGGCAGGTGGGTCCACTGCCCGGGTTGCAGCAGCTGGCGGGTGGCCGGATCGCGTACGTGGCTGGCCCGGCCCATGTAATAGGAAAGCTGCATGCGGCGGCCATCGGTCTGCAGCTCGTACAGGGTGACGGTGAAATCGAAATCCCGCTTGTTGATGCGGACTTTCAGGTCGCCGGAGAAGGTGCCCACCAGATCCATCGGGCCGGCAAAGGGCGCGGTGACGAAGGACAGCGCGGTATCTCTTTCGTCCTGCGCGGCGATGATCGGGAATGGGTAGTAGCCATGCCGCGTTTCATTGCGGTCGGCCATGTCCACGGTCTGCCCCAATTGGCCCGCCGCTGGTCGCTGTTCCTGCAGCGGGTGGTAGCCCTCGGCCGATGCCAGGCCGGCGGACAGGTGGTAACGGCGGTGATCACCTGCGGCAGCCTCCAGCGTTGCCGCGTGGCCCCAGCGGTCGGCGCCCATCAACTGGAAGTTGATCTGGTCGGGCACCAGGGCCGGGCGAGGGGCGCCGCGCAGCACATGGTCCAGCCACTGGAAGGTTACGGCTGGGGTATCGAACTGCGCGGCGGGATCGACCGCGTAACCTCGCAGCTGCATCGCCTTGAGTGCCGACTGTGCACCGCGGTGGTCGTAGGGGCCGATCAGCAAAGCGTGGTCGGCATCCGGCCGGTGCCGGAGGTGCTCCTTGAAATACTGCAGCGCCGAGATCTGGCCATCGTCGTAGTAGCCGGTGATGGTCAGCACCGGGATGCGGATGTCGTTGAACTGATCGCCATACGGGACCATTGCCTGCCAGTAGGCATCGTAGGAAGGATGGGCCAGCCAGCGCTGCAGCCAGGGATTGGGGGTGCCGTCGACCTGGTCGATCTGCCGGTAGGGGCGGCCGGAGGAGTACCAACGAGGACCCAGCTGCGACCAGCGCTCGCCCTGACCGTAGGTGGCATCGTCCAGCATCGGGCCATTGGCCACATAGAATGCC
Source organism: Stenotrophomonas sp. AN71 (assembly GCF_050435725.1). Taxonomy (NCBI): domain Bacteria; kingdom Pseudomonadati; phylum Pseudomonadota; class Gammaproteobacteria; order Lysobacterales; family Lysobacteraceae; genus Stenotrophomonas; species Stenotrophomonas sp. AN71. The sequence continues at coordinate 559,553 of NZ_JBNDKU010000001.1, read as the reverse complement.
CACCCGTAATTGGCGCTCAGGAACACGTTGTTTTCCATCGGCAGGCCCTGGCCGGGAATGGCGGCAACATAGGGCACGATGGTCTTCAACGCCGGATGATGATGGCGCGCCGCCGCCCAGGCGGTGAAGCCCTCGTAGCTGCCGCCATACATGGCCACGCGGCCGTCGTTCCAGGGCTGGTGGCTGATCCAGTCGATCGCCGCGTTGGCGTCCTCGCCATCATGTTCGTAGGGGGCGATGGTGCCGGTGCCCTGTCCCTTGCCGCGTGCATCGACCACTATACCCGCATAGCCATGCGCAGCGGCCAGCAGCATCTTCAGCCGGTTCTTCGCTGGATCGGTGTAGATGGTGAACAGCATTGCTGCCGGTAACGGCATGGATGCGGTGCGAGGTCTTGCCAGCTGTGCCGACAACACGACGCCATCGCCGGCGGGGATGCGCACCGAATCGTCGATGATGAAGCGGCGTTGTTCTTCCGCCGCGACCAGCGCAGGGACCCGTGCGGCGGCCAGGGTCTGTGCACGCAGTACTGCCCGCAGGCGCAGCAGCTCCAGCGCCACGGCATCGGGTACGGTCGCGCCATCGGCCTGCGCCGCGATGGCCTGCTCCAGCTGCGCGCGCACCGTGGCAGGCTCAACAGAAAGCGCGGTTTCGGCCTGCACGGCGGCAACGTCGTCGAGGAGGGTGAAGGTGCTGTGGAAGGCCTGCGTATACGCAGCTGCGTCCTGCTCTCCCGCCGTGGCGAGCAGCAGCATCGGCACCCAGCGCTGCACCGCTGCGGTGTCGCCTGCGGACGCCAGTCCGGTGCGGGTCTGCTGGATTGGACGCTGCGCATCGGCCGTGCGGCCCATTGCCAGCAGTGCGTGGCTACGCTGCGCATCGGTCAGGGCTGGTGATTCCAGCAGGGTGTTGCCAAGCGCCTGCAGGGCGTCGTCGACCTGGGCCGGTGAAGCATTGGCTGGCAATGACCACGGCAGGTCAGCGGCGGCGGCCTGGCCAACGGCGAGGGCCAGCAACAGGCCAACAATGGGGGAACGTCGGGCCACGGACTCTTCCTTGGATGACGGTGGAACGGCGCATCCACACATGGCGTGGATCTACTTGGGGATCGACACCCAATGGTAGCGCCGGGCCGAGCTTAGCGGGCGCGGAACGCGGAGGGGCGAGCCAACCAAGGTTGGCACCTACCCGGGCGGGCGCTCCTGTGGCGGGCTCTGCGCCAGCTCCACCCGTGGCCGTGGCAGGTCGTGCAGCTGCATGAATCGGGCGGCATCGACCGGGCGGCCGAGCAGATAGCCCTGCAGGAAGTCGCAGCCCAGGCGTTCCAGATAGGCGCGTTGCGCGGCCGTCTCCACACCCTCGGCGACGATGTCCATGTCCAGCGCATGACCCAGCGCCACGATCGCCGAGACGATCACCACATCCTCGGCGCTGTGCTCCAGGTCACGCACGAAGGCGTGGTCGATCTTGATCTCGGTGGCCGGCAGCCGCTTCAGGTACAGCAGGCTGGAGTAGCCGGTGCCGAAATCATCGATGGAAATGCCCACGCCCAGCGCCGACAGTGCCTGCAGCAGGCGCAGGCTGGTATCGGTATCGCGCATCACCGTGCTCTCGGTGATTTCCAGCACCAGGTGGCGCGGGGTGATGTCATACCGTTCGATCACCTCGCGCACATCGCGCAGCAGGTGTGGCGAACTGAACTGCACCGGCGACAGGTTCACCGACATCGACCAGCCATCGTGGCCGGCATCATGCCAGCGCCGTAGCTGCTGGCAGGCCTGGTCCAGCGCCCAGCGGCCGATCTCGTTGATCGCCCCGCTGCGCTCGGCCAGGCGGATGAAACGGTCCGGCGGAATCAGGCCCTGCTCCGGATGGCGCCAACGGATCAGCGCTTCGGCGCCGGCTACTTTCTGCGTGGCCACGCGGATTTTCGGCTGGTAGTGCAGGAACAGCTGATCGCTGCCAATGGCCCGGCGCAGGTCGGCCAGCAGCCGGAACTGCTGCTCGGCACTGTCGTTCATCCAGTCGGCGAACAGCACGAACGCGTTGCGTCCGGATTCCTTGGCCTGGTACATCGCAGCATCGGCAAAGGCCATCAGCTGGCGTTCGCTGGCTGCATGGTCCGGACAGATCGCCACGCCGATGCTGGCGGTCACCTGCAGCTCGTTGTCGGCCAGCAGCGGTCCGCTGCCGACTGCCTGCAGGATGCGCCGGGCCAGCGTCGGCAGGTCCTCGTCGTGCTCGATGCGCACCACCAGCACGAACTCGTCGCCGCCCAACCGCGCCAGCAGGTCGTGCGGCCGCAGCAGCTGGCGGGTACGTTCGGCCACGGCCACCAGCAGGGCATCGCCGGCCTGGTGGCCATAGGCATCGTTGACCTGCTTGAACCCGTCCAGGTCCATGAACATCACGGCGAAGCGGCTACCGCCCTGTTCGGCGTCGGCCAGCGCCTGCACGATGCGCCGCTGCAGCAGCAGGCGGTTGGGCAGGCGGGTGAGCGGGTCGTGCAGCGCGGCCTGGGTCAGTTCCTGCTGGGCGTCGGTCAGCGAGGTACTCAGCATCGAGTTGCGCAGGCGCAGCAATTGCGCCTCCACACGCTGGTCCAGCCACGAAACCACCAGCACCACGGCCAGGATCGCCACCGTCAACACCACCACCAGCATCGCCAGCCATTCGTTCTGCAAGCCGTCACCGACCGCTGCACCGCAGATGCTGCCTTCGGGGAAACGCGCGGCTGCCATGCCCGTGTAATGCATGCCGACGATGGCCAGGCCGAGCAGGCCGGCGGCGGCCAGGCGGTCGCCGACCCGGGTGCGCTGCGCGCGCAGGCGGAAGGCCACGTACAGCGCGGTCCACGAGGCGGCCACCGCTACCATCAGCGAGAACAGCAGCCAGCCCGGGTCGTAGTCGATACCCGGGCGCATGCGCATCGCGGCCATGCCGACGTAATGCATGCCGGCGATGCCGGTGCCCATCAGTACGGCCCCGCCGGCCAGGCGCAGGTGCGGCAGCGTGCGCAGCGAGACCAGCCACAGTGCGAACACCGATGAGGCAATGGCCAGGGCAAGCGAGAGCAGGGTGATGGGCAGGTCGTAGCCCAGTGGAATGGGCAGATCGAAGGCGAGCATGCCGATGAAGTGCATCGACCAGATGCCCAGGCCCATGGCGAAGCCGCCGCCGAGACGCCACCACCAGGCCGCGCCCCTGCCGGATGCTGTGGCGGTGCGTCCGGCCATCGCCAGCGCGGTGTATGAAGCCATCACGGCGACCAGCAATGAGATCGCCACCAGCCACGGGTTGTACGTGCCTACCAGCATTCGTCAGTCTCCCGGACTTGCCTGTCGACGGAAACCACGGTGGGGCATGCATGAGGCAGGCCGACGCAGGGCGCCGGCCAAGCGTGGTGTCCCCCCTGGACGCCACGCATTCACTCTAACGCGCAGACCCGGGGGGACAGCAAGCGGCAAAGCGTGATGATGAAGTCAGCGTGTGACCGCGTCCGCGGCCTGGAAGGCGGCGTCGAACAGGCGCTGTACCGGCGGCCCCATCTCCCCGGCCAGCAGGGCCAGCAGGAACAGGCCCAGCAGCAGCGAGACCGGCAGGCCCAGCTGGATCGGGTTCAGCGCTGGCGCAGCGCGGGCGAGCACACCGAAGGCCAGGTTCACCGCCAGCATCGCCACAATCAGCGGGATGGCCAGGGTCAGCGCGCCGCGCAACACCGTCAGCAGGAAGGTCGGTGCGATGCTGAAGAAGGCATGCGGGTCGGGCAACGGCGCGCCGATCGGGAGCGCCCGGTAGCTGTCCACCACCAGCGAGATCAGGGCGAGGTGGCCATTGGCAGTGAAGAACAGCAGGCCGAACAGTAGATAGAACCATTGCCCGATCACGCCGGAGGTGCCGCCACGCAGAGGATCGCTCATCTGCGCGAAGGCAAGGCCGGTGCCCTGGGCGATCAGCTCGCCGGCCATCGCACCGGCTTCGAACACCAGCCGCAGCAGGAAACCGATGGCCACGCCGATGACCAGTTCGCGGGCAATGGTCAGCACGGTGGCGGCATCGAACCCGGTCCAGTCCGGTACCGGCGGCAGCATCGGCGCCAGTGCGATGGCCAGCGTGCCGGCCAGCACCACGCGCACCCGCGCCGGTACTGCGCGGGAGCCGACCATGGGCATGGCCATGGCCACCGCGCCGATGCGCAGCATCGTCCACAGCACGGTGCCGATCATGCCGAAGGCCTGCAGGCCGTCGGCAGCCATCTGGGTGGCGGCGTCCATCGAAGTGCGTGTCCTAGCCGATCAGGTGCGGGATGCGCTGGAACAGCAGCGTGGTGAATTCAACCAGGTGGCCGATCAGCAGGCTGCCCAGCGCGAACAGCACCGCGGTCAAGGCCGCCGCCTTGGCGACGAAGGCGATGGTGGGTTCGTTGAGCTGGGTCGCGGCCTGCACGACACCGACCACCACGCCCACCACCAGCACGGTGAGCAGCAGCGGGCCGGCCACCCACAACACGGTGATCAGGCCGCCACGCAGTTCGGTCAGGGCAAGTTCGGGAGACATCGTCTTTCCATCGGTAGTGCCGGGCCATGCCCGGCGACGCGTGTGTAGAGTCGAGCGATGCTCGACTACGCTTTACGGGGAAAATCAGGCCGGATTGAAGCTGGCCGCCAATGTGCCCACGGTCAGCACCCAGCCATCGACCAGCACGAACAGCAGGATCTTGAACGGGGCCGATACCAGCATCGGCGACAGCATCATCATGCCCATCGACATCAGCACGCTGGCCACCACCAGGTCGATGATCACGAACGGGATGAAGATCAGGAAGCCGATCTCGAAGGCGGTCTTCAGCTCGCTGGTGACGAACGAAGCAACCAGCACCGGGAACGGGATCGCGTCGGGGCTGGCGTAGGTGCCGTGCCCGGCAATGCCGGCGAAGGTCATCAGGTCGGTTTCGCGGATCTGCGCCAGCATGAAGCCGCGCAGTGGCTGCGTGGTCAGCGTCCAGGCGGTCTGGAAGTCGATGTCGCCGTTGAGGTAGGGCGCCATGCCGGCGCTCCACGCCTTGTCCCAGGTCGGCATCATCACCATCGCGGTAAGGAACAGGGCCAGGCCCAGCAGCACCTGGTTGGACGGCGTCTGGCCGGTGCCCAGCGCCTGGCGCAGCAGGCCCAGCACGATGATGATGCGGGTGAACGAGGTCAGTACCAGCAGCATCGACGGGATCAGGGTGATCGCCGTCATCAACAGCAGGGTCTGCAACGGCAGGCTGACCGGCGCACCGCCGATCTTGCCGACGTTGATGTCCGGCAGCGGCGTGGCCGGGGCGCCGGGCGCGGCGAAGGCCAGGGCCGGCAACAGGAACAGGGCAAGCAACAACAGCCACGACATCAGGGTGGCCGGACGGGTACGGGTGACACGCATGTCAGGGGTCCTTGCGCAGCCGCTGCTGCAGCAGCTGGGCGAAATTCGGGAGGTTCTTGAAGTCCGGCACGCGCACCGGTGCGGGCGGTGGCAACGGTTCGGGCAGGGTGTGCAGGGCGTTGATGCCGCCGGCGGTCACGCCCAACAGCAGTTGCTGGCCGTTGATCTCCACCACCACCACCCGCTCCTTGGCGCCGACGGCGAGGCTGGCCACCAGCTTCATGCCTTCGGCAGGGCGGAAGCCGCTGCCGGGCAGGCGCTTGAGCATCCAGCCCAGGCCGATCACCAGCGCCAGCACGGCCAGCAGCGCCAGCACCGCACCGAACAAGCTCGGTGCGGCAGCGGCATGCTGGCCGACCTGGGGGCCGATCGGCGCGGCGGCCTTGCCAACCGCCAGCAGGCTGGAAGCCAGCGCGATCAACGCAGTCTCCGGATCCGCTCGCTCGGGCTGACCACGTCGGTCAGGCGGACGCCGAAGCGGTCATTGATCACCACCACTTCGCCGTGGGCGATCAGGGTGCCGTTGACGAACACGTCCAGCGATTCGCCGGCACCACGCTCCAGTTCCACCACCGAGCCCTGGTTGAGCTGCAGCAGGTTGCGGATCGGCAGGCGGGCACGACCGACCTCCAGGGACAGGGTCACTGGCACGTCGAGGATCACGTCCAGGTTCAGGTCCGGACCGATCGCCTCATCGGCCTGCAGGCTGCTGAACTGGGCCGGGGTCGGTTCGAGGGCGTCGATATCGTTCATTGCGGGTCTTCCTGGATGACGGGTACGCGCGGACGGGTGCCCGGCGGATGGGTAGCGGTGATCTTCACGGCGTTCATGCCGTTGGCGACGCCGAACTCGCCGGTGAACACGGGGATGTTCTCCACGCACAGCGGCACCTGCGGGCTGAGGTCGATCGGCAGGATGTCGCCGACCTTCAACCGGGTCAGGTCGCGCAGGGTCATGCGCTTGCTGGCCAGCACGCTGGACAGGGTGACTTCGGCGATGTTGAGCTGTTCGCGCAGGGTCTGGCCCCAGCTCTCGTCGCGGTCGTTGCGATCGCTCTGGATGCCGGCGTCAAGCAGTTCGCGGATCGGCTCGAGCATCGAGTACGGCAGGGTGACGTGGATGTCGCCACCACCGCCGTCGAGTTCGACATGCAGGCGGCAGACCACCACGTATTCGCGTGGCGTCACGATGTTGGCGAAGTGTGGGTTGATCTCCGAGTTGATGTACTCGAAATCGACGTCCATCACCGGTGCCCAGGCTTCGCGCAGATCGGCAAAGGTCTGCTTCAGCAGCAGGTGGATCACCCGCATCTCGGTGGCGGTGAACTCGCGGCCTTCGATGCGGGTGGGGTAGCGTCCGTCGCCGCCGAAGAAGTTGTCGACGATGGCGAACACCAGGGTCGGCTCGAACACGATCAGGCCGGTGCCGCGCAATGGCTTGAAGCGGATCAGGTTCAGGTTGGTCGGCACATACAGCGAGTGCATGTAGTCGTTGAACTTGATCAGCTCGACGCCGCGGACCGACAGCTCGGCCGAGCGCCGGATCAGGTTGAACAGGCCGATCCGCCACAGGCGCGCGAAGCGCTCGTGGACCATTTCCAGGGTCGGCATGCGACCGCGGATGATGCGGTCCTGGCTGGCGAAGTCGTACGAGCGGGCTTCGCCCGAGGGCGGTTCCGCATCGGTCTCGACCGCGCCACTGTCCACGCCATGGAGCAGGGCATCGATCTCGTCCTGGGACAGCAGATCATTCATCGGTGGGCCCTTACTGGGTCACGAAGCTGGTGAACAGCAGATCGTCGGCGCCGGTGCTGCCGGTCTCGGCCTTGAGCACCTTCTGCACCTCGGCCAGCGAGTTGGCCTGCAGTTTCTGCTTGCCGGCGACATCGGCGATCTGGTCCGGGCTGACCTGCGAGAACAGCATCAGCAGACGCGCGCGGATGGCCGGCGCATGGGTCTTGATCGCTTCCAGCGCGGCCGGATCACGGGTCATCAGCTGCACTTCCAGCTGCAGGTAGCGCGGGCCGTCGACCGGGCCGTTGAGGTTGACCACGAAGGCCGGGTCCAGCGCGAAGTACTGGGCCGGCGCCGGAGTGGTGCTCTTCTTCGGCGCCTGCGCAGTCTTGTCTTCCTGCTTGGACTGGGTGAAGAACCACACGCCGCCACCGGCGGCAGCGGCGGCCAGCACGGCCACCAGCGCGGTGATCAGCATCGGACTGCGCGGCTTGGCGGCCTTGTCCTTGTCGACGGTCTTCTTGGTTTTGTCAGCGGCTGCGGCCACGGGGTGAAGCTCCTGAGGGTTGCTTCACCGGGATATGCAAGGGATGTGCCGAAGGCGGTAGGGAGGGGCGCGACGGAATTCCGTCGGGGTGCCGGTGGGGCCGAGCGGAGCAAGCTCCGCACCCACCAACGCGATCCGGGTAGGTGCCGAGCGTCCCGCTCTGGTGGGTGCCAACCTTGGTTGGCACACCTGTCAGGCGTACGCGTCCAGCAGCCCGCGCTGGCGGATCAACTGCGCGGACGACACGTTGGCGTCGCCAGGCGTCGGTTCTCCGTCGCCTGCCATGCCGCCGTTGCCGGACGGGCCGGGCGCATTGCCGTCACCACCGGGTGCCTGGTGGCCCACATCGGCATGGGCCAGCTGGAAGCCCTGTTCGCCGAGCAGTTCGCGCAGGCGCGGCAGGCTGCTTTCCAGTGCCTGGCGCACATCGACATGCGGGCTGCTGAAGCTGGCATGCACCTTGTCGCCGTTCAACTGCAGGCGGACGTCGACCGGGCCCATATCGTCAGGGCTGAGCCGGATATGGGCGTGGCCGATCTTCTGGTCGGCCAGCCAGCCCAGGCGGGCGCCGATGGCCTGGTCGAAGCCTTCATCCCCCAGCACCGGCTTGGGCGTCGGTTCGCCGTTGAAGATGGCCGTGCCGGCGGTGAGTGCGGCCTTCAGGTCCTGCACCGCCGCCGGCGCCGGGGCATGCAGCAATGGCGCCGTCGCGCGATCGCCGAGCGCCGCCAGATCACTGCCTTCGCCGCGCTCGCTGCGCTTGCCGGGCAGGATCATCTCCGGCAACGGCAGCGCGCTGGCTTCATCGGTGCTGGCGGCCGCCGGCTTGCCGACAGTGGTCATTGCGTTGGCGGCGGCGGGCGCGCCCTGCGCCGTCGCAGGCAATGCGGGAGCCGGGGCGGGCAATGCGGCAGGCGCCGCCGCGTCTTCGCCATCGGCGGCAATGGGTGTGACCAGGGGTGGGGCCGCCGCATCGGTGGGCGTGGCGACGGCAAGCATCAACCCGGCCAGACCCAGCGGCGGCCAGGGTGCGTCTTCGGTGGCGGCAGGCTTGTCCTTGTCGGCCGCGACGACCGGCGTGGCGGTGGGCAATGCCGCCGCGTCGTCGGTGGGCGGTTCACTGTCCGGCCTGCGCTCGGCATTGGCCTGCCCGTTGCTGTCCGGCGTGGTCGCCGAGGTGGAGGCTGGCGCTGTGGGCGTTGCACCCGGGGACGCCGCCGGCGCCGCCGACGATGGGCCGCCCTGCAGCAGCTGGCTGAAGTCTTTGCCACTGTCGCTGCGCGTGGCACGGGTGGTGCCGTTGCTGCTGGCCGGAGAGGGTGTGTTGGCGCTGCTGGCGAGCGGAGCGGGCATCACGGGCGGCCTCCCTGCTCGTTGCCGTCCTGGTCTTCGGCCTGTACCAAGCGGACGCGGCGCGCACCGATGTCATCCATCTCGCGCTGGTCGCGGCGGTCGGTCACCACCTTCTCCTGGGCGCGGTAGCTGGCAGCCAGCTGTTCCAGCACGGCCTTGTCACGGCTGGCCAGGATCAAGCGGGCGCGCTCGGCCTCCACCTTCTCACGATTGCCGTTGACCGTGGCCTGCTGCTGCTCGACCGCACTGTCCAGCCGGTCAAGGAAGGCGCGGCGGTTCAGCAGCTGCGCCGGGCTGGTTGCTGCCATCTGTGCGTTGGCCATCTGCTGCGAGGCATATTCCTCGGCGTAACGGCGCAGTTCGTCCAGTCGCGATAGATGGGTGTCGAGCACGCGCTGGCGTTCGGCCAGATCGCGGGCGACCGCGTCCTCGTGTTCCTGGGCCCGCTTGAGCAGGGGATCGATGCGCTTGGACTGGTTCATGGCTTAACTCTCTTGTTCCACCAGGCGCTGCAGCGCCGCCTGGCTGTGCGGGAGATCTGCGGCCTTGGCAACGTCCTGGCCGAGGAATTCCATGATGTCCGGCCAGCGTTCCAGGGCTTCGTCGGTGGCCGCGTCGTTGCCGCGCTGGTAGGCACCGATGGCGATCAGGTCACGGTTGGCCGAGTAGGCCGAGACCAGTCGCTTCAACTTGCGGATGCGCAGGCGCCACGGCTCGTCGGCGATTTCCGTGACCACGCGGCTGACCGAGGATTCGACGTCGATGGCCGGATACAGGCCGCTGTCGGCGACGCGACGGGAGAGCAGGATGTGGCCGTCCAGGATCGCGCGCGCCGCATCGGCAATCGGGTCCTGCGGATCATCGCCTTCAGTCAGCACGGTGTAGAACGCGGTGATCGAACCGCGTCCCTTGGCACCGTTGCCGGCGCGCTCGACCAATGCCGGCAGTTTGGCGAACACCGACGGCGGATAACCGCGGGTGGTCGGCGGTTCGCCGACCGACAGGCCGATCTCGCGCTGCGCCTGGGCGAAGCGGGTCAGCGAGTCCATCAGCAGCAGGACGTTCAGGCCCTGGTCGCGGAACCATTCGGCGATGGCGGTGGCGCGGTAGGCGCCGTGCAGACGCGCCAGCGGCGGCCGGTCGGCGGGGCTGGCGACAACGACTGCGCGGCGCAGACCTTCTTCGCCCAGCGTGGTCTCGACGAAATCGCGTACTTCGCGGCCGCGCTCACCGATCAGGCCGACCACGATCACGTCGGCGGCGGTGTAACGGGTCATCATGCCCAGCAGGGTGGACTTGCCCACGCCGGAGCCGGCGAACAGGCCCACGCGCTGGCCGCGGCCGATCGGCAGCAACGCATTGATCGCGCGCACGCCGACGTCCAGCGGTTGGGTGATGGGCTCGCGGGCCAATGGGTTGATCGAGACGCCGGCCATGCCGACATGGCCCTCGGCGCGGATCGGGCCCTTGCCGTCCAGCGGCACGCCGTCGCTGTCGATGACGCGGCCCAGCAGGCCTTCGCCCACTTCCACGCCACCACGGCGTGCCGACGGGACGACCCGGGCATTGGGCAGCAGGCCGTGCAGTTCGGCGCTGGGCATCAGATAGGTGCGCTCGCCGGCGAAGCCGACCACTTCGGCATCCACCCAGCCGCCGTCGACCACTTCGACCTTGCAGCTGGCCCCCAGTGGCGCCTCGCAGCCGACTGCTTCCAGGGTCAGGCCGACCGCGCGGCGCAGTACGCCCTCGCGGATCAGGCCGCGGCCATGTGCGGTATCCACGCGCAGGCCATCCAGGCGCCGCGCCAGGCGCAGGTTGCGCGCCACGGCCCAGTCGGCCGGCGGCGGCGTCGGTTGCGGTTCGGTGGTCATGCCACGGCTCCGGTCTGGCGGATCACTGCATCCAGCGCACCGCGCAGGCGCGCTTCCAGGGTGCCGTCGATGCGCACGGCTTCGGCATGCACGCGCAGGTCGCCGCGGCTGAGGCTGGTATCGGGGACCAGGCGCTGTTGCGGCGCCAGGTTCAGCAGCGGGGCGAGGGCAGCGATGTCATCCGGATGCAGGCGCACTTCCACCTCGCGGGTGCTGCCGCCGACAGCGTCGATCGCTTCACCGACCAGCTGTGCCAGGAGTGCCGGGTCTGCTTCATAGGCGCGACCGACCAGCGCACCGGCGATGCGCACGGCCAGTTCGCCCAGCGCCCCGACCACTTCGTTCTCCAGCCGCACCAGCGGCCGGCTGAAATTGTCCAGGATGCCTTCGATCTGCGCGGCCAGCCGGCGCACTTCAGCCTGGCCCTGACCATAACCTTCGGCATGGCCGTGCTCGAAGCCTTCCTTTTCGGCGCTGTCCTGGATTGCCTGGATTTCCTCCAGGGTCGGCAGCTGCAGCGGCGGCTCCGGTTCGTGGTCCGGGTCCGGCTCGGTCAGCTCGAATGCATCCTCCCGGTCCAGCACCGGTTCGGGCTGGGCCAGCAGGTCCGGGGCAAGCCAGCGCACGACATTGCTCACAGCATGGCCTCCGCGCTGCCGCCGATGGTGACGGTGCCCTCATCGGCCATGCGCTTGACGATGGCCAGGATCTCCCGCTGCGCGCCTTCCACGTCGGACAGGCGCACCGGGCCTCGGGCTTCCATGTCTTCCAGCAGGATTTCCGCCGCGCGCTGGGACATGTTGCGGGTGATCTTGTCGCGCACCTTGATGTCGGCGCCGCGCAGGGCAAGGCCGAGGCGCTCGCCGCTGACTTCGCGCAGCACCAGCTGCATTTCGCGATCGTCCAGGTCGACCAGATCGTCGAACACGAACATCAGGTCCTGGATGCGGTTGCTCAACGGTGCGTCGATTCGCGCGATCTCGCCCAGGATCGCCTGGTCCTGGCCGCTGTCCATGAAGTTGAGGATGTTGGCCGCGCACTGCACGCCACCGATGTTGGACGACTTCAGGTTCTGGTTGCCGGCGAACTGGCGCTCCATGATCTCGTTCAGTTCGTTGAGCGCGTTCGGCGGGATGCCATCGAGGGTGGCGATGCGCAGCAGCACGTCCACGCGGGTGCGGTCGGGCAGCAGCTTCAGCGCATCGGCGGCCTGGTCGGTTTCCAGATGGGCCATCACGATGGCGATGATCTGCGGGTGCTCGTTGCGCACCAGGTCGGCCACCGCACGTGGATCCATCCACTTCAGTGCATCCAGGCCGGTAGTGTTGCGGCCCAGCAGGATGCGGTCGATCAGGTTGCCCGCCTTTTCGCTGCCCAGGGCCTGCACCAGCATGTTGCGGATGTAGTCGTCCGAGCCCACGCCCAGCGAGGTCTTCGAGCCCAGCTCCTGGCCGAACTGGTCCATCACCCGTTCCACCTGCTCGCGGGTGATGTCGGTCATGGTGGCCATGGCGATGCCGATCTTCTGCACTTCCTTCGGTTCCATGTGGCGCAGCACTTCGGCCGCGTCCAGCTCACCCAGGGACAGCAGCAGAACGGCGGCGCGCTGCACGCCGGTCAGTGGTACCTCAGTCATTGGCCACCCAGCCCTTGACCACCTGGGCCACGCGCTTGGAGTCGGTCTTCACGGCTTCACGCGCCATCCGCAGTCGTTCCTCATATGAATCCACCGGCAGGGCCAGTGCATCCGGCCCGCCCAGGCTCGCGCGGTCAGCGCCGAGCGCCGGCAACGGCGTGCCATCGTCATCGACCAGCTGCACGTCCGCGCTGTGCGGCTCCAGTGCCTGGTTCGCATCCTTCTTGTTCTGGCCGGTGATCGCGCGCAGCGCCGGGCGCAGCACGCCGAACAGCAGCGCCAGTACCACCACCGCGCCCAGCAGCATGCGGCCGGCATCGTGCACCCACGGCAGCTCCCACCAGGCGGGGCCTTCGACCGGCGTGGTATCACGCACGAACGGCGCGTTCATCACCGACACGGTGTCGCCGCGCTCAGCGTTGAAGCCGACGGCCTGCTTGACCAGGGCTTCGACGCGGGTCAACTCTGCCGCCGCCAGCGGTTGCGGGGCAACCTTGCCGTTGGCGCCTGCACGCGGCACGTTGTCCACCAGCACCGCCACCGACACGCGCTTGATGCGGCCGGCTGGCTGGCGGGTGTGCTGCAGGGTGCGGTCCAGCTCGTAGTTGCGGGTGGCGTTCTTGCTGCTTTCGGTCGGGGTCTGCGCGGTGGCCGGTGCGGCCTGCTGGCCCGGCGGGCTGTTGCTGGTCGCACCCGGTACGCCCTGCGGGCCCGGCGTGCTGGTGGTGTTCTCGCTCATCTGCTCGCTGCGCAGCTTCTGCGGTTCACCGTTGTAGAGTTCACGGGCTTCCTCGGTCACCGAGAAGTCCATGTCCACGCTTACTTCCGGGTTGACGCGGCCGGGGCCGGTCATCGGTTCCAGCAGTTCGCGGATGCGCTGGTTGAACGAGGTTTCCTGGCGGCGAACCTGCTCGAACTGGGCGGCATTGATCGCTGCTTCACTGTTCGGGTCGGTGATGCTGAGCATGCGGCCGCTCTGATCGACCACGGTCACGCGTTCCGGTGCCAGGTCCGGGATGCTGGCGGCCACCATGTGCACGATGGCATCGACCTGGCTGCGCTCCAGCTGCTGGCCGCCGCGCAGCTCCAGGGTGACCGAGGCGCTGGCGACGTCACGCTGGCGGGTGAACGCGCTGGGCTTGGGAATGGCCAGGTGCACGCGCGAATCGCGCACCGGGCGCAGCGTGTTGATGGTGCGCGACAGCTCGGTTTCCAGTGCATGCTGGTAGCGCGCGCTTTCCACGAACTGGCTGACGCCGAAACCGGGGTCGCGCTCCATCAGCTCGAAGCCGAGCTTGCCGCTGTCGGTCAGGCCGGAACCGGCCAGCTTCAGGCGGGCGTCGTGCAGGTTCTTTTCCGGCACGGTGATGCCGCCGGTGGCCGGATCGAGGGCGAACGGAATCTGCGCGGCGCGCAGCAGGTCGGTCGCTTCAGCGGTCGCCTTCTGGTCTAGGCCGGTATACAGCGGGACCATGCCTGGCTTCTGCGACCAGAAGAACACGGACAGGCCCGCCGCCACCGCCACTGCGATCATCGCCATCAGCCCCAGCCGACGGGTGATCTGCAGGCTCTGCAGGCGGTCGAACCATTGCCCGGCCCTTTCGGCGTTCAGGCTGTCCTTGGAAAGCGTCAGTGCCATGCGTCAAAGTTCCTTACAGCGGCATGTTCATCACGTCCTGGTAGGCCTGGACGAGACGGTTGCGGACTTCCACGGTGGCGCGGAAGGCGATCTGGGACTGCTGTGAGGCGACCATCACCTTGGCCAGGTCGGCGCTGGGGTCACCCAGTTCGAAGGCCTTGGCCAGCGCGCCGGACTTCTGCTGCGCGTCGTTGACGCCGGCAATGGCGCCGCGCAGGGTCTCGGTGAAGCTGGCCGGCTGCACCTGCGGGGTATCCAGTACCGATCCCGGCAGGGCATTGCTGCGCGGCGTTTCGGCCAGCGGGTTGAGCGCCGGCTGTCCCATCTGGGTCTGATAGGAGCGGATCTGGGAAAGGATCGACGTGACGGAGTGGGACATCTGCAACGGTTCCAGAAACAGGGGATGGGTTGTCTGCTGGAGCCAGTGCAAGTGCCGTGCCGAAACCGGTTTTCGATTCAGTGAGGTGAGGGCGTTGGGTGTGCTGGCAGGGCTGCGCCCTGCACCCGCCGAATCAACGTCAACGTCAAAAGCCGGCTCCCCGTGGGGTGGCGGGGTGGGGGGGGGGGGGGGGGGGGGCGGGGACCCCGCCCCGGGGGGGGGGGGGGGGGGGCGGGGCCGCCGCCCCCCCCCCCCCCCCCCCCCCCCCCCCCCCCCCCACCAAACCCCCCCCCCCCCCGGGGGGGGGGGGGGGGGTGGGGGGGGGGGGGGGGGGGGGGGGGGCCCCCCAACCCCCCCCGGGGGGGGGGGGGCGGCGCCCCCCCCCCCCCCCCCCCCCCCCCCCCCGCCCCCACCCCGCCTCCGACAGATTCCGCGATCTGCCGGAACGGCGTCTGTGCTGCTGTTGGTGGGTGTCGACCTTGGCCGACACGCTCGGTCCATGCCATGGCTGCCGTCCAGTAGATCCACGCCATGCGTGGATGCTGTTCTCGAGGCGTGACACGCGCCATTTAACCGGCGTCGGTTTTCTGGCCTACGGCTGCAGAGTCCAGTGGCCGGAATTCTGGCGCTGCAGATGCGAAGGGGTCGGATCCCTTTCCAACGGAAAGGGCCCGACCTCATTCAAGAAGGGAAGCCCAGAGAGCGTCTTTGATACGAGTGCTACCACGGGTAGCTGAGATCGACCCCGAGCGAACGATGCAGTTCCACCTTTTCGGATGAAAGAGGAAAGAACCCCTCCGAAAGCTCGTAAAGGCACGTGGGCCAGAAGTTGCTTTCGTCCAGCATTGAGCTGGGATCGGACTTGCGGAAGGCAGTCTCAAGCTCCAGGAGCGTGCACTCTGACACGTCCCTGTGGGAGTTGATCGCAGCCTGAATCGCTTCCATCAACGCGTTGTGGAAGATTGCGAAACTGCCCAGGTCTGAATTGCAGTACTTGAGCGGTGTTCCACCGTCGATTGGAAGCAGCCCTACCGAGCCATCCATGAGATCGACGAAAAAGAGTCCGCCCGGTACACGTCCAAAGATCGCCAGGTTGCGATCGTCAGCCTGGTATTTCTGTAGACGTGGATGGAACATCGTGCTGTTGTTGGGATATGGCGCAAGACGGTCAGACAGCTGCCGCGCTTCGAACAGCAGGGCAGAGTGATCGATCTGTTCCTGGCTGATTGGCGTGAGATCAAGCGTTGGCGGTCTGATTGAGTTCTCCATCCGGACAAGGCTACCCATATGTTTCGCAGCTGCCCTTAGGAGAAGTTGCAAACGACGTCCAGCGGCTGATTCCCTCATCCACGCATGGCGTGGATCTACTGATGTCATGCAGCGGCGCCACAAACACCAACGCCTGGGCAAGCCCAGGCGTTCGTGCCCCCTTCATGCTGATCGCGTGGTTCAGCCGGCCAGTTCGGCCTGCTCGCGTTCGATGCCGTACTTGCGCAGCTTTTCCACCAGGGTGGTGCGGCGCAGGCCGAGCAGCTGGGCAGCATGGGCGACCACGCCCTGGGTGCGTTCCAGTGCTTCGTTGATCAGGCCCAGTTCGATGTTGGCCATGTGGTTGCGCAGGTCCAGGCCATCGTCGGGCAGTGCGGCCGGTGCCGCCGGTCGATTGACGGCGATGCCGTGCTCCAGCGCCGGCTGGTTGCCGCTGCCCGGCGTGTGGAACGAGAAGCTGCGCAGGTCCAGGCGTTCTTCGCTGGCGGCGACTTGGGCCAGTGCCGGTGCGGCGGCTGCGGCCAGCGCGGCGTCGCCACGGTAGCGGGCCGGCAGGTCCTGCACGCGCACCGAACCACCCGGGTGCAGCACGGCCAGGCGTTCGACCAGGTTGGTCAGCTCGCGCACATTGCCGGGCCATTCGTAGCCGGCCAAGGCCTGCAGCGCCTCCGCGGTGAAGCGCACTTCGCCGCGGCCGGTGCGCGCCAGCTGCGTGGCGATGGTTTCCACCAGTGCCGGCAGGTCTTCGCAGCGCTCGCGCAGGGCCGGTACTTCGATCGGGAACACATTGAGGCGGTAGAACAGGTCTTCGCGGAACTTGCCTTCGGCGATGCGGGTTTCCAGATCGCGATGGGTCGCGGCCACCACGCGCACGTTGCAGCGGATGGTCTGGTTGCCACCGACACGTTCGAAGCTGCGTTCCTGCAGCACGCGCAGCAGCTTGACCTGCATCGGCAGGCTCATGTCGCCGATCTCGTCCAGCAGCAGGGTGCCACCTTCGGCCATTTCGAAGCGGCCCTTGCGCGCGGTCAGTGCGCCGGTGAAGGCGCCCTTTTCGTGGCCGAACAGTTCGCTTTCCAGCAGGTCGGCGGGAATGGCGCCGCAGTTGATCGCCACGAACGGGCCATCACGGCGCGGCGAGCGCTGGTGGATCGCGCGCGACACCACTTCCTTGCCGGTACCGGATTCACCCAGCACCAGCACCGTGGTATCGAACGCCGCGACCTGCTCGATCATGGTGCGCAGTCCTGTCACCGCCGGGCCATTGCCGGTCGGCCCCTGCTCCTGCACGGCGCCGGCCTGGTGCTCGGCGTCCAGGCGCTTGAGGCTGGCGCGGCGCAGCAGGGCCTCCATCTGCGCATGGCGCAGCGGGGTTTCCAGTGGCCAGAGATTGGCTTCGTGCAGGCCATGCTGCTGGGCAAACGCCTGGGCGTCGCCGTCGGCCAGCAGCACCGGCGGTGGCAGGCTGCTGCCCCCGAGCCAGCTGTACAGCGCGGCACTGGCCGCGGTGTCGTCCAGACTGCCGACGATCACCGCCATCCAGTCGTTCTGGCGCTGCCGGCTGAGGTCGAAGTCGGCTGCGTCGGAGACCCAGCGCGGGTTGAAGTCCATGAATTCCAGCAGGGCAACGGTGCGCTCGGCACGCACCGCGTCGTTGTCCAGTACCAGGATGCGCGATTCGCTCACGATCGATCCTCCCTGAGGCCTTCCAGGATCGGCATGACTTCCTGGATGTAGGACAGCTTGCTGACAAAGTTGTCGGCGCCGGCGCGCAGCGCGTGCTCCCGGTGCTCGACGTCGTCGAAGTGGCTGGCGATGACGATGTACGGCGCATCGTCCTGCGACTTGATCAGGCGGGTCGCCTGCAGGCCGCCCATCTCCGGCATGGCCAGGTCCATCAGCACCACCTGCGGGCGCAGCGTTTCCGAGCGCTCGATCGCTTCCAGGCCATTGCCGGCGCTGCCGACGATCTGCAGCCAGTCGATCTTGCGGAAATGGCGCATCGCGGCATTGATGAAGCCCTCGTGGTCATCGACCAGCAGGACCGTGAGCTTGTTCATGTCCAACATCCTTTTCAGCCCACCCGGGCCAGCTGCGGTTGCCTGGCGCTGAGCCGGCGCCGTTCGCGGGCCGGGGCGATATCCAGTTGTTCTCGGTATTTTGCGACGGTTCGGCGGGCAATGTTCACCCCCTGGCGTGACAACAGGCCGGCAATGGCCTCATCGGCCAGCGGCCGACCGGCCGGCTCGGCGTCGATCAGACGCCGGACCATGGCCTTCACGGCCTGGCCGGAGACGCTGGCGCCCTCCAGGCGGACCGCGAAGAAGTGCTTCAGCTCGAAGGTGCCGCGCGGGGTCTGCAGGAATTTGCCGGTGGTGATCCGCGAAACCGTGGACTCGTGCATGCCGATTTCCTCGGCCACCTCCTTCAGGGTCAGCGGCGCCATGGCTTCCTCGCCACGCACCAGGAACGCGGCCTGGCGCTCGACGATCACTCGCGCGGTGCGCAGCAGGGTGTCATAGCGCATCGACAGGCCACGGCTGAACCAGCGGGCTTCCTGCAGCATCTCACGCAGGGCGGGGGCCGCCTCGTTGCTGTCGGCCAGTGCCTGTTCGTACTGGCTGTTGATCGACACGCGGCGACTGGTGGCCGGGTTCAGCGCAACCTTCCACTGATTGTCGGCGTGCCAGGCGACCACATCCGGCACCACCACCGCGTTGCGCTCGGGCAGCAGGCTGTCGCCGGGGCGCGGCTGCAGCGAGAGGATCAGGCGCACCGCCTCGCGCACGTCGTCGATCTCGGCGTCATGCTGGCGGGCGAGGGCGGGGTAGTCGTGCGCCGCCAGCGCGTCGAGCGCGCCGCCGAGGATGCGTGTGGCCAGGTGGCGCGCGGGCACCGTGCCGTGCAGGCTGCGCAGCTGTGCCTGCAGGCCCTCGCACAGGTCCTGCGCGGCCATGCCGGCGGGTTCGCCGTGCAGCAGCTGCTGGCGGATGGCCTCCACGCCGTCTGCGGCGATGTCGAACTGGGCGCTGGCCAGCAGTTGCAGCTGCGCCAGCGGCGCCTGCAGGTAGCCCGCTTCATCGCAATGGTCCAGCCAGAACGCGGCCACCGCCAGCTGGCGGTCGTCCATGTCCAGCGACAGGCGCTGCAGCACGCGCAGTTGCGGGTCGGTCGATTCGCCCGCGGCGATGCGCGCCATGCGGTCGTCGTCGCCATCCTGCCAGCTGGCGCTGGCCACATCCCACATGGAGGACTCGGGCAGCTCGTCGAAGGCGGCGGTATCCAGCACGGTGGCACTGGCATCGACGGCGTCGGCCGCAGGCGCTTCGGCCTCTTCGATCTCCAGCAGCGGATTGGAATCCAGCAGGCGCTGGATTTCCTGTTCCAGGTGCAGGCCATCGAGCTGCAGCAGCCGGATCGACTGCAGCAGCTGCGGGGTGAGGTGAAGTTGTTGGCCCAGCTGGGTCGAGAGTGCAGCCTTCATCGTGGTTCCCCGGCACCGCTCCCCGGCGCCTTGTGGAACGCATCTTGCTTTTCATCCGGCGGGCGCGGAATCGGGGGGTTCCTGAGGGTGCTCGTGGAAATCCCTACGCGATGTCGGGAAATTCCTTACATGAAAGCAGGATATTGACGATGGTCGCGGCTAAGGCATTGATTCGTGGTGCAGAATTCGCCGTGCCCCCTGTGTGTCGTGCACGGATTCCTGTCGGGGTACGTCGGGATGACGGGATTTCGTCGCCGATGCGAGGCCGGCGCGGGTTGGTAGCGTCGACTCGACCCGGCCATCGTTGCGCATCGCCGAGATGGGCGCTTACTCCAGCTCGTGCTGGTGGCGGGCCGCAAGCAGCAGCAGGTCGTTGGCGCGGCGGCAGCCCAGCGACTCCATCATGCGCGCGCGATGGGTTTCCACCGTCTTGACGCTGATGCCGAGGTCAGCAGCGATTTCCTTGTTGCTCTCGCCCTTGCCGATACGGCGCAGGATCTCGCGCTGGCGCGGCGACAATGCGGCGATACCGGTCGGTTTCTCGCGGCCGAGCATCGGCGCCAGCATCTTGGCCGAGATCTGCGGGCTCAGGAACACCTGTCCGGCGTGCGCGGCGCGCAATGCCAGCTCCAGCTCCTGCGGCGCGGCGTCCTTGACCACGAATCCGACTGCGCCGCGATCGAGCGCATCGCGTACATGGGCCGCGTCATCGTGCATGGTCATCATCACCACCCGGGTGCCGGGTGCGCGCAGGCGGATGTCGCTGAGTGCTTCCAGGCCGGTGCGGCCGGGCAGCGAGAGATCCATCAGCACCACGTCGGGCGCGTGCTGCAGGGCCAGCTGCAAGGCCTGTTCGGCATTGCTGGCCTCGGCGACCAGCTGCACGTCGGCAAACCCTTGCAGCAGCCGCGCCAGGCCGGCGCGGACCAAGGTGTGATCGTCGACGATGAGAACTCGCACAGGCACGCGGCAGATCCGTGTAGGGGAGTCCACCTTAACTTAGCTGAACGGGCGCGCCAAGGGTCGGCCGTCCAGCACCAAGGTGGCAGGTTTCAACGCGCGCGGCGGGCTTCGGCCACCTGGCGGCGGTGCAGGCGGAACAGGTGTCGCTCCATCGCCATCTCCAGGCCATCACCTAGGCGCTGGAAACGAAGCCACAGGAAGTGCCCACCACCGCCGTCGGCGGCTTCGGCGATTACTTCCACCGGCAGGTCGATGTGATCCGGGAGCCAGTCGCTGGGCTGCAAGCGCACTACGCCGGCCTGGCCGGGGTTGGCACCACTGCGCGGGCCCAGCTGCAGGCGGATGCCGCGGCGTGACCAGCGCACCGGACGCAGGGTCAGCTCCTGGCCCTGCTGGCGTACCAGTCGGCCCAGCAGCACCATGGCCAGGTCCAGCTTGGCCTCCAGCCGCTGCAGCTGCAGGCTGGCTTCGCTGCGTTCTTCGTGTTCGTCGGTGCGGCTGTCTTCGACCAGCGCGAGGCTGCGCAACAGGCCTTCGGCGCTGCTGGTGCGGCCGGCAGCACTACCGGCCTGGAACTCGGCCGGCAACGCCAGCTCGCAGCTGAGCGTCTCGTCGAACAGCTCGCTTTCGGCGGGGTGGTGCAGCGACGTGGTCGGCAGTGAGGTCATGCCAGCGATTCTGCCTGCAGGTAGGCGTGCGCGGCGCGAAGGGAGCGCTGGCCGTTGCTGATCTGTGCGGCGACAGCATCGCGACGCTGGCGCAGCAGGCCCAGCAGGCTCTGCTGGCGCTCGAACAACGCGTTCAACGGAGCGTGGTCGGCCTGGGTCAGCGGTTGGCTGAGCAGGGCGTGCAGGGTGCTGTCATGGCCATCGAGCAGGCTGTCGGCATGGTCGAGCGCTTCTTCGCCCAGCGCCTTCTCGAAGGCGTCCAGCTGTGCGTGCAGTTCAAGCAGGCTCACGGCGCCACCGCTGCCGGGCGGCGCTGTTCCTGAGGGATCGCGTTCCAGGCGCTGTCGATCTCGCCCAGCAGCTGCAGCGATTCGTCCAGCGCCGCACGGTCGTTGTGCAGATTGGCCTCGGTCAGGCGCTGCAGCACGTAGTCGTAAAGCGCCGAGAGGTTGCCGGCGATCTCGCCGCCGGCCTCGTGGTCCAGCGAGCCGTTGAGGTGGCCGACGATCGCGCAGACTTCGCCGATCGCCTTGCCCTTGCCGGCTTGGTCGCCACGCTCGAGGCTGGCCAGGGCACGGCGGACGCGCTCCAGCGCGCCGGCCAGCAGCATCGCCACCAGCTTGTGCGGATCGGCATCGGCGACCGCACTGGTCACTCCCACCTGGCGATACTGTTCGGCATATTGACGGCTGGAACCGTACATTCGTGATTCTCCTTGCGCTGGGTGCCGCCGGTCGATCGCAGTGATCGTTGCCGACGGCGCGGCGATGATGGCTGTTGCGTCCGTTATCGGTGCGTTGCGCGGCAAACTTGAGCGCTGCGCACGCCTGCTCAGCGGTTCAACTGCGCCAGCTGCTGCTGCAGTGACGTATTGCTCTGCTGCAGCTTGCCCATCAGGCTGTCCAGCGCCACGAACTGCTTCTTGTAGCGCTCTTCCACGCTCTTCATGCGCGTGTCCAGGTCCTTGCGGCGCTTGTCGATGTTGTCCAGCGTGGTGTTCAGGCCCTTGGTGCGGGCGACGAACGCACCTTCCTTGCCCACGGTGGTGCTCACGTAGCCGTCCACCAGCGTGAACAGCTGGCCGGCACCACCGGTGTCGCCGGTGATCGCCTGGCGCATCTTCTCCGGCTGGCTGGCCAGCGCGGCGGCGAACTTTGTGGTGTCCAGCACCAGCGTGCCGTCGGCATTGGGGTAGCCGCGGGTATCCAGGCCGATCGCCTTGGCGTCCAGCTTGTCGCCGGCCAGGTCCTTGAGCACGCTGGACATCACCGAACGCAGCTGGCTGGTAGCACCGCGCATCTGCGCGTCACCAGTCAGGGTTGAGGCTGACTTGGTCTTCGCGTCGTACTTGGTTTCGGTACCGATCGCCGCCAGCGCCGCGTTGTACGCGGTGACGAACTCCTGCATCACCTTGGTCGCCGCGCCGGTGTCGGTACTGATGGTAACCGTGCTGGTGCCAGGCATCTTCAGGTTCAGGGTCAGGCCTGGAACCGCATCGGCCACGGTATTGCTGGCGCTGACGACCTTGACGCCATCGATCGTCAGTTCTGCATCGGCGGCGGCGGTGTTCTGCTTCAGGCTGTTGACCAGGCCGCCCAGCTTGGCGTCGCTGCCGGCATATTCCAGCTTGATCGCATTGGCCGCGCCGGTCTTCTCCTGGGCGATCGACAGGTACTGGTTGTCGCCGGAGCTGATCAGGGTAGCCTGCACGCCTTCCTTGCGGCCGGCCGCGTCGATCTTGTTGCGGACGGTGGTCAGCGTGTCGCCGGCTTCCACCTCCACGTTCATGGTCTTGGCCTTGTCGCCCACGCCGACGGTCAGCGTCAAGGTTCCGGCGGCGAAGGTGTCGGTTTTCGGTACCGAGGTATCGGCGATCAGCTTGTGCGCGGTGGCCAGCGATGTGACGTTGACCACGTGCGAGCCGTTGGAGGCTGCAGCCTTGGTGGTACCGACGTCGTACAGCGCGACCGAGGCCGTCAGGATTTCGTCGGTACCCTTGTCGCCGCCCTTGCTGGCGGTCACCGTACGCGTATCGAACGCGGTGGTCGCCTTCAATGCGGTCAGCGCGGTCTTGAGCTTGTCGAAGGCCGAGGTGATGGTGCCGATCGACGACAGCTGCATCTTGGCCTTGGACTGCTGCAGGTTCAGCGCATTGTCGGCGGGCTTGCGGTCAGCTGCGACCAGCTGGTTGACGATGTCGGAGATGTTGAGCCCCGAGCCAATGCCACCGTATCCAAAGTCTGCCACGTCGTTTCTCCTGGTATCCGGGCCTGACCGTCGTGCGGTGGCCCGTCGTCAACGAAAATAGCGGCCTGCGCCGCTGGGTCTTGAGGACTTCGTTGATGCATGCGGCGTGCCAATGGCTTGGCGCGGGTTCTGGCACGCAGGTTGCAGGAGTGCTGGGGCAGGGTGCGGGTAGGTTCACCGCGGGCTGCCGGGAGTCTGCAAAAAGCCCTCCCCCAATGCAGGGGAGGGATCAGGCTACTGACAATCGGGGGGAGACGAAGCCGCCCGGTACGTACAGTCAAGGGTACAGCGCTGAAAGAGAGATCCGCAGGAGCGGGCGATGCCAAGCCGGTTCGGGAGTGATCCCGGGCCGGGCATGGCCCGCGCCTTCGTGCATCGTGGCTTCCCGGTTGCCGCTACCGTCGGTTCGACCCGACGGTAGCGGCGCCTTCTTGCCGTGGATCAGCGCAGCAGGCTGAGCACGCCCTGCGGCACCTGGTTGGCCTGGGCCAGCATGGCCGTACCGGCCTGCTGCAGGATCTGGGTGCGGGTCAGCTCAGCGGTTTCCTTGGCGAAGTCGGTGTCCTTGATGCGGCTACGCGAAGCCGACAGGTTTTCCGACGAGGTCTGCAGGTTCGCCACGACCGAGGTGAAGCGGTTCTGGATCGCACCGAGATCGGCGCGGGTGCTGTTGATCGCACCCAGGGCCTTGTCGACCACTTCCAGCGACTGCTGGGCGCCGAGCACGGTGCTCACGTCCAGCTTCTGCACGTTGGCCGAAGTGTCGGTGCCGGCGGTGTAGGCGCCCGCAGCAGCTGCGGTGCCCCAGGTCTTGGCGGTCGCGTCGTAGTCACTGCGCATCAGGGCGATATCGGCAGCGGCAACGGCCTTGCCTTCCTTCACCGAGCTCAGCTTCAGCGTGCCGTCGGCATTGGCTTCGGCGAAGATGCCGGCCTCGCCGATCTTGGCGTTGATGGCGGTCGCAACGGCCTTGGAAGCGTCGGCCGTGGTGGCGCCGGCCTTGACTTCAACCGTGCCGATGTCCACGCCCATCACCGTGCCGGAGAAGCGCGCACCGTCGGTGCTGGCGGCCAGGGCAGCGGTCGCGCCGGTGGCGAAGGTCGAGGTGCCCAGCGAGCCGGCCTTGGCGTCGATGGTCTTGTCGATGGCGATGGCCTGGCCGGCGTTGGCGCCGACCTGGAACAGCTGGCTGGAGAACGAACCGTCCAGCAGCTTGGTGCCGTTGAAGTCCGACTGCTTGGCAACGCGGTCGATTTCCGAGACCAGCTGGGTCACTTCGGCCTGCAGCGCCTTGCGGTCGCTGGCCGAGTTGGTGGCGTTGGAGGCCTGCACCGACAGCTCGCGGACGCGCTGCAGGTTGTTGCCGATTTCGGTCAGCGAACCTTCGGCGACCTGGGCCAGCGAGATGCCGTCGTTGGCATTGCGGATGGCGACGTCGGTACCGCGGATCTGCGTGCCGAAGCGCTCGGAGATCGCCAGGCCGGCGGCGTCGTCCTTGGCGCTGTTGATGCGCGAACCGGAGGACAGGCGCTGGATGGTGGTAGCCAGCGAGCTGCCGCTGGTGCTCAGGTTGCGCTGAGCATTCAACGACATCGTATTGGTGTTGATGACTTGTGCCATGGTGCTTTTCCTTTGGCGAAGGTGGAACGTGTTTCAGGATCCGGGCGCCACGTCATGCGGCGCCCGGAGGTCGATCAGACGGCGGATCAGCGCAGCAGGCTGAGCACGCCCTGCGGCACCTGGTTGGCCTGGGCCAGCATGGCCGTACCGGCCTGCTGCAGGATCTGGGTGCGGGTCAGCTCGGCGGTTTCCTTGGCGAAGTCGGTGTCCTTGATGCGGCTACGCGAAGCCGACAGGTTCTCCGACGAGGTCTGCAGGTTCGCCACGACCGAGGTGAAGCGGTTCTGGATCGCGCCGAGGTCGGCGCGGGTGCTGTTGATCGCACCCAGGGCCTTGTCGACGATTTCCATGGCCTGCTGGGCGCCCTTCACGGTGCTGACGTCCAGGTTGCTGGCGTACTTCGATGCCGGCGCCGCCGCAGCGGTGGTGGCGGTGAAGGTCGGCGCGGTGGCGCCGGTCCAGGTGCCCGGGGTCGCGGTGATGGCCTTGAACGAGCCGTCGGCGTTGGTGCTGTCCTTGACCGAGGTCAGGGTCACGCCGGCGGTGCCGTTGACTTCAGCGAACACGCCGGTTTCACCGATCTTGGCGTTGATCGCGGTGACCAGTGCTTCACGCGAGGCCTTGCCGGTGGCAGCGGCGTCGGCGCCCTGCTTGACCGAGACGTCGGCGATGGCCACACCGTTGATGGACAGGCCGGTGGTGCTGAAGTCCGCATTGGTGCCCGGATCGGCCAGGGCCAGTGCGTTGGTGTCGAACTTGGCACCGCCCAGGGCGTTGGCCTTGGCGTCGATGGTCTTGTCGATGGCGATGGCCTGGCCGGCGTTGGCGCCGACCTGGAACAGCTGGCTGGAGAACGAACCGTCCAGCAGCTTGGTGCCGTTGAAGTCCGACTGCTTGGCAACGCGGTCGATTTCCGAGACCAGCTGGGTCACTTCGGCCTGCAGCGCCTTGCGGTCGCTGGCCGAGTTGGTGGCGTTGGAGGCCTGCACCGACAGCTCGCGGACGCGCTGCAGGTTGTTGCCGATTTCGGTCAGCGAACCTTCGGCGACCTGGGCCAGCGAGATGCCGTCGTTGGCATTGCGGATGGCGACGTCGGTACCGCGGATCTGCGTGCCGAAGCGCTCGGAGATCGCCAGGCCGGCGGCGTCGTCCTTGGCGCTGTTGATGCGCGAACCGGAGGACAGGCGCTGGATGGTGGTAGCCAGCGAGCTGCCGCTGGTGCTCAGGTTACGCTGAGCATTCAACGACATCGTATTGGTGTTGATGACTTGTGCCATGAGGAGAGGTCCTTGAGCGGTTGCACGTGAGTTGGGTTAGACGCCCCCGACGTGCCCCGGGGGCGGCTCATGTCAGCGCTGCAACAGGCTGAGCACGTTCTGCGGTACCTGGTTGGCCTGGGCCAGCATGGCCGTGCCGGCCTGCTGCAGGATCTGGGTGCGGGTCAGCTCGGCGGTTTCCTTGGCGAAGTCGGTATCGCGGATGCGGCTGCGCGATGCGGACAGGTTCTCCGAGGAGGTCTGCAGGTTGGCCACCACCGAGGTGAAGCGGTTCTGGATCGCGCCGAGGTCGGCGCGGACGCTGTTGACCGACTCCAGCGCCTTGTCGACGATCGACATCGCCTTCTGCGCGCCTTCAGCGGTGGTGACGTTCAGGTCCTTGACGAAGCTGGCCGTTGCGCCGGTCAGCGTGCCGCCGTTGGTGCTGGTCTCGGTCAGGCCCAGTCCGGCAATGGTGGCGGCGGTGGCGCCGGCCGGCGGGGTGGCCGCGCTGACACCGAGGGTGAAGGTCTGGCCATCCTTCACCGATGCCAGGCTGACCACGCCGGCGTTGACCGAGGCGACCACGCCGGTTTCACCCAGCTTGTTGTTGATCGCGGCCGCGGTGGCCGAGGTGATCGATTCGCCGGCCTTCACCGTGAAATCGCTGATGGTGACCGTGGTGGCGCTGCCGCCCGGCGGGGTGACCGAGACCTGCAGGCCGGAATAGGTGGTATCGGCGGTGGCCTTGTCGACAGCCAGTGCGGTGCCGGTGTAGCCGTTGGCGAAGCTGGCCGCACCCAGCGAGTCGGCCTTGGCGTTGACCACGCTGTTGATGGCGATGGCCTGGCCGGCGTTGGCGCCCACCTGGAAAAGCTGGCTGGTGAAGCTGCCATCGAGCAGCTTGGTGCCGTTGAAGTCGGCCTGCTTGGCGACACGGTCGATTTCGCTGACCAGCTGGGTCACTTCGGCCTGCAGCGCCTTGCGGTCGCTGGCCGAGTTGGTGGCGTTGGAGGCCTGCACGCCCAGTTCGCGGATGCGCTGCAGGTTGTTGCCGACTTCATTCAGCGAACCCTCGGCCACCTGGGCCAGGGAGATGCCGTCGTTGGCGTTGCGGATGGCCACGTCCAGACCACGGATCTGGGTGGTGAAGCGCTCGCTGATGGCCAGGCCGGCGGCGTCGTCCTTCGCGCTGTTGATGCGCAGGCCGGACGAGAGGCGCTGGATGGTGGTAGCGAGCGAGCTGCCGCTGGTGCTCAGGTTGCGCTGAGCGTTGAGCGACATCGTATTGGTGTTGATTACCTGTGCCATGGGGTCGTCTCCTCTTATGTGGAACCCGTTGGTGAATGAAGCGAAGCGCCGCCTGTTTTTTTGTGTGGCTGTGTGCTTCGCCGTTGCCAAATGAATAACGGCGCTTTGTCAACAACCTTTAGCCGTGAATTCCGCTGGAGCCGCAATTCGGTGCTGGAGGCTGTTTTTCCGGGGTTTTCCGTCCTGTTGCCAGGGCGGAAGCGGCCCCGGAAGGGGCGGTCGGGCAGGGCCTGGCCAGCGCTGATGAAGGTATCGGCGGGGTGCGGCCGGGCTTGATGGGCAATCACGGAAAATCGGCCGGAGACGGCCTGGCGGTGGTAGCGCCGGGGCACGCCCGGCGAGCGCGGCGGAACGGGAAACCACAAACGAAAAAGGCCGCGATGCTGGGCATCGCGGCCTTCGGTGTGCAACGTCGCAGGGACGTCAGCGGATCTTGTTGAACAGCGACATCGACTGCATCTGCGAGAAGATCGTCTGTGCCGCCTGCAGCGCCGTACTCTGCAACTGGTACTGGCTCAACGCATCGGCATAGTCCAGGTCACGCATCTGCGACAGCGTGGTCTTCAGGGTCACGCCATTGGCTTCGCGCATGTCAGCCGCATTGTCCAGCGCCTTCAACTGTGCGCCACCGGCCGCACGTGAGTCGATCATCCGCTCTGACGCGCGTGCAATGTCGCGCAGCGCGCTCTGCAGCTGGTTCTGCTGCGCGCTCATCTGCGCAGTGGTGCCGGTGTCCGCACCCAGCGCCGCCACCAGGTTGTCCATGGTGGCGAAGATGTCGCGGCTGCTGGCCGCCTGCATATTGAAGCGGTCACCTGCCGCCGGTGCACCAGTGATCTGCAGGCGTACACCGTTCACCTCCAGGTCGTCACCGGCCTTGTAGGTGCCGGTGCCGGTCACGTTGCCCGCACCGTCCACCACCTCATACTGGGTGCCGGTGGTGAAGCGCACGCTGAAGGACTGGCCGTTCCAGCTGTTGCTGCCGTCGCGGGTGACGTTGGTCAGCACCCCGTTGCCAGTGTTGCCGGCAGCGGCGCTGCCGTCGACGAAGCCATCGCCGGTCGGGATGCGCATGAAGATCTCGCTGCCGGGCAGGGCATCCTTGACGTAGGTGTCCGGTCCGACCTCGACCTGGCGCTGCGTCTGGTCACCCCGGTAGACCACCTTGCCGTTGATCTTGGCGAACGGCGGGTCACCATCGTTGGTACCGCCGAATACGTAGCGGCCCGTGCCGTCGTCGGCGTTGGCCAGCGACAACAGGCCATCGCGGATCTGGTTCACTTCGGTGATCAGCGTCTTCTTGTCGGCCGCGCTCAGCGCCGGGTTGCTGGCCTGGATGGTCAGGTCGTTGACGCGGGCCATCAGATCGTTGACCTGGGCCAGGGTGTTTTCCTGCACGCCCAAGCGGTTCTGCACGTTGCCGGCATTGAGTTTCATGCGGTCCAGTGCGGCCAGGCTGCGATCCAGACCGACCGCGGTGCCGGCAGCGACCGGATCGTCCTTGGCACTGACGATCTTGCTGCCGGTGGCGATCTGCTGTTCCAGGTGGCTGAGCTTGGCCTGCTTGGCCATCATCAGCGACACCGACTGGTTGAACATCATTCCGGTGGAGATGCGGCTGCTCATCGGCGGACGGCTCCCAGGATGGTCTGGAACATGCTGTCGGCAGTGGAGATCAGCTGCGAGGCGGCCTGGTAGGCCTGCTGCAGGCGCAGCATGTCGGCGGCTTCCTCGTCGAGGTTCACCCCTGACACTTCATCGCGCGCTTCCTGCGCCTTGTCATTGATCACCAGCTGGGCATCCAGCGAATACTCGGCCGAACGGGCTGCGGCGCCGACCTGGGTGGTCAGCCCGCCCAGCGCGCCGTTGAGGGTTACCGTGCCGGCATTGAACGCCTTCGCACTTTCCACCTTGGCCAGCTTGGAGGCGTTGCTGTTGTCCGACGACCCGGCCGGGGTCGGGGTGATGTTGAAGGTATCGCCCACTTTCGGCGCGCCGTCCAGCACGAAGCTCCAACCGTTGGCGCTGATGGTCTGGCCGGGGGTGTAGGTCTGCGGCGGGCCACCGTCGATGGTGTAGGTGGTGGCCGAGGTGAACACGATCGCCGATGGATTGCGCAGGTTGGCGTTGGCCGAATCGGTAACGGTGACGCCGCTCAGCTTGCCGGTGCCGGTGTTGGCGGTGGCCGCCGCGCCCTTCACTGCGGCGGCGGCAGCGATGCGCGACGGATCGGTGATCGCCATTTCCAGGCTGCCGGCCACGCCGGCGGTCGGCTGCAGCAGGAAACGGTCATTCGCCGCCGGGGTACCGCCCACCACCAGCTGCACGCCGTTGATCACCAGCGGATCGGCAGCCGTGCCGGTGCCGGTCAGCGGGACGCTGGCGCCGGTGTCGGAACGGCTCGCTTTCCAGTTGGTGCCGTCGAACTGCAGCACCACGTTCTGCGCGTCCAGCTTGCCCAGGTCGCCATAGGTGGCGCTGAGGCTGCCGGTGCCGGTGTTGCTGTTGTTGGCGGTGACGCGTGGGTTGCCGATGTTGAAGAAATCACCGCCCATCTGGCCGTACAGGTCCACGCCCTGATGGTGTGCCTGGTTGAAGCTTTCGGCCAGGCCCACCGCCAGCTTGCCCAGCTCGGCCTGGGCCGGGGTCAGCACGGTATCGCGGAATTCCAGCAGGCCACCGATCTGGCCGCCGACCGCCTTTGGGTCCAGGCGGATGGTGTTGCCCTGGGTTTCCAGCGCCAGCTGCAGGCGCTCGGGCTGGTACGGGTCGGCCACGGTGGTGACCTTGGTGGCCGTGGTGCCCACCACCAGCGCGTTGCCGCCGGCGGTGTAGACATTCATCACGCCGCCATCCTGGATGACGGCCGTACCCCCGGTGTAGCCGATCAACTGGGTGATCAGCTGATCGCGGCGGTCAAGCAGATCCGGCGCGGCAGTGGCCACGTTGGTGCCGATCGCCCCGTTGATCTGCGCGATTTCCTGCGCGAGCCGGTTGACTTCGGTCGCGCCGGCCAGCAGGCCGTTGTTGACCTCGCTGTTGAGGTTGTTCAGCTGCGTGTTGAGCTGCACGAAGCGGTTGGCCAGCGTCTTGCCGCCATCGAGCATGTTCTGCCGATCGGCGGTGCCGGCCGCGTTGGAGGACAGGCCACTGACCGAATCGAAGAAGTTCGACCAGACGCCGGAGACATTCGTGGCCGCATCGGAGAACAGCGCGTTGACCCGGTCGGCCATGCCCGAAAGCTGCTTCAGGCGTGCCAGTTCACCGCTGCTGTCGAGCAGGCGCGAGATCGCCAGCTGGTCGGCCGTGCGGCGGATGTCGGTGATACGGGTGCCGTTGCCAACCGTGCCGTAGCCGTAATTCTGCGGATCGGCCGTGGCGAAGTTGACCTTCTGCCGGCTGTAGCCGGGGGTATTGAGGTTGGCCACGTTGTGGCTGGTGGTCGCCAACGCACGCTGGAAGGCGAGCAGGGCTCCGGTGCCGGTGGAAAGTACGCTGGACATGGGGTTCCTCAACGACGAGTGATACCCAGCGCCGCGGTTGCGGTGCTGGCGAAGGTCTGGCCAAGACGCGAGCCGGCATCGGCCACGGCGGCCACGGCGCGCTCGATGGTCGGTCCACCGGCGATCGCGGCGATCTTGGCCGCGTAGCGCGGGTCGGTGGCATAACCGGCACGCTGCAGGCCACGGGCGAAGCCCTGCACGTCGGTGCCGGCCTGCAGGGCCTGCTGGTAGCGCGGGCTGGTCTTCAGCAGGCGCACGTAGTCGGCGAAGCTCTCGGCCGGTGAGCTGTAGGCACGGAAGCTGGCGGTTTCGTTGCGGCGCACGCCGTCGACATACTCATGGGTGCCGGCCTCGACGCGCTGGCCGTTCCAGCCGGTGGCCTTGATGCCGAACAGGTTGTGCGACGTGCTGCCATCGGCCTGGCGGATATGACGCTTGCCCCAGCCGGTTTCCAGCGCGGCCTGGGCGACCAGGGCGCGGGCATCCACGCCCAGTTCTTTCGCTGCGCTCTGCGCGTGCTGCCAGATGCTGGCGACGAAGCCCTCGGGCGTGTGCGCGCCGAGCTGGGCAACGGCCGTGCGGGCGGCCATCGCATCGGCCGGATTGACCATCGAGCCTCGGTTGTTGGCGGTGGCCGACCACTGATCGTTGCTGGCCGCCCAATCGTCGCCCTGCAGGCTGCCGATGTACGGGTCTTCAGTGCCCAGCGAACGATGCAGGCGGCTGCTTTCGCGGCCGGCAATCAGGTCCAGGGCTTGTTCCATCGGCGCCGTCGCGGCCTGTGCGCCGTGCTGGGCACCGGCGGCCATCTGCTGCAGCATGCGCACCGCCTGGCTGCCGTCTTCCAGGGGCAGCGACGGCGCGGGCGTGGCCGGCGCGTTGAGCTGGTAGGCGCGGCTGGCCTTGGCCGGGTCCACACGCGTGTCCAGCGCCGGGCCATCGGCAGCCTGGCCGGACAGCTGGCGGGTGATCATGCCCGACAGGCCCAGGCCCTTGCCGCGGGTCATCGCCTCGGCGATCTTCTGGTCGTACATGTCGCGGAACATCTTGTTCTCGCCCGGAAACAGCGAGTCGCCGAAGCTGGCATCGCGCATGCTCTTCACCAGCATCTGCGCGAACTGGCCTTCCAGCTGACGTGCAACCTTGTCGATCTTGGCCGGATCGTTCTGCTGTGGCGGGTTCAGATCGAATGCGGGATTGATGCGCATGTCAGATCACCTCAAGCTCGGCACTCAATGCGCCGGCCTGCTTCAGGGCTTCCAGGATCGCGATGAGATCGCCCGGCGCCGCGCCGACCGCGTTCACCGCGTGCACGATTTCATCCAGGGTGGTGCCGCCGCTGAACTTGAACATGCGGCTGCCGTCATTGGTGGCGGTGATGGTCGACTGCGGGCTGGCCACGGTGCGGCCGCCGGACAGGGCATTGGGCTGGCTGACGTTGGTGTTTTCCTGGATCGTCACCGTCAGTGAGCCGTGCGCGATCGCTGCCGGCCCGACCCGCACCTGCTGGCCGATGACCACGGTGCCGGTACGCGAGTTGACCACCACCTTGGCCGGCGCGCTGCCGGGGGTCAGTTCCAGGTTCTCGATACGTGCCAGCAGGCCGATGCGTGCGCCTGGATCGGTCGGCGCGGTCACCGCCACGGTCACGCCATCGACCGCGCGTGCCGCACCCTCGCCGAACGCGTTGTTGAGCGCGGCGACCATGCGCGAGACGGTGGTGAAATCATTGTTGTGCAGATTCAGCGTGATGTCGCCGCCATTGGCCAGTGGATCGGGCAGGGCGCGCTCAACGGTGGCGCCGTTGGGAATACGCCCGACGCTTGGCACGTTGACCGACACCCGCGAACCATCCTTGCCCTGTGCGCCGAAGCCGCCGACGATCAGGTTGCCTTGGGCGATGGCGTAGATCTGGCCATCGGCACCGCGCAGCGGCGCCATCAGCAGCGAGCCACCGCGCAGCGACACCGCGTTGCCGATCGAAGACACGGTGATGTCGATCGGCTGGCCCGGCTTGGCAAACGGCGGCAGCTCGGCGTGGATCGCCACGGCGGCCACGTTCTTCAGCTGCGGGTTGACGTTCGGTGGCACGTTCACGCCCAGCTCGCCCAGCAGGTTCTTCAGGCTCTGCACGGTGAACGGTGCCTGGCTGGTGCGGTCGCCGCTGCCATCCAGGCCGACCACCAGGCCATAGCCCACCAGCGCATTGCCGCGCACGCCGCCCACCTGGGCCAGGTCCTTGATGCGCTCGGCGCTGGCCGGGGCCACCACCGCGAAAACCATGATCACGCCACAGTAGAGCGACGCCATGCGTCGCTGCCAGGAAGAAGAGGAGAAAAGTTTCATGGCCATACTCAGAACGGCGTCAGGCCGGAGTTGAAGAAGCGGCTCAGCCAGCCCATCGCGTTGGACTGCGCGACCGGGCCGCGACCGCCATAGACGATGCGGGCTTCGGCCACGCGGCTGGAGGGAATGGTGTTGTCCTGGCTGATGTCGCCCGGACGGACGATGCCCTGCACCTGCACCAGTTCATCGCCCTGGTTCAGCCGCAGGTTCTTCTGCCCCTGCACCACCAGGTTGCCGTTGGGCAGGCGCTGGACCACGGTGACCGTGACACTGCCCTGCAGCCGGTTGCTCTGCGCGCTGTTGCCCTTGCCGGCGAAATCACGCTTGCCGGCCGCGGTGGCACTGAGGATGTCCTTGCCACCCAGGGTGACCGGCGCACCGAGAATGGATGGCGTGCCCAGGCTCAGGTTCGATTCCTTGTTGGTGGCCGTGTTCGCGCTGGTCTGCGCGGTGGTGTTTTCCAGCAGGGTGATGGTCAGCAGGTCGCCGACGTCGCGCGCGCGACGGTC
Source organism: Stenotrophomonas sp. AN71 (assembly GCF_050435725.1). Lineage (NCBI taxonomy): Bacteria > Pseudomonadati > Pseudomonadota > Gammaproteobacteria > Lysobacterales > Lysobacteraceae > Stenotrophomonas > Stenotrophomonas sp. AN71. The sequence continues at coordinate 525,798 of NZ_JBNDKU010000001.1, read as the reverse complement.
CGAATACAGCTGCAGGGTCGGGCCGGCAGCGTAGATCGCGCCGGCGGTCGGCTCGGCCTGCGGTGGCACGATCGGCTGGATCGGTGCCATCGTCGGATACGGGCGCACGTCGCCGGCGATCACGCAGCCACCGAGCAGGGCAGCCACGGCGCAGGCGAGGGCAGTACGGGCGAAGTTGGAAATGGGCGACATGGCGGTTTCCCGGTTGGGCCGGTCAGATCTTGTTGTTGAGATAGCCGAGCATCGAGTCGGTGGTGGAGATCGCCTTGGCGTTCATTTCGTAGGCGCGCTGGGTTTCGATCATCGACACCAGCTCTTCCACCACGTTCACGTTGCTGCCCTCCAGCGCGCCCTGCACCACGTTGCCCAGGCCGTTCAGGCCGGGATTGCCGTTCTGTGCCGGGCCGGAGGCGGTGGTTTCCAGGAACAGGTTCTCGCCACGTGCCTGCAGGCCGGCCGGATTGACGAAGTCGGTCAGGGTCAGCGCGCCCACTTCCACCGAGGCGGCGTTGTCGGCCATCTTCACGCTGATGGTGCCGTCGCTGCCGATGGTCACAGACTGTGCGCCTTCGGGAATCTGGACGCCCGGCTGCACCGGATAGCCGCTGTTGGTGACCAGCTCGCTGTCCTGGTTGATCTTGAACGAGCCATCACGGGTATAGGCCGAGCTGCCATCGGGCATCTGCACTTCGAAGAAGCCGCGGCCGTTGACCATCACATCCAGGGCGCGGCCGGTCTGCTGCTGGCTGCCCTGTTCGAAATTCTTGGCGGTGGCGACCACGCGCACGCCAGTGCCCAGCTGCAGGCCGGTCGGCAGCTGCGTCTGTGCCGAAGAAGAACCGCCGGGCTGGCGCACCTGCTGGTACAGCAGGTCCTCGAAGCTGGCGCGGTCCTGCTTGAAACCGGTGGTGTTGGTGTTGGCGAGGTTGTTGGAAACCACCGACATGCGCATCTGCTGCGCATCCAGTCCGGTTTTAGCGATCCACAATGCCTGGTTCATCTTCGGTGTCCTGTCTGGGTGGAGCCGGCCGCGTAGTGCGGCCCTTGGTAGCGGGTCTGCAAGGGGTGTGCCAGCACCGGCCAGGGCCGGTGCCGGAATTCCGTCAGCTGCCCAGGCGCAGCAGGCTGTTAGCGCTGCGTGCGTTGTCATCGCCGTGCTTGATCACCTGCACCTGCATTTCGTACTGGCGCTGCAACTGGATCATCTGCACCAGCGCGCCGGCGGCATCGACGTTGCTGCCTTCCAGCTGGCCGCTGTGCACGGCGGTGCCCTGCGCCGGGGCGAACGGCTGGCGCGGGTCGGTATTGCGGAACAGGCCATCCAGCCCGCGCTCAAGGCGCTCATCCGGCGCCTGTACCACCTTGATCCGGCCGATCTGCGCCATCGTCTGCGGGCCTTCGCCCTGCGGGATGATCGAGATCGTGCCGTCGGCGCCAACCTCCATCGCCTGGTAGGGCGGAATGGCGATCGGATTGTTGTTGTCGTCCAGCACCGTGCGGCCACCGGAGGTCACCAGCTGGCCGTTCGGCGTCACCGACAGGGCCGCACCGCGCGTATACGCTTCGCTGCCATCGCTGGACTGCACGGCCAGCCAGGTGCCGGTCTGCAGTGCCAGATCCAGCGGCTTGCCGGTGATGTGCTGCGCGCCTGGCCGGCGGTTGAAGCCGGCATCGACGTGCAGCGCATCCACCCGCGAGGCAAAGCCCGGGCCGCGGACCGGGAAGGCTTCGGTGTTGGCCAGCGCTTCCTTGAAGCCGGGGGTGTCCGAGTTGGCGAGGTTGTGGCTGAGCGTACCCTGCGCCTGCAGGGAAGCGCGGGCACCGGTCATCGCCACGTAAAGGGCTTTATCCATGCGGGGAGTTCCGTGACAGTGTCAGCAGCTCATCAACGGATGTTGATGACGGTCTGGGTGATCTGGTCCTGGGTGGTGATCATCTGCGCGTTGGCCTGGAAGTTCCGCTGCGCGGTGATCATGTTCACCAGCTGCTCGGTGAGGTCGACGGTGGACGCTTCCAGCGACCCGGCCTGGATCTTGCCGAGGTTGGAGGTGTCCGGCATGCCGGTGCGCGGCGTACCCGATTCGAAGGTCTCCACCCACAGGTTGTTGCCCTTTGATTCCAGGCCCTGCGTGTTGTTGAAGGTGGTCAGTGCGACCTGGCCCAGCGGCTTGTCGTCGCCGTTGGAATAGCGGGCGTAGACCACGCCGGATTCGGAGACGGTGATCTCGTTGAGCTTGCCTGCGGCGTAGCCGTCCTGCTGGGTATTGCGCAGCGCGAACTTCTCGCCGTACTGGGTCGAACCGCTGACATCCAGCGTCATGTTCAGCTGGCCGGCACCGGTGGTCGGGGTGAAGGTGCCGAGGCTGACCTTGCCATTGGCTGGTGCAACGAGCTTGCCGCTGTTGTCGAAGGTGACCGGGGTCGGCGCGCCGGCCGGCTGGCCGTCCACGTAGTTGCGCACGGTCCATTCGTTGGGGTTGGCGCCCTTGACGAAGTACGAGACCTGGATGTGGCTCACGCCCAGCGAGTCGTACACGGTGATGCCACCGCTGGAGTGGTTGTAGCTGTTGGAATCGGCCGGGTCGAAGGTCGCCACGGTCGGCTGCTTCGCGTTGGCCGGCAGGGTGAAGCCGACCTTCACTTCGCTGGTCTGCTTCGGCGGGCTGTCGGTGGTCAGCAGCTGCAGGTCGACCAGGCGGCCCGAATCGAAGTTGGTGCCATCGGCATTCGGTGCGAACACCTGCAGGCGTGCACCCTGCGGGTTGACCACGTAGCCGGCGGCATCGGTCTGGAAGTTGCCGGCACGCGAGTACACGCGCGAGCCATTCATGTTCATGGTGAAGAAGCCCTCACCGGAAATGGCCATGTCCAGGCTGCGCCCGGTCTGTTCGTTGTGGCCCTGGATGAACTGCTGGGCGACGTTGGAAACGCGCACGCCCGAGCCGGTCTGGTTGGTCGACAGGCCATAGCTGGTTGAGGCGAACAGGTCGGCGAACTCGGCACGCGACTGCTTGAAGCCAGTGGTGTTGACGTTGGCGACGTTGTTGGCGGTGACGCTCAGGTCGGTGTTGGCGGCATTGATGCCGGACAGCGAGACATTGAAGCCCATGGGATGCTCCTGGTTGATGCGGGATGTGCGGCTCAGCTGACGCGGAGCACGTAGTCGATCGGGGCCGTGCCCAGGCCCTTGAGGTTCAGGTACAGACCGTCGGAACCGACGGTCACGCTCTCCACCGGCGCCTGTACGTAGGTGGACAGCTTGGTGCTCTTGCCTGCGGTGTCGACGTGGTTGGCGACGATGGAGTACTTGCCTGGTTCCATGCGCTTGCCGTTGGCGTCCTTGCCGTCCCACTGGAAGGCGGTTTCGCCGGCGGCCTTGGCTTCCACGCTCAGCGAGGTGACCTTGGCGCCGTTGGCATCGGTGATGTCCACGGTGACGATGCCGGCCGACGGCGCGGCGACCGTGCCTTCAACACTGCCTTCCTTTTCCAGCACCAGCTTTTCCGACGGCACCAGCACCTGGTGGCCGACGAGGGCAGCGCCACGCAGCACCTGGTCGCTGGCCATCGATTCCTGGAAGCCCTTCACCGTCTTGTTCAGATCGGTGATGCCCTGCACGGTCGACATCTGCGCCATCTGCGCGACCATCTGCGTGTTGTCCATCGGCTTCAGCGGATCCTGGTGCTGCAGCTGCTCGGTCATCAGGCGCAGGAAGTCGGCCTGGTCCAGCGTGTTCTTCTTTTTCGTGGCGTTGCTGTTGGGGGCATTCAAACCAAGCGCGCTGTAGACGTCCTGGTTGGTCTGGGTGTTGACGGAGGTGGTCATGGCGGTATCCGGTACTGCGGGCCTCAGCGGCCCATGGTCAGGGTGGCCAGAGCCAGTTCCTTGGCGGTGGTCAGCATCTCCACGCCGGCCTGGTAATTGCGCGAGGTCGAGATCAGGTTGACCATCTGCGCCACCGGATCGACGTCGGGCTGGTAGATGTAGCCATCGGCGTCGGCCAGCGGGTGGCCCGGCTCGTAGCGCTTGATCGGCGCCGCCTCGCTCTGGGTGATCTCCTTGACCTTCACCGAGGTGATGTTCGGATCGTTCTTGCTGGTGACGGCCTGGAAGATCGGTTCCAGCGGCTTGTACACCGCGTCGGCGGAACCGGCGACGGTGTCGGCGTTGGAAAGGTTGGAGGCGATGGTGCTCATGCGCACCGACTGCGCCTGCAGCGCAGAGCCGGCGATGTCGAAGATCGGCAGGTTGCTCATGGCTTATTGCCCCGTGATCGCAGTCAGCATGGAACGCACCTTGCTCTCGACGAAGCTGAGCGAGGCGCGGTATTCGAGTGCGGCGCGGCCATAGGCCGCACGCTCGGCGTCGGGGTCGACGGTGTTGCCATCGAGGCTGGGCTGCACCCCTTCGCGCGCGATCTGGAACGGGTTCAGTCCGCCGCCGATCTCGTAGTGCTGCTCATGGGAGGTGGCCATCAGGCCGTTGGCATCCTGTCCCTGGGCGTGGCGCAGGGCGGCATCGAAGTCCAGGTCCTGGGCCTTGTAGCCGGGAGTGTCGGCATTGCCGAGATTGCTGGCGATCAGCTTCATCCGCTGTTCGCGCAACGGCATGGCCTGGGCATGCACGCCCAGGTAGTCGGTAATCAGGTTGCGCACGGTGCACTCCCACGGGAACGTTGCCCGGGAAGCTGCAAGGGGTGTGCCAAAGCAAGCGGGGTCAGATCCCCTCAGGGGCTCTGACCCCGGGGGTCACCCATTGCCATGTATGGGGCCGGAGCCCCTGCGGGGATCCGACCCCGGGACGGCCTTACGCCGCCAACGCGACCTTGCGCAGGCGGTCCAGCACGAAGTCGGCCAGCTCGTGCGGCGAGTACTTGGCGACGAAGGCATTGGCACCCACGCGCTCGACCATCGCATTGTTGAATACGCCCGAGAGCGAGGTGTGCAGCAGCACGTACAGGCCGGCCAGGCCCGGGTGGCGCCGGATTTCCGTCGTCAGCGTGTAGCCGTCCATGGCCGGCATCTCGATGTCCGAGATGACCATGGCGTAGCGCTCGGCCGGATTCTCACCCGCTGCGTGGATCTGCAGCAGATGGTCCAGCGCCTGCTTGCCGTCGGAGAGCAGGGTGGCGCCCACGCCCAGCTGGTCCAGGACGCTGCGGATCTGCTGGCGGGCTACGCGTGAGTCGTCCACCACCAGCACCTGCAGCTGCGGGCCGTCTCCCGGCATCGCCATGGCCGGGTCGAGCACGGCTTCGCCACGGATCTGGGCAATGTCGGCCAACACGCTTTCGACGTCGATCACCTGGATCAGCTCGCCCTGGAAGCGGGTCACCGCAGTCAGGTAGCTGGACTCGGCGCCCAGCTCCGGTGGCGGATGAATGTCTTCCACCGCGATGTTGACGATGCGCTCCACGCCACTGACCAGGAAGCCCTGGATGGAGCGATTGAATTCGGTGACGACCAGGTAGCCGGGCGAGGTGTCCGCATCGGGCTCACGCTCGGGGTGGCCGATCGCCAGGCCCAGATCGAGCACCGGCACCGAGCGGCCCCGCACGTCGGCCACGCCGGCGAACTGGCCGGGCAGGCCGGGCACCTGGAACAGCTCCGGACGGCGCAGGACTTCCTGCACCTTGAAGACATTGACGCCAAAAAGCTGACGTCCGCCGAGACGGAACAGCAGCAGCGCCAGGCGGTTGTGGCCGGCCAGTCGGGTCCGCTGGTCGATCCGGTTGAGCAGGTCATGGGACATGGCTGCTGTATCGGCGGCGCAGCGGCTGAACTTGAGCGCTTTTGTAGCGTCGAGCTTGCTCGACTGCTTTCACGGCCCGTCGAGCAAGCTCGACGCTACATGGGGCGTGAGTTGAGCAAGCTCGACGCTATAAAGGCAGTGCTCTGGCACGCCGCTTGCACGCAGCTGGGCCAGATCCCCTCGACAGGAGGCGCCATGCGCCGGGTCACATATCTATTCGCCATCGCGCTGGCCCTGGCCGCGCCGTGGGCGGCTGCCGCGGACTGGCAGCCGGTGGCCAGCATCCGTGCGGCGGCTTTGTCGACACTGCCGGCTGGCAGCGAGGGCGAGGCCCAGGTGGCCGACGCGTTGCGCCTGCCCAAGTGTGGCGGCGCACTGCAGGTGCAGCCCACGGCCAACACCACGGTGGAGGTCAGCTGCCCCGATGCCGGCGGCTGGCGCCTGTTCGTGCCGGTGAAGGTGCGGCGCAACCAGACCGTGCTGGTGCTCAACCGTGGAATCGGCACTGGAGAAACCCTCACCGCCGCCGATATCACTACTGCCCAGCGTGACGCCGCCCGGATTGCCGGTGCTGTGCTGACCGATCCCAATACAGCGATCGGCCGCATCGCCCGCCGTCCGTTGCAGGCCGGAGCCCTGCTGTCGAACAACGACCTGGTGGTGCAGCGTCTCATCAAGCGAGGAGACAATGTGGCTCTGGTATCGCGTCGTGGCTCGGTCGAGGTCCGCATTGCCGGTCGCGCGATGGGCGATGCGGGTGAGAACGAACGGGTCTCGGTCGAGAACCTGTCCTCGCGGCGGATCGTGCAGGGCACGGTCGATGCCGCAGGTGACGTAATCGTGGCGCGTTGAATTACCGCAGAATATCCCTAAAGATCACGGCCCTGCGGCCGTTATCCCTTGTGAACGGCAACTCCAGGAAACCCCATGAGCCAGAAAATCGACGGCAACCTGCAGGTCCCCCAGGCACTGCGCAGCGTCACGACCCCGGCCAACAAGCCCGGCGTCAGCAGCGATTCGGCGGCACGCCCGGTCGAAGCGGCCGACAGCCTGCGCCTGACCGGCGAGGCCACCAACCTGCAGGCCATCGAGCGTGAGCTGACCACCGCCCCGGCGATCGACGCCCAGCGCGTGGCCGCCGTGCGCGAGTCGCTGCAGAACGGCACCTACAAGATCAATCCGGACGCGATCGCATCGCGCATGCTCGATCTGGACCAGCAGCTGCAGGGATGACGGCAGCGATGAGCGAGCCGCTGCAGCGTCTCGCCCAGGCCCTGGACGTTGAGCGCCAGGCCCTGGTCGAGCACGACGTGCACGCCCTGATCCGCGCCACCGGTGCCAAGCTGGAGGCGTTGCGTGCGCTGGAAGGCGCACCGCCGGTCGGCGAGGGTGAGCAGCTGCAGGAACTGGCAGAACGCAACCGCGCCAACGGCGTGCTGCTGTCGCGGCGCCGCCGTGAAGTGAACTGGGCGCTGCGCCAGCTGGGCCGCACCGAAGACGCCTCGGCCTATGACGCCAAGGGCCAGTCACATACGGTCAGCGTCGGCCGTCCCCTCGCCGTCGCCTGACGCGACGGCGATCGCACAACACCCTCCGGCGGGCTGAAGCCCGCTGCATGACCGCGTATATTGGGCGCCTGTTCGAACGCCCCGAGTCGCCGTGTCCGCTGCCAACGCCCTGGTTACCGCCCCCCTTCCGCCGCAGCCGGTGCTGCAGGCCCTGCTTGAGCGCCTGCGCGAAGGCCTGTTGCTGTTCACCGAAGACGGGCAGGTGGCCCTGGCCAATCCGGCCGCGCAGAGCCTGCTGGCCAGTGGCGAAGACGGTGGACTGCCGCCGCCGCAGCGCCTGCGCGAACTGCTGCCGCCGGACGCGCTGGAACAGGCGCGCCAGCATGGCCACTGGAACGGCAGCCTGCCGCTGGGCGAGGGCGTGGTGATTGCGCACCTGTACCACCATGGCCCGGTCGGCGAAGGTCACTTCCTCGCACTGTTCCGCCACATCGAGGGGCAGGAGGACTATGAGCGCGAGCTGCAGCAGCGCCACGCCGAGCTGCGCCAGGCCTACCTGCGCCTGAACGGTACCCAGGAAAAACTGCTGCAGTCGGAGAAGATGGCCTCGATCGGCCAGCTTGCCGCCGGCGTCGCGCACGAGATCAACAACCCTATCGGGTACGTGCACTCCAACCTGGGCAGCCTGCAGGAGTATCTGCGCAGCCTGTTCACCGTGATCGAAGCCTACGAGCGTGCCCTGCGTGCACCAGACCCGAAGGCGCTGATCCCGGAAATCGACGATATCCGTGACCGTCTGGACATCGATTTCATCAGCCGCGACCTGCCCCAGCTGATGGCCGAATCACGCGAAGGCATCGAGCGGGTGACCCGCATCGTGCGCGACCTGAAGGACTTCTCGTACTCCGGTCGCGACGAGTCCTGGAAGCTGGTCGATCTGCACGCAGGCCTTGAATCGACCATCAACATCATCTGGAACGAACTCAAGTACAAGGTCAGCCTGGTGCGCGAGTTTGGGCAGCTGCCGCTGGTGGAGTGCCTCCCGTCGGAGTTGAACCAGGTCTACATGAACCTGCTGCTCAACGCCGGTCACGCCATTGCCGAACGCGGCACCATCACCGTGCGTACCGGCGTCGATGGCGACCACGTGTGGGTGGAATTTGAAGACACCGGCGGCGGCATCTCGCCGGAACTGCGCCAGCGCATCTTCGATCCGTTCTTCACCACCAAGCCGGTGGGCAGTGGCACCGGACTGGGCCTGTCGATTTCCTACAGCATCATCAACAAGCACCATGGCCGCATCGACCTGGACAGCACGCCGGGCGTGGGTTCGCGCTTCCGCGTGGTGCTGCCGGTGAAGCAGCCGCGCTGACCTGCTTCTGCCGGAAGTTCCGCCGGGCATGGCCCGGCGCTGGCCACCCATATCGGTGGCGCCGGGCCATGCCCGGCGGATGCGGTCAGCGCAGTGGCGGGCGATCCTCGCCACTCTCGCCTGGCTCGGTCGCCACCGGCCCGGCATTGCTGCGTCGCTGTTCCTCGTAGGTGCGGAATGCCTGGTGGATGTGCTTGCGTAGTTCGTCGTCGTTCCATGGCTTGGTCAGGAAGCGATAGATCGCGCCGCGGTTGATCGCATCGGTCACCGTGTTCAGATCCGTGTAGCCGGACAGCACCAGACGGATGGTGTCCGGGTACAGCATCTTCACCCGGCCCAGGAACTCGGTGCCGCTCATGTCGCTCATGCGCTGGTCGGACAGGATCACCTGCACATCGTTGATCGCCAGCAGGTCGAACGCATCGCGCACGTTGCCCGCGGCCAGGATGCGGTAGCCATCGCGCCGGAACAGGCGCACCAGTGAGCGCAGCACGTTCTCTTCGTCGTCCAGCAGCAGCAGCGTGCGGTCTGGCCGGGTCTCGGCGAAGGCTTCCGGCCGCAGGTAGCGGCGGCGCAGGGTCATGCCGGCCGCATCCGCGGACATCGGCTCGCCGAACAGGTAACCCTGGAACACGTCGCAGTCGTTGCGGCGCAGGAAGCCCAGCTGAGCCTGCGACTCCACGCCGTTGGCGATCACCGTCATGCCCAGCTGGTGGCCCATGGCAATGATCGCGCGGGCGATCGCCGCCTCGCGGTTGCCGGCCGGCGCGCTCTTGATGAAGCTGCGATCGATCTTCAGCTTGTCTACCGGGTAGCGCACCAGCGCGCTGAGGCTGGAGTCGCCGGTACCGAAGTTGTCCAGGCTCAGGCTGATGCCTTCGTTGCGCAGGTTGGCCAGCGTTTCATGCACGAAATTGACGTTGTTGGTCAACGCGCTTTCGTTGATCTCCAGCGTCAGCATCTGCGCCGGCACGCCAGCGGCCTGTATCAGCGACATCACCTCAGCGAAGAAGTTCGGCCGCAGCAGCTGCAGGGTGGACACGTTCACTGCGATGGTGAAGTCATCGAAGCCCTGGTCGCGCCACAGCCGGGCCTGCTTCAAAGCGCCTTCCAGCACCCAGGTACCGATCTGCACGATGATGCCCAGCCGCTCGGCGGTACGCATGAAGCGTTCCGGCACCAGCATGCCCAGCGTGGGCGACTGCCAGCGCAACAGCGCTTCCATGCCAACCACATGGCCGTCGCGGGCGCTGACCAGCGGCTGGTAGCGTAGCTTCAGTTCGCCGTTGGGAATGGCATCGACAATCTGCCGCGCGATGATGCTCTCGCTGTGCGCGCTCGGCGGCGTGTCCACCGCATGGATGCGAACCGCGTTGCCTCCCTCGCGGGCGGCCTGGTAGAGCGCATCCTCGGCATGGTCAAGCAGGCGCGAAGCGCTGCTGGCATGTTCCGGGCACAGGCTCACGCCCAGCTTGCCGGTCATGAACAGCGTGTACGGCAGCACCGACAGCGGCAGCTCCATCTGTTGGCGGATCTCTTCTGCGAAATCCTCCGGCAACGCCACATCGTCGGTGCGTGGCACTGCGATCAGGAACTCATCGCTGCCATGCCGCCAGAGCTTGCCGCGCCCGCGCAGGTAGGACTGCAGGCGTTGTGCCACCAGCACCAGCGCCTGGTCGCCCACCTCAGCGCTCATGTTCTCGTTGACCGAAGCGAAGTGGTCGATGTCCACGTGCATCAGCATCAATGCGGTGCCGCCGGAGGCGGCCTCGGCGACCATCGCCTGCAGCTCGGGATTGCCGGCGCCAAGGCGGTCGGGGGCATCGTCGATGCTGACCGGGGGCAGGTTGGGATTCCACATAGGCTCAGTATTCCGGTGAATCGACGGCGGCCATGCCGGCCGCCTGATAGGGGAGATGGACGTCGATCAGGGTACCTTCGCCGTGTGCGGACTCGATCCGCACATGGCCACCGACACTCTGCGCGCGTTCGCGCATCACGATCAGGCCCAGGCCGCGCGGGCCATCCGGATCGAAGCCCTCGCCATCGTCACGGATCTGCAGGTGCAGGCCGCGCTGTCCGATGTCGCGCAGCTGCAGCTGCACCTGGCTGGCCCGTGCGTGACGCAGTGCGTTGGTCAGGCTTTCCTGGGCGATGCGGAAGCAGGCCTGTTCGATGCTGTTGTCGGGGCGCTGCGGCAGCGGCTCGATCTCGGCCAGCAGCTCCACCGGAGACGAGCGGAACAGCACCCGCGCCTGCCAGCTCAAGGCCGCCTCCAGGCCCAGCGCATCCAGCTGCGGTGGCCGTAGCAGGGTCGAGATGTCGCGCAGCTTGGCCACCGTGGTGTCGGCCAGGCTGACGATCTGTGCCAGGTCCTCGCGGCGACGCTGTGGGTCGTCCTCGTCCTGCGCTGCATGGGCAGACAGCTTGATGGCGGTGATTGCCTGGCCGATGTCGTCGTGCAGGTCACGCGAGATGGCGCGGCGCTCGTCTTCCTGCAGCGAGAACAGGCGTCCGGCCATCGCCTGCAGCTCGCGGTTGCTGGTTTCCAGCGCACTGCGCGTACGCTCTGCGTCGCTCAGGTCGCGCACGATCAACAGCTTGCAGTCGCGGCCGCCGTAGCGCACTTCGCCCACGGCCAGGCCAGCATGGAAGCTGCGGCCATCGCAGCGCTGCATCGCGACCACGCTGCTGTGGCCAGGCCCCAGGTGCAGTTGGCCGGCGCGCAGCTGGCTGCGTACCCGCGGCAGGTCGGCGGCAGCCACCAGCGCCGACAGCGGCTCGCCCAGCAGGGTGTGGCTGCCATAGCCGAACAGGCTGGCGGCCCAGGCATTGGCATACAGCACATGCTCCTCGGACAGGATCACCACCCCGTCGGGCAGGACCCGCACCAGTTCCCGGAACTGCTCTTCACGCTCACGCAGCAGGCGACGCGACTGCTCATGCTCGGTCACGTCCTGCAACGTGCCCAGTACGCGGCTGCGACCGGCTTCGTCGATGCCGCTGGCGGCGCGCAGATGCACCGTCAACGCGCGACCCTCCATCGACAGCAGCGGCAGCAGTACATCCACCTGCACCGCATCCCCCGAGCACAGCTCGGCCAGCAGGTGTTCGGTCTGCGTCGCAGTGGTCGGGTCGGCCGGTACCAGCAGCTCGTCGAAGCGATGCCAGCGGCGCGCTTCCGGCGGGCGGCGGCCGAGCAGGCGGTAGACCTGGTTGGAATAGCGCCCCAGCCCGGTGGACGGGTCCAGCTCCCAGGCGCCGATGCGGGCCAGCTCGTGTGCTTCCTCCACGCGCGCCAGCGCCTGGTCGCGGCGCAGCTGGGCCAGATCCTCGGCGGTGCGGTCGATGGCAATCAACAGGCGGGCATTGTGGCCGTCGTAGCTGATGGCATTGGAGCGCAGCTCCATCTGCCGCAGGCTGCCATCGCGCAGCTGCAGCTGCGCGCGCAGGATGCACAGCTCCTGGGGCGCCTCGCGGATGGCTTCCAGCTTGGTCTGCAGCGCCTGGTCCTGACCGGGGGGCCACAGTGCGTCGATGCTCTGCTCCAGCAGATCGTCGTGGTCCCAGCCGAAGGTGGTGCAGGCGGCGGGATTGGCATCCAGAATCGCCAGCGTATCCAGATCGTAGACCAGGATCGGGCCGGGGTTGCCTTCGAACATCTGCCGCAGGCGCAGTTCAGAGGCCTGCTGGCGGGCATGGGTACGCAGCGCGTGCTCGGCCAGCGGACGCAGCAGCAGGTACAGCAGGCCCGCACTGGCCAGGGCGAAGAATGCGCCCTTCAGGCCCTGCCACAGCGCTGCCTGTTGCGGGTCGGGGACCAGTGCCTGGACCAGGCTGTCGGTGGAGATCATCCAGGCCAGCGCCATCACCAGGTAGCTCAGCACCACCCGCCGCCGGTCACGGCTCAGCGCCTGCGCCATCCGCGGGTCGGGAACTGGGGCGTTGCAGGTCGGTTCTGCGGGCATGGACAGGGCAGGGGAAAGGGGCGCCGGCCATCTTACCGCGCAGGTGTGCCGTGACCACTCAATTATCCGCCGCAGGCGCCGTTAACCACTGCGTGCCCCGCTGACGGGCGTGTCATCCGGAGCAAGATCGCGTGGACCAAGGGATCATCGCCAGCCTGCTGCAGCACCCGCTTGCGTCGGCGCTGGTCATCGTCGACCGTGCTGGACGTCCGTTGGCGGCCAACCCGGCTGCGCGCGAACATGGCCTGCCGGCCACCGTTGCCGCTTATGCGCCGATGCTGGAGGATCTGCGCCTGATGGCCGCCGATGGCGGCATCGTCGCCTGCACGCTGCCGGGTGGCCCGCGCGGCCACTATGACGGTCACCTGCGCGCCGTGCATGACAGCACCGGCAACCTGCTGGCGTTCACCCTGAGCATTCCCGAGCCGGTGCCGGTCGATGGCGGCGGCCGCTGGGAACTGGCGCTGGACAGTGCCGGGCACAGCCTGTGGGACTGGGACATCCCCAGCGATCGGGTGGCGCGCACGCCGGCACTGGGCGATGAGACTGCTACTGAAATGCTGTCACGCGTGCACAGCGAGGACATCGTGCAGGTGCGCGCCGCACTGGACGAGCACCTGCACGGACGAAGCGAGCAGTACAGTGCACAGTTCCGCTTCCGCCAGTCCGACGGGCAGTGGCGTTGGGTGCTGGATCGCGGCCGGGTGGTCGCGCGCACGGCCGACGGCCAGCCACTGCGCATGGTGGGTACGCACACCGACATTGAGCAGCAGAAGCAGCTCGAAGCGCTGCTGCAGGAACAGCAGCTGCACCTGAGCGAGGCCCAGCGCATCGCCAGCATGGGCAGCTGGTCGTTCGATCCCACTACCCGCCACTTCTGGTGGTCCCCGGAGCTGCGCTCGCTGCTGGCGCTGGAGCAGGGTGCCATCCCGGGCCAGCGGCGTTGGCTGAAACAGCTGCATCCACGTTCACGCGGTGCGTTGCGTGCGGCCTGGCGCCGCCTCTGGCGCGATGGTCGTGCCGCCAACCTCGAGCTGGAGCTGACCCGCGGCAAGGAACCCTCGCAGCACCTGCGCCTGTGGATGCAGCCGCTGCTGGACATGGATGGCCAGCCCAAGCGCCTGCTGGGCCAGGTACAGAACATCACCGAACAGCACCAGACCGACGCGCTGATCCGCTGGCGCACCGAACTGCTCAACCGTGTTTCCGCGTTGGGCCGCATCGGCGGTTGCGAGATCGAAGTGCAGACCCGGCACATGCAGTGGACCGAGGAGTGCTACCGCATCCACGGCTTGCGCAAGGAACCGATCACCCTCGACCAGGCGCTGGCGCTGTACACCGAAGACTCGCGCGATGCGTTTGAGGCGGCGCTGGTCCGCATCGCCAACGGCGGCCTGCCCGAGCAGCTGGACCTGTGCTTCTACCGCCAGTCCGGCCTGCGTGTCTGGGTGCAGGTGCTGATCGAGCTGGACCGGCGCGACGGCCTGCCACCGCGCTTCGTGGTGCTGTTCCGTGACATTACCCGCGAGCGCGAAGCCAACGAACGCATCGAGCTGCTGGCCCATTACGACCTGCTGACTGGACTGCCGAACCGCGTACTGCTCGGCGAGCAGACAGCTGAAGCCATCGAGGAGGCGCGCGATCGCGGTACCTCGTTGGCGATGCTGTTCATCGATCTGGACGGCTTCAAGACCATCAACGACAGTTTCGGCCACGCCACCGGCGATGCCCTGCTGAAGGCAGCGGCCACCCGCCTGCACCAGAACCTGCGCAACAACGATCTGTTCGGGCGCTTCAGTGGCGATGAATTCATCGTGGTGCTGCGCGACCTGGCCGAGCCGGAAGACGCCGGCCACGTGGCGCGGAAGCTGATCGGCTCGCTGGCCGAGCCGCTGCGTCGTGGTGAAACCACGCTGAAGGTCGGCGCCAGCGTCGGCATCGCCATGCTGGGTGACGCGCAGACCGACTTCGATTCGCTGCTGCGTGCCGCCGACGCTGCGATGTACGCGGCCAAGGAAGCCGGGCGTAACACCTACCAGTACTACAGCCAGGATGCGCTCGCACGCATCCAGCGCCGGCTGGAGATCGAACACGGCCTGCATGGCGCGATCGAGCGCGAGGAGTTCAGCCTGGCCTACCAGCCGCTGCTGCATGCCCACCAGGGCGAGCCTCCGGCGATCGAAGCGCTGCTGCGCTGGCATCGTCCCGGCATCGGCTACTGCAGCCCGGCCGAGTTCATTCCCATCGCTGAAAAATGCGGCGAAATCGTGCGCATCGGCGACTGGGTGTTGAATGAAGCCTGCCGCCAGGCGACCGCCTGGGACCGTGCCGGCCTGCATTTCGATCGCATCGCGGTGAATGTATCAGCGGTGCAGCTTCGTGATCGTGGTTTTGCCGAACGTGTGATCGAGATCTGCCATGCCCACGGCTGGGCGCCACAGCGGCTGGAGCTGGAACTGACCGAGTCGGCATTGATTCGTGACACCGACATCCTGCGGCATTGCTTCGACGTGCTGGAACGCCACGGCGTCCCGCTGGCGGTGGATGACTTCGGCACCGGCTTCTCCAACCTCAACTACCTCAATCGCTTCCCGGTGGGTCGCCTGAAGATCGACCGCAGTTTCGTGCAGGGCATGCTGCACGACTCGGGAACGGCTGAAGTGACCCAGGCCATCGTGCACCTGGGCCATGCGCTGGGCATGAAGGTGGTGGCCGAGGGCGTGGAAACGCACCAGGAAGAAGACATGCTGCGCCGCCAGGGCTGCGACGAGATCCAGGGCTACCTGTACTCGCGCCCGCTCAGCCCGCGCGACCTGGCACAGTGGCTGCGCCAGCAGCATCCGACGCCGATCCGCACCGACGCCAGTGGCGAAGTGGTGCTGGCGCGCTGACAACCGCCCTCTGGCGGCGCCCGCTCTGGTGGGTGCCGACCGTTGGTCGGCACTGGGGCTTGCACTCGCGGCCATCCACGCATGGCGTGGATCTACTGGCGGCACCTGCGATGGTGGGTGCCGACCGTTGGTCGGCACTGGGGCTTGCGCTCGCGACCATCCATGCATGGCGTGGATCTACTGGCAGCAGCTGCAATGGTGGGTGCCGACCGTTGGTCGGCACTGGGGCTTGCGCTCGCGACCATCCACGCATGGCGTGGATCTACTTGGCAGCACCTGCGATGGTGGGTGCCGACCGTTGGTCGGCACTGGGGCTTGCACTCGCGACCATCCATACATGGCGTGGATCTACCGCTTCGGGTCGGTGAATCGTCGCGGAAACTCCGAGCGCACCCGCGCGTGCACGGCCTCCACAACCTCGGCATAGCGTCGCAGCTGGATGCGATAGCCCATATAGAACACCAGCAGAAAGCCCAGCATCGGCCACGCCATCGGGTGCATCACGATGATCGGCAGCAGCATCATGGCCAGAATCAGCGCGAACCAGCTGCATCGCCCGATCACGCGAACCTCGCGGCGTCGCTTGTCGACCACCAGCTGGCCGTGCATCAGTGGAAAGTAGCGGCCGCCATAACCCGGCGCGAAGCTCTCACGAAACACTGCACTGCCGTCCGGCAGTGCATGGAATACGAAGCTCAGCCACTTGTCGGTAGGAAGGTCGTACTCCAGGCCGCCCAGCGATAGCCGGGTCAGTTCAGCCGGGGAGGCGGCAACGCGCTGGTTGAACAGGACGATGCCGGTGCGGAAGAAGAAGGGTGCCCAGAACAGCAACAGCAGAAGCTCCAACAGCATCAATGCGATCAGTGCGATGGCCATCGGTCTTCCATGAACGGGACCGGCGCATCATGCCACAGCGACTGCGCCGCTCCAGCAGATCCACGCCATGCGTGGATGATGTCCTGGAGCTCGCACTGTCACGTCATCCACGCATGGCGTGGATCTACTTCAGTGCTTCTCCATCCAGCCCCAGGTCCCACGCCAGTCCCAACAGGTCTTCACCCACGTGGGGCGGCGCAGGCCGCGCATCCGCCAGCTGCTGCAGTTCGCGGATTTCCTCACGGGCGACGTCCTCCAGCTGTTGCAGCTGCTCACGCACGCTCGCGTTGCGCGGGCGCTCGGTATCGGTGAGGGAGGGCAGGGCACGGATCAGGGTCATGGTGCGCGTACAGGATGCATCCAACGGCAGGTTACAGGCAAAGGCCCCGGGCGAACCGGGGCCTTGCGGGCTGCCGGCAATGGCAGCAGGCATCTCGATCAGAACAGCTCGACGGTACCGGCGCCCATGCTCTGCTGAGCAACCGGCTTGTGCGGCGGCCGTTCCCATTCGCTGCGCAGTTCGCGCAGGCGGCTGCCGGTGCGCTGCAGGGCGGTGGCGATTTCTTCGTCGAACACGCCGCCATTGCGATGCAGCAGTTCCTGCAGTGCCACCGCCTCACGGTTGATCGCGGTCAGGCGGTCCAGGTGGGTGTGCACGCCGCCCAGCGCCTGGGTGGCAATGTCCTCGAACTGCAACGCGCGCACGGCTTCGGCCACGCTGCCATCGATCGAACGGGCGCAATCGGACACTTCGCGCATGCCGTCGCCCAGCGAGGCATTGATCTGGGCCACGTTGTCGAGCATCGCGGCCGCTTCCTGGCGCGCTTCGCGGGAGCGGTCCATATCACGCGAGGCCATGTGCGAAACCGTCTCGCGGACCTTGGCGATGGCGTCCTTGGAGCTGTGGGCGAGCTTGCGGATCTGCTCGTTGAAGGTGGTCGAGCGCTCGGACAGGTTGCGCACTTCGTCAGCCACCACCGCAAAGCCACGACCGGCTTCACCGGCGCGCGCCGCTTCGATGGCGGCATTCAGCGCCAGCAGGTTGGTCTGGTCGGCGATCGACTTGACGTCTTCCAGCAGGGCGAAGATGCCGTCCAGGTGCTGCGCCATCTGGTCGATGTGCTGCACCGTGGTGGAGCTCTGGCCGCTGACCTGCTCCAGTGCTTCGACCAGCTGTTCCATGCGGTTGCTGGCGTGCTGGGCGAAACGGGCAACGTCGAGGCCGGCGCTGCCTTCATCACCGGCGCGGTCGACGATGCGCGACAGGGCCTGGCTCTGCTGGCGCGACTTGCGGTTCATCGCATCGAAACTGCCGCCGAGGCTGGACACCGCCTGGCGGATCAGGTCGCGGGCGCGCTCCACTTCACCGCGTGAACCGTCGATCTCGTTGCCGACGAAACTGCGCAGTTCGGTCAGCAGCTGGTCCTGTTCACGCAGGACGCGGGCATGTTCCGGGGAACGGTGTGCCTGGGCACGGGTGGTCCACCACGCAAAGCCAAGCCAGCTCAGCGTCATCGTGGTCAGGATCGCCCAGCGCAGGGCGGCCGGCCATTCGAAACCGATGGCGAAGGGGAGCAGCAGGGTCAGAGCCAGGGGGGCGGCCAGACGGATGAAAATGCGTGAGTACATGGACGTTCTCGGGAGGTGCACGGAGGATGTATCGGCCGTACCCCCCTTCTCTTTAACGTCGATGTGCTTCGAAGTGCATTGTGAATGCGCCGGTTTTCCGGCGCCTTGGTGGCTTCGGGGTCAGGGCCCTTTCCTTGCCGGAAAGGGATCTGACCCCTGGGTGGGCCGCGGCGGCCTCAGGCCAGTTGCCGGTCCACGGCCTCGATCATGGCCTTGCGGCTGAACAGGAAGTCCCAGTAGCTGCCACCCAGCTGCCGCCACAGCACCGCCGAGCGTACCGCGGCCAGCAGCAGCGCGCGGATCTCGGCGACCACGCCAGCCTGTCCCAGGTAGTGCGGGTTGCCCTGCACCATCACCCGTGGCTTCAGGTGGCTGATGGTGTCCGCGTACAGGCCGCCAAGGTTGGCCAGCACGTCCGGGTGCCCGCTATCGCCCAGTTCTGCGGCCTGTTGCTGCGCACGCTCGATGCCCGAGGCGACCTTGTTCACGGTCGCCCCGTCCTGCACGAAGCGGCGCTCCAGCTGCAGCACCGACAGGGCCAGCTTGGGCAGGATCGGGTCCTGGCCCTGGCTGCGGAAGTAGTTGTGCAGCAGGCGCAGGCCGGACTTCAGCGCATCGCGGTCACCGAACACCTCCTGCGGCGAGGACGCATCGACACGGAACACGCTGTCCACGGCAGTGCGCACGGCGGCGGCGTCGGAATGGCCGGTATCGGCGATGCGGCGTACCTGCTGCAGGGCCTGGGCAATGCCGGCCAAGGCCAGGACGCGGTCGTCGACAGTGAAACTCATGCAGCGATTACCTCAAAGGGGGAAGGGGTGGTGCGCAGGCGTTGTTCCAGGGGGGCATCGGTGGCGGCGATCACCGCGCCACCCAGGCACACGTCCCCGTCATACAGCACCAGCGACTGGCCGGGGGTGACGGCGCGCTGCGGGCGGGCAAACGTGACCAGCACGCTGCCGTCGTCCAGCACCTCGACCGTACACGGCTCGTCCGGCTGCCGGTAGCGGGTCTGTGCGGTGCACTCAAAGCGTCCCGCCGGCGGTGCACCGGCAATCCAGTGTGCGGTCTCCGAACGCAGGCGGTTGGACAGCATCCACTTGCTGTCGCGGTCCTGGTCCACGTACAGCACGTTGCTGGCCACGTCCTTGCCGACCACGTACCACGGTGCGGCGGGGCGGCCACGTACGCCGCCGATGTTCAGGCCCTCGCGCTGGCCAAGGGTGAAATAGAACACGCCCGGGTGTTCGGCAATCACGCTGCCGTCGGCCGGGTCGAGAATCTGGCCGGTCCGTGCCGGCAGGTAGCGGCCGAGGAATTCGCGGAAATCGCGCTCGCCGATGAAGCAGATGCCAGTGGAGTCCTTCTTGGCATGGGTGGGCAGGCTGACATCGCGCGCGATGCGGCGCAGATCACTCTTTTCCAGATCGCCGATCGGGAACAGGGTGGCGGCCAGCTGCTCCTGGCCCAGTTGGTGCAGGAAGTAGCTCTGGTCCTTGGAGCGATCGGCGCCACGCAGCAGCAGCCACTGGTGGCCGCGCTGGGTCACCCGCGCATAGTGGCCGGTGGCGATGCGTTCGGCGCCCAGGTCGCGGGCGGCATCCAGGAAGTGCTTGAACTTCACTTCGCGGTTGCACAGTACGTCCGGATTCGGCGTGCGGCCGGCGGCGTACTCGGCCAGGAAGTGCTCGAACACACCCTTCCAGTACTCGCTGGAAAAGTCGCGGAAGTGGAACGGGATGCCGAGCAGGCCGCACACCGCCACCGCGTCACGGCGGTCGTCCTCGGCACGGCAGTCGCCACTGCCGTCGTCGGCCCAGTTCTGCATGAACAGTCCGGCAACGGCCTCGCCCTGTTGCACGAGACGCCAAGCGGCGACCGAGGAATCGACGCCACCGGAGACGCCAACCATCACGCGCGGGGTGCTCATGCGACCTCCCGGACCAGCGAAAGGGGGTGGCGCTGGCCACCCAGGTAATCGGCCACCACCTGCCATACCAGCGGGCTGCGCTGGCGCTGGCCGGCGGCCTGCAGCTCGGCCGGGGTCAGCCACAACGCGCGGTCGATGCCGGTGTCCAGCGGCTGCGCCGGGTCGTGCGAGACCGGGCGCGCCGCATAGCAGAAGCGCAGGAAGGGCGTGCCATCACCGGCAGTCCACTGGTAGCAGCCGATGAAATGGGTCAGCTGCACCGTCCAGCCGGTTTCCTCGCGGGTCTCGCGCACGGCCGCCGCGGCCAGGCTTTCACCCGGCTCGAGGTGGCCGGCAGGCTGGTTCAGCACCTGGCGGCCATCGATGGTCTCTTCGACCAGCAGCACGCGGCCGCCGTCCACCACCACCGTGGCGACGGTGGCGTGCGGTGCCCAGCGCGGGTCCGGCGTGGCGTTCAACTCAGAATTCATCCTTCTTGGTCAGCTCCAGCTCCATCGCGTCGGCGGTGCGGATGGCCGCATCGATGGCGTCGCTGAGCTGGTCCGGGGTGGCGTCGGCGTCGATCTTCACTACGAACATGGCGGTCGTGTCCTGCTTTACCCAGCCGCCCATCTTGGCGTCCTGGGAATCTTCCAGCAGACGGTTGGCCACCACCACCGGGAACTGCTTGGTCTTGGACGTGTAGGCCGGCGACCAGATCTCGCGGATGTTGTGGGTGCCGAAATCTTCCACCGCCGAGCGCACGTAGACCATCTGGGTGCGATCGTCCACCACGTCGAACACCAGGCGGTAGTCACCATCCTCGTCGACCTCGTAGGTGTAGCCCAGCTTGTCCAGGTGGCGGGCCACGGACTTGTCGGCCTCGGGCGCGGCGGCGGCGGAGCCGGCAGCGGCCAGGGCGATCAGCAGGGCGGGCAGAAGGGTCCTTTTCATGAAGATCCTGTGAAGCAGAATTGAAAGAAGATGCAATTGTGACGATGGGCGTCCGCGCCGTCCAATCTGCGGCAGGCCGACGCAGGCCCGGCGCAACCTCTATAATGGCCAGATGCCCCATGAGTCTTCCCCCGATTCCCATCACGAGCACGGCGTTGCCGTGGAGCCCGCGCGCCCGGAAGTGGCGCCGCCGCCGTTCTACCAGGTGATGCTGCTCAACGACGACTACACCCCGATGGATTTCGTGGTGGATGTGCTGCAGCAGTTCTTCAGCATGGACCTGGACAAGGCCACGCAGGTGATGCTGCACGTCCACACCCGCGGCCGTGGCGTATGCGGAGTGTTCACCCGCGAGGTGGCCGAGACCAAGGTCGCCCAGGTCAACGAGTACTCGCGGATGAACCAGCATCCGTTGCTGTGCACGATGGAAACGGCCTGACCGGCCCCGATCTGTAGAGCCGAGCCCGTGCTCGGCTGCCTTTCGTCGAAGCGTACCGACGCCTGACGCAAAGTGCGCACCAAGGCGGGCACCTACGAGGCCGGTTTCAGCCCTCCGCCAGCGCCTCCAGCGCCATCTGCGCCACCGTCTCATCGATGTCAGCCGGGTCGCCATCGTCGCGGAACCACGCCGCTGACAACCCCATGCTGGCCGCGATCCAGCGCAGCAGCCGCACACGGTCGATGCCGGACAGCGCTACGACCTGTTCCAGCCGGGCGGTAAACCGCTCCGGCCGGGTCGCCACGTGGATCCCGGGGCCGCACAGGTCCGGGTTGCTGAACAGCGTCGTGTAGTCGAATGCACGGTCACCGAGCAGCCGCTTCGGGTCGATCGCCAGCCAGCCGCGCTGGCCGAAATCCAGCACGTTGTCATGATGCAGGTCGCCGTGCAGCGGCCGGATTTCCTGCTCTTCCTGCAGCAGCACCTCCGCCCATGATCCGCACTGTTCCAGCAGCGGCGGCAGCGCAACCCTTGGCTGCAGCAGGTCGGCGAACCATGTACGCAGGCAGATCAGTTCCGTTGGCGCCGCGTTCCGTGGCCAGTGCAGCCGCTGCAGAACCTGGCACAGGATCGCGGTACAGGCGTCATCGTCGCCGTCGATCGAGCGTTGTCGCAGCGATGGGCCGGCGGCACGTTCGATCAGGATGGCCGGCCCTTCATGGGCAAGCAGGCGGGCGGCGCCGTTGCCGTCCCACCAGCGCAGCAGGCGATGGGCGTTCTGTTCCTCGGGTTCGTCGCTGACTTTCAGCATCGCCGGCTCTCCGGTGGCGGTCAGGACCGGCCAGAGGTGCGCGCGGGGCGTCTGGATGGCCGGGCCATCACGCCGCAATCGCCAGCGGCTCAGGTAGGGTTCGGTCATGCCGGGCGGGCTGTCCTGGAGTGAATGAAGATCAAGCGATCCGTACTGCTAACGCCATCTGAACGCAGCAATCCGCTAGGGTGATGGAAATCGCGTAGTCAGGCCGCATATTGTTCCCATCTGCCGCCGGAGTAATCCATGTTCAGCAAAGACCTCGAACACACCATCGGCCAGTGCTACAAGCGCGCCCGTGAGGCCCGGCATGAGTTCATGACGGTCGAACACCTGCTGCTGGCACTGCTCGACAACCCGTCCGCCCAGGCCGTATTGAAGGCCTGTGGTGCCGACGCCGAACGCCTGCGCCAGGAGCTGGAGCAGGCCATCGAGGCCTCCGTGTCCCGCCTGGCCGAAGATGACGGTCGCGATACCCAGCCGACCCTGGGCTTCCAGCGCGTGCTGCAGCGGGCCGTGTACCACGTGCAGTCCTCGGGCAAGAAGGAAGTCACCGGCGCCAATGTGCTGGTCGCGATCTTCGGCGAAAAGGACTCCCACGCCGTCTATTACCTCAACCAGCAGGATGTCACCCGGCTGGACGTGGTCAATTACCTGTCTCATGGCATCGCCAAGCTGGGCGAGGAGGGCGAACAGCCGTCCTCGTCCTCCGAGGGTGAGGGCCGTATGGAAGGTGGCGAGGGCGAGCCCAAGGGCGATGCCCTGACTGAGTTCGCCAGCAACCTCAACGAACAGGCCCGCGCCGGACGCATCGATCCGCTGGTGGGCCGCGCCGACGAGATCGAGCGCACCATCCAGGTGCTGTGCCGCCGCCGCAAGAACAACCCGCTGTACGTGGGTGAGGCGGGCGTGGGCAAGACCGCCATCGCCGAGGGCCTGGCCCGTCGCATCGTCGAAGGCTCCGTGCCCGAGGTGCTGGCCGATGCGGTGATCTACTCGCTCGACCTGGGTGCGCTGGTGGCCGGCACCAAGTATCGCGGCGATTTCGAGAAGCGCCTGAAGAGCGTGTTGACCGCGATGAAGAAGGTGCCCAATGCGGTGCTGTTCATCGACGAGATCCATACCATCA
Source organism: Stenotrophomonas sp. AN71 (assembly GCF_050435725.1). NCBI lineage: Bacteria > Pseudomonadati > Pseudomonadota > Gammaproteobacteria > Lysobacterales > Lysobacteraceae > Stenotrophomonas > Stenotrophomonas sp. AN71. Next base: position 502,561 of record NZ_JBNDKU010000001.1, on the reverse strand, counting down.
TCGGTGCCGGCTCGGCGTCGGGCGGCACCATGGATGCCTCCAACCTGATCAAGCCGGCGCTGGCCTCCGGTGAGCTGCGCTGCATCGGCTCGACCACCTTCCAGGAATATCGCGGCATCTTCGAGAAGGACCGTGCCCTGGCGCGTCGCTTCCAGAAGATCGACATCGTCGAGCCGACCGTTGGCGAGACCTACGAGATCCTGCAGGGCCTGAAGTCCAAGTACGAGCTGCACCACGGCGTGACCTATTCCGACGAGGCGCTGCAGGCCGCCGTGGACCTGTCGGTCAAGCACATCGGTGACCGCCTGTTGCCGGACAAGGCCATCGACGTGATCGACGAGGCCGGTGCCCGCCAGCGCCTGCTGCCGGAAGAGCAGCGCAAGGAGCTGATCGACGTCGAGGAAGTCGAAGCGATCGTCGCCAAGATGGCGCGCATTCCGACCAAGCAGGTCAGTGCCACCGACAAGGATGTGCTGCAGCACCTGGAGCGCAACCTGAAGATGGTGATCTTCGGCCAGGACCCGGCCATCGAGACGCTGTCGGCAGCGATCAAGCTGGCCCGTTCGGGCCTGGGCAACCCGGAAAAGCCGATTGGCAACTTCCTGTTCGCCGGCCCGACCGGTGTCGGCAAGACCGAGGTGACCAAGCAGCTGGCACTGCAGCTTGGCATCGAGCTGGTCCGCTTCGACATGTCCGAGTACATGGAGCCGCATTCGATCAGCCGCCTGATCGGTGCGCCTCCGGGCTATGTCGGCTTCGACCAGGGTGGCCTGCTCACCGAGAAGATCGTGAAGACGCCGCACTGCGTGCTGCTGCTGGACGAGATCGAGAAGGCGCATCCGGACATCTTCAACATCCTGTTGCAGGTGATGGACCGCGGTGTGCTGACCGATACCAACGGTCGCGAAGCCAACTTCAAGAACGTGGTGCTGGTGATGACCACCAATGCTGGTGCGGCACAGGCCTCGCGGCGCTCGATCGGCTTCACCAAGCAGGACCACGCCACCGACGCGATGGAGACCATCCGCCGCAGCTTCACCCCGGAATTCCGCAACCGCCTCGACGCGGTCGTGCAGTTCCAGGCGCTGGGCTTCGAGCACATCCTGCGCGTGGTGGACAAGTTCCTGATCGAGCTGGAGATGCGCCTGCAGGAGAAGCACGTCAGTCTGTCGGCTACCCCGACCGCACGCGACTGGCTGGCTCATCATGGTTTCGACCCGATGATGGGTGCCCGTCCGATGGCCCGCGTGATCCAAGACAAGATCAAGCGTCCGCTGGCCGACGAGCTGCTGTTCGGCAAGCTGGTCAACGGCGGCAAGGTCAGCATCGACGTCCGCGACGACGAGCTGGTGGTCGAGGCCCAGGCTGAGCCGGAGCGCCTGCTTCCGGCCACGGTGGAATGAGCTGACGCCGGGCCAGGCCCGGCGGACCTGAAATGACAAGGGCGGCTTTTTGGCCGCCCTTGTCGTGTCTGGCATCAGCGGCGCTGGCGCGCCTTCTGCTTGAACGTGGCCTCGTCGATCGTCTCGATCCGGGCCACCTTGCAGCGCCCCGAATCGGTCAGCAGATCGCTGCGACCGCTGGCGCACAGCCGGCCCTGCTCGCCCTCGGTGACGAAACTCAGCTTCCTGGAGCGGGCCGCGGCGGAGCAGTCATTCTGGAAGTGCACCACGTAGTGGTCCTGGCCATTGCGCAGCAGGACATTGCTCGAGGCGCCGCCGCGCACCAGTTGCTGGTCGCTGCCCAGCTGGAGGCAATCGCTGGCGTTGGCGGAAGGAGGGGCGGCGGCATGTGCCGGCGTGACCGCCAGGCTGGCGGCAGACGCGGCGAGGGCGGCGAGCAGGACAGACAGCGCGGGCATGTTCATGGCGGGGCAGGGGATGGCGATCCGGACTGGACCGGATCCCACGATGCCGCCCTTCCGGGGGCTGCGAATCTGCCGCAAGCGGGGCTGACCGACGTCACGGTGAGTTCGGTCACTGTGACCTCCGGCAGGGCCGGATTTCAGGCATGACAAAAGGCCAGCAACCAGGGCTGGCCTTGTCGAAAGGGCGCCAGGCGCCGACCGCTTACTTCATGCGGTAGGTGATACGACCCTTGGTCAGGTCGTACGGGGTCATTTCAACCTTGACCCGGTCACCGGTGAGGATGCGGATGTAGTTCTTGCGCATGCGGCCGGAGATGTGGGCAATGATCTCGTGCCCATTTTCCAGACGAACGCGGAAAGTGGTGTTCGGCAGCGTCTCGCTGACGGTGCCCTCGAACTCGATGGAATCGTCTTTCGACATGTAGTCCTGTGCGGTTCAGAAAACGGCCACGCTGGGCCTAAGGCGCGGTATTTTACGCGTGACGGGCCCAGCTTGCAAAGTTTGTGTTAACCCCCGGCCAAATCCCGGGCAGGCAGGCGCCCGATCGCCTGTGTCCACGGGCCTTCACGGCCATCGCAGCGCACTGCCTGGCGCACGTGATCGAGGAACGCGGCGCGGGGCTGATGCACGGCGCCCATCCTCAGCAGGTGCGGATTCTCGACCTGGGCGTCGATCAGTGACCAGCCCCAGCCATGCAGGATGGACGCCAATGCGGCCAGCGCGGTCTTGGAGCCGCCGCTGGCACCACTGAACATACTTTCGCCGAAGAACATCGTCCCGAGTGCGACACCATAGATGCCGCCGACCAGCGTCTGACGATCCCACACCTCGATGGAGTGGGCGAAGCCCAGATCGTGCAGCTGGCTGTAGGCCTCGACCATCGCCGGGCTGATCCAGGTGCCGTCCTGCCCGGGGCGGGGTGCAGCCGCGCAGGCGCGCATGACCCGGCCGAAGGCCGTGTCGGCGGTGACCTCCCAGTCGCTGCCGCGCAACTGGCGACGGAACCGGCTGGACAGGTGCACGCCATCGGTACGGAACACGATGCGCGGGTCCGGCGACCACCACAGGATCGGCTCGCCCTCGCTGAACCACGGGAAGATGCCGCCAGCGTACGCGTTGAGCAGGCGTGCCGCATGCAGGTCGCCGCCGATCGCCAGCAGGCCATCAGGCTGGCGTAACGCGGTTTCGGCCGGAGGGAACGGGGCGTCGGGCGCGTCGGCCAGGCGCCAGGGCAGCTGGCGGGTCATGCCGCCATTGTATTCGCGGTGGCCGTGCGCGATGTCTGGCACCATCACCCTCCACCGGCAAGGAGCCTCCCATGAGCGATTCGATCACCGCCCTGCTCGATGTGCACGACGCGCCGCGGACGCGCAACGACAGCCAGGGGCTGCTGCTGGCGTTGGCCAGCGAAGATCGCCGCCAGCTCGGTGCCGTGATGACACAGGCGCTGGCCCGGCGCTCGGCCGGCTCGAGCTTCCTCGACATGGCGCTGGATCTGCTGGCGGACGAGGCGGTGCCTGGAGTCTGCGCCGATGCCTGGCGCCGCTATCGTGAGGGCGAGCGCAGCGAACTGCTGGCTGATGTGCTGACATTCGCCAGCTACCAGGCGCCGCAGGTGCTCCAGGATGAGTGGGAGGCACTGCTGGCGGTGGCCATCGAAGACGAGGTGCAGTTGGCTTCGCAGGTCTGGCAGGCCCTGCCGGAGGCGATCGCCCTGCAGTGGGCGCAGGTGCTTGCCGAGGCCGACGATGATCGGGAGATGATGCGCGCGCGGGCCCTGCTGCTTGCCGCTCAGCCCGGAACCTACGCCGTCGCGCGAGGCTACCTGGCGGACTGGGGACGGCTGGACGCCGAGGTCTGGGCACACTGGGCCGGTGTTGCCAACGGTCCGCTGCCGCGCCGCTTGCACGATGAGGCGCCGCTGCACATCCGCTTCGGCCGCGAGCAGCATCGCGCACAACAGGCCGACGAGCCCAGCTGGCGCAAGCGTATCTGGCGCCTGCATCCCACCTGGAATGATGGCCGGGCGCATCATGCTGGCCGCATGGGCGGGCTGCTGGAAGCGCTGTGTGGCAGCTGCCATGCGCCGCTGCAGCGCCTGCTGCAGACCGAAGCCGCTGCGCTGCAGCCGGGTGCCGCGGGCGAGGTCACGCTTGGCCTGTGCCTGGACTGCTGCGGTTGGGAGGCTCCGCCGGTGCGCTTCTATCGCCACGATGCCGCCGGCCAGCCTGGCTGCCACCCCAGCCAGTATCGCGAGGTGCCCGCCACGCCCACCGACAATGGTGACCTGATGCAGGCCGAGGTGGGGCTGGTGGCGATGGAAAGTGCGCGCTGGCGGCAGCAGGACTGGGGGCAGTCCAACCATCGGCAGAACCTGTCGCGCGTGGGTGGCGCGCCGAGCTGGGTGCAGAGTGCGTGGTACCCGGCGTGCATCGATTGCGGCGAGGAAATGCGGTTCGTGATGCAGCTCGATTCGACGCTGCCCACCACCGCCGAAAGCACCCTGCTGTGGGGCAGTGGCGGCATGCTGTATACGTTCTGGTGCGCAAAGTGCCGGGTGAGTGGGCATTTCTGGCAGTGCACCTGAGCGTGCGGAACGGCCCGTTGCTCCGGTAGGTGCCAACCTTGGTTGGCACGCTTCGCAGGGGCCGACAGTCGAGCAAGCTCGACGCTACGTCTCGTTGCGGAACGGGCTGTGCGCCTGCAATTCCTGCTGGTAACGCCGCACATCGCGCCGCTCCTGCCGGCACCAGTCCTGCAGTGCCTCGGCGAACTCCGCGTCAGCCACCCAGTGCCGGCTGCGCACCAGTGTCGGCAGGAAGCCGCGCGCCAGCTTGTGCTCACCCTGCGCGCCGGGTTCGAAACGGGTCAGCCCTTCGCGCAGGCAGTATTCGATACCCTGGTAGTAGCAGGCTTCGAAGTGCAGGCCGGGAAGGGTCGCGCCGCCCCAGTAGCGGCCGTACAGGGTGTCGCCGCCCCGCAGGCACAGTGCGCCGGCAATCGGTTCGCCATCCATCTCTGCCAGGAACAGCACCAACCCGCGCCCCAGTGAAATGGCCAGATGGCGCAGGAAGGTCTCGGTCAGGGCCGGGGCGTTGCCGTATTCAAGGAAGGTTTGAAGGTAGAAGCGGTACATCGCCTGCAGGTCGGCTCGGCTGGCCTCGTCGCCGTGCAACACGCGGAACGTGATGCCCTGGCGGGTGACCTTGGCCCGCTCCTGGCGGATGTTCTTGCGGTGCTTGTGGTCCATGGCGCCGAGGAACTGCTCGAACGTGGTCCAGTCACCCGGGTTCTGCCACTGGAACTGCACGTCCTCGCGCAGCAGCCAGTTTTCGCCGAACGCGGCCTCGTCGTTTGCCGTGTGGAAATTGATATGGGCCGAGGACACATCCAGGCCGGGCAGCGCCTTGCGCAGTGCCGCCAGCAGATCACTGCGCCCTGAATCGTGACGGGCCAGCAACCGGGGGCCGGTGACCGGCGAGTACGGGACCGCGCCCAGCCACTTCGGATAGTAGTCGCGCCCATGGCGGGCGTAGGCATTGGCCCAGGCGTGGTCGAACACGAACTCGCCATGCGAGTTGCTCTTCAGGTAACCCGGAATGGCGCCGATCAGGCACTCGTCTTCCCACAGCGTGAAGTGGCGGGGTTGCCAGCCCCAGTCCTCGCGCAGGCAGCCGTGCTCTTCCAGTCCAGACAGGAAGGCGTGGCTGACGAAGGGATTGCGGCCGTCATGCAGGGCATCCCAATCGGTGGCGGGAATGGACTGCAGGGAGTCGAGGAAGCGGGCGGAAGGCATGGGGGGAAAGGATAGGGCAGGTGGATCGCGAACGGTGTTGGCGGGGCTGGGCCGGTTTGTTCTGGTTGAGGGTGAGGAAAGTTTGAATTGTCCATCCGTGTGCGCCCGCTGCGGATTCACTTGCACTCGACTCGGCACGGTGTCGGGGCGCTGCATGAGCGGCGCGTAGCCCGCCACATGGAGAAATCAACAATGAAGGGATTGAAGTTTGCCCCTGTCGTGGTCGCGTGCGGCCTGTTCTTTGCATCACCTGTATTGGCTTCTGGAGCTCAGGTGGAGAAAGTGGCTGAGGATCCAGGCGCATATGCGGAGGTGGTTGCACTGTTGGAGCGCGAGGCTGCGAGTCAGCTGACGCGTCATCTGCAGCAAACGGGGGAGCTGCGACAGGTCAGCGTCAGCATCCGTATTGATATGAAGAATAGATCAATGATGGTAAGTTTTGGCCCTGGATACCTTCCCGGCCCGGAAGGCAGCTATGACGAGCTCTTCCTGATTCCGATGGCGTCCTCATTGAGGTTCTACGCCGAAAAATCGGGACTGGACGTGAACGACATTGATTTCCTCTTTGACGGGAAAACCCTTGAGGAGTACTACCCCGAGGATCTGGCCGTTCCGCCGCAGGTTCAAGTGAGGTCTACGCAGACATCAGCCTTGGTCTCGGCAAGTCATGGCTACATCAGCCTGCATCCCGGCAGGGAGTGGGAGTTTCAGCGACCGGCGCCCCTCGGAGTTCAGGAGGACACGCTGAGTCCAGCATATGGCGACGAACTTCAAGGATTGATTGAGCAACGTAGCGGATTGACGGTGCACCGGGCACGAAGTCGCTCTACGGAACTCCATCCGGAGTCAGGAAAGCCATGGGAGCACATGTCATCGCGCTATCACCTAAAGGCGCTTTTTCCCGAGCGCACCGACATGTGGAATGAATTTCCGAACAGTCCAGCGTCTGCTCGCGAAAAGGACGAGGACATAAGAGCCCGCCCAAACTACGCCAACCATCTGGGTGTGGACGTGATGCTGAGCCTGCACACCAACGGCAGCGAATCCGCCAGCGTGCGCGGCACCGAGGTCTACTACCATCAGGAAAAACCGCAGGACAAGCCCCTGGCGGACAGTATCCTGTGTGCGATGCAGGAAATCATCCGCGCGCAACCTGGCTATCAGGATTTCCCGATTCGCGAGAGTTCGAGCGCGGCCAGGCACGGCGAGAACCGCATCGGAACGATGCCCTCAATCATCGTCGAGACGGCCTATCACTCCAATCCCGACGATGTGGCTGCCCTGCAGGATCCTGTCTTCCGTGCCGCCTCCATGAAGGGGGTGGAGAAGGGCTATCGCCTGTGGGCAGCTGGAAAGACGTGCGAGCCCCTGGCCCTGCATCCGATCCCGGATGTGGATGTGCTGGTTCAATCGTCCCGCGACGTTGGCCTGGGTTACACCGGCAATCCCCAGTACCCGCTGGCCGTGGAGCTCTCGCTGACGTCCTGCTCGGAGGCGGGCGCATGCACGCCAACGACGACGACCTTCGACGATCCGGTGAAGCCGTTGGCGATCACTCTCGCCTGCAATGGGCCGGGTTCGGGTGTGGTGCGCTTGACGGCTGTGCTGCGGGATGCAGATGGGGTTGCGACGGCGCCGGTCGAGTTTGCGCAGGCCTGTGTACGGGGGTGAGGGCATGTGCAGGGCTGCCAGGCATGGCCTGGCACTACTGAAATGCAAAGGCCGATGCTCTCGCATCGGCCTTCTCGGTCGAGCATGGCTCGACTCTACACAGAGGCGGGAGTGGGGCTCAGCTGGCCTTGCCCTCGGCGTCCAGGAAGCGCTCGGCGTCCAGTGCGGCCATGCAGCCGAAGCCGGCCGAGGTGATCGCCTGGCGGTAGTGCTGGTCGGCCACGTCGCCGGCGGCGAACACGCCTTCCACCGAGGTCTGGGTGGCGTTGCCGCCCAGGCCCGAACGGATTTCCAGGTAACCGTTGTTCATCGCCAGCTGGCCGTCGAACAGGGTGGTGTTCGGGTGGTGGCCGATGGCCACGAAGAAGCCGTGGGCGTCGATGTCGCGGGTGCTGCCGTCCTGGGTGGACTTGACGCGCACGCCGGTCACGCCGGCATCGTTGCCCAGCACTTCTTCCACCTGGTGATGCCAGACGGTTTCGATCTTGCCTTCGGCCACCTTCTTGAACAGCTTGTCCTGCATGATCTTTTCCGCCTTCAGGGTGTCGCGGCGGTGGACCAGGTAGACCTTGCGGGCGATGTTGGACAGGTACAGGGCCTCTTCCACGGCGGTGTTGCCGCCGCCGACCACGACCACGTCCTGGTCGCGGTAGAAGAAACCGTCACAGGTGGCGCAGGCCGAGACGCCGCGACCCTTGAAGGCTTCCTCGGTCGGGATGCCCAGGTACTTGGCAGTGGCGCCGGTGGCGATGATCAGCGCGTCGCAGGTGTACTCGTGGCTGTCGCCGATCAGCTTGAACGGGCGCTGGGAGACGTCGGCGGTATGGATGTGGTCGAAGATGACCTCGGTCTCGAAGCGCTCGGCGTGGGCCTGCATGCGCGACATCAGGTCCGGGCCCATCAGGCCATGGGCGTCACCGGGCCAGTTGTCCACCTCGGTGGTGGTCATCAGCTGGCCGCCCTGCTGCAGGCCGGTGATGACCACTGGCTTCAGGTTGGCGCGGGCGGCGTAGACGGCGGCGGTCCAGCCGGCCGGGCCGGAACCGAGGATGACGAGGCGCTGGTGGCGGGAAGGCAGGCTGGTGCTCATGTAAACTCGCGAAAAGGTAGATGGGACAAGGCGCTGGCGATGTTTGCGCAGCATCCGTGGCAGGTCATAGAGTGGCGGCTGGGGCAGGGCGATTCAAGCCGATGAACAGAACGCCGTCATCCACCGGCCGTTCGGGAGCCTCGGATGGCCCGTCAGATGTCGCATAACTGAAAACTGACGCCGTCTCATTTATTATCAATCACTAACAGCGCATTCCAAAGGTATGGTCTAAGGTGGCGAAGCAGGTCCCCGAACGCTCCAAGTCCGACGACAGCAAGGCGTCACGTCGCACGGCCGCGGCGGCGACGACCGACAATCCACGACGTCAACGCCTCTGGCGCGACCTTGGCCTGATCGCCATCGCGCCGGCGCTGCTGTACCTGGCGGCCAGCCTTTTCACCTATTCAGCTACTGACCCGGGCTGGTCGCATACCGGCAGTGTGGTCGCGCCGGTGCACAACATGGGCGGACGTGCGGGTGCCTGGATCGCCGACGTGCTGCTGCAGCTGTTTGGCTACATCGCCTTCCTGCTGCCGGTGGTGCTGGGCGCGCTGGCGTGGATCGCCATGTTCGGACTCAAGCGTGAGAGCAAGGGCGAGAACGACCTGGACCCGGCACTGCGGCTGGTCGGGCTGGTCGGTTTCCTGATCGCCGGCACCGGTTTCCTGCATGTGCGCCTGTTCAGTGGCGATGTCTCCAGTGCTGGCGGCATCCTCGGCAAGCTGGTGGGCAACTCGCTCACGGTGGGCTTCGGTGCGCTGGGCGCGAACCTGTTCGTGCTGGTACTGCTGTTGGCTTCGATCACCCTGGCGACCGGGCTGTCCTGGTTCACGGTGATGGAGAAGATCGGCCGTGGCGTGATGTCGCTTGCACCGTTGCTGGAGCGCAAGAAGGAAGAAGTCACCGAATGGCAGCAGACCCGCGTGATGCGCGAGGAACGCCAGGAGGTGCGCAAGGCCGATGCCGAGGTGCGCGCCAAGCGCGAGCCGGTGAAGATCGAGCCGCGCCCGGAGCCGGTGATCGAGAAGAGCGACCGGGCCAAGCGGGACAACCAGATTCCGATGTTCCGCGGGGTCAATGGCGACGGCTCGGACCTGCCGCCGCTGGCCCTGCTGGATGACCCCAAGCCGCAGCCGAAGGGCTACGACGAAGAGACGCTGGAGACCCTGTCACGGCAGATCGAGTTCAAGCTGAAGGACTTCCGCATCGACGCGCAGGTGGTTGGTGCCAACCCGGGCCCGGTCATCACCCGTTTCGAGATCGAGCCGGCACCGGGCATCAAGGTCAGCCAGATCAGCTCGCTGGACAAGGACATCGCGCGTGGCCTGTCGGTGAAGTCGGTGCGTGTGGTCGACGTCATTCCAGGCAAGTCGGTGATCGGCCTGGAGATTCCCAACGTCACCCGCGAAATGATCTTCCTGTCCGAGCTGCTGCGCTCGAAGGAATACGACAAGTCCGCCAGTGCGCTGACCCTGGCGCTGGGCAAGGATATCGCCGGCCGTCCGACCGTGGCCGACCTGGCGCGCATGCCGCACCTGCTGGTGGCCGGTACCACCGGTTCGGGCAAGTCGGTAGCGGTCAACGCGATGGTGCTGAGCCTGCTGTTCAAGGCTTCGCCCAAAGACCTGCGGATGCTGATGATCGACCCGAAGATGCTCGAACTGAGCGTCTACCAGGGCATCCCGCACCTGCTGGCGCCGGTGGTCACCGACATGAAGGAGGCCGCCAACGGCCTGCGCTGGTGCGTGGCCGAGATGGAGCGCCGATACAAGCTGATGAGCGCGGTGGGCGTGCGCAACCTGGCCGGCTTCAACAAGAAGGTGAAGGAAGCCGAGGACGCCGGGCAGCCGATGATGGACCCGCTGTTCAAGCCGAACCCGGAACTGGGCGAAGCGCCGCGTCCACTGGAGACGTTGCCGTTCATCGTCATCTTCATCGACGAATTCGCCGACATGATGATGATCGTCGGCAAGAAGGTGGAAGAACTGATCGCGCGCCTGGCGCAGAAGGCGCGTGCGGCCGGCATCCACCTGATCCTGGCCACGCAGCGCCCGTCGGTGGACGTGATCACCGGCCTGATCAAGGCCAACATCCCGACCCGCATCGCGTTCCAGGTCAGCTCCAAGATCGACTCGCGCACCATCCTCGACCAGTCCGGCGCGGAAACCCTGCTCGGCCATGGCGACATGCTGTACCTGCCGCCGGGCACCGCCATGCCTGAGCGTGTGCACGGCGCCTTCGTCTCCGACGAGGAAGTGCATCGCGTGGTCGAGCACCTCAAGGCGATGGGCCCGGCCGACTATGTCGATGGCGTGCTGGACGAAGTGCAGACGATGGGCGACGGCGTGGTGGTCGGTGCGACCGGCCTGCCGGAGACCAGTTCCGGCGGCGGCGATGAATCCGACCCGTTGTATGACGAAGCGCTGCGGGTGGTCACCGAGACCCGTCGCGCCTCGATCTCCGGCGTGCAGCGCCGGCTGAAGATCGGCTACAACCGTGCGGCGCGGCTGATCGAGGCCATGGAAGCGGCCGGCGTGGTCAGCTCGCCCGAGCACAATGGCGACCGCACGGTGCTGGCACCGCCGCCGCCGAAGTAAGACCCGACGTACCCCCACGACGTCCAAGGAACCGACGCATGCTTCACTCCGTACCAAGCGCGCTGGCGCTGGCGCTGGCAGGCCTTCTGGCTGCTGGCCCGGCACTGGCAGAAACCGCCGCCGCCGCGCCCGCCACGGCACCGCCCTCCAACAGCGGTGATACCGAAGCCAGCAACAACTTCAGCATTGTCCGTTACCGTGCCGATTACCAGGTGCGGCCGGATGCGGGCAATGTGCAGACCGAAACCTATGAGGTCCTGCTAAAGACCAAGGCCTCCGTCGAGCAGTTCAGCCAGGTGCGGCTGAGCTACAGCGAGAAGATGGAGACGCTGGACGTGCTCAGCGCCTACACGATCACCGCCGACGGCCAGCGCCGCGATGTGCCGGCCGATCGCATCTACACCCAGGAAAGCTACTCCAGCGCCTCGGCGGCGATGTACGCCGATCGCAAGGTGCGGGTGATCGTATTCCCGAACCTGGCCCCGGGTACGCGGCTGTTCTACCAGCTGCGCCGCACCCAGACGACGCCGTACTTCCCGGGCTACTTCGGCCTGTGGGAAACCTTCAATGTGTTCACCGAATACGAAGACGCCGAAGTCACCCTGAGTGCGCCGGCCAATCTGCCGATGTTCGTTGATACGCGGGGCGTACAGGGCAGCGACCGGCCTACGGTGAAGAACGGCCAGGCGCAGTGGCGCTGGCGCTACCAGCGCCGTGAAGCGATGCAGGCGCAGAACTGGTCGGCGGCCGGCTGGGAATTCGGCCCGAACATCATGGCCAGCACCTATCGTGACTGGTCGCAGATGGGCCGCGCCTACCAGCTCAAGGCGGGCCCGGCCGCGCAGGTCACCCCGGAACTGCAGGCGTTGGCCGACCAGGTCACCGCTGGCATCAACGACCGCCGCGAGCAGGCCGATGCGCTGTACCGCTGGGTGGCGCAGAACATCCGCTACGTGGCGGTGTACCTGGGCAATGGCGGCCTGGAGCCGAACAGTGCACAGAGCATCCTCGACAACCACTACGGCGACTGCAAGGACCATGTGACCATCCTGGAAGCGCTGCTGGCGGCCAAAGGCATCGCCAGTTCGCCGGTGCTGATCGGTGCCGGGGGCGGCCCCACGTTGCCGAAGATCCCGGTGCTGGGCCGTTTCAACCATGCCATCACCTACGTTCCCGAGTTCGATCTGTACCTGGACTCGACCACTGCATGGGCGCGCTTCGGCCAGCTGCCCGAAGGTGACCTCGGTGCACCGGTGGTGCGGACGGCGGACGCCACGCTGGCACGCACGCCGGCCAACAGCCCGCAGCGCAATGCCACCTCGATGGAGGTGCGTTTCACCTTCGACGCCAACGGCAACCTGCGCGGTGAGACGGTGCCGAAGCTGGGTGAAAATGCCGAGATCGGCATGCGCGCCCAGTTCGCCCAGCTCAACGCACAGAACCGTGCGCGCGCTGAGGAGCAGATCATGGCCGCGTCCGGCTTCGATGGGCGAGGGCAGCTGCAGCTGCAGGGTGTGCCGGTCGACCTGACCCGCCCGTTCGGTTATCGCATGGCCTTCCAGGCCGAGGACTACGCCGACTTCAGCGTGGCCGGTGGCATGGCCGTGCCGGATCCGCCGGGTGGTGAGTCGGTGCGTGGCCTGTATGCCACGGCCTCGGCACCGGCCAACGAGACGCCGTTCTACTGCAATGCCAGCCTGCGCGAGGAAACCTACCGCCTGCAGTTCCCGGCCAACGCGCCGATCATCGCCATCCCGGCCAGCCAGCGTTTTGCCAACGCCGCCGGCGAGTATCGGGTCGACTGGAGCCGCGAGGGCCAGGAGGTGATCGTGCACCACCGCCTGCAGCAGAATGCGGTGCGTGGCCCGGAGGCGCTGTGCCAGCCGCAGGACTACACAGCGTTCCGCGCGCTGTACCGCGAGGTGCGTCGCGGCTTCCGAGGCCAAGTGCTGTACGGCAGATTGCCGGCGTCGGGCGGCTGAATCGCCGATGGACGCACGGGGCGGCATAATGTCGCCCTGATCGCCCATTCATCTTTGACCGGGCACACTGCAACCCATCTTCCTGGCGCATGCGCCCACAGGATTCCTGCATGAACTTCCGCTTCCGCCGTTTCCTCGCCACCACCACCCTGGCCGTGGCCTGTGCTGCCGCCGGCAGCGCCTGGGCCGGTGCCCGCGATGACCTGAAGAGTTTCACCAGCGGCCTGAAGGGGCTGGATGGACAGTTCAGCCAGCAGGTGTTCGACAGCCGGGGCAAGGTGAAGGAGGCAACCAGCGGCCGCGTAGCGCTGTCGGCGCCGCGCCTGTTCCGCTGGGAATATGTGCGCCCGCACGAACAGCTGATCGTGGCTGACGGCAAGAAGGTCTGGATGTACGAGCCGGACCTGGAGCAGGCCACCGTGCGTGAGCAGGGCAAGGAAGAGCAGAACAGCCCGCTGACCGCGCTGATCAACCCGGCGCTGCTGGAGCAGCAGTACGACGTCAGCGAAGAGGCCGCACAGCGTGACGGTCTGCAGTGGCTGTCGCTGTCGCCGAAGCGCGAAACCGAAGCCAGCTTCCAGTACGCCGCGCTGGGCTTCAATGCCCAGGGCCTGGCGAAGATGGAAATCACCGATGCCCTCGGTCAGCGCACCGTGATCACCTTCAGTGGCTGGAAGCGCAACCCGGGCTTCGCCGCCGGCACCTTCAGCTTCACCCCGCCGAAGGGCACCGACGTCATCGGTAATTGACGCGCGACGCCGGGCATGGCCCGGCGCTACCTGCTCTGGTGGGTGTCAACCTTCGCCCTTGGTGGGTGTCAACCTTGGTTGACACGCTTTTGATCTGCCGGCCAGCGGCTGGCACTACCGGCTACTGCGGCCTGATCCGCCGGGCATGCCTCGGCGCTACCGCGATCCGACCTGACCCGCTCTGGTAGGTGCCAACCTTGGTTGGCACGCTTTCGGCCGGCTTATCCGTTGTCCGGATGAACGATGACCTGCCAGTCGAAGCCATCGAAGCGGACCAGATCCCAGGGCGTCAGCACCCACAGCACGCTACCGACGGAACTGATGTCGACGATCGTCGCATCTCTCAGTTCTTCGGGGATGCCTTCCAGTAAGGGTTCAACTACCCCGGTTTCGTGGCTGTAGACGTACAGGCCTGCATATTCAGTGCCGATGTAGATCTGTTGCCCATGTTGGCAGGCCGAGTTGAAGTTGATGTCCTCGCTTACGTCATGGCGTAGGTACTCAAATCCAGTAGAGATGTTGCCGGTAACGATGGCGCTTTCCTTGCCGACAAAGAAGAGGCGGCCCTGGTCAGTTCTACAGGCATGAAACAGCTCCGCAGTGGTGACTTGCTCGGGCTGCGTCCACTTCAAGCCATTCCAGTGCGCAATCAAGCCATCTGAGCCGATTGCGTAGAGGTCTGTTAAGCCGGTTCCGCAGAGGTCGTTCACGCTGGCGACGTCAAAACTGGCGAGCAACTCCCTGTGCGCGGGGGCTTTGCGGCCCTCAACTATCTGGCTGCGTGTTTCGTCGAACTTCCGACGCAGCTCGGCCTCACGTTTTGTCGGATCAGTGGGTAGTGGGGGAACGCCGTCGAGTTCGAATATGTGGCCGCAATACAAAAGCCAAGTTTCGAAGTCCATCGAATCAAGATCGTCCTCGAGACTCCTGCGCCCGGGTGCGGGGAAGTGCGTGGGAAGTTGCTTCCACCCAGCCTCGTTGCGGTGATAGATCATTCCGTGCACACCGCAACAGAACAGATCTTCGCCGAGCTGCCGAATGCGGGTGAGGCCACCTGTATCCGCCTTCACGCGCTCAATCGTGGCGCCAGTGCGGCCGTAATGTTCCAGCTGTCCCCAGTAGTCCAGCGCGAGTAAGCGCTGTGGGCCACCACTGTCTTCTGGCGGGATGAACAGTGTGGACATGACCTGGAAGTCCAGCAGGTCGTGATGGAACCATCCTTCCTGGGGTACGCGGCCAAAGACGAACATCCGGGTGGGCGGGCCGGGATCCGGGTCGTAGTATTCATGGGCTGGGCCGAGGGCTGCAGCCAGATAGTAGATATCCGCATTGACAGCGCAGCCGGCAACGAACTCAAGCACATTAGAGTCGGGATCGCGCACGTGTACGTCCTGGAAGGTTGAGTTTCGGATTCTCGGCTGCTGGCGACGGCGCGTGGCGCTGCGAGGCAGTGAGCTCTGTTGGATCAGTAACTTACCTATGACTTGCCAGTGGCTGCTACGGTCTATTTCCGACAGATTGCGAGGTTGCCGGCCAGCGGCCGGCACTACCGATCAAAGCACATCTCCGATCCGCCGAGCACGGCCCGGCGCTACCGCTGTTGGTAGGTGCCAACCTTGGTTGGCACGCTCTCGCGGTACAATGACCACGTGGCAAGACATCGTTCAACCTCATTCCCCGGCCCCGATCTGCTGAGCGTCGATCGGGAACACATGCGCCCGCTGGCCGAGCGCATGCGACCGCGCACCCTGGACGAAATGGTCGGGCAGAAGCGCCTGCTGGCGCCGGACAGCGCGCTGCGCCGTGCGGTCGAGTCCGGGCGCGTGCATTCGATGATCCTGTGGGGGCCGCCTGGCTGCGGCAAGACCACGCTGGCGTTGTTGCTGGCCGAATACTCCGACGCCGAATTCCGCGCCATCTCTGCCGTGCTGTCCGGCCTGCCGGAGGTACGCCAGGTGCTGGCCGAAGCCGCGCAGCGCTTTGCCGAAGGCCGGCGCACCGTGTTGTTTGTGGATGAGGTGCATCGCTTCAACAAGGCGCAGCAGGATGCATTCCTGCCGCACATCGAGCGTGGCACGATCCTGTTCGTCGGTGCCACCACCGAGAACCCGTCATTCGAGTTGAACTCGGCACTGCTGTCGCGCTGCCGCGTGCATGTGCTGGAAGGCGTCTCGCCGACCGACATCGTTGAAGCGCTGGAACGTGCGCTCGGTGACCGCGAACGCGGCCTGGGCGAAGAGCGCATCGAGGTTGCTCCCGAGCTGTTGCTGGAAATCGCAACCGCCGCCGATGGTGATGTGCGGCGTGCGCTGACGCTGCTGGAGATCGCCGCCGAGCTGGCAGGCGGGGAGGGCGGTCGCATCACGCCCCAGACCCTGACCCAGGTGCTGGCCGATCGTACCCGTCGTTTCGACAAGGGCGGCGAGCAGTTCTACGACCAGATCTCGGCGCTGCACAAATCGGTGCGCAGCTCCAACCCTGATGCTGCGCTGTACTGGCTGACCCGCATGCTCGATGGCGGTTGCGATCCGTCCTATCTGGCGCGCCGGCTGACCCGCATGGCCATCGAGGATATCGGCCTGGCCGATCCGCGCGCGCAGAGCATGGCGCTGGAAGCCTGGGATATCTACGAGCGGCTGGGCAGCCCGGAAGGCGAGCTCGCGTTCGCCCAGCTGGTGCTGTACCTGGCCAGCACCGCCAAATCGAATGCCGGCTATGCGGCTTTCAACCAGGCCAAGGCCGACGTGCGCGAAAGCGGCACCGAAGAAGTGCCGCTGCACCTGCGCAATGCGCCGACCAAACTGATGAAGGAGCTCGGTTACGGTGCCGAGTACCAGTACGACCACGACGCCGAAGGCGGTATCGCGCTGGACCAGACCGGCTTCCCGGATGCGATGGGCGAGCGGGTGTATTACAACCCGGTTCCGCGCGGTCTGGAGATCAAGCTGAAGGAAAAGCTGGACCGTTTGCGCGCCGAGCGCGAAGCGGCGCGGGCCGCAAAGGGCCGTTGATCCTGCTTCTGTAGAGTCGAGCACGGCTCGACTGCTTTTCGCATCGCATCGCGGCGACCGACAGCCGAGCATGGCTCGGCTCTACATTGTCCTGCGCGCGTTCATTTGGCACACTGCGCGGCTTCTCTTTTCAAGGATCGATGCCGTGCAGGAAATGATTCTGCCGTTGAAGCGTTACGCCCAGTTCGATGGTCGTGCCAACCGCCGTGAGTACTGGATGTTCCAGCTGTTCATGCTGATCGTCTCAGCCGTCCTGATGGTGCCGCTCATCGCCGCTTTGGTGATGCAGTCCGACGGCCTGGGCATCGCGTCGATCATCCTGTTTGTCGTGTTCTGGTTGGCCACCCTGCTGCCGGTCATCGCCGTCACCGTGCGCCGCCTGCATGACTGCAACCAGTCGGGCTGGATGTACCTGCTGGCCTTCATTCCGTTCGGCGGCCTGGTGATTTTCGTGTTCGCGCTGCTGCCGGGGACGCCGCAGGAGAACGCGTATGGTCCGGTGCCTGCGGGGCCGTGACGCAGTGGGAGCCGAGCATGGCTCGGCTCTACAGAAGTGCGATTACTTGAGGCTGCAATCGCCGAAGGACAGATAGTCCGTGCCCGAGCTGAACTGCAGCGTGCAGCTGGCGGTAAAGATGGCGCCTTCTTCCAGTGCACCGAGTTTGGCGCCCTGCTGCTCATCGGAGGTGGTCAGCCGGGCCAGCACATTGCCCTGGTCATCGCCGGCTTCGATCAGGGGTTCTCCCTGCAGGTTGCTGGAAATACCCAGCGCCACGGCGGTGAAGGTCACCGTCTGGTTGAGTTCTTCCATGCTCAGCGTCGAGTTGCCGGCCTCTTCATAGGCCTGGTAGAGCGTGGGCAGATCCTGTGCGGCGTGGGCGGCCAGCGGCGCAAGCAGGCCGAGGGTAAGGGCGATCAGTGCGGTGTGCTTCAAGGGGGTCTCACAATCATGGGATCCAATCCCATGGCGGTCGTGGTGCGATGAACGCGGCCCGGCCGGCGGCAACGTGCCCGCCATCCATGGCCGCGCTGGAAGCGGGGCGATCCAATGCCCCGGTGGGCGGCAAAATAGGTGAATTGCCGCCTTCTGTGCAACCCGGACATGCGCGCGCGTGATACACAGCGTGACGTGTGATCGATGTGATAATCATTCGCGTTTGAGGTAGACTGCGGTCCCCTGTGAACCGGCGGCCGCGGGCCGCTTCTGCCGCCGCCGATGAAGCATTTCGTCCTGCCTTCGCACCGTGGTCCGCTGGCCCGCGGACTGGTCGCCCTGATGATGGGTCTGCTCCTGGCTACTCCGTACGCCCATGCGCAGCAGCGCAATCCGCTGCAGAAGATCGGTCACACCGTGCTCGACGAGCCGGCAGCGAGCTATCGCTTCGAGCATTTCGTGGTGAGCAGCCCCGACCAGCAGCGCCGCTGGCGGGTGAACATGGCGATCCCGGTCAAGGCCGGCAAGGCGCCGCTGCCGGTGTTGTACGCGCTGGACGGCAATGCCGTGGCGATGGTGCTGGACCAGCCGATCCTGGCCGAGCTGGCCGCACGCAAGGCGCCGCCGGTGTTGGTGCTGATCGGCTACGACAACGATCTGCGTATCGATTCGAAGGCGCGCACCCTCGACTACACCGCGTGGATCGACCGCGCCGACGATGAGAACGGCACGACCGAGGCCGCCGGCGGTGGTGCGGCGGCGTTCCTCGATGTGATCGAGCGCCGCATCAAGCCGGAAGTCGAGCGCCGCGCACGCATCGATGCGCAGCAGCAATCGCTGTGGGGCCACTCGCTGGGCGGCCTGTTCGTGCTCAATGCGCTGTATACCCGGCCGGCGGCGTTCCAGGCCTACCTGGCTGCCAGCCCGTCGTTGTGGTGGAGCCAGGGTGCGGCGCTGGGTGATCCCGAGCAGCAGTTCGTACAGAACGTGCACGGCCAGCCGGCGAAGCTGTGGCTGATGCTCGGCGGTGCCGAGCGTATCGGCGACCGCGGCAAGCGCGATATGAACAATCCGCGCGTGGTCGCGCACCTGCGCCGCATCGGCGGTGCCACCCCGGATGCAGCACTGCAGCTGTCCGAGCGGCTGGGCAAGGTGCCGGGCCTGAGCGTGCGGTACCGCGAGTTCGATGGCCTCGGCCACGGCCCGATGCTACCGGCCTCGTTCCACGCCGCGCTGCATGAGCTGTACGGCGTGACCGACCGCAGTGCTGGTGACGGTGCGCCCAGCGGTGGCGACAGCGCCACCGAATGAATTGCCTCGCACGCAACGCCGTGCGACCCCATACCCAGGCGAGGCTGCCGAGCGCAGCGGCCCAGGCAACCGATGAATCCCGCGCCACGTGGCGCGGCCTACGTGTGCAAGGAGCCTGCCATGTCGTTTCCCCTGTCTCTCCGTCCGTCCCTTCGCATCACCACGCTGGCCGCCGGCCTGCTGCTGGCGGTTGCCGCCACCGCACAGCCGGTGTTCGACCAGCCCGCCAACGCCACCTTCAAGGGCGAGGTTGTCTCGCGCGGTGAGAATGTGGTTCCCGGCAGTACTGCCGACGTGGTTGGTCGTGGCTTCGTGCCAGGCCAGAAGGTCAGCCTGCTGCGCGGTGACAGCGTGCTCAACACGCAGCCGGTGGTGGTCGATGCCGATGGCAACTTCAAGACCCAGCTGAGCATTCCGACCGATGCGGTGCCGGGCACCCACCCGGTGGTGGTGCGCGCCAGCCAGCCGGCCGCAGCCACCGTGCTGAAGCTGCGCGTCTCGCCACAGCTGCCGTTGTCCGGCCAGGCGCAGTTCGCCACCCAGTCCAACAGGCTGGTGCCGGGCCTGTACCAGTCCGCCTACAGCGCTGCCAGCAATGCAGTGTTTGTGACCTCGGCCGTGGGTCGCCCGCCGGTGACTCAGTCGCAGCTGCTGAAGCTGGACCCGAAGTCGCTGAAGGTGACCAAGGCGATCACCCCAGCGCAGGTGCCGGGCAGTACCAATGGCGCGGTGTACGCGGTCTACGGCGTGGGCGTGGATGACGTCAATGGCAATGTGTGGGTGACCAATACCCGCCAGAACTCGATCGCGGTGTACCGCCAGAAGGATCTGTCGCTGGTGCATCAGTTCCCGGTCGATGCCGTGCCGCATGCGCGCGACGTGGTGGTCGATGGCACCCATGGCAAGGTGTTTGCATCGGCCACGGGCGAGGACCACCTGTCGGTGTTCGATGCCAAGACCTTCAAGGAGCTGCCGGCGGTGACGCTGGAATCCGGCGTCGATGATGGCAAGTTCACCCCGATGAGCCTGGTGCTGGACGAGAAGGGCGGCAAGCTGTTCACCGTCAGCATCGGTACCCCTGAAGCGGCGGTGATCGATGTGGCCAGTGGCAAGGTCGAGAAAGTCATCGATCTGGGCAACTCGATCAGCGCCTCGGGCGTCGCCTTCGACCCAGCACGCAATCGTCTGTACGTGGCCTCGCAGGGTACCGACAACCTGCTGATCGTCGATGTGGCTGCCGGCAAGGTGCTGCACGACGTGCCGGTCGGTGCCGGCGCATTGAATGTTGCCTTCGATGATGCCTCCGGCCTGGCCTACGTCAGCAGCCGCGGCGCCGGTACGGTCACCGTGGTGAACGGCGACGGCAAGGTGGTGGCCAACCTCGATGGTGGCACGCTGCCGAACCATGTGCGCGCCGATGGCAAGGGCAATGTGTATGCCGTGAACAAGTCGCGCGGCGCGGAAGACCCGAAGGGTGACCGCATCACCCGCATCACCCCGAAGCAGTAAGCCACAGGGCAGGGCGGCGTGCGCGTCGCCCTGCCCGCAAGGAGAACGTCCATGAACATCGCTTCCCGTCTGCGCCTGTGTGCGCTTCCGCTGGCTGTTTCGCTGGCGCTGGCCGCCTGCGGCGGTTCGTCGACGCCGTCTGATGGCCAGAAGGCCGCCGAGTCGCCCGCCGCAACGACCGCTGCGAAAACCGCGCTGCCGTCAGGCTGGCAGCGGGTGGCCGGTGCCGAGATGCCGGCCGTGCACGACCAGAAGGCCGTGCTGCCGGCCAAGGTGCACTCCGATGACGGCGCCGATATCGAGGTGGCCGACACCAGCCGGATCATCGCCGGCGGCGACGACGTCATCGCGGTGATCGAAGCGTTGGGCCTGGGCAGGCAGGTATTTGCCGCGCCGACCAACACCACCACCCAGGCCGGCCTGGCCGCGCCGCACCAGTTCCTGTTCAACCGCACCACCGGCGTGGAGGGCGTGCTGAGCCTGCAGGGCTCGCTGTTCCTGGGCAACAGCCTGCGCCGCCACACCGAACTGGCAAAGAAGCTGCGCGAGGTCGGAGAGCCGGCGGTGGTCATCGATGATCTGCAGCCGGCGCCGGACAAGGTGCGCAAAATTGCCGCCGCACTCGGGCTGGCCGAGGCAGGGCAGGCGCTTGCCACGCAGGTGCAGCGTCAGCTCGACGAGGCTGCAGCGATTGGCAAGGGCCTGGGCCATGCGCCAAGAGTGATCCACGTGTCGGCAACAGGTGCCGGGGGCTCTCCGACCGTCGCGGGTGCCGACAGCGCGTCAGCGCAGCTGATCGCACTGGCCGGTGGCGTCAACATCGGTACCGAGGCTGGGGTGAAGAACTACTCGCAGCTGAGCAACGAGGGCGTTGTCGCTGCGGCGCCGGAGGTGATCCTGGTAACCGAGCATGACCTGCAGCTGTTCGGCGGTGCCGAAGGCCTGTGGAAGTCCTACCCGACGCTGAAGCAGACCCCGGCCGGGCAGGCCAGCCGGGTCTGGGTGATGCCCGATGTGCAGCTGAAGTACACCAGCGTGGGTTCCGGTGCCGGTGCGCTGGCGCTCGCCAAGGCCTTCGCGGCGATGCCGAAGGCATGAGCCCAGCGGATCGGCGCCGCCGTCGCGGGCGGACGATGGTGATGGTGGCGTTGCTGGCACTGCTGGGGGCCGTGCTGGCGTCGTTTGCCGTGGGTCCGCTGCGGCTGCCGCCGCTGGAGGTGATGCAGGCGCTGGGGGTGAAGCTGGGCCTGGTGGATCCGCAGGCAGTCAGTAGTCGTGACCTGGCCGTGGTCTGGCAGCTGCGCATTCCGCGTGCCCTGCTGGGCGCGATGGTCGGCGCTGCGCTGGCGATGGCTGGCGCCAGCCTGCAGGGCCTGTTCGGCAATCCGTTGGCCGACCCGGGCATCGTCGGTGTCAGCCAGGGTGCGGCGCTGGGCGCCGTGGCCGCGATCGTGCTGGGCGCTGCAGGTGCGGCCGGCTGGCTGGTACCGGTTGCCGCCTTCGCCGGTGGTGCCGTGGCCATCGGCCTCACCTATGCGCTGGCACGGCCGGGCAAGGGCAGTGGCAATGCCACGCTGCTGCTGGTGGGCATTGCCATGGCCGCCTTCTGCTCGGCGTTGATCGGCTTCCTGACCTACATCGCCAGCGAAAGCGAACTGCAGTCGCTGGTGTTCTGGCAGATGGGCTCGCTGGCACGTGCCAACTGGGCCGATGTCGCCGCGGTGGTGCCACTGTTCGCCATCGGCGTGCTGGCGCTGCAGCGGCTGGCGACGCCGCTGGACATGCTGGCGCTGGGTGAGCGCCAGGCACAGCACCTGGGCCTGGATGTGACCCGCACGCGCCGACGCCTGGTGGCGTTCAGTGCGCTGCTGGTCGGTGCGGCGGTGGCGTTTGCTGGTTCGATCAGCTTCGTCGGCCTGGTCGTGCCGCATGTCGCGCGCCTGCTGGTCGGCCCGGGCCATCGTTGGCTGTTGCCGCTGTCCGGCCTGCTGGGTGCATTGCTGATCGTGGTGGCCGACACCGCGGCGCGCACGCTGGATCCGCCCGCTGAGATTCCGCTCGGGCTGTTCTCTGCCGCCCTGGGTGCGCCGTTCTTCCTGTGGCTGGTGCTGCAGCAGCGCCGCAAGGTGGCGCCATGAGCGTGCTATTGAAGCTGCACGAGGTGGTGGTGCGCCGTCAGCAGCGCGAGATCCTGCATGGTATTTCGCTTTCATTCGAGCCCGGCACAGTGACTGCGCTGGTCGGCCCGAATGGTGCCGGAAAATCGACCTTGCTGGCCGTGGCCGCGGGTGACCTGCGTGCCGATGTGGGCGAGGTGAGCCTGCTGGGCATGCCGTTGGCCAGTTACAAGGCCGGGCCATTGGCACGCGAGCGCGCGGTGATGCCGCAGGAGCATGGCGTGCGCTTTGCCTTCAGCGTGGAGGAAGTGGTGGCGATGGGGCGCCTGCCGCATCCGCCCGACCCGATCTTGGATGATGCCCAGGTGGAAGCCGCGATCGATGCCGCCGAACTGCAGGCACTGCGCCTGCGCGAAGTGCAGCAGCTGTCCGGTGGCGAATCCGCGCGGACCACGTTCGCGCGCGTACTGGCACAGGACACGCCGTTGTTGCTGCTGGATGAGCCCACCGCCGCGCTGGATCTGCGCCATCAGGAGCGCACGCTGCGCAGTGTGCGTGCCTGTGCCGAGGCCGGTGCGTGCGTGATCGTGGTGCTGCATGACCTGAATCTTGCGGCCGGCTATGCCGATCGCATCGTGCTGTTGGAGCAGGGCAGGGTGGCGGCCGATGGCACGCCGTTGCAGGTGCTGACCGAGGACAACCTGCAACGGGTGTACCAGCAGGATGTGGTGGTGCTGGAGCATCCGCGCCGTGGGGTGCCGTTGGTGGTGGTGACGTGATCGACACCTGGTCGCGTAACGTCGGCTACTGTGCAAGCGCTTATCATTGGCGGTTCGTCTTTTTCAAAGGATTGACCCCCATGAACCGTATCGTGCGCCGCTGTGCGCTGTCTGTTTCGTTGATCGCCCTGGCCGGTGCTGCGCAGGCGGGTACGCTGTCGCTGGAAGATGCTGCTGAAAGCGCTGCAAGCATCGAGACCCGCTACCTGAAGGAGCCGGGCGCTGCGGTAACGACGTTCACCACGCAGTACTTCGCCAACGGCGAAATCATGATGGGCTGGGATGACCAGCGCGTGCTGCTGCTGTGCAGGAAAGCGGCGTACCTGAACCTGCCCGGCATGAAGCCCGAGGCGGGCAAGCTGACCACCGGGCAGCGGCAGATGGTCGCCTATGAGGCGATGATGGCAGGTATTGGCGGCATCGCCGCACTGGCCGGGGTGACCGGCGAGACGATTGAATACGCCGACGACGGCAGCGAGCGGCGCAGCACCGGCGAAGGCTCGTGGGCATATGGGGTGGAGCGCTATGAAGTGACTAGCCAGCGCCTGGCGGACGGCGCCGTGCGGGTACGCGCGCTCAAGACCGAAACGGTGAACAAGGCCAAGCCCTCTGCGCCGGATGACACCTTCAGCACCGACGATGACCAGGCAGCGCGGCTGGCCGAACTGGCGCCGGTGGGCAGCTGGACCGAGCTGGTGATTCACGGCGGTCCGCGCCAGCCGGGCGTGGATGCGGGGATGTCGCTGAAGGGTTGGGTATCCACTGTCGACAAGCAGGCTGTGACCGTGGGTGAGGCGCGCAAGCTGCACGACTGCAAGTAAGGCATGGCAGGGGTCAGAGCCCTTTGCCGTTGGCAAAGGGATCCGACCCCGATGCTGGTCGGCCTCATCGTTCTATTTATGCGCGCAATATTCACTTGCGCGCCAGATTGGCAGGTCTAGAATGCGCTCCATGAACCGGATGCCGCTCCTGAAGTTTTTCACCCTGACCCGCGCAAGCGCGGAACGGGCGTGTCTGCCTGGAGCCCCGCGAGGTCGCTGAAGCGGCCATCGCTGGACCTTCGACAGAGCGCCCTCCGGGGCGCTCTTTTCGTTTTACCCATCACCCAGTACCGCAAGGAGAACGTGCCATGCACCAGATCGCCGAGACCGAACGCTAGCCGCACACCCTGTCGCCAACCGGGGTGTGCGGTCCCCGAAGTTGGCTTTGCAGGAACCTCTTTATGAACACCCAGACCCTTTCCCGTCGCCGCAACCTCGGCATCATTGCCCATATCGACGCCGGCAAGACCACGCTGACCGAACGCCTGCTGTGGAAAAGCGGCGAGATCCACCGCGTCGGCGAAGTGCACGACGGCAACGCGACCACCGACTTTTCGGCGATCGAGCGCGAGCGTGGCATCACCATCGGTGCTGCTGCCGTACAGGCGCAGTGGGCGCCGCGCGACCTGCCGCCGCATCGGCTGACCCTGATCGATACCCCTGGCCACATCGACTTCGCCATTGAGGTCGAGCGTTCGCTACGCGTGCTCGATGGTGCCGTCGCCGTATTCTCGGCCGTGGACGGCGTGCAGCCGCAATCGGAGACCGTGTGGCGGCAGGCGCGTCGCCACCGTGTGCCACTGATCGCCTTCGTCAACAAGATGGACCGTGTCGGTGCTTCGTTCGAGCGCGTGCTGGAGCAGCTGCAGGACAAGCTGCAAGCACGACCGTGGGCGCTGGGCGTACCACTGGGCAGCGAAAGCGGCTTCAATGGCTGGGTCGATCTGGTCGATGAGCGCGTGCTGCGCTGGCAGGACGGTGCCGCGACGATGGTGACGGCATGGAGCGACGCCGAGCGTGTGCAGTGGCAGTCGCAGCGCGATGCCCTGGTCGAAGCTGTGGCCGATCACGACGAACAACTGGCCGATGCCTGGCTGGAAGGGCGCGTGATCGGTGCCGAACTGCTGCGCGCGGCGATCCGCCGGGCGACGCTGGCGGGCGCGGGCGTACCTGTGCTGGCCGGCGCGGCCTTCAAGGACAAAGGCATCGAAACACTGCTGGATGCAGTGGTCGATTACCTGCCGTCGCCACTGGATCGTCCTGCGGTCACTGCCGAAGGCGAGGGCGGTGATGTGCTGCTGCCGCCGGATTCGGACGGCCCGCTGGCCGGCCTGCTGTTCAAGATCACCCACCAGCAACACGGCGCGCTCAGCTTCGTGCGGCTGTACTCGGGCACCTTGAAGGTGGGCGATGCGGTGGCCAGTTCGCAGCATCCGCAGGGGCGGCGCATCGGCCGCCTGGTGCGGGTGCAGGCCGACCAGACCCACGACATCGAACAGGCTGTGGCCGGTGACATCGTTGCGGTGCTGGGCTGGAAGGATGCGGTCAGCGGCGAAACGCTGAGTTCCCGCACACAGCCGCTGCGCCTGGAGAGCATCCATGCGCAGGCACCGGTTCTGGCCTGGCGGTTGGAGCCGGCGCGTGCGGCAGACCTGATCCGGATGGCGCAGGGGCTGGCCAGCCTGGCCCAGGAAGACCCGTCGTTCCGTGTGGAAACGGATCGCGATACGGGTGAAACCCTGGTCTGGGGCATGGGCGAGCTGCACCTGGAAGTGATGGTCGAGCGCCTTCGCAGCGAATGGAAGGTCGACGTGGGCGTTGGCGCGCCACGCGTGGCCTACCAGGAGACGCCGCTGCGGGCGATGGCCGGCGTGTTGGGTCGGCTGGTCAAGCAGACCGGCGGCCAGGGCCAGTTCGCGCAGGTAGTGCTGGACGTGGCCCCGCGCGACGACGATCAGGTGGTATTCAACGACCGCATCGTCGGTGGCGTGATTCCGCGAAGCTTCATCGCGGCGGTGGAGAAGGGCGTTCGCGCCGCGCTGTCGGAAGGCCCGCAAGGGCATCCGGTGGTCGGTATCGAGGTCAGTCTGGTTGATGGCCAGACCCATGCCAAGGACTCCTCGGAAATGGCGTTCCATCGCGCCGGCGCCGAGGCGATCAAGGCGGCACTGGCCGAAGGCGGTACGCAACTGCTGGAGCCGGTGATGGCGCTGACGGTGCACTCGCCGTCGGCGTCGGTGGGTGATGTGGTGGGCGACCTCAATCGTCGCCACGGACGTGTGGCCCGTATCGACGACCAGGACGGTCGCGCCGAAGTCAGCGGCTTTGCGCCGTTGGCGCAGTTGGTGGGTTACACCACCTCGCTGCGTTCGCTCAGCCAGGGCCGGGCCAGCAGTGAGGCGCATCTGCATGGGTATGAGCCGGTGCGCGCTGCATGAGGAAGGAGAAGGGGGCCCGTTCGCGGGCTCCCTTTTTGTGGGCGTTGATGGCGTTCCGCATCCACGCATGGCGTGGATCTATCGAATGTGGATGGGTTTGCGTTTCCACGCATGGCGTGGATCTACCGAGCGAGTCCGCAGTAGATCCACGCCATGCGTGGATGAATCCGTACTGGCGCGCGAGCATTTGCACTGCACTGCAACAAAAGCGCAAAAAAAGCTGGATTAAAGTGATGCCTCACGATAAATTGCGGACCCCCCGTTGCTCGCCGCCGCCCGCACCCCGCCCATGCGTGATGACAAAGACCCCGGAACCCTGGAGCTGACCCTGCCGCGAAAGCGCGGTCGTCCGCCCAAGTTCGGGTACGCGATGAGCGATGCACAGCGGGCGGCACGCTACCGTGCGCGCCGGGCAGGGCAGGCCAATCATGCCGACGTGCGCGCCTGCAGTGACATGGTCCTGCTGGACAAGATCCGTGCGGCGGTGAGCGCGCGTGATACCGAGCTGGCCGGCTTCCTGGTCCATGTGCTCTGGCAGCGCTATCCCCTGCAGCTGAAATAGTTCGCCGCTGGGCTGGCCGTTGTCATCGAGCTTGTTGAATAATGCGGGATTCAGGTTGTTCCCGCTGGCGTGCCCGGGATGGCAGGCGCGCATGATCGAACGGTTCCCAACATGACCACCACCAGCGACACCACCACCGAAGCGGCGCCGAGCGGCGCCCCCCTGTTCTATACCCGTCCGGTGCCGCTGCAGGCCGATGTGCATGCCGACCTGCGCATCCTGCCGGGCAAGCTCGAGTTCGCCGCCGGCAACAATGCCATTCCGTTGGTACTGGGCGAGTTCTCGCTGGCCCTGCATCACTTCCCGATCCTGTTTGCCGGCCCGGGTGCGGTCCCGATGGCGGCCGTCGGCGTGTCCGACCAGAACCTGTTCATCCAGGACGGCCTGTGGGAAGACGAGGCCTACATTCCGGCCTACCTGCGCCGCCATCCCTTCATCTTCATCGATACCGGTGCGGAGAATGATTTCCTGCTGGGCATCGACGAAGAAAGCCCGCGCGTGGTCAAGGGTGGCGAAGAAGGCCAGCCGCTGTTCGTCGATGGCAAGGCCACCGAGATGGTGCAGCAGGCGCTGGAGTTCTGCGGCCAGTACACCCGCGAGCACGAACAGACCCTGGCCTTCTCCAAGGCGCTGACCGACCACGGCCTGCTGGTCGAGCGCAATGCCACCGTGCGCACCCCGGATGGCCGCGAGTTCAATCTCAATGGCTTCCTGGTGGTGGACGTCGAAAAGTTCGTCGCCCTGCCGGAAGCAACTGTGGTTGAGTGGCACCGTAGTGGCTGGCTGGCGCTGATCCACCAGCACCTGATGTCGCTGGGCCGCTTCAACGACCTGACCCGTCGTCAGGTCGAGCGCCTGGCTGCCTGATCAGGGCCCCGGCATGGTTCCCGCTGCGCGGGCGCCATGCCGTTCCTGCAGGATTCCAAGCAGGCGCCGCACGTCGGCCCAGTCCGGCACAGCATCGTGTCCCAGTTCGGACAGGTCGGCGGCGATGGTGGCCTGCTCGCATTCGCCGAGCATCTGCAGCGCGCCCTGCAATCGATGGGCATGGTGGCGGAGCGCGCGTGCATCGGCGAGATGGATCATCCGCTCGATCTGCGCGAGTTCGTTGCCGATATCGGCGGCGTAAGCATCGTGCAGCTGCGCTGTCTCGTCGTTTGCAACAGGGAGCTGTCGCGCGGGAAGGCCCAGTGCCGGCAGCAGCTGCGTGGCCCGAAGCGGCTTGGCCAATACGGCATCGAATCCAGACCGGCGACAGCGTGCAGTGTGTCGGCGTCCCGTTCGCGCTGACAACGCGATCAGTCGCAGCGGGCCGTTGGCACGACGGCGCAGCTCGCGCGCCAGCGCATGTCCATCGATGCCACGCAGCTCGATGTCGAGCAGCAATGTCTGGCGCGGCAGTCGCGCCTGTTCGTCGAGTGCGCTGGCGGCGTCGGCCACCGCGCATACCTGCGCACCCCATTGCCGCAGTTGTTCGGCAATGACGTGGCGATTGAGTTCGTGATCTTATACCAGTAATAGATCAAGCCCGGTCAGCGGCCGGCCGACAACGGCGGTGTGCGCGATGCAGGCATCAGGACGGGCAGGGTCCACCGGCAGGCGCAGGATGAAGCGGCTGCCACGCCCGAGCACGCTGTGCACCGTCAGCTCGCCGCCCATCGCCCGGGCCAGTTCGCGCGCAATGGCCAGCCCCAGCCCGGTGCCACCACGCTGCTGTCCGCCGCCACCCTGCTGGAATGGCTGGAACAGGGCGGACACCTGCGCCGGCGCGATGCCGATGCCGCTGTCGATCACCTCCAGCAACAGGTTGCGGGGCCGCGTCGACGGCGTGAATTGCAGGCGCAGCTCGACGCCGCCGATATCGCTGAACTTCACCGCGTTGGCCAGCAGGTTGCTGATGATCTGCCGCAGCCCATCGGCATCCACCAGTACCACGGGCGAGGGTGCCTCAGGGTTGGCGAGGTGC
Source organism: Stenotrophomonas sp. AN71 (assembly GCF_050435725.1). Classification (NCBI taxonomy): domain Bacteria; kingdom Pseudomonadati; phylum Pseudomonadota; class Gammaproteobacteria; order Lysobacterales; family Lysobacteraceae; genus Stenotrophomonas; species Stenotrophomonas sp. AN71. Next base: position 473,360 of record NZ_JBNDKU010000001.1, on the reverse strand, counting down.
AGTTTCAGGCCTTTCTGCTGTGCCTGTGGCCGGATGGCATCGAGCACCTCGCAACAGAGCAGGGTGATGTCGCAGGGCTGCGCGTTCGGTCTGAAGGCGCCGTGGGCCAGGCGCGAAAACTCCAGCGCCCGGTTCAACAGGTTGCGCAGCGATTGGCCTGCCACATGGGCGGTCGCCAGCAGGTCTCGTTCCCCCGTGGGCAGCGACGCTCGCCCGAGCAGTTCGATCGAGGTGAGTACGGCCTGTGTCGAGTTGCGCATCTCGTGGCTGAGCATGCCGACGGCGCGCGCCCCTTCCTGGTCTCCGTGGTTCCGTAGATGGCGGGTCATGCGCGAGAGCAGTGGCAGCGCGGCCAGTAGAGGGGCCAGCAACAGCCACCAGAACGGCGGAGGTATCCGCATCCAGTCCAGCACCCGATCGACCGTGGCCGGCAATGCCTGATGCGCCCAGGTTTGCAGCAGTCCGGCGTGCTCCTCAAGGGTGATCCCCTGCAGGGCCCGCTCGATGCGGTGCAGCAGCAGCTGGTCTTCGCGGCGTGCGAGCAGGTGCAGGTCGGTGGAAAAGTCGCTGTCGAACGGCTGCAGGCGCAGTCTGCCGTTGAAATGACGACGGACCATCGGGCGCAGGGTCGGTTCCATGCCGATCGCCAGATCGGCCAGGCCCGATTCAACGGCGGCCAACGTCGCATGCCGGTCCGGCACGTACAGCAGGCGTGTCGCCGGATGGTGCGCGCGCAGCCATGCGGTGTAGGGGCCGCCGTCGACAACGGCAATCGTCCGTCCTTCGAGCTCGTGCATTTCCCGCGGTAGCCATTCGCCGGTGCGCCCCACCAGCAACGTGGCACCCCCATGGAAGCGCCCCGACGCGACGAGATCGGGACAGGGCAGGGTATGACGCATCGCGCCAGCCAGCACCAGTACCAGGTCGGCCTCCTGATGACAGACTGCCGCGATCGCTGCCGTGGTGGTCGGGTAGGGCAGGTCTACGAAGTCAAGGCGGGCGTGGCGTGCCACCAGATCGGCGTAGCCATGGGCCAGGGTCGGTAGTGGCGTCGATCCGGCAAGCGATGCCGGCACAGGGCGGAGCGAGGGTGCGGTGGCGACCCGCACCTGGCTGCCGGGCATCCAGCGCTGGGAGTGCACATCTTCTGCCGACGCGGCAGGCAGAAGGAGCAGGGCAAGCAGCAGAGTGAGCAGCGTGCGGCGACTCAATGGAGCTGCGCGGCTCACAGCAACTCCAGACGCTGGCGCATTGCATAGATCTCCATGTCACTGCGCAGCCCAAGCTTGCGCAGTGCGGCGATCTTCTGTGTGCTGACCGTCTTGATGCTGCGATGCCGGCGCAGGGCGATCTCCGATACGGTCAGCCCTTCCAGGAGCAGGTCCAGCACCTCGCGTTCGTTGCGGCTGAGTGCGCCGCGGTCGCCGGCCAGCGTGACATCCGGTGGAACCCGGGTCAGCCCCTGGAACACGCGGACGATGGCGTCCGACAGTGCAGGCAAGGGCTCGGCCTTGCTGACAAAGCCACTGAGCCCGGTGCCGATCAGATGGTTCAGATTGGTCGTGGGCAGATGCGTGGCGAACGCGAGCAACGGCAGTCGCGGAAAATCCTGCCGCAGAAGGGCGACCAGATCGGCACCATCGCGGTCGCCGGGCGCAAGCGTGAGGTCGACGATGGCCACGTCGACCGGCGCCTGCCGAAGACTGCAGATGAGGTCGTCGCTACGGGCGTGGCTGGCGGCGATGTGGAAGCGGAGATCGCCGGACAGGTGCAGTGCGGTGCCACGGCGAACGATTTCGTGATCGTCCAGGAGCGCCAGGCGAAGCCGACGCGGTGCAGGAAATCCATTCATGCGCGGGGGGATGTCGGCGCCGATGGGCGTGGCCGTCATTCTGGCGCCGCTGTCGCGTCGAACATCGAAATCGTTGGATTTTTGCGATTATTCCTAAGAATCGATCATTGCTTATTATTGATCTGAGCAATCCTCATTGATCGAGTCGATCGCCGCGAGTGCGTCGCGCCCGTGGCCGGCGCGGATCGCCGCCGTGCGCAGTCTGCTGACGCACTCCTGCGTGTGATGGGAGGTCTATTTTTCGCGGGTCTTCTGCACGGCTGGCGCCATCAGCACGGTCAGCAGCATGGTGTCGCCCTGTGGGCTCGCGTCGAGCGCAGCGGCTTCAAGCTCATCGATCAGTGCATTGATATGTTCGAGCCGCGCGTCGTCGGTGCGGAAGGACACATGCCTGACCACGCAGTTGCGGTGTGGTCCTTCAAAGCGGGCGGCGGCATGGGTGGCGGCGGTCGCAAAGGTGCGCAGGGTGGCGGCGACAGTGCTTGCTGCCACGCGGATGAGGCTCCTGCGCCCGGCAGTGGTGCGCACCGCATCCCGGGAGGAAAGTTGTTGTGATATCGCCGCGTAAACCGCCTCCGGGCGGCGCCCGGTGACACGGTGTCCAGTGATGCGCACCAGCCCGTTTTTCTCCAGATGTGCCAGGTGGTGATAGAGCGCGGTCGCTGGACGGCCCAGGCGCTCGGCAAGCTCACGCGTGCTTGCGGGTCCATCCGCGTCCAGGCGCTGCAGGATCGCCATCCGCGTCGGGGAAGCCATTGCGGCCAGCTGATCGGGCGTCAGCTTGAGCGGGGGCGGGGAGGGGGGTCTTGCTGCGGAGGGGCTCATAATTCAAACTCTATACCAAATTTGAATTAATGGGGTTCGGCAATGCGCACCGGATACTTCTGGATTGGCCTGGCAGGTCTGCTGGCCATGACGGCCAGCGGCAACCCGTGCGCCCTTGCCGCAACGGGCGCGCGCGGCCCCGTATCCAGCGGCGCGAGCGCTGCGCTGGACGCGGCAGCGACGCAACGGATCGATCGTGGCGTCGAGCAGGTCATGCGCCGCTTCAACGTGCCCGGGGCCACGGTGCTGGTCCTCCAGCACGATCGGCAGGTCTACGCGAGGGCCTACGGCCAGCGTGACATGGAACAACGCCTTGCGGTGCGCACCGATACGCCCTTCGAAATAGGCTCGATCACCAAGCAGTTCACCGCTGCCGCCATCGTGCAGCTGCAGGAGGCCGGAAAGCTCAAGCTTGACGACCCGCTTGCCCGATACCTGCCAGACGCGCCGCATGCGCACGAGGTGACCCTACGCCAGTTGCTGTCCCACACCAGTGGCCTGCACGATTACTTCGACGGGCCGGAACAGGAGGTCGATGCGTTGGTGACGCAACCGATTGCCTTTGATCGGCTGATCGCCCGCATTGCCGGACGCCCCCTGGATTTCGCGCCGGGCAGCCGCTGGTCGTATTCCAATACCGGATACCTGCTGCTCGGACGGGTCATCGAGGTGGTGTCGGGGGAGCCGTATGGTGACTACGTGCGCCGACATCTGCTGGCGCCTCTGGACATGCGGCACACCTTCACCCTCGCCGACACCGCGCGGCTGGATGGAATGGCGATGGGATACCGGCATGAAAATGGCGTTCTACGGCGATCGCCGTACTTCCATCCGGATTGGAGTGGCGCGGCCGGCTTCCTGGTCAGCACGCTGGATGACCTTGCACGCTGGGACCGCGGCCTGGTCGAGGGTCGGGTGGTCAGCAAGGCTGGCTACATCGAAATGATGACGCCGGCGCGGACCACGGAAGGCAGCAGTGCCGACTATGGACTCGGGCTGTTCGTCAACTCGGTCTTTGGTCAGTCTCGGATCGGGCACACCGGTGGTTCGCAGGGCTTCACCACTGCCGATGAGTACTTTCCGGGCCTCGGGCTGCGTGTCATTGCCTTCACCAATCTGGGAGACAAGACACCTGAAGCCGGGATCACCCTGACCAATGCGGTCTTCAGTGCGCTTCATCCGAACATCGTGGCCGCATGGAGCCATCCTGCGCTCGGCGAAGATGCTGCGATGACGAAACGCGCGCGGGCGACATTCGAGCAACTGCAGGCCGGGCACGGCTATGGGGGGTTCAGCGAAAACCTGCGCGCGAAACTGGAAGCCGGGCTGGGCAGTGGACTGTCGAAGGCAATCGCGCCCTATGGCACACCGGCGACCCTGATCTTCAAGGGGACGCAGGCGGGCGCGAAGGGGACCGAGTACAACTACGTGGCCACCTTTGGCCCGGGCGTCTTCATGCCGTACATGATCCGCCCGGACGAACACGGCAAGGTTGCCGGATTCGCACTGGATTGACTGCGGGCGGCGCCGTCTCCGGGCAGCACCCCCCTCCGTCAGCGATCAGGTGTCCGCACGGACTGTGGAACGCGGCGCAGCAGATGGGTGTCATAGCCCATGGCGGCGATGCGTTCCACGGCCTGCGCATAGTCGGTCGCAGAAACCTGTGGCGTGCGCGCCATGTACCAGACATAGTCGCGCTTGCTGCGGGCCACGATCACCTGGGTGTAGTCGTCGTCCAGCCAGGCGATCACATACTCGGCCTGGATGGGCCAGACGAACTGCATGCCCCAGATCGCCCCGGCCCCTTCCTTTTCCACACGGCCGACAGGGTGCATCGACTTTCGTGGTGCATCGAAGCTGCCCTTGCGATAGGTGAACGTGGTCTGGATGCGCCCATCCGGGCGCAGCGCGTAGCTTTCCACGGCGTCGAAGGCATCGCGCTCCGGCCAGGATGGGATGTGGGCGATCACATACCAATCGCCCATGAAACGCGGCACATCCACCGACGCAGGTCGCGGCAGCGGCCGGGCGTCATGGGAACTGCAGCCTGCGCCGAACAGGCTGACCGCCAGCAGCGGAAGCAGCGATAGCATGCGCATGGGGCACCTCAACGGGGACGGAACAGATAGTGAGCCACCAGCCATTGCTGGCCGCCGTCATAACCGAACAGTTCTGCGCAGGCCATCCAGAACATGCGCCAGCGCTGCCACCAGATCTTCGCCGCAGCCTGTCCATAGGTGGCGACCAGCACCGGCATGATCGCTTCGCGTGCCGCGTCCTGGTTGGCCAGCCAATGATCGGCGGTGCGCTGATAGTGCGTGCCATCCAGCAGCCAGCGCTGCGCCAGCTGCAGGTCGTGCTGGAAATGCAGCAGGGTGTCGGCGGCCGGCATCAGCCCGCCGGTGAAGAAATGACGGCCCATCCAGTTGTCGTCACCGGCGGTTTCGAACGGGTACATCAGCGTGCGATGCGCGAAGATGTGCACGAACAACGCGCCATCGGGCTTCAGCCATTGCCCGATGCGGGCCAGCAGGCGCTGGTAATTGCGGATGTGCTCGAACATTTCCACGGAGACGCAGCGGTCGAAACGGGCGGTGGGCAACTCCAGCTGATTCACGTCCCGCGTGAGGACTTCCACATTGTTCAGTCCGCGCGCTTGGCATTGCGCCAGGATGTGCTGGCGCTGGCTGTGCGAGTTGGATACTGCGGTGATACGTGACTGCGGGTAGCGTTCGGCCATCCACAGCGTCAACGAGCCCCAGCCGCAGCCCAGCTCAAGGACCTGCTGGCCATCTGACAGGCCCGCGCGCTGTCCATACAGTTCCAGCATCGCCTCTTCAGCCTGGTCGAGGGTTTCCTGGCCGGTGGCGTAGTAGCAACTGCTGTACTTCAGGCGCTTGCCCAGGCAGGCCTGGAAGAACGCGGCGGGCACTTCGTAGTGCTGGCGGTTGGCCGCATCGGTATGCAGAGCGAGCGGGCTGTCGGCCAGCTCGGCGATGCGCTGCGCGAACCGTGTGGACTGCGCTTGGATGCCGCCGGCCGCTTCCTCGTGCAGGCGCTGGGCACACAGGCGTCGAATACCGGCCCGCAGTGCTGCATCGGGAACCAGCCCGCGTTCGGCCCAGGCAACAAGCCCCGTCTCGGACGCTTCGGCTGGCATCAATGATGGGGTCGCGCTCATCGTGGGGTGTCCTTGGTATCGTCGGGGAGCCAGGGGAAGAACATCGGGGTGCTGCGCTGGTAGGCGCGGTAGTCCTCGCCACGGCTGCGCAGCGCCTGCTTCTCGGTGAAGGGGATGCCGCTCAGGTAACGCAGGAACACATACATCAGCAGTGGCCCGATCCAGGCCAGCCACCACAGCGGCGAGCCAACTGCCAGCAGGACGTAGCTGAACCAGTGCAACCATTCGAAGAAATAGTTGGGATGACGGGAGTAGTGCCAGAGGCCGTCGCGGCAGGTGCGCCCCTTGTTCGCCGGCGCGGCACGGAAGCGGGCCAGTTGGCGGTCGGCCACGGCTTCTCCGCCCACGCTCAGCAACCAGACGCCCGCCGCTGCGACCATCCAGATCGAGATGCCGCGCTGTGGATTGCTGGCAACCGCAACGAAGGGCAGGGCAAACAGCACGATCAGCAGCGCCTGGGCCATGAAGAAACCGAAGATCCGGCCCTGGTGACCCTGCCAGTAGTCGCGCAGGTAGCGATAGCGGCCGTCTTCGGCCTCCTTGCGCACGCGGCTCCACAGATGCAGGGCAAGGCGGCTACCCCACAGGCCGCCGAGCACGCCCAGGGCGATGCGCGGTGCTGCTGCGCCGCTGCCCAGCAGTGCCAGCAGCACGGCCGAGGCGCCGACGCCCTTGGCCCAGAGCACATCCACCACGCCGATATTGTGGTGGCTGCGCTGCCACGCCCAGCCCCAGGCCATGATCAATACGGCGTACAGCAGCACCCATGGCAGGCCGTTCATGGCGATGTTCCCATCAGTGGCTGACGGCCTGGGCCACGCAATCCGCGACGGCCGGCCCAGCAAAGCAATGACAGCGCGATGCTCCAGCCGACGCCCAGCAGCAGCACGCCCTGCCATGCCGGCGCCGCGAACCGCACCGCATCGAATCCGCGCGCGGCGGAGAGGTAGGCCAGCGGGGCCAGCAGCAGGCCGAACACCGCGGGCAGTGCGGCGTGCCGCTGCAGGAACGCCATCGATGTGGTCAGGGTCATCGCAAACGCGGCCCACAGCGCCAGGATCCATGGCGGCGGCGCCCAGCCGAATGGCGCGGCGGCGTAGCGCACAGTACCGCTGGCCGCTGCAGTGGCATCGACCAGCCAGGCGCAGGCCAATGCCAGCATCATCAGGCGCAGGTCCAGCCTGGTGTGCGGCGAGGTCAGCAGCTGGCTGCCGATGTAGAGCGTGGCGGCCAGCAACGCGGGCCATTGCCAGCCGCGTCCTGCGCCAGCCACCGCGCACAGCCAGACCAGCTGGTTGCCGAGCAGGTTGCCCCAGAACCGGCGCATCTCAGCCCTCCCGCCCCGGCTGGAGCATCGGCCGATGGCCCGGGCGCGCCAGCAGCAGATGCGAGACACCAATGGAGCGCTCCAGGAATCCACCCTCGCAGTAGGCCAGGTAGAACTCCCACAGGCGGCAGAAGCGCGCATCGAACCCCTGGGCGTGCACCGCCGGCAACTGGGCCAGGAACCGCTGGCGCCACGCTCGCAGGGTGAGGGCGTAGGAAGGGCCGAAGTCCTGCTGGGCGATCAGCTGCAGGTCGCTGGCCCGGGTCTTGGCGGCCACGATCGCATTGATCGAGGGAATGAAGCTGCCCGGGAACACGTAGCGCTTGATGTAGTCCACGCTGCGCCGCGCCTGCTCGTAGCGGTGGTCTTCGATGGTGATGGCCTGCAGCAGGGCAACACCGCCGGGCTTCAGCAGCCGCTGCAGCGTGGCCATGTAGGTCTCCAGGTACTCCGCACCGATCGCCTCGATCATCTCGATCGAGACCAGTGTGTCGAACTGGCCCTGCAGGTCACGATAGTCCTGCATCAGCAGGGTGATATGGTCCTGCAGGCCTGCTGCCTGCACACGCTGGGTCGCCAGTGCGTGCTGCTCGGCAGAGATGGTGGTGGTGGTGACGTGGCAGCCATAGTGCTGCGCGGCATGCAGGGCAAAGCCGCCCCAGCCGGTGCCGATTTCCACCACGCGGTCGCCCGGTTTCAGCTGCAGCTGCTGGCAGATGCGGTCCAGCTTGCGCCGTGATGCCGATTCCAGTGATTCGTCCGCGTTGGCGAACAACGCCGAGGAATACATCAGGTCCGGTGACAGGAACAGGGCGAAGAAATCGTTGCCCAGGTCATAGTGCGCGGCGATGTTGCGCCGGCTGCCCTCGCGGCTGTTGCGGCGCAGGCGGTTCCAGCCGCGCAGCAGCCAGCCGCCGATGCGGGCGGGGCCGTGTTCCATGCTGTCCAGCAGGTCGCGATTGCGCACCAGCAGCTGCACCAGCGCCACCAGGTCATCGCAGCGCCAGTCGCCATGGATATAGCTCTCGCCGGTGCCGACGCTGCCCTGCGCGGCCACTTTGCGATAGAACGCCGGGTCGTCGATGGTCACCGTGGCGTGCAGCCCACCGCGTGTTTCACCCAGCCACACTTCACCGAGCGCATCGCGCACGCACAGGCGGCCCTCGCGCAACGGCGCAAGCTGGGCCAGCAGGCGGCGGCGCAGGAACGCATCCAGTGCGCCGGGATGCGGCAGTGCCACCGTGGGAGTCATTTCGTTCATCGGGGTTTCCCTGCCAAGGTGGGGTGGTCGTGCACGGGGTTGCGCTTCAGCCAGAGCCGCAGTGCGTGCCAATGAATGGCGGTCACCACCTGCATCGTCATCAGCGGGTAGCACGCCAGCACGCGGGCCAGGCCGGGCCCGTCCAGCGGATGCCGCTGCATGCTCTGGGTGGCATCGAACTGGCGCACGCCATCACGCCAGACCTGCATGTGCACGCGAAGGACATCGCCAGGGCAGTTGAAGCGCCAGTCATAGCGGCAATCCATCGCCATGAACGGCGACACATGGAAGCACTTGTCGAACTGCCAGCGCATCGAGCCGCCGTCCTGCGCTGCCGTCGACACTGGAAGCACGTAGGCGTGGCGCTCTTTCCAGGGTGTGTTGGTGATCTCGGCCACGATGCACTCCAGCGTGCTGCCGTCGGCGGCATAGCAGTAGTAGAAGCTGACCGGGTTGAACACGTGTCCGGCGAAGCGCAGATGCGTGAGCAGCCGCACGGGGCCGTCCGGACGGTGGCCAAGGCTGCCTGCGGCATGGTCGCGGATGGCGTCTGCCAGCGGCATTGCGGCGTCACCGAAGTAATCGCTGCGCCGGAACTCGGCCAGGTTGCGGCGATTGACCGACCACAGCCAGCGGCCGGCGAACACCGTCTCCAGCTCGTCCAGGTCGAGCAGCAGCTGCGCCACCGGGTAGCGGAATGCATGCGGGTGCGGGTGATGCCGACGATGCACCACCTGCCCGAAATAGAGCGCGCTGGCGTTCACGCCGCCACCTCACCTGCAACCGGGGGTGAGCACAGGGACTGGCGTGCGCGTAGGGCTTCCACCACGCGCTGCGCGCTGCGGATTCCATCTTCGTGGAATCCCCAGCCCCAGTAGGCGCCGGCGAACCAGGTGTGGCGATGGCCCTGCAGGTCGTCCCAGCGCTGCTGTGCGCGCACGGCGGCGTGGTCGTGCACGGGGTGGGAATACTGCAGCGTGCGCAGCACCTTGGTCGGATCGATGGCCTCGCTGCGATTGAGGGTTGCCACCAGTGGCGTGTCGCCGGGCAGGCCCTGCAGCAGGTTCATGCAATAGCTGACCGTGCAGAGCGCAGCCGGATCGTGGGGCACATGGGCGTTCCAGGCAGCCCACGCTCTTCGGTTGCGTGGCAGCAGCGAGGCATCGGTATGCAGTACCACTTCGTTGCGCTGGTAGCGGATGGCGCCAAGAACATCGCGCTCGACGGCATCGGCATCGGCCAGCAATGCCAGGGCCTGGTCGCTGTGGCAGGCCAGGATCACCTCATCGAACGCCTCTACGCCTGCTGCGCTATGCACGCGCGCGCCCCAGGGCATGCGCTCGATGGCCGTGACCGGGCACTGCAACCGCTCATGGACCCGCCAACGGCGACGCAGCGCATCCACGTACCGCGCCGACCCGCCCGTGACGACGCGCCAGCTTGGGCGGCCGGTCATCTGCAGCATCTGGTGGTTGGCCATGAACTGGACGAGGTAGCGCGCCGGGAAGTCCAGCACGCTGGCGGTGGGCGAAGACCACAGCGCCGAGGCCATTGGCAGCAGGTGCTCCTCGATGAAGGCATCCCCGTAGCGTTGATCGCGAAGGTACTGGCCCAGCGTGGGGCCCTCGTGCCCGGACAGCAGCTGCGGCGCATCGCGGTAAAAGCGCCGCAGGTCCGCCAGCATGCCCCAGAAGCGCGGCGATACCAGGTTGCGGCGCTGGCAGAACAGGCCGTCCAGCGAGGTCGCGTTGTACTCCACGCCACTGCGCTCGCTGTGCATCGAGAAGCTCATCGTGGTCGGCTGCGAGGCCACGCCCAGCTCATCGAACAGCGCCGTCAGCAACGGGTAATGATGGGGGTTGAAGACGATGAAGCCGGTATCCACGGCCATGCATACGCCGTCGACCTGCACGTCGTGGGTGTGGGTGTGCCCGCCCAGGTAGTCATTGGCCTCGAACAGGGTGACGTCATGGCCGGCGTCCAGCCACCATGCGCTGGCGAGGCCTGCAATGCCCGATCCGATGATCGCGATGCGCATGTCAGTATCTCGCCTTGGTCAGCACCCATGCGGGGATGGGCTTGAGGCCCTTCACCAGGCCCAGCGCCGCCATCATGCGCAGCCCATACCAGGTCAGGTCGATTTCCCACCAGCGAAAGCCCTGGCGGACGGTGCCGGGGAAGAAATGATGGTTGTTGTGCCAGCCTTCGCCGAAGGTCAGCAGGGCCAGCCAGAGGTTGTTGCGGCTGTCGTCGCGCGTATCGAAACGACGGCGGCCAAAGCGATGCGCCAGCGAGTTGATGGTGACCGTGGCGTGGAACAGCACCACGGTGGAGATGAAGAAGCCCCACACCAGCAGCTGCGCGCCCGAAGTGTGCAGCCCGGGCGCCCAGCGTTCCAGTGCTGCGCCGAGCGCGAACAACGCCATGGCCAGCAGCACCGGCACCGCCGTATCGAAGCGGTCCAGCCAGCGCAGTTCGGGAAAGCGCGCCAGATCCGGAATCCGCGACAGATCGGTAGCGAAGGCTTCACGTGTCAGGAACCAGCCCATGTGGCTGCGCCAGAAGCCACCTTCACGTGGCGAATGGGGATCCAGCGGTTGATCGGCGTGGCGATGATGGTGGCGATGGTGCGCGGCCCACCACAGTGGACCGCGTTGCACGCTGGATGCACCGATTGCAGCGAACAGGAACTGCACCGTCCGCGACGTCTGGAAGGTGCGATGGGAAAAGTAGCGGTGGTAGAACGCCGTGATCGCGAACATGCGCAGCGCGTAAAGCGCAGCGGCGACGATCACCGCCGTCCATGAAACGCCGACCCAGATCACCGTCAGGCAGGCCAGATGCATCAGCGCGAAGGGCACCGCACGCAGCCAGTCGATGCGGCCACTGCGTACCAGCGCAGTCTCCGGTTCACTGCGGGTGTCGAACCACCGTTGCATCGTGCGCAACAGCCGGTGGCGACGGCGGGGCAGGGGCGCTGCAGAGTCCATGGGCAATCCCGGGTGAGCGTATGTCCTTCTCTACGCGGGAGCGCGTCAATTGGATGCAACAGCGACGCGCTTCATCTGGTCGTAACGGGGCACGCCGTGACCAGTGGCCGTGTCCAGGCGTCGCGCCATTCGGACTGTGAAGGGCGGGTAGGCGCCGTGGCGAAGCGCACCACCACCTGCGGATAGCGGCCGCCGGCGTCGCGCAGATTGCTGGTTCCCCTGAATTCCAGAAGGCGCCGGTCGTCATCGGCATAGACCAGTGCCAGTTTCGGGGCCATGGTGCCGTACCATGCATCCAGGCCGACCTCGATGGACTCTGCTGCGACACCCTGCCAGCGCACCTCGCCGCGCCGGACAACCTTGACCGGGTAGAAGCGTTGCCGCCCCGGCACAAGGAAGGGCAGGTGCACGACGTCCCCGTGCATCAGGGCCTGCCAGTGCTGGCGTACGGCAGCATCGAAGCCTGCATCGATCACGGCCGCATCCGGCAACGGCACATCCTGCACGCGCCGCGCGGTGTCACGCGCTTCCTTCCAGTCCACCCGCACACGGCCGCCTGCCAACTGCACGCTGGCGGCCTGGCCGCTGCGCTGATCAAGCAGCTGGTAGCCGCGTGCCTGGACCTGCGTGCTGGCGGGCATCTGCTTGCGCGCGAACGGGGTACCGTCCGGGCACTGGTACTGGACCCAGCGCTCAGCGCCGTCCTCGGCGTTGGCCCGCCAATGCACTTCCCGATACGCCACCGACCCGTCGGCCAGGGTGGCAACACCTTCGGTGCGCAGCAGCGGGTCGGCCAGGGCAACGTGGGGCAGGCACAGCAGCAGCCAGAGGGTACGCATGGGATCGTTTCCGGCGGAGGGGTCGCAGTGCCTACGGCGGATGTGGGCAGGTGGATGCAGCGGCGCGTGCATCCAAATGCCACTGCCGACCGTAGAGGAAGCTACCTTCACCCGCCCGCCGCGAACGCAGATGTACCCTGACGCCGCCAGCCCTCCCTTCAACTTCGACACCGCGCGGACCGTGCCCAGTTCCCAGCAGCCGAGCAACGAGCCGACGAACTGGGCCGGGGACATGGACGGTGTTGCGCGCCTGCGCGACCGTGACTGTTTCATGCGCATCTACGATCACTTCATGCCGCGCCTGTGTGTCTACCTCCGTGGCCTGGGCGCCCCCGGTGCGGTGGCCGAAGAGCTGGCGCAGGAGTGCCTGCTGCGGCTATGGCTGCGCGCCGCAGACTTCGATCCTGCGCAGGGCGCATTGAGCACCTGGCTGTACCGGATCGCGCGCAACCTGCACATCGACCGCGTGCGTCACGAGCGCAGCTGGATGCAGGTGCAGTCGGCGGTGGAGGAGGCGGCTGCGGGGGATCTGGTCGAGCGCAGCAGTGCAGAGCAGTTCGCTGATCACGTGCGGCTGCGCCAGCGCATCAATGAACTGCCGGCCATCCAGGCGCGGCTGGTGCGCATGTCGTACTTCGAAGCAAAGAGCCATGCCGAAATCGCACACGCCCTGGGCATGCCGCTCGGCACGGTCAAATCACACCTGCGACGCGCATTCCTGCAGTTGCAGGCCAAGATAGGGGGCGCACCATGAGCCCGCGTCATCACCTGCACGAATCTACCCTGGTGAGCTACGCGGCCGGCGCCTTGTCGGCGCCACTGAGCGTGGTGGCCGGGGTCCATCTGGAGCACTGTGCACAGTGCCGGCAGCGGCTGCGTGAAGCCGAAGCGATCGGTTCGGCATTGATGGAGCAGACCCAGCCGGTCCGGATCGAGTCGCGGCAGGCGGACCTGCGCAACGCCATGCTGGCGCAGCTGGATCAGCGCGGTGAGGTGGCCCTTCCTTCGTCGCGCAGCGTGGTGGCACGGCCCCAGCCGGGGGCCGATCCTGACCTGCTGCCGGCATCGCTGCATCCCTATTTCGGCCACTCGATGCGTAGCCTGCCCTGGCGCTGGATGGCGCCGGGCGTGCACTGCATCCGCGCGCAGGAAATGCCGTCGCTGATCATGCTGAAGATCGCCCCGGGCAAATCCCTGCCGATGCACAGCCACGGCCGCTCGGAACTGACACAGATCCTGCAGGGCTCGTACAACGATGCGTTGGGGTTGTTCACCCCCGGCGACATGGCGGATCTGGATGAGGACATCGAGCATCAGCCCGTGACTGCCCCTGGCGTACCCTGCATCTGCGTGTCGGCACTGGATGCGCCGCTGGTGTTCAGTGGCTGGCTGGCGCGGAAGATCCAGCGATTCGTGAAGCTGTAAGGAGTAGTGCGATCCCTGGGCGAGCGCATCCGGCGTCAGTTCGACGTTCCGGAGGAGTCCGTAGCGGCCTCGGCGGGCAGCAATCCGGGGCGCTGGTCGAACCATTCGCGTGCCTTCGCCAGGTGCCACTGCCGCTGGTCCCCATCCAGCTCGATGCCGGCGCCCAGCAGCCCCCAGCGCAGGTACAGGTCGCCGCGCTTGCGTTGTTCCAGTAGATCCAGCCGCGCGCGCACCGACAGGCGATCGTTCTCTGCCTGCAGGTTGTCGACCACCAGGTGGCCTGCACGCCAGCGCAGCCTGGCCTGGGCATCAATCTGACCGGAATCCAGCAACGACAGGGTCCAGCGCGGATAATCGGTACGTTGGGCAAACAGTGCCAGCAGTGGGCGCGCATCACTCAGGGTCAGATCGGTAGTGGCATCCACCTGGAACGGCGATTGCGCATCGATGCGGCCGCGCTTGAAAGCAACGCGCCCCTGCCAGGCAGTGTCACGCGGCGTGCCGCCGACCTGCACATTGCGCAGCGCAACGATGGTGCCGGACAGGTCGAAATGACGCTGGCTGAAGTCGCCGCGGCGCAGTGTTGCATTGACGTCGACATCCCCGCCCATGTCCAGCCCCGCAATCCTGGCCTGGGTTTTTTGCCCCAGGAGCCGTGCGCTACCGTGGCCAACGCGGCCGTCGGTATCGAGGGTGGCATCGCCACTGAGCACGCCGGTGCCGCTCAGAAGGTGTACCTGTGGCGAGCGCAGGTAGCGGTTGTAGGCGGCCAGGTCGGGAATCGTGGCCTCGCTGAAGCGCAGGCGCGCACGGACGCCCTTGCGCAGCTCCTGCAGGCGACCATCGCCGGTGAGGTCCAGCGCCAGGTCGCGGCCATCGAACAGTCGCACCTCCTTGGCGTCGCTCGGGCGTGCGCTGAAGCGGGGCAGGCGCACGGCAAGCAGTGCCTGGCTGGGCGAGCCTGCCTTCAACTCGCCATGTGCACTGGCCGTACCGGCAAGACGAACGCCGGCGACTTCGGCCACCGCCTCGGCGGCAGGAATGTCCACCGTACTGCCTTCGATCAGCTCGCCGTTGCGCAGGCGCAGATCGGCCTTCAGCGTGCCGCCACCGTCCAGTTGCAGCCAGGGTTTGCGCACGAACAGGGCAGGGATCCAGTTGAGCGAGGTGAAGGCCCATTCGCCGCGCACCGTGCCTGAGCTGCGCTCCAGGAGCTGAGCGGGCTGCTGGAAGGGAATGTCGCGGCCACGGATATGCAGGTCCGCGTCGACTTCTGCACCCGAACCCGGCCGTGGCGGCAGGCGCGCCTGCAGGCGCAGATCGTCGGCCACATTGAGCTGGAGGGCGAGCACGCCGCGATCAGGGGCGCCATCGCCCATCTGCAAGGGGACATGCCAGAGCAGATGGTCACCGGGCCGGAGCTGTCCATTGGCAAGATGCATCTCGGCGCGCAGGCGACCGGCCACCGGCGAGCTGGCAATCCTGGGCTGCAGAGTGTCGGTATCCATGCGCAGGCCCTGGCTGCGGGCGTCGACGCTCAGCGCGGCACGCAGCAGTTTCAGTTTGGCCAGGCCTGGCGCCTGGTCGCGATAGTGGCGTGGATAGCTGAAGCGCGCGGTGAGATTCATGTCACCCAGCAGCTGCACGCCGTCGAAGCTGCTATCGGCGTCCTTGAAGGTGATGGTGGAGTCGAGCAGTTCCGACGGGCCGCCGCGCAGCTGCTTGACGAAGCCGACCGTGCCCTGGCCCTGGCCGATGATCAGCAGCTTGCCAAAGCGGGCGCTGCGGATGCTGTCGCTGTGGATGCCGTCGAAGTGCAGGGTCCAGCCCTGGTCGCTGCGCGGAGGGGGCGCAATGGCATCCTCGACCCGGCTGATCTCGGCCGAAACACCGGTGGCCTGCAGCCGCGGCACCCGCACTTCACGGCGGAACAAGGACAGAATCGCCAGGCGGGCGCTGGCGCGGTCGGCATGCAGCACGTAGACGGTGTGGTTCACATGCCCACGCATGTGCACATTCCAGGCAATGACATGGCCCGGCAGCACGGTAATGGCTGGGCCGGTAGTCATCACGAACTTGTGCGGCTTGCGGTTGGTGACCTGGTCGAACAGCGGTGTGTTGAGGAAGATATTGCCGGCCAGCAGGTAAGTGGCGTAAACGCCAAGCAGCACGTAGAAGGCGGTGCGCCATCGACGGGATGATGTGTTCGTGGGAAACAGGGGCATGCACCGCTCGAACCGCAGGGATCGTTGCCACTATTGCGAAATGGGCTGAGGCGGGGTGTGAAGCAGGTAGATGGCCGGCGTGAATCCGGCCATCGTTGATCGGTGTGGAGTCCGGGCTGCCGGCCAATGGCCCGCTCGCAAGTGGATCAGCGGGCCGCTGCTGCACCCTGCTGCGCGCCGCTCCCGGCGTCCAACCTCTGAATGACCGCAGCCACTACACCACGGGTGGATTCCCAGTTCATGCCGGTAACAAGCCGGCCATCGGCCTCGACATGCGACGTTCCGCGGGCGCCGTGGCGGAACTGGCCCTTGCTCCCCCGCAGGCGTTGTTCGATCGAGAACGGAAAACTCTTGTAGTAAGCCGCGCCCATGTCTTCGAAGGCATCGGGATAGCCGGTAACACGCTTTCCACTGACCAGTGCTGAGCCATCCGACAAGATCAGGTTCACCAACCCGGCACTGCCGTGGCATACCGCAGCGACGACCCCGTCCTGTTGCTCGTAGATCCGCACCGCCAACGATTGCAGGCCGGCGTTGTCGGCAACGCCATACATTGCAGCATTGCCACCGATATACATCAGCGCGGCATAGTCGCCGGGATTCACCTCGTCGGGACGGCGCGAGTTCGCCAGGGCCCACATGAAGTCGCCATTGTAGATGCCGGCTTTGTGCTCGCTATTGCTGGTATCGATGTAGGCCAGCGGCACGGCGCCACCTTCGGGACTGACGAACTGCACGCCGTAGCCCGCCTCGCGGAATCCGGAGTAGGCATGGATGAGTTCGGCGAAGCTGTTGCCGGCTGCCAGGCGGGTGCCGGGAACGGTGCCGACGCTGGAGACCACCAACAGCACCTGGCGCCCATGGGCTGGGGCCGATTCGCGGGTGGCCGTTTTGCTGATGATCTTCCACTGTCCCTCCAGCTTCTTCAGCAGGAACAGATCGACGAAGCGCGCCTGGTCCTTGTCGACCAGGATCTCCGCCTTGGCGGTCGCGATGTTGCCTTCGACCTGGACGCCGAGCAGGCGGCCGATGCGGCCATTGAACTGGCCGGGGTTTCTGCTGAACCACCCGGCATACTCCGTGATTCCCACCTCACGCATGCCATCGGTTCCCTGGCTGAGGTAGAGCCGCGCATCGGGATGGAAGGCGCGCCGGAGCTGGTCGTCGCGGTTGTAGGAGCTGCCATGCAGATAGTCCTGGATGACTGCAGAGACCTCACGTCCATCCGTGACCGCATCGGCATGGGCCTGTTCGCCGCACAGCAGCGCGAAGCAGGCGAGGGCGAATCCTCTGATGAGGCGTGCTGGCAGTGAGGACGCGCCGATCACTGCCGGCTGGGGACGCGCTTCTGACATATGGGAGACTCCGTTGGGTATGTATCCGGAATCCTGCGGAAGTCCCTTTTGAATCAATACACTGAAGTGCGTTCTGCGACTCCCGGAACGCGTTTCAGGAGTCGCGCAGCTGGGCCTGCCGCCATGCCGCGGGGCTTGTTCCTTCCACCTTGCTGAAGCTTCTGTAGAAGGTGGAAGTGGACAGGAAGCCGGATGCCTCCGCGACCTGCTCCATCGATGCCGTAGCCTGTTGGCGCAGCAGCTGCTTGGCGGCCTCGATCCTGATCTGTGCCAGATAGGGCTTGAAGGCGGTCTTGTGGTTGTCATTGAGCAGCTGCGACAACCGCGCGGGGGGCATACGGAGGCGCCTTGCCAGCTTGGGCAGGGTCAATCCAGCGTCCTTGTAAAGGCCTTCGTCGACCATCAGCGCCTGCAGGGAGCGCAACGTCGCCTCGGCTTCGGTCTGCGCGATCTTGCGATCCCGGTAGGGCTCGACGGTGGCGTGCGGCTTGCGCCGGGCGAGCATCACGCTGATGCTCAGGTACAGCACCAGCGAGAATGACAGCGCGCCGACGATATACGATGTCAGGCCGGCGGTGGCATAGGCCAGCCAGATCAACGCCACGCCCGCGATCACCGATGCGACATGGGCACGGCTCAATGCATCGGCTGGCCCGACGGCGGGAACCTGGTTGGGTGTGCGCAGGAGCATGCCCGTCGCCAGCACCAGGCAGGCCAGCCAGCTTGCCTGGATGAAGCCCCAGACCGGTCCAGCCCACAGGCTTACATGGTCGGTATAGGGGTAGGCGACGCCAAAGGCGATTGCGAGCACGAGCAGACCCAGCGCGAAGAAGGGATCCTTCCGGGTCTGTCGTCGATCAGGATCACGCCAGGCGCGCACGAAGCCGATCAGGCAGACGCCAATGAGGAAACAGCCGGTCAGGCCGATCTGCAGAACCAGCTTGGAAATGTCCGGCCAGAAGTAGAACAGCACGGACTTTCCGGTGCGCAGGCTGAGCATCAGCACCAACGCTGCCAACCAACATTGCGCCGGCCTGACCGGTCGTCGCCATAGCAGATAGACAGACAGCGCCGCACCATTGAAGGCACCCAGGCCGGCGAAGAAGAACAGCAGGTAAGAATCCAGCATGTGGGCGTAGACGCGCTATCCAGTGCCACGGAGTATGCCCGCTTCACACCATGGTGTCCTGCGGCCGGGCCGGCGCCGCAACGGGAGGCCGCCGTGCCGTTTAAACCTTTCCCGTCCTGCGCGCATCCCTATCCGGACAGTGTGTAGACGACCGCCCATGGAGCGAGCATGAACTGGAATGTGATCGGACTGGCAGCCGTGCTGGCCACCTTGATGACCTGTGTGGGCACATCACAGGCGCAGGATCGGGAATCGCTTCAGAACCATCTTTCCTCAGTGGAGGCCAGTTTCGAGTCCAACCCGGATCGCTTCAAGCAACTCTTGGGCGAAACGGCGCCGGCTGTCGCTCTGGTGGAGGACGACCACCCACGACGTTCCAGCCCGGCGCGCGTCATTGCCTTCGACGAAGCCCAGGGGGCTGCTACGGTATTGCTGTCCGGCCGGCTTGTGGCCGGGGTCAGCGGCGATCAGACCTTCAATGCCCTTCTGTACTCAGGGCTGCACCGGATGCGCTGGACAGGCCAGCAATGGCACATCGCCGACCGTATTCCGATGGAGGCCAATGCCATCGTGTCGCAGGACCTGCGCGTTGAGCTGCAGCCTGGCCGAGGCATCCGGGTCGAAGACGTGATCGAAGCCGAGGTTGATTCCGAAGCGGGATTCTTCTTCGGCTTGAACCTCCAGGCCAAGGTGGACGACGTAACGGTCGACGGACGCAAGGCCGCATACGCCTTCCAGGATGGCTTCTTCTGGGTTGACGCGCCACGCGGGAGGCATCGCGTGAAGGTCTCCTATCAGCTGGAGGTCGAGCAGGAGATGGGCGGGAACTCCGCCATGTTCGGCGGCAGTTTCGGTCATCTGCGCAACCAGAACTGGTGGCACCCCTTCATGGGGTTCGGCATCGACAGGGGAGACGGCGAAGTCAGGGTGTCGATCCAGGCGCCGGAACGCTTCAGGATTGCCACCGACCTGCCGCAACAGGAGTCGGTCAGCCACGGCGTGCGGACGGTGGTTGCGCGCTCGACGGGCAAGGTGGGCGCGGTCAGCTGGGCCTACGATGATGCCTGGACGCCGCGGCACTACCAGGTCGGTGACGTACGGCTGGACATCTTCGCCACGGCAGATTATGCGCCGTCCGATGAAGTACTGAAGGCCAGCGTGGCGCAGGCCGTGCACGTGCTGTCGGCCCGTTTCGGCATGCCGCAGACGCGGCGCATCGCCATCATCCAGGCGCGTGGCCGTGATGGGGCGGGTTGGCACTTCCTGTCCAACCAGGCGATTTTCACCGGCGTGCGGGGCGGTAGCCCAACCCGGCTTGAGGGCTACCCGATACGGGCCTTCCTGGGGCATGAGGTTGCCCATCTGTGGACACGCCCC
Source organism: Stenotrophomonas sp. AN71 (assembly GCF_050435725.1). Classification (NCBI taxonomy): domain Bacteria; kingdom Pseudomonadati; phylum Pseudomonadota; class Gammaproteobacteria; order Lysobacterales; family Lysobacteraceae; genus Stenotrophomonas; species Stenotrophomonas sp. AN71. Next base: position 453,574 of record NZ_JBNDKU010000001.1, on the reverse strand, counting down.
TCGGGCGCCGCCCGCAACTTCCTTGCCGAGGGCTGGGCGACCTATGCGGAGAGCCTGTTGATTGAAGACCTGCAAGGCGCTGAGCGCGCCCGATGGTTCTGGCGCGACCAGGCGCGATTGTTCGCAGCGAGCACGAACGCCAACACGACGGCACTCGACAATGATCCTTCCAATGGTGGCGTTGCCTACAGCAAAGGGGCGTGGGTGCTTGCTATGCTGGAACGGGCCGTGGGGCGGGCGGCGTTTGACCGTGGCATGCGCGCCTTTGCGGCTGCACCTCAAGGGCGAACCAGCTATGAGGACTTCCTGCGTAGCTTCGGTCCTGACGCAGCGACCGCCGAGCGCTTTCTCACGCCTTGGGTCAAGGAAATGGGGGCTGCCACGATCAAGCTTGAGCAGGCAGAGGGAGGGCTGATACTGCGGCAACCGGGGCCTGCTTACTGGCTGCCAGGATTCGAGCTGTTGCTGGAGATGGAGGACGGCTCGATGCACTGGCGAACCGTGGACATCGCCGGTAGCGAGACGTTCGTGCCGCTGGATGCACCGGTTCGGCAGGTTCACCTGGATCCTCTGGAGAAGGTCCTGTTGGTGGCAGGGCGCACGATTGACCTGGATCCGCGTCCGTCGCAGGCAGAGAAGCCGTAACGCGCCGGCCAGAGACTTCGATCACACTGGCTCTCTCGCTCTGTGAACGGACGGAAAGTGACTGATCCTTGCTCCCTCTCAATCAATCAGGAGTGGAGATGGAAACCGTCTTGGAGCAGCCTCCTACCGGGGAGGGGCGGCAGTTCAGTCACTATCGCATCGGAGGCACGTTGGGTGAGGGTGGCTTCGGGCGTGTCCACCTCGCATGGGATGAACGTCTGGCGCGCGAGGTCGCGATCAAGTTCGCGGTACGCGATGAAAGCGGCCAACGGGGACTGCGCTACGAGGCCCAGCGGCTCGCTGCGCAGGCGCATCGTGCGTTTGTAGCGGTGTATGCGCTGGAGGAGCATGCCGGTCAGCTCGCACTGGTGATGGAGCGCATCCATGGCAACACCCTGGCACACGCGTTGGACCGCGCCGGTGCGCTGCCTGCCGAGCGGGTACTGCGGTTGGGCACGGCGGTGGCCGAAGCACTCGCTGTCGCCCATCACCACGGCTGGGCGCATGGTGACCTGAAGCCTTCCAACGTGATGCTCACCGAATGTGGGGACGTGCGCATCCTGGATTTCGGCGCGGCTGCGGCAATCGATCCAGAGCAGACCGTCACCACGGTGTCGGCGCAGGGTGTAGCGGGGACGCTGGCCTATCTGGCCCCCGAACGCCTGCTCGGCGCTCGCGCCGGTGCATCCGGCGACATCTACGCGCTGGGACTGGTGCTGTACGAGGCGCTCAAGGGCGTTCGCGATTTCGAGGTTGACGCGGCCTGGGGCGGATTGCATCGGCGATTGCATGGCAGCGCTGCTGGACGACGGCTCCCACGGAGCATGGACGCAGCGTTGGCCGATCTGATCGAGCGCATGACACGCCGTCATGCGCAGGACCGTCCGCGCTCGATGTCCGAAGTCCACCGCCGGTTGGTGAAGGCGCAGGAACAGCAGCGCGAACGTGGGCGCAAGCGCGCGGATCACCGTGCAGTGCTGGGGCTTATCGTGATGTTCGGCCTGTTCGTCATGTTCGTGCATGATCGCGATATGCGTCGCACCGCGTCGCTTACCGGCGCGGAGCATACGGCGGGCATCAGCGATCCGGTGGCCCGCGCGGAACAACTGTTGGGCGAATTCGACACATCCGGCGCCGTAGCCGAAGCCGTGGCTCTGCTGGAGGGCAGGCTGGCTGCCGACCCGCACGATGCCGGCGCCGCAGCGTTGCTGGCCATCGGCTACTGCCTGCGCTACGCCGGCGATGAACGCGATGAAGTCTGGTTGAAACGCGCGCGCCAGGCGGCCGAGCAGGCCGAACGTGAGGAGCCACAGCAGGCCCTCGTGCAGGCGGCGCGAGGCTGGGTAGAGGAGTATCTGAACAACAAGGCCGGTGCCGAAGGTCACTATCTGCGGGCACGGAGGCTGGACCCGGATGATCGCCATGCACTACTGGGGCTGGCCCGCCTGTACTCCCAGTCGGACCGGGCGGCGCTGGCCCAGCGGGTGCTGACAGATGCCATGCGGCGCCACCCGGGTGACCGTGGGTTTGTCGATACCCAGGGGACACTGCTCTACCAACAGGGAGATCTCGCCGGCGCGGAGCAGGCGTTCCGGCGCAGCATCCTGCTCAAGCCCAGCGGCGTGCAAGCGTACGTTAGCCTGAGCGGCGTGCTGCTGCGCGCGAACCGTATTGATGATGGCCTGCATGTGCTGCAGCAGGGCCTGCGGCACGGCAGCAACGGCCGCCTGTATGGCAATCTCGGCACGCTGTTGTACATGCGCGGCGATTACGCAGAGGCCGCCACGGCGTTCGAGCGCGCACTGTCCGATGCGAAGGGCAGTCCCAACGACTATCTGAAATGGGCGAACCTGGGCGATACACTGCGCTGGTTGCCCGGCCGTGAAGCGCAGGCGCACGCAGCGCACCTGCGAGCCTTGCAGATGGTGGACACCCTGCTGCAACGTAGCCCGGACAGTGCAACGCTGCAGAGTCGCAGCGCGGTGTATGCCGCACGGCTGGGGCAAGCCTCGCTGGCACGGCAACGCATCGAGGCCGCGCTCGGGCGTGGCAGCAACAGTGCCGACCTGCAGTTCCGTGCCGCGCTGGTGGCCGAACTCGGCGGCGCACGCGAAACCGCATTGACGCACCTGCAGGACGCTATTGCGCGCGGCTACCCCACGCATATGATCGCCAGTGAGCCGGACCTCCTGGCTCTGCGCCGGGACCGGCGCTATCACCGCATGCTTACAGGGAAGCCAGAATGAGTGTGAACGCCATCCCGCCCGCGGCCGATGCCGCGATCATCCGGGTCAGTTTCGATATCGAACAGGTCAGCTCGGACCTGCTTTGGCAGGCTGCAGAAGTAAAGACCCATCGCGATCTCTATTCGCCGGTCGGCCGCTATGCCGGGGCCGTGCATTTCCGGGAAGGTGATACGGTCAGCGTGGAGGTCACAGCCTATGGGCGCACAGGCACCCTGCTGTCGACCAACATCCTCGACGCCATGCTGTACACGGTTCCGCATACTTCGGGCGAACGCTTCTCGGCACCGTCGCCTTTCTCGAGCGTACGAGCCACCACGCCGATCGAGCAATGGCAGCCGGCCCAGATCAAGCATGACCAGGAACCCGGCGTCAGCGCTTCGGTGCAGCGCTCGCTGACCCCGTTGACCGTCGTACAGGACGACGGGCGATGGAAGCTGTCGCTGATTCTGACTGTGGTGATCGAGCGCCAGACCAGCGCCGGTCCGCAACAGGAAATCCGGGTCTTCTCGTTCGACCCGGAAGCCGAAGTAGGGTCGGGCACCGAGCCGCCGGTCTGACATTGCGGCCGCCGTCACTACTCGACACGAATGATGTAGTAGGCGGCCATATTGCGTGGGCGCGTCTCGTGCGCGCTCACGCGCCCGCTGACAGGATCGCTGGTCTGTTGGCGCTGCACCGGCAGGTTGCAGGCCGCCACGGCATCGCCGGAGACCGTGCTGCCTGCAGGCTCGCTGTAGTCATGCTGATGCACCTGCAGGGCATCCCATTGCAGCGAGCCGACACCAGCATAGCCGGGGCTGCCATCCGGACGCCGTCGCTGGTCCAGGTCCGGATCGACGCCGGCGCCGTCGTCGACACCGCGCAGGAACATGCCGCGCAGATCCGGCAGGTTGAAGATGCCGCGAGCGAAGTCGCCGCCGTACAGACAGCCCAGCGCAGCGTACAGCTCCCGGTAGCGTGCGATGAGCATCTCGCGGCCATCGCAGGCCATCCAGCCCAGCGGCTCCAGCAAGGCCTGGAGCTGATCAGCCGGCTCGGCCACGGGGGCCGTCGGGCTGCCAGTGGACCATGCCGGGTTTGCCTTGTGGGAGACCTGGGCGAGGGCCCCGAAGTACAGGCAGACGCTGCCGACGGGTTGGATGGCGCTCACGGTTCCTCCGTGAAGTCGGGCAGGGCGTCGCCGTCCTGCAGCACGCTGATATCGGTGGCCACCATCAGCTCCCAGGCGTCCCGGACAGGTGCGAGGGACGGGCTGGCCAAGGCCACCTTGAGATCGTCGGCAAGGTCCAGATAACGCAGTGTTGCAGGCTCATTCACGAGCTCTGCCTCGAGCGTGGCCTGGAAGGTCGGTACGAGCGCGTCGTCGCCCAGCCACATCATTCCAGTTGCGAGGAAGTAGAGAAGTGCATTCTCGTGGCCTGATGCGACCGGAAGCAGCACCCGTGCGTGCGTGGCCTGCAGGAACGGGGTCAACCCTGAATCATCCGGGTCCAGCGCGGTGGCTGCCTCTGGATCATCAATCAGGGTATAGGTCAGCTCCCGCCATTCCAGTGCCTGATCCAGCCACAGCTGCAGGGCCGGCGTCAGGTGTGCATCGAGTGCATCGGCGCCGGTGCGCCGACGGGAGAGGGCAAGCAGCGCACGTAGTCCGGCCCGTTGCAGTTCAAGGCGGACGCTGCGCTGCTGCGCTTGGCGGCTGGTGTGGTGCCGGGGTGACGCGCCGGCGGCATCGAAGTAACGAAGCAGATCGTGCCTCCAGGCCTCCATCAACCGATCGTAGAGGCGTGACTTCCAAGCCGAGAGCAGATCCGGCGTACAGGCCAGTCGCACGTCGATGTTCAATCCGTAGACGGGGAGCGGCGTCGTGGCAGGCCCAGGGGAGGGAGCGTCCAACGCGCCGACCGGCGCGACCAGGACGATACTGATCGGCAGTGCGCCGGTCTGCCCGGCTAGGGCGAGATCGACCTTGGCGCCAGTCGCATCGCCTCCCGCGGTGAACCCGGCCGCACCGATGTTGCCGCACACGCTCCAGCCCGGACTGGCGTTGGCCAGGGCAATGCTGGCTGAAACCGCCTGGTATCCCGATGGCAGTGGCAGTTGTTGGCTCAACAATGGCGTGCCGTTCTCGAACACCGCGCAGGCATGTGCCTCGGGGGCGGGCGGAAGCTCGGTGATCGCCACGCCATAACGTGCAGACAGCGTGGCGTAGTAGCAGGCGCTATCCGGATCCAGCGACAGGTCATTGAACTGGCGCAGGCCCAGTTGCGACGGCGCCAGCGGCTGCGCTAGGTCCTCGCCGTATTGGTCGCGACGCGCGTTCACCATTCGCTCGCCCGGCCGCGGAACACGATATTCCAGCATCAGCCGATGGCCGACGGATACCACCCAGCACCGGTAGCGGGCGTTGAGCCAGCGATAGACGCCGCGCTGGTTGTCCACGCGACCGCGACGATCGAAGCACTGCGACACTTCACTGCGGCGGGTGTGCCGATGTCGCTGCAGTCTCTGCTCGCTCAGGCGGGTGGTGACACGCTGTGCGGCGCGCTGGACGATCCGGCGTGCCAGCGTAGCGCTGTCGGCACTGCTGCCCCGGGTGGGATTGGCGTCCACCGGCATCAGCGTGCAGCTTCCGTCCTGCTGGCACTGGGTGGGAGGGCCGTAGGTCGTCGAGTAGTCCAACTTGAACTGCTCGCGCAAGGCGCTGTGTACCTCCGACTCCAACGTGCTGGCGGCGCCGTTGCGCTCCTCCAGGTCGGTGGTGGCTTGACCTACCTGATTCGTATGCACGCTCTGTGTATCGATGCGCTCATGCCGGGCACGCACCTTGCGCTCATCGGCCATCACGCTCTCGATATGGCTGATTTCACCCAGGGAGTAGCCCAGCAGCCGGCGCTTGACTTGTTGCAGCTCACCGATGGCATAGGGTTGAATCGAGATCGCCAACGGGTCGCGCCCCCTGGCCGGACCCACAGCGGGCAGGGGGAAAACAGGGGCAGGCAACAGCAGAGTGGCGGTCAGGCCATCGCGCAGCCGTTGGGGTGGCCAACGGTCCTCCAGGCCCTGGGAAGTATCGCGTGACAGGCGGCCCAGCAGCATTGCGGCCCGGAGGACATGGGTGAGCGCGTCGCGCTGGCGGCGGTCGTAGCCAAGCACGCAGTTCAACGCGAACACGTTCTGCCATGTCCGGTCGATGGTCTGGGCAAATTCCGTCGAGGCCAGGACATCGGTGATGATCGCCCAAGGTTGGCCCCACACCTGCACGATCAGGCTGATCAGGTCCTCGCGCGTGGGCAGGGCGATGATCGCGGCGGCCATCGCGAAGCGCTCCAGTGCGACAACGTCGGGCCCCAGTGCGGCGATCGTGTGCGCGAACTGGCCGGCGTAGGGCGCATCTCCCTGTACGAACAGCATCGCCTGCTCGAGCATCTGGCTGCGGGCGCTGTCGCCACTGGGCAACAGCGCGGCCAGCTGGCAATACAGGCGCGAATCGTCGGTCGCGCAGTCTGCGGTGTAAGCGATGAAGTTGTCCTCCTGCGATCGGGCCGAAGCACCCGGCCACGCCCGCAGCTGGATGTAGGGGAACAGGTCGCCCGCCTCCTCGACCCGAGACTGTATGGGCTCGCTCTGCACCTGTTCGGGCAGTGGCTGCGGCGGCATGGCCTCGCCTAGAAGCTGCGGCGCGGCGCTACCACCTGGATAGCGAAGCTGGTCCAGCAGCAATGCGGCACGGCTGACATCGAAATGCAGCTGACCGACGATCTGCTGGCCCGGCGAGGTTTCGGCGCGCGCGTCGAACGCCAGTATTGGATCGCTCGGCACCAGCTGCATGCGTGCGAGCAGCTGCCGCTGCCAGAACACATCCACATCACAGGCAAGGGCATCGTCACTGAAGGTCCAGTCGATGCGTACCGGTCCATGCTCGAACACTCCAGTGGTGTCAGGGGTGTGCGTGCCCATGCGCACCTCCCTCGAACGGCCCTGCAATCCTGGCTAGGTCGGTGAAGCCGCCGGGATAACCGGCATCTACCAGCCACAACCCAATGGAACCCTCCAGATCGACACGCAGCTCGATCCGGCCCCACAGGATGCGATTGCTGGAGTACTCGTCCACAAGCGAGAACCGCAACCGCGAGGTGGTGCCATCCAGGATCCGGCGGGCAATGAGGTTGGTGGGGTTCATGGAGGAGATGGCCCTGTCGACCAGCATCAGGGCCACGTCGAAGGCACCCTCCACCGGATCACTCCAGTAGATCTCGATACTGGCGTCGGGCGAGGGGGCCCAGATGTTGCTGGGCAGCGGCGGCGAATCGGTGGACAGGGTGGGCGCAGTGGTCATGATGGGCTCCTTGCGGTGGAGCGGGACAGGCCGGAGCCTGTCCCGCTGAGGATCAGGCCTTGGTCAACGAATAACCCTTCCACTTGGAACCGGTGACGATCAGCGAATCGCCCTCCAGCACTTCGAGCTGGGTCTGGCTGATCTCTTCCTGCACGAGGCGCTGGCCCTTGTAGGTGAACTGCGAAACCACGGCGACGAACATGCTCGCGCGGACATCTTCCATGAACAGTCCGCCCGGCCAGATGACCTGCGGCTCATAGATGGCGTCCTGGCCACGAAGGATGGACGCCTCCACACCGATGCTGAAGTTGTTGACCACCCGCACTTCATTGAGCACCAGATCGGTGAAGCTCTGGTTGATCACCGCACCGTTGGAGCGGCGGTCCTGCGAGGCGACACTGTCGATGGTGAACGCGGCGGAGGTTTCGGCGAAAGAAGCCGGCTTGGCCGAGGTGTCCAGCTGGTCGGGACGGGAAGCGTCGTTTGAGTAGCGCACCTGCAGGCCGAAGTCATCCGGAATCTGGATGACCGAGTTGCCACCCGGCGGCGGCGCGGCAACCTGCCAGGCAATCGTGGCCAAGGTGGGGTTGCTCACCGGCTTCTGGAACACGGCCAGACGGACGGTTTCGCCGGTTTCGTTGATCAGAGTGATGGTCGACATGAAGGACTTCCTTGAGGTTGAGGGTGGATGGACGAGACGCCGAGCGCGCCTCGACAAGGGACTACACACAAACCGTGCCAACTGCGCCGAACCCGCAGCGGCAAGGGCCTAGCGCTGGTTCAGGCGGTTCCCGGTCGGGCATGGAGCGTGAACTGACATGTCGACTGACATGCCTGGCATGCCAATACGCAGCGCCTGTCGACTTCGGGTACGATCCGCCAACGGCAGGGAAGGGGCACGGACCGGTGTCGCGACGCACAACTGACAGGGAAGCCACGTTGTCCGCGCCGATCGAGGCGATGGCAGCACAGACCGCCGCAATACTTGGGTTCACCGTGCTCTGGCATCCGCGCCGCCGCCGCATCGGCGAGCAGGCGGCGCTGGTCCCTGAGGGCGGCGTGGCTGAGTTGAACCGGAATACGCCGGAGTTCTTTGCCGCCGGCAGCGAGGTCGGCGAGGCCTTGGAGCACCAGGGCATTTCCCGTCGGTCCGTGTGCTTCCGTGCCGGTGTCGACGGCGGTGTAGTGATGAGCATTCCTGCCTCGACAATGCGCTGCGAAATCGATGGCGTGCCGCTCGGCGAAGACATGCGTGAAGCGCCGATTGCGTTCGACCCGGCGCGACTTCGCCGCGGGGTCGTGCTTCGCTTAGGCGGCAGTGTCCTGCTGTACCTGGGCCATATCGCTCCCGGTGGTGCCGGGCAGGGCGACAGCGGGCTCGTCGGGGTGAGTCCGGCCATGACCCGGATCCGGGCAGCAATCGCCCAGGTCGCGGCCACCGACATGCCAACCTTGATCCTGGGCGAGACTGGCACCGGCAAGGAGCTTGTTGCGCAGGCCATCCATGCCGCCAGTGCGCGTTCGCACCAGATGCTGGTCAGCGTGAACATGGCCGCGCTGAATGAGTCGCTCGCAGCGGCGGATCTGTTCGGTGCGAACAAGGGCGCCTACACCGGTGCACAGGTCTCGCGCGAAGGCTATTTCGCCGAGGCCGATGGGGGCACGCTGTTCCTCGATGAAATCGGCGACACACCTGCCGCGATACAGCCGATGCTGCTTCGGGCGCTGGAAACCGGCGAGTACCGTCCGCTGGGAAGCGCACGCAGCGAGCGCGCCGACGTGCGCCTGATTGCGGCGACCGATCGGGATCTCTCGACGCCAGGTTTCAACCAGCCGTTACTGCGTCGCCTGGAGGCTTTTGTGATTGCGATGCCGCCGTTGCGCGAGCGTCGCCAGGACATCGGCGTACTGATCGTACAGTTGCTGCAGCGCTGGCAAGGGAGCGACGCAACGCCGTTGGAGCTGCCAGCAACGGTGATCCAGGCGCTGTGCCTGTATGACTGGCCGGGCAACGTCCGTCAGCTGGCCCACGTGCTGCGACGGCTGACCTTGTCCGCACAGGTGCAGGAATGGCCGGACATGCAAATGTTGCTGCCGGCCACGTTGCAGGCGTCTACGCCGCCGCTGGATACAGGGCCGGCAATGCCTGCGGCACCTTCGGTGCGCTACCGCTCACCGTCGCGGGTAGGCGAAGGCGATGTGATTGCCGCGCTCGAGGCGCACCAATGGTGTGTGCGCAAGGCCGCCGAGCACCTTTCCGTATCGCGTGCCTCCTTCTACGTGCTGCTGGAGGCATCACCGACCATTCGACGCGCCGATGATATTCCGCTGGATGAAATCAGTCGCGCTGTCGCACAGGCACCGGATGATCCGAGTCATTGGGCCTCGCAACTGCGTACGCCGCGCGAATCCCTGCGCCGACGCGTGCGCCAACTGGGCCTGATCGGGCGCCGCTAGTCCACAGGTCGCAAGGTGCAAAGTGGCGTGCGCAAGGCACGCACATGACTTGGCATGGATCGTGCGTTGACCCTTCGTGACAGCCATCCGGCCTGTCTCAACCTAAAGAGGGTCATCCCATGACACGCATCGACTTTGTCGGTCGCGGGCTGCTTTTGTCCGCGACTCTAACGCTGGCTGCCTGTGGCACAGGCATCATCAAACCTGCACCGCCGCTGGAGGGCGCTCCTGTCGTCAACGTGGTGGATCCGGGCAATCTGATCGTGCATACCCTGCCGATCGGCGCCGGAAACTGCCAGATCGCCCAGTGTCCTTCGGGAAACCGGCTGGTGGTGATGGACTGTGGCTCCAAGGGCGCTGGCACCCAGGATTGGGACGCAAGCAAGGTAAAGAGCTACGTCGAAACGCTGATCGATGACAAGAGCGAGATCACGGTAAGTGTCAGCCATCCTGACGAGGACCACTACAACTACCTTGCTCCCGCGTTTGCCGGCATGAATGTGAAGACGTTGTACCTGGGTGGCGACTGGAGCCAGTACAACAGCACCTTCCAGGACTGGGTGGAGACGCAGAGGATCAACCGCGCGGCGGCGGTCAACCTGTATCCGGGCTTCTACGCTTCCACCACGCCCGAGCCAGGGCTGAGTTGCTGGAAGCCACAGCAAGGGGGAAGCAGCATGCAGGTGGCCAGCTACATCCTGGGCGTCAACGCGGGCACAACCAAGAACGATGGGAGTATGGTTGTGGCAATGCGCTACGGGGATTTCACCACGACCTTTACCGGCGACATGACCCAGGCGACCGAGAACAAGCTGCAGTTGCCCACTGGACTCGGAAGCTTCAGGGCCAATCTGCTGGCCGGCGCACATCACGGCGCGTCCAGTCAGGGCAGCAATTCAGCGGAGTGGGCCGCTGCCACCCGCCCCGATTTCGTGGTCTTCAGCGCCGGCCTCCGATACAGCCACCCGCGTTGCGATTCCGTGGACCGTTACACCACCGTGGGGGCCTCGCTGCCCGAGCACGAGTACTTCTGCGGGGATTCCACGGGGGGGGAAACCCGGAAAACGAAGAACAATATCCTGGTGACAGACTCCAACGGGCTTATCGTCATCGAGGCCGACAGCAAAGGCGTGATGAAGGTGCTTCCGGTCAAGTTCTAATCCACGAGGCTGGGCGCTTGACGGGGCGGCTGCCCAGGGGTGGTCGCCTCTTGCGCCCCGGTGGGTGTCCTGGGAATCCAGCCTCGCTTGGAACGAATCACGTTTTGCAGATGCCTGCCTCTGACCGAGATCGGACAATACGAGGGGATAAGCGTGCGTTATCAGTGGTGGATCCAAAGCGCCTCTGGCAGAGCTCTAGCTAGTATGAGGATGACAAGGCGATGGAGCCATCCAGTTGATCACCTACGGAGTAATGGTCATCTCTCTCCTGGCGCCCTCGGTGGCAGCCTGTGGTCGCGTTGGTGCCAGGGTGGGAGCTCCGGTGCGTGGCGTTTGAGCATGGCCTGGATGTACGCATGCGCCTGATCCCTCTCCACGTGCTCGCATTGATCCAGAATCTCCGCAGCCAGCAGTTCAAACTGCGGCCAGAACTGCGCCGGATGCCGCACCTGTGCCAACCAGTGCACCAGCATGTCGGCCAGCGCATCAAGCTGCACCTTTATCTCGAGGCGAACGTTCATCCCGTGGCCGCACCCAGGTCAAGCGCGACCCGGTAGTGGTGGCCGTCATCCCGAAGCAGGACGGTAAGGCCAGACTGCAACATGCCATCCACATGTAGCGTTGGCTGGCCCTGCGCAGTGCGGGTCACCACGAACTCATAGAAGCTGCGACCGAAGCGGTAGCTCAGTTCGAATGACGGCCAGTGATCGGGCAGGCAGGGTGCAAGCGACAAGCGATCGCCTTCACGGCGTATACCGAGCAGGGATTCGACCAGCAGGCGATACATCCAGCCGGCCGAACCGGTGTACCACGTCCAGCCACCGCGCCCGACGTGCGGTGAAACAGCATATACATCGGCTGCCAGTACGTAGGGCTCGACGCGATAGGTCTGCACCGCCTCCGGGTCCAGCGCGTGATTGAGCGGGTTGATCATGCCGGCCAGCTCCCACGCACGCACCGCATCTCCCTGCTGTGCGAATGCCATGGCCGCCCACACGGCCGCGTGGGTGTACTGACCGCCATTCTCGCGTACGCCCGGTACGTAGCCACGGATGTAGCCGGGGTCCTCCGTCGTCTGGTCGAAGGGCGGATCGAGCAGCTGGATCAGCTTGGTGTCCTTTCGCACCAGATGCGTGTAGAGCGAATCCAGAGCTTGCATGGCGCGCTCAGGCGCGGCAACGCCCGACAACACCGACCAGCTCTGGGAAATCGAATCGATGCGGCATTCCTGGTTCTGTGACGAGCCCAACGGGGTGCCGTTGTCGAACCAGGCGCGGCGATACCATTCCCCATCCCAGGCATGCTGTTCCAGATTCTGGCGCAGGCTCTCGGCCTGCTGTTGGCACCACCGCGCACGGGAGGCATCGCCACGCACGTTGGCCACCCCGATGAAGCGGTGGAGCGTGTCATGCAGGAAGAACCCCAGCCACACACTTTCACCGCGCTGCTGGTCACCGACGCGGTTCATGCCGTCGTTCCAATCACCACTGCCCATCAACGGCAGACCGCGCTCGCCGAGCAGCCGGCAACCCCGCTCGAGGGCGCGGACGCAGTGCGCATACAGCGTGTCCCGCTGTGTCGAAGGTGTAGGCAGGTCGTAATACCCTTCCTCTTCAGCCGTAACCGCGCGCCCCTCGATGAAGCCGACCACTTCCTCCAGCACGCTGGCGTCGCCGGTGACCTCCAGATAGCGGCATGCGCCCTGGGGCAACCAGAGATAGTCGTCCGAGCAGCGGGTGCGCACGCCGCGACCTTGCGGCGGGTGCCACCAGTGCATCACATCGCCTTCGGCGAACTGGTGTGCAGCGCATAGCAGCAGGTGTTCGCGGGTCAGCTCCGGGCGAGCGTGCACGAGGGCGAGCGCGTCCTGCAGCTGATCGCGGAAGCCGAACGCCCCGCCTGACTGATAGTAGCCACTGCGCGCCAGGTAGCGGCAGCCCAGGGTCTGATAGACCAGCCAGCCATTGGCCAATGCGTCCAACGCCGGGTCCGGTGTGCGCACCTGCACCGTGGCCAGCACATTGCGCCAGTGGATGCGCACGGCGTCCAGGGCGTCAATGGCCTCCTGAGCGCCCTGGCGGCTTCGTGCCAACGCCAGCGCTTCCTCGCGGTCGTGCCCTGCGCCAAGGCGGAAGGTCGTTTCACTGCGGTCGCCCGGGGCCAGCTCCAGCGGCACCTGGATCGCCGCGCAGGGATCCAGGCCCGCACCCATCCGTCCATCCAGACGTTCGCGCCGCAAAGCCGCCGGTGCGTGCAGGCTGCCGTTGCGGCCGATGAACTCCAGGCGATCACAGGTCCACCAGCAGCCGTCGGCATCGGTGTCGAAGAAGGCCATCCGGCCGCCGAAATCGGTGCTGTAGGCGTTGCGTGCCAGCAGCGCTCCAGTCTGCGGGTCGCGTTCGGTGAGTACGTGCATGCGCGACTTCGCGCGCAGGTCACCCATCACCCATTCGACGTAGCCGATGGCCGACAGCCGCCGTGTCCTGCCCGACAGGTTGTGCAAGCGCAAGACCGAGAACTTCAGTGGCGCCGTGACGTCGACGAAGACCCACAACTCGCTGGCGATACCGTCCTCGACATGCTCGTACACCGTGTAGCCGAATCCATGGCGCGTACGGTAGGCCCCGGTGCCCCTGCGTGGCAGCGGCATCGGCGACCAGACACGACCGGTGTCCTCGTCGCGTACGTAGAAGGCCTCGCCGCCCGTATCGGACACCGGATCATTGAGCCAGGGAGTCAAGCGGAATTCGTGTGCATTCTCGAACCACGTGTAGCCCGGTGCACTCTCGCTCACGACCGTGCCCAGGCGGGCATTCGCGATCACATTGGCCCATGGTGCCGGCGTCGGCGCGTTTTCACGCACTACCACGACGTATTCGCGGCCGTCCTCGCTGAAGCTGCCGGTACCGTTGTCGAACTGGCCGGCGCCGCGGTAGGGAAGGAAAGGCCACGGGTCGTCCATCTCGTCGTCGTGCTCGGCGCCTGGGGGCAAGCCGGCGTCGGGGCCCGAACCGGCGACGATGGGCAGCCCCGGGGTCGGCTCCATCGACAGTGCCAGCTCCTCCTGCACCGCCTGCGGCACCAGCGGCGGGATCCGCCGCGCAGCCAAGAGCTGACGCCCCACCTGCGCGACCAGGGTGCCGTCCTCATCGCTGATCACCGCCCGGGCCACCGCCTGCAACAGAATGCGGTCCTCGTGGGTCATGTTCTGCACCGGCCGCACGAAAATGCCGCCGGGGCGATCAAGCAGGCCCGTCTCCGAACTGGCAGCGACCATTCCCAGAATCTGGTCCTGCAGTTCCTGCCGATAGCCGGCCTTGCTGTCGTTCCAGATGACCAGGTCGGTGTTGAGTCCCTTCTGGCGCCAGTAGGCATGTGCCTGCACCAGTTGCCTGACCAGTTCCACGTTGTCCGCGTCGGTGACCTTGAGAAGCACGATGGGCAGGTCGCCGGAGATGGCATGGCTCCACAGCCCGGATTGTCCGCGCTGGTTCTGCAGGAGGACCCCGGCACCCGCGCGCAACAGTGAACCGGCATACAGCACGTGGGCGGCCAGGCGCTCGTACAGTGCCGCTTCCGCCTGGCTCGCGTTGATCTGCCGGCGCACCACCTGGCTGTGGGTCCAGGCCAGGTCGAAGACGCGGTCGGCCAGGCGGCGATCGCGGTACTTGTCCACCAATACCTCGCAACCGGGTTGGTCGACGCCGACGCCATACACCATGTCCAATTGCACGGTCTGCTCGGGCTCAAGCACCACGCGGACGCGGATGGCCACGATCGGATCGAGCACCGAGCCCTCCGTGCCGGAAAGGTGGGTATCGGTGGTCAATGCCTGCGGGGTCCGCGGTGTGTTGCCACGGCCCAGGAAGCGCGCGCGGTCGGTTTCGTAGGAGATCGCCACCACCTCGGCGTCATGCACCGCAACCAGGTGGAACATCCACGGCGGCTCCTCGTCGTGCGAACGGGGCCGGCGGGTGCACAACACGGCCTGCTTGGCCGCCAGAATCTTGCTCTGCACGAAGAGATTGCTGAAGGCCGGATGCGCGTCGTCGGCCGTGGCGGCTGCCAGCACCACTTCGGCATAAGTGGTGATCTCCACCGTGCGCGGGCGACGGCTACGGTTGGTCAGGCGCAGGCGCCTGAGCTCGATGTCGTCCTCGGCGGAGATGGCAACCTGCAGGTGGCTCTCGCAGCCAAGGCGCGTACCGCGGAATTCCGCCTTGGCGTCCGAGAAAATCGCCTCGTAATTGTCCACCGCCACGCAGGTGGGCTGGTATGCGGCAGACCAGAACTCGCCGCTGTCCACATCGCGCAGATAGCAGAACGATCCCCAGGCATCGGTCGTGCCGTCCTCGCGCCAGCGGGTCAGCGACAGGTCGCCGTGGCGGCTGTAGCCGCCGCCGGCATGGGTCAACATTCCGTGGTAGCGGCCGTTGGACAGCAGTTGCACTTCCGGTCGCGGGCCACCCGGGTCCCGCAGCACCCGCAGGGACGTCTCGTCCTCGGCCATGGCCGAGTGCTCGCCCAGCGCTTCCACCTCATGTGGATGGAAGACGCCGATGCGCGGGATGCGCTCCTGCAGCAGCAGCAAGGTGGCCTGGAACTCGACGTCGGCGAGAAAGCGGCGCTGCATCGGCTGGTCGCGCAACAGGTAATCCAGCGACAGCAGTCCCATGCCCTGGTGGTGGGCCATAAACGAACGCAACAGCACGTGATCCTGCCCCGGCGGCAGCCGGGCAGCGGTGTAGTCGATTGCCTCGTACATGCCAAAGCGCCCGGCAAAACCCAATCCTTCCAGCACCTGCAGGTTCTGGCACGCCGCTTCCGGCGCCACCATCAGCGCCATCATGCTGGCATAGGGCGCGATGACCCGATCCTGGCCCAGACCGCGCTTGAGCCCCAAGCCCGGTACACCAAACGCCCGGTACTGGTAGTTCAGGCGGGCGTCGACGGCGTTGTAGCCGGACTCGGACACGCCCCACGGCAGGTTCAGGGTACGACCGTAGACGATCTGCGCCTCGACCGCGTGCCGCGAGGTCTGGTCCAGCAGCGTGTCCGGATAGCTGGGCATCACCAGCTGCGGCATGAGGTACTCGAACATCGAGCCACTCCATGACAACAGCGTCGGCGTACCGTTGACCTCGGTGAGCATCCTGCCCAGCGCGAACCAACTTTCCTGCGCCAACTGACCCTGCGCGATGGCGACGAAGGCGCACAGCCGCGCTTCGGAGGCCAGCAGATCGTAGAAGCTGTTATCGAGGCGGTGGTCGTCGACGTTGTAGCCGATCGAAAGCAGGTTGCGGGGGCGGTAGTACAGGAACCCGTATTCCATCAACGAGAACTGCCCGGCGCGGCGCGCCAGGCCCTGCAGCTGCTCGATGCGCGCGCGCGCGTCCGCACCCGCCGTACCGGGCAGGGCGGCCAGCTGGCGCAGGCTCGGCACCGGGGCCTCGTCGTCCACCTTGGCATCGGCAGGGAGGTCAGCGAGTGCCGCCTGGGCGGCATGGCATTCGGCAGCGAACAGGCCTGGCCAATGCAGTTCGCCTTCCTCGGGCGATGGCGGCGGGGGCCACTGCGCCAGCACTACGTCCGCCAGGCCGGCCAACTCCTGCAAGCGGGCGAGAGTCTCCGCCGTTCCGACAGGGCGGTCGAGACGCGTTGACGCCAGACGCTGGCGAAGGTGGTTGAGCGCCTCGACAAGTGGTGCATCGTCGGGGCGATGACGCTGCCGTTGCTCTTCCAGTACACCGAGCGTATCGGCCAGGCCATCGAACGTGTGCGGTGCCAGCACCGGCGCATCCACCAGCGCGAGCAGGCCTTGGCGCAGCGTAAGCAGATGCCCGGCAAGATTGCCGCTGTCCACGGTGGAGACATAGCGCGGCGGCAGCGGCGCCAGGGTTTCAGTGTCGTACCAGTTCAGGAAGTGACCGCGATGGCGCGGCAGCTGGTCCAGCGTATCGAAGGTGAGGGCGGTACGTTCAGCAACCGCACCCAGCTGCAGGTAGCCGAAATCCCACGCCGACAGATTGGCCAGCAAGGACAGGCCGATGTTGGTTGGCGAGGTGCGGCGTGCCACCACCAGCGACGGATGCTCCTGGATGTTGTCCGGTGGCAACCAATGATCCTGCTCACGCACCCAGGCCTGGAAGAAAGACCAGGTGCGCCGCGCCAGCCGGCCCAGGAATGCCCTTTGCGTAACGGACAGCTCCGCCACGCTGGCCGCAGGGGGACGGCCCAACCACGCCATCAACGCCGGCGCAAAGGTCCACGCCAACAGCAAGGGCAGGGCAAGCGGCAATGCCTGCGGGCGCAGGCCGGCCACTACAGCCAGCAGCGCCAGTGCCAGCAGTGAGGCCGGCGCCATGACCCGCCATTCCGCGCCGCGGTCACTGCCGAGGCGGCGCTCGACTTCGCTTGAAGGGTTCCACTGCAGCAGGTGGCGGCGCGTGACAGCCATGCGCCAGAGCGTGCGCAGCACCGCGTCACTGGCCAGCAACGCTTCGAAGGGCAGGCATGCGACCTGGGTCGACGCGCGCAGCAACGACTGCAACGTTCCGCGCCCAACCTTGATGTAATGCGCTTCCAGCGGCGTGTCGTCCGGAACGCTCAGGGCATCGCGCAGCATTCCTATCAGCGGCGGCGCGAACCACAGCGCCAGCACCCACGCCGTCCATGCAGCCGGGTTTCCGGCATACAACCAGCCCACCACCAGCAAGGCCAGGGCAGCGATCGGCACCAGGCTGCGGCGCAGGTTGTCCAGCAACTTGCCGCGTGACAGCAGACTGAGCCGGTTGCGCTCCCATCCCGGGCCCGGGCGCGGTGTCCACGGCATCAACCAGGGCAACAGCTGCCAGTCACCGCGGATCCAGCGCGCACGGCGCTTGGCGTCGGCGGCGTAACGTTCGGGGTAGTCCTCGTAAAGCCGCACATCGCTGACCAGGCCCGCGCGTGCATAGCAGCCTTCCAACAGGTCGTGGCTGAGGATGCGGTTCTCGGGCAGGCGACCCTCGAGTGCATGCTCGAAGGCTTCGACGTCATAGATGCCCTTGCCCACGAACGAGCCTTCGTCGAACAGGTCCTGGTAGACGTCCGAGACCATGCGCGTATATGGATCGATGCCGGGCTCGCTGCCGAACATCCGGGCAAAACGCGAAGTGCGGCGCCGGCCCAGGCTGGTGCCCACGCTCGGCTGCAGGATGCCGTAGCCCTCCACCACGCGTTGCAGCGTCGGATCGAAGCGCGGGCGGTTGAGCGGGTGCGCCAAGGTGGCGACAAACGCGCGTGCCGCATCCCGCGGAAGCTGTGTATCCGAATCCAGCGTGATGACGTAGCGGACGCCGATCAGCGCAGCCGCGTCACCGACGATGCGCATGAACGCAGCCGCATCGCCCAGGCGGAGCAGGGCATTGAGTGCCGCCAGCTTGCCGCGCTTGCGTTCGTGTCCCATCCACACGCCTTCACCCGGGTTCCATTGCCTGGGGCGGTGCAGCAGGTAGAAGCGATCGCCACGCGCGGGCGCGTAACGCCTGTTCAATTCCTCGATCCGTGCCGTGACGTGCACAAGCAGGGTGTCGTCCGTCGGCGCCGTCGCTTCCGCCGCATCGAGAAAATCCGTCAGCAGCACGAAGCGCAGCTGAGGATCACGGTTGGCCAGGAAGCGGACCTCCAGCGCTTCGACCAGCACGTCGATTCCGTCCACGCTGGACAGCATCGAGGGGACCGCGACCACGGTGGCGCAGGCGGCAGGAATGCCCTCGCTGAAATCCAGCTTGGGCAGCGGCCTGGGTGCGACCAGCACCGTCGCGGCCCAGTTCACCAGCACGATGCCCAGCTCACTGAACACCAGCAGCGCGAGCAGCGCGGCCGGCCAGATGTGTACGGAACCACTGCCGGTTGCCAGCAGGGCAGCGGTGGCCAGCACCGCCAACAGGGTGATCGGCAGCAGGTACAACGCAAGCGGCACGCGATGTGCCAGTCGCCGCGCCTTGCGGTGGCGTGGTGCCGCCTCCGCCACCGCTTCAACGGTGGCGTTCCGGCCTTCGCCAACCAGCCAGTAGCCTACGTGCGTGCGCGGCCCATCCAGCGGCGTAGCCGCCCGTGCCAGGTCCAGTGCGATGGTGGCAACGCGCTCCTCAGCCATTCGGCTGCCGCGGGCGATCTTCTCCACCACGTGGCGATAGCTGTCGCGGGTGGCGAAATCCATCTGCGCGTAGACGGCCATCGGGTCTTCCCGTAGGCGCTGCTCCACCACACTCATCTCTTCAACAAAAGTGCGCCAATCCATGGTGGACAGAAAGCGCAGGCTGCCGATGCTGTTGCCAATGGATACCTGATCGGCCGCTTGCTGCTGCCCCTCCGCCGCGACCAGTTCGTCGACGCGCTGCCCGGCCGCTGCCGCCCACTGTTCAAGCCAGGCGACGGGCATGGCCCACGCGCCACCGCGTCCCTGCAGCGACCGCGTCAGCTCGGCGATGAATGCGCCGGTCAAGGGCGGCGCGGACCGCGCCATGTCGGCAACCACCAGGACCACATCGGTAGGGGTCTCGGAAGCGGCTTGATTGAGGTTGTCAGCCCATTGCGAGGCCAAACGACGATCAGTGCCGTCGCGCATCACCCGCGCGGCCATGCGCCGCAGGTTCTCCAGCAGTGCCAGGCGCAACATGATGGGAACCGCCCACAGCTCACCCAGGCTCAGTGGTGCGAGAGACTGGTACGAGGCGATGAAACGGCCCAGCGTATCGGCGTCAATGCGCCCATCGCCGTGCGCAATGGCCTGCATCGACAGTTCATACACCCTCGGCAACCCAGCCGAGGGGCCGGTGGCAAGTGAAGGCAGCTGCCGACTATAGCCACGCGGCAGGTGGCGACGCGCGGTCTGGATCTGCTCTTCGATCAGGTAGTAGTTGTCGAGCAGCCATTCCCCCGCCGGGGTTACCGGCCGCTGTTCGCGCACCACGCTGCTGAGCAACGTGTTGGCGTCTTCCAGCACGCGCTCGTTGGCTTGCAGACGATCGAGCAAGCGCTCCGGGCTGGGCCGCAACCGCACGCGATGCTGGCGCGCAAGCGCGCGGCCGTACACCTCCATCTGTTCAACGCTGTACAGCGCGGCACGCAGTGGGCCCTCGGTGGCCTCGATGGCCGGGACCGAGGCCTGGTGCTCCCGCCAGCGCCAACGCACGCGACGACGCAGGCGCAGCCAGCGGCCAAATAGACGACGAAGGTGGGGCATGGGTTACCAAGAGGGGGGCGCGTCCTGCATGGTTGCATCGGATGTGCCTCGCTGGCTGTGAAGACCAGGCTCCGGCTGACGCCACCGGCGCTACTTACCGTAACGAACCCGATACTCTTCAAATGCGTACAGGTATAGAGCGGGCCAGGGATCTGACGAACTCATCTAAAGGAGTAAATCTCCCTGGACGGACGACTTGGAGTCGGCCGGCTTTTTTACGATGCGGATCACCAGGTCTCAGCAGGGCGATCGTGCGCTTAGGCGGCGAGCAGAATGTGTCCGCTCTTGGCCGATTCGAAAACACCCACCTGTTCCCGATGATGCTAGAAGCATGGAGTGGGGCTCGCCACCCGGCATAACGCCCTCCACGCAACGTGAAATTTTGCAGTAACGACCCCAAGTCGTTTGCAGGACAGTTCTCTTGAAAAGAAGAAATATGCTCGTGGAGACGAGCTTCATGTTGGCGTCCCTCCTGGCGTCGGCATCAACTCCGTTTCTAACAACATGACCTCATTAAACGAAAACGGCAATCGCTAGAGAGAGGGTACCGTGATCCTCTGTAGATCAAATTTTGCTCTAAGGGCGTAATGCTTGCGGGTGACCTGTACGGTGCTGGTCAAGCGCGGATCCAGATAGTCCTTGAACAGCGGCGGGCGCGAGGCGCCCAGATAGAACGGCCGATCCTGCTTGACCGCTGCCGGCAACAACACGTCGGACAGGTCGCTGTCGGACGCGTCGGTCACCAGGCAGGGGGCATGGCGGAAGCCGAGGCTGCGCAGCAGGTACAGGCGGTGGGAGCCATTGGTCAGGATGATCCGGCGACCCACGCGGGTGGCGCTGATCAGGTTGTCGCTGAAACCCAGATAGATGACAAGGGCATGGCTGGCCGCGCCAACCGGCTCGTAGCCGGTGATCGAGGCCGGATCGAGCGTCGCCACATCCAGGAAGCGCAGGTCGTTGGACGCGGATGCGAAGGTGTAGCTGCCATCGGACTGGGTAAAGCGCACGTCCGGGTGGGCGTGGCGTCCGCTGCGCGACACCAGGTCCATGATCTCCTGCGCGTCGGGCGTTGCGGACAGGGTCGCTGCAAGCTGGTCGATGTGGCGCAGGTTGATGCATTCCTGGAAGACCACCAGCCGGTCGATCTCCACCATCTGCCAGCTACGCGGCGTCAGGCTGGTCATGCGGTGCATCGACGGCTGCCGCAGGGCCTGCTCGGCCAGTGGCAGCAGTTCGTCCGGCAGCGGGAGGGCTTCGACCGCATTGGCGTCATCCGCTTCCTCCTGGAGAAGGCCACGCACCACCGCGCGGGCGTCCCGCCATTGCTCCACCAGCATCGCTTCGTCGAAGTGTCCGCGCGGGCAGCGCTCCCTGACGAAACGGATGAACTTCGGCAGCGGAAACAGGCCCTTCAGCAGAAGGGTGGGATCCAGGCCATCGTCATTGATCTCGGTGGGCATCCAATTCGCTCTCTGGAGACGGGCAGCAGGGGCGGCAGATGGCGTCGATCGTCACGCCAAAATAATATGTTATATCGTAACATTTCGGTGCCTTGACGGCAATCGTCCTGAAACACGCATGACGATGTTGGCTGGGCTGCTGTGCATCCATTGCATCGCGTGGATGCATCCACTGACTAGAGGAGATGTTCATGAACGAACTGATTGAGCTGGGCGTAGTGGCTGGAGAGCAGAATCCCGCAGACCAGGGTGAACTGATCGAGCTGGGCTCGGTGGTTTCCGAAACGAAGGCGCACAACCACGGCACGTTGTGGGATGGCGTCTTCCCGACCACCTCTCCCTGATCCCTCGCACCACGCATGACCTGCGGTGCATGCCCCCCGCATGCACCGCTTTGATGTCTCCAGCAGCAGGAGAACACCCACGCGATGGAACAGCACGCGGCCCCGTACTTTCTCTCCAGGCAGGCGCACGTCTGCGTGACCGGTGACGCGATGGTGATCCTCGACCAGGCCTCCGGCAGGTATCTGTCCATCGACCGTCGCGGCGCGGCAGGGCTCGGTGGGCTGGTCCTGGACTGGCCTCTGGCGCCGGAGGGAGCACCGCCTCCCAGGATGCTCCAGTCACTGCTTGACCGGCGCCTGATCACCCGCGATCCGCAGCGTGGAAAATCCGCAGCCAGCCCCGTAATCGAGTTGCCACGTTATTGGGTGCGCGAAGGCGAACCCAGGGGGTGCCCGCAGATCACCGCCGCAGATGTGGGCAGGTTCCTGGCCTCGGTCGCCCATGCCGCGTGCAGCAGGACCTTCCTGCCTTTCCGCTATACGGTCGCCGCAGAGAGCAGGCGCGGGCAGGTCTCCGCGCCGGGCGCGGTGGACAGCGAGGAGCTGGCTTTCAGGGTGCGCGTGTTCGATTGGCTACGGCCGATCGCCTTCCGGAAGACCGACGAGTGCTTCCTCTACTGCCTGGCCATGCGCGAGTTCCTGTCCTGGTACGGGATCGTTCCTGCCTGGGTGTTCGCGGTCCGGACCCAACCGTTCGCAGCGCATTGCTGGTTGCAGCACGGTGATCAGGTCCTGACCGACATTCCTTTCAATCTGCGCCGGATGGTTCCCATCCTCGTGCTGTAATCCGGGCTGCCGCATGTACCGATACATCGCTGTGCTCTGGAACGCGCATTCCGAATCCGCAACGGCCGAGGCCGCGCAGGCCACCGCACGGATCGAAGACGGTCGCCCCGGGATTGCCTGCGTGATGAGGGAGCGCGGCGCTGCGATCTATGCCCAGAGTGACAACCCTGGCTATTTCGAGTGCCACCGATCCGGCTCGCTGGCCGTACTCGGCAAACTGTTTCACAAGGCATTCGGTGCCGATACCGTTCCCGCGCAGGCATTCCTCGATGCCGACTCGGCGGACACCGCCTGCAGCACCCTTGGCAAAAGCATCGTGGAGCAGTACTGGGGGCGCTACGTGGCATTCGGCTACCAGCAGGACACTTCCAGCTGGTTCGTGCTGCGCGACCCCACCGCGGAAATTCCGTGCTACATGACGACGGTCGACCAGCTGACCGTCGTCTTCTCCAGCATGGAAGATTGCCTGTTGCTGGGCGTGCGCGACTTCAGCGTGGACTGGTCCTTCCTGTCCTACTCGCTTCTGTTCCCGTTCCGCGATGGCCTGCAGACCGGCTTCGAGGAGATCACCGCCATCGAGGCCGGAGAGGCCGTGACAATCCGCGATGGCCAGCCCGTCGGCCGGCAGTGCCAATGGGATGTGGTGCGGCTGGCCAGCGAGGCGCCGATCGAGGATCTCGAGGAAGCCGTACACCTGGCTCGCTCCACGTTGCTGGGCTGCATCGGCGCGCTGGCGAGCCAGCATCGATACATCCAGTTGCAGCTGTCCGGTGGGCTGGACTCCTCAATCGTCCTCGCCGGCCTGCTGCGTGCACCTTCCGCACCGGAAGTGAAGTGCGTTCACCATTACGACGCCGGCATCGGCGCCGACGAGCGTCTGTTCGCGCGCATGGCGGTTGCAGGTGCCAGCGAGTCATCCGGAAGAAGCTGTGAGTTCATCGAATACCAACGGCAGCCGCACTGCGCGCTGGAAGAAATCCTGGACTTCCCACGCACCGCCCGTCCTGCACACTGCTCGGGCTATCTGCTGCATCGCCACGACGTTGCTTTCGACGGAGACACGGTGCAGTTCACCGGTGTCGGTGGCGATGCGGTCTTCCTGCGCTTCAAGGGCAATGCGGCCGCCATCGACTATGCGTGGCGACGTGGGATCGACCGCGATTTCCTGCGCGTCGCATTCGAAACCGCGCAATCGGGCGACTCGCTGTACGGGGTAGTGAAGGATGCGATCCTCCACGGGCTGTTGAAGCGGCCAGCCATCATCAACGGCCGCTGGGGAAATCCGTGCGAATGGGTGAAGGTGGACGCGTCCGAACACGATGGCACGCCGCCGGCCTGGCTGCGGCATGCGCGCGCGAAGGGACACCGGGTCTCGCCGCAGAAGCTGGCGCATATCGGCCGGATGGTGTTCCCGACCAGCGTGCTCGATCCCTTCGAAGGAGCAGGGCGCTGGCACGGTGTGTCACCGATCAGCGCGCAGCCTGTCGTGGAGCTGTTCGCCCGCCTGCCGCTGCATCTGCTGATGGCCGGCGCCGAGGACAGGACGATTGCCCGCCGTGCCCTGCACGGGCTGCTGCCTGAGGCGCTGTTGTCGCGCAAGGTGAAGTCCTACCT
The DNA here is from genome assembly GCF_050435725.1 of Stenotrophomonas sp. AN71. NCBI lineage: Bacteria > Pseudomonadati > Pseudomonadota > Gammaproteobacteria > Lysobacterales > Lysobacteraceae > Stenotrophomonas > Stenotrophomonas sp. AN71. Next base: position 429,297 of record NZ_JBNDKU010000001.1, on the reverse strand, counting down.
CGACGATCACTCGGTTGCCGTCACCCAAGGGCATCAGCGGTTCATCAGGGGTTTGCTGGTGGATGGCGTGCTGGCGCGTCGTGGCTACATCGACAGCGCATCGGCCGACGCGGGCATCCGCACGGTCAGCCCGGATCACGCATCCCAGGTGCTGGGCATCTTCGGCCCACAGGTCAACATCGAAGCCTGGCTCAGGCGTTGGGCGGGCCGGCCGGGCGTGCCGGCAGCCGGAGTGGCCTAGATGCTCCGGCTCATTTCTTCGAGGTAGAGACTCTCAAGGTCATTGGCGGTGATCGTGCTGGCATCCAGCGTCCTGCGCAGCCGGCCGGCCTGCATCAGGCCGATCGTCGTGGCCACTTCGCGGGCACGGAACAGGTCGTGGGTTGCCATCAGGATCGCGGTGCCGCGATCACGCTGCCGCACGATCAGATCATGGAACTCCGCTGACGCGGTTGGATCCAGGCCGGAAGTGGGCTCATCAAGCAGCAGCGCCTTGGCCTCCTTGATGATGGCCAGCGCAATGCCGACTTTCTGCCGCATGCCCTTGGAATAGAGGCCCACGCGCCGCCCGAAGGCCTCGGGGGCCAGCCCGGCAGACCTGAGTGCCTCCTTCAGGCGAGCGGGCGAGCGCTGCTCCACAGCGGCCAGACGGGCGAAGTAATCCAGGTTCTCATAGCCGGTCAGCTCGTCGTACAACGCCACCGTCTCCGGGATGTACAGCAGCTGCCGGCGCACCTCCTGTGGCCGCTCGCACGCGCTGATTCCGTCGACCTCGGCCGATCCGGACGTGGGCTTCAGGAAGCCGAGGAACAGCTTGATCGTGGTCGACTTGCCGGCGCCGTTGGCGCCCAGCAGGCAGAAGATCTCGCCGGGCCGCACCGTGAAGCTCACATCATCGAGCGCCCGATGCGTGCCATGTTCCTTGACCAGGTGCTTTGCAGACAGCATGCGCGTTGTTCCTCAGTGAATGGCCAGCCGACGACGCATCGACCAGGCCGCGATCAGGAGAATCAGGGTGGAGACGGCCAGTGCGGCAAGGTCGGCCAGCACACCCCGCTGCAGAACGCCCGCCGTTTCCTGGAACGCGAAGCGGGGCAGGGCGTCATACTCGGCGAGCGTCTGTGGCGCGTCCCGGTCCAGGTAGGCCTTGTGCAGCAGCCGGCGCGCCTGCCAGAACGCGAGAACCTGATGCTGGAAGGCCAGCGCCCGGTCGGCATCCGAGCCGGCAAGGCGGTCCAGCGCATCCTGCACCGCAACCGAAGGCAGCAGCAGGCGCATCCGGTCAAGCGCGCGGCGACGCACGTCCTCGGCCTGTGCGTGCGCGGCGATCATCGGTGCCAGCGCCTGATCGGCCATGACCAGATCCGCGAACGCCACGCGCACTGCGTCAGGAATGCGTGGCGACGGCGAACGCGGGACAGGGGGCTGTGTCGAGTGGCGCAATGATTGATGCCTGGCGGTCTCCGCCAGTTGCGCCTTTACGTTGGTCGCGAGCTGCATCTGTGACGGTGGCGGAACCCTCAGATTCACTGCCGCCAGGGCCAGCGACGGCGCCATCACCACGATCAGCAGCCACAATGCACCGGCCGCAATGGCCGCCTCGGTGGTACGCCGGGCGAAGCAAGCGATGAGCACGGCCAGCGCCAGCCAGAAGCTGCCGTAAGCGAACACGATCAGGGCCAGCACGGCGAGGCCGGCAGGACGCGCCGCCCCGGAACCGGCAGCGACTGCGGTGATGATCATCGCCGCAGGCAGCAGCACGACGACGCCTCGGGTCAGTGCCTTCACCGCGATCAGCCGTCCCACGGCGGTGGGCTGTGACAGTACCAGCGCCGCGATGCCACGCTCGCGTTCGCGCGACCAGAGATCGAAGGTCGCGGCCAGGATGACCAGCGGCAGCAGGAACACGATGACGAACGCCAGATCGAAACGACCAGCGGCCTGTGCAGCGGGATTGCCGATGTCGGACCACACGTGCCTCAGCAGCTGGGTCTGGTCACCCAATGCAACCACATCGGCGGTGTAGGGGTAGGCGTCCGCCTGTCCGATCGACAGCGTCGCCATCGCACCGGGCGGAAGCACAGGCTGCACGCGTGGCAGTACCGAGGGCGCCTTGCCGACGAATCCCCGGCTGCGGTCCTGCGTATCCTGTTGTTCGGTCTTGATCAGGGCAATGGCCGCTTCCCGCTGGCCGACCCATGCACTGCCATTCCACGCCGCGTAGGCCGCCAGCACCACCAGCAGGCCACACAGCACCGGCAGCGCCCGGTCACGCAGCAGGCGACGGATCTCATGGCCTGCGATGGACAGGCTGCTCATGACGTACCCCCGAGGTGCCGCGCCGAGGTGAACACCAGCCCCAGGGCCAGCAGTACCCAGCCGAGCAGAATGGCCAGATTCACCGACTGCGCGCTGGCGATATCGGCCCACTGCGGCGGCTGCGGGCTATACACCACCGACCGGGTGATGGTCGCGATATCGGCCAGATGCTTGCCGCCATTCGCGGCCTTGTGCTGCTTCACCTCCAGGTTGAGTGCCTGGATCAACCGGTAGCGATAGTCTTCGACGCCGCGCAGGAACGCCAGGTGTGCAGGGAAATCCGTGCGGGCCAGCGCCCGTGATGCCGCCTGCAGGGCGATGGTGGGGGATATCGCCGCGAACGCGCGTTGCGTGCTCTCCTGCTGCTGGTAGGTGGCGTAGACGCGTTCGAAGTGCCGGTTGTAGGTCTGCGAGGAGTTCGCCTCGGCGAATTCCAGCGCCACGCCGCGGAAGTTGACCGGAAGATCATCCACATCGCGCACCTGGTAGCGCGCCAGCATCTCCGCCCTCAGTGCATCCAGCCGTTTGTCCGCAGGATCATGGCCATCGGCGCCGTTCTCCGCGTCCTCGGTAACGGCCGCGCGGAACGAGGGCACGGACGGCGTTGGGTGCAGTGATTCTGCCAGCGCGGGAGCCACCCGCGGCACGAGCAGGGTGGCCAGCACCCAGAAGCCGAGCAGCACGACCAGCGACGTGCGCGCCGAACTGAAACGCGCAGAGCCCCCGATCGTGATCGCGCAGAACACCAGCAGGTAGAGCGCGTAGGCAACGACCATCGCCGCCAGCGCCATGATGTCGGCCATGCCGAAGTTGCGCCCGGCCATCGCGGGAAGGCTGACGAGCAGCAGCGCGAGGATCAGCAACAACGACGCGGTCACCAGCGCGATCAACCGCCCACCGATCAGCACGTAGGCCGATGCACCACTGCCGAGCTCCTGGCGGAGCGTTTCGCGGGCGACATCGCCGGACAGGCTGGCGAACCCGGCAAGGATGATGAGCAGCGGCGCCACGACCTGCAGCGCCCAAGCCGCGGAGAAGCCATCGAACCGGCTGAGCGCGGTGCCGGCTTCGATGGGGCGGTGCCGGGCCGGGTTCTGCGCATGGCCTTCGATGAACACCGAGGTGCCGACGAAATCCGTGATGCCCGGATCGAGCGCTGCCAGCGGCCGCACCGGCGCAGGAATGGCGCGCCCCTCATGTGCGGCGGCATGCGGATCTATCGTGCCCTGGCTGTCCCACAGCCCCGCTTCCTGCTCCGCTACGGCCTGGCGTTCCAGAGTCTGCTGGGCGAGTCGCGCAGCGCCGGTGGCGACCGACGCACCGGCCAGCAGCAGCAGGGTCAGCGCGAGCCACAGCAGGCGCCGCTCGCGCCACATCAGCTTCAGCTGGGTCGCGGCAACGACCCGCGCCTGGCCGAAAGCCGACGTGGATGCAGGGAGAGTGGGGGAGGGGGCGCTCATCGAGGTCGCCCTACCAGCGATGGGTCAGGGTCATGGAAAGAAAGCGGCCCAGTGCGGTCGCGTTGGTGGGGTCGAATCCGGTATTGATGCCGTTGACGATGAAGGGCGGATTCCGGTCGAGCACGTTCTGCACGTTGAAGGCCAGCGAGGTGCCTTGCTCTGCGCCTGCAGAACCGTTGAAGTCATACCTGAGATTCAGATCGACCGTCGTCCACGAGCTGACATGCGAGTCGGCCCGGTTGGCGGGATCGCGATAGCTGTCCACGTAGTTCACGAACAGGCCGCCGGCCACCTGCTGGCGGCTGACGGCAATACCGCCGCGAACCTTGAGGTCGACCGGGAAGTACACCCTGTTCACCGCGTCGATCTCGGGCGAGGTCGCTGTCACGCGGCGCTTGGAATCGATGATGTACTGGCCGGCAACGTTCAACGCGATGCGGGTCTGGCCGGCGTCGAACCCGTAGGAAGCGTTGAAATCGATGCCGCGCTGCGCGGTGAATGCATTGTTGCGGAAGCGGTTGTCGAGGATGACCTGGGTGTTGGTTTCATCCGTTCCCGGGGGCAGGGCGTACGGGCCCACCCGCGAAACGAACAGCCCCTGGCCCGAGATGCCGAGCTGGCGCGCCTGTTGGATCTGCTGCGGTGTCGGATCGATGGTCAGCAGGTCCGCATAGGGCGCGGTGGACTGCAGGAACAGCGACGGGAAGCTGCCGCCGAAGCCGCTGCCGATGCGATCGGCATACTCGATGTCATAGTAGTTCGCGTCGATCCTGAGACCTGGCACGGAAGGCGGCGCGAACGAGACGCCGCCGGTCCAGGTCTTGGCGCGCTCGGGGCCGAGATCCGGGTTGCCATTGGAGAGCATCATCAGGACGGTGTTGCCGTTGGCGGCGCTCGGGTTGGGCACGTTGGCCACCACCACGGTGTTGTTCAACTGCATGTCCTGGTACACCGGCGCCCGGTAGGAGCGGCCGTAGCTGCTGCGGAACGTAAGCCCTTCGGTCGCCTCCCACAGCAGGCCAAACTTGGGGTTGAGCGTGGAGCCGAAATCGCTGTAGTCGTCGTAGCGTGCCGCCGCGGTCAGCGACAGGCGGCGGACGCCGGGCATGTCCTTCAGTAGCGGGATGTTGAGCTCAGCGAAGGCGGATCTGACCGTGCGCTGCAGATCCAGGGGTTTCTCAAGGCCGCGGTGGTCGAGCAGTTCATAACCATCCCGACGATAGCCGGCACCGAACGCTGCGCGCACCGCTCCAGCCGGAAGGCTGAACAGCTCGCCGTCGGCAACCACTTCAAGGTAGCGCGATTCGGAGTTGGTGTTGGTCGGTGGTGCGGTGCTGGCCGAACTGCCGGTGATGGTGGTTCTCTGGTAGGAGACATCACTCTTGCCGAACCCGGAATCCAGGCGTGCCTGCCACTGGCGGGGAAGCTCCAGGGTCAGCCCGGCGAACAGATCGAACTGCCGCGTGTGGGGGAACAGCCGGGTTTCGTCGGCGGTCCCGGAAATGGTGGTGTCCATGTCGCGCTTGGCGAAGGAGCCGGTCAGGTTGAGCGTCAGCACATCGCTGAGCGCCTGCACCCCGTCCAGGTACAGGCTGTGCCGCTTCGAGCCGGGATAGATGTCGTAAGGCTTGACCGTGACGTTCCTGGAAAAGTCCTTGTCGACCGCCGCCAGGTTGGCCTGTTTCAGGAACTCGTAGCTGGCCATCAGGTGGCCGCCGTCCCAGGACCAACCAGCCGACTGCGATGCCTGGTACTCATCCATGTTGCCGCGGGTGACGCTGCCGTAGCGCACCGAGGTTTCGTAGCCGGTGAAATCCCTGCGCAGGATGATGTTGACGACGCCGCCGACGGCATCGGTTCCATAGATGGCAGAGGCACCATCGGTGAGGATCTCCACGCGCTCGATGGCGCTCAACGGAATCAGCGAAATGTCGACGTACTGATAGCGGTTGGAGGAGGTCACGCGATGACCGTTGATCAGCGTCAGCGTGGTGCCGGTACCGAGGCCGCGCAGGTTGATGGCAGTGCCCTGGCCGAAGTTGTTGCCGGTATCGCGGTCGACCCCGAGGTTGCCGACATTGGCGCCGTTGGCACCACCGCCAAAGTTCTGCGGCAGTTTCTCGAAGAGCTGCTGCAACGAGGCCACTCCCGTGCGGTCAATGGCCTCCCTGTCGATCACGATGAGTGGGGATGCGCCGCCACCGATGGCATCGCGGATGTTGCTGCCGACGACCAGTACCTTGTCCAGCGTGGCGGTGGCAGGATCGGATCGACGGGCGTCCCGGCTGCTGGGAACGGCCGCGTCCTGCGCCATCGCTGGCACAGCCACCTGCAGGGCGGCGGCAAGGCCGGCGACTACCAGTGCCGCCGGTCTGGAGGTAGATGCGTTCTTCATGCCCCGGTCCATCGATCCCATCGGAAGTCCGTCTGCGGCACGAACCATCGCGCCTTTAATGGCGATGTTATATCATATCATTAAGGGCGAGTGAGGAAGCTCGTCAGTCCCGCAGGCGAGGGCAGGCGCACCGCCCCACAGGAGCCATTGCATCGATGCCAAACCCACGCTGATGAGAAGGCTCGCGCTCCCGCCGCCGGTCACCGAGATCCTTTCCGCGTACTGGAAGGCTGATCGCAGGCTGCTGATGCTGGTCGCAGCCATCGTTGTGCTGTCCAGCCTGGTCGCGGTGGCCGCGCCATATCTGTTCTCGCGCCTGATCGACCGCATCAGCATGGACGGCGCCCTCGCACTGGCGGGATGGTTCGTGCTCTACGCAGTGATGCTCGGCGCCGGCAGCATCCTGCAGAACACGGTGCAGTACCTTTCCTTTCTCAGTGGCGAGAATCTGGGCTTCATCACCAGCACCCGATACTTCGCGCGCCTGCTGAAGAAGACCAGCAGCTTCTTCCTGGACTACAACGCAGCGGAACTGCAGGTGGCCGGGGAGAAGGGGCGGGGTGCGCTGAAGATCGTGGTCCAGCTCGCACTGGTCGTGTTGATCCCCAGCAGCCTGCAGATTCTGCTGACCCTGGTGACGCTGGGTGCACTGATCAACCTGCAGGTGGTGGCGATCGTGCTGGGCTACGGTTCCGTTGCCGTCACGCTCTCTGCCATTGCCACCCGCCGAGCGCGGATCCATCGCGAAGCAGCGGTCGAGGCGGGCCAGCAGAATGCGCGTTTCGTTGGCAACGCGATGAACGCCATGGAGACGTTGAGGCAGTTCGGCGGCAGCGCCTGGATGATCCAGCGCTTTGACGACAAGGCCCAGCAGGTCCGCGACAGCTGGCGTGCCTATGTCCTGCAGCGCATCGGCTTCATCGCGCTGCTGGGCATCGGCCTGGCCGTCGAGTTCATCGTCACCTTTGCGCTGCTGCTGCCGCGCTACCACAGCGGTGACCTGAGCGTTGGCGACATCGTTCTGTTCAACCTGCTGCTTCTGCAGCTCAACATGCCCTTTGAAATGATCGCGCGCTCGATCGATGACGTCGCCCGTTCCTGGAGCCTGCTGGCGCCGCTGTCGGCCTTGTGGGCGGCACCGGAAGAACCACCGGCGCTGAAGGCCGCCACATTCTCCGCAGGAAGCGGCCAGATCGAGTTCCAGCACGTCAGCCACCGCTACGAAAATGGCCGCGGCGTCCACGATGCCTCCTTCCACGCCGGACGTGGCGGCATCACCTTCCTGATGGGGGAGACCGGCGCAGGGAAGTCGACGCTGTTCAAGCTGGCGCTGAAGTCGATCGAACCCCAGGGCGGCCGGATCCTGGTCGATGGGATCGACCTGGCGCAGATCGATCGAGCCGCGTGGCATGCCGCCATCGCCGTCGTTCCGCAGGACGTGATCCTGCTCAACGAGAGCCTGGCTGACAACATCCTGCTGGGCCGGCCGCGCGATGACGCGCAACTGCGACATGCCGCTGGCAAGGCTGCGATCCTGACGCTGATCGATGGCCTGCCAGAAGGCTTCGAAACGACGGTTGGCGAGCGTGGGCTGAAGCTCTCAGGTGGCGAAAGGCAGCGCATCGCTATCGCCCGAGCACTTTATGACCATCCTGCGGTGCTGCTTCTGGACGAGGCAAGTTCGGCGTTGGACGAGGCCACGGAGCGCGAGATCATGGCCTACATCCGTGCATTGGCTGAGGACGTGACTGTCCTGGCCATCACGCATCGATGGAGCGTGGTGACCGCAGCTGATCGGGTGATCGATCTGACGGGTGATCGGAGCTGTGGTGGATCTTCATCCGCTGACGCCATTTCTGGAGCTGCGTAGCGGTTGGTGAGAGCCAGATTGGGGGCTGAGCATGAAGAGCCAGCCCATGAGCTGGCCAGGATTCGATCTGGTCCCCCTAGGATGCATTGAACATAATATACAGAATGCGGCTGACCGGAGCTGGAAAAGCCCTGTGAATCAATGGCTTTAGCGCGGGCGACGCCTGGTGCTGTGAACACTACCAGCGCCAACACGGCGGCGACCGCGCTCAACCTGTCCAACGCGAGGCGCCACATCTTCCGTTCTGCCGGGGAAGTGGCGCGTTCGGCGTGTAGCCGTGCCGTCCACATCGGGCCGTCGAGCTTCGCGATCTCGCAAATCTGCGCAATTCGCTCATCTGGTACCGGGTAGAGGCCGTTCCGCCATGCGCTGATGACGGCCCTCGTAATCCCGAGCTTCTGGCTCAAAACATTGTCCGACGGGACTCCGGCGCCCTTTTTGGCGGCGTCGAGCATTTCCTGAACGGCGGTCATGTCTTAGGTTCCCTTGACAGGCTTGTATTAGGGCAACTATACATGCCGCGTGTCTTAGCTTGCCTAGACACCCCGCCACCGGCACCCCAAGGCCGCTGGCGGGCTCCCTTGGGGTAGGGGCTTGGGGCGGGGTAGGGCATGGACAACGCGTTCCTCATCATCGTTCTGGCCGTCGCGTGCATCAGCGTCGGCATAGTCCGTATCGGCTCATGGGTCATTGCCCATCACGAGCAAGAGCAGACCCGAGTTCTTCTTCAGCAGGTCTACGCGGCCTGCGCAATCGCCCAGGTACGTGCGGAGGTGCGTCGTGGGTGACCTTGCAGACTATGCCGCTATCGTTGGCGTCTGGATTCTGATCTGCATTCCGATCGCATTGGCCGGCGTGACCGAAAGGCGCAAGAAATGAGCGCCTTCCTCGACCGCCTCTACTGCTGGTTGTTCCGTTTGCCCGCGTGTACTCCGGGTCACTGCTATTGCCGACGCACCTGCATCTGCTTGATTCAGGAGCCGGAAGAATGAGCGCCGTCCAGCAACTGCATTGCGCCTTCTGCGGCAACGTCGCCACCTACCTTTTCAAGGGCGGTTGCTGCTACGAGTGCACCGAATCCGATGGCCGTATTGAAATCACCCCTGCACCTGTTGACCCGCGCTCGCCAGAGTTGCTGGCATTCGACTTGTCCGTTGCTATGGACAGGGCAGGGCAGCGCAGCGTGGAAATTGCCAACGAAGACATGCGCCGCGCGCAGCGCGCTTCTGGCACGTCCCTGCAAGAGTATTTCCGTGTCGGCGAACTGCTGAAGGGCGACGGCCGCGCAGCGGCCGACGCCCTTGGGCTTGTCTATTACAAAACAAGTGACACGCCGGCCCGTCTTGGCCGGGTCACCATCGAAATTGATCCCCTTCTTGCGAAGGCGCAGCGGCTGCGAAAGTCCGTCATCACCGGAGCACGGCTTCATGACCAAGAGGCGCAAAAAGGTTCGCGCCGTGGCGCGTGGTACTTCCTCACGCTCACCTACCGAGACGGAAGCGATAGCAGCCCTCGTGACGTTAGCGAACTACTTAAACGCATGCGCGGCTACTTCAATCGCGCTCGAAATCGGCGAGCACGGTGGAACGGTGAAGTGTTCCGTTACGTCTGGGTCGGCGAACTCACTCAGCGACTCCGTCCGCACTATCACGTGATGGTGTGGGTGCCGAAGGGCATGTGGTTCGGAAAGATCGACCAGCGTGGTTGGTGGCCTCACGGCATGAGTCAGATCGAAAAGGCCCGCAACTGCGTGGGCTATCTCGCTAAGTACGCGAGCAAATTCACCAGCGTCGTAGCAGGCGCATTCCCCAAAGGATTCCGTACCAGCGGCGTCGGCGGACTCAATGAAGAGTCCAGGCGCGAACTGCGTTGGTGGAAAGCACCGAAAGAGGCCCGTGAGGCACTCGGCGGTGATGCAGACATCCGCAAAACCAAAGGCGGGTGGTTCGACAAGGCTACCGGGGAGTTCTGGCCGTCCCCGTGGAAAGTCACATTCGCATTCGGCCGGACTATCGCTTGGAAGGTAATCCCACTATGAAAGTTCAGATCATGACCGAGCAGGTCGAAACCCGTTCGTTCCCGGCTCGCGATGGCAAGGCCGCAACCAACTTCCGCGAGCAGAAAGCTGCCGTCATTCGTGACGGTGATTTCCCGCTGCCGTTCAAGCTCACGCTGGACGACGACCAGCAGCCCTACAAGGTCGGCACCTATGAGTTGTGCCCGACCTCGTTGCAGTCGAGCAAGTACGGCGGCCTTGAGTTCGGTCGTCGCATTCGCTTGCTCACGCCGTCGCCCGCACCGGGCCCGGTCGTAGCGAAGGCCTAATCCATGCCAGACCCGGTCTACATCCAGTCGTGTGCGGTCCAGAACATCGGCACCGATGGCGTCTGCGCTGTGCCGGTCTGGATCGAAAACCCTCAGCCAGTCCTGCCACCGCTCACGCTGGCTGAGGGTACGCAAGTCGCATTCGCTATCGCGGCCTGCTGGGCACTGGGCGTCGTTTTCAGACAGTTCGCCCGTGTGTCCCGTGAGCGGTTCTAACCAACCTCAGAGAGTACAACCATGAAGATGAACAAGATCGCGAGCAATGTCGTGTCCTTCGCCCGTTCGACCGCTGGCAAGGTTGCCACCGGCGCAACCGCCTTGGTCGCCACCGGTTCGGCCTTCGCCAGCGGCGGGCCGGCCGAGGCCATCACCGCCGAAATCACCAACGGCAAGTCCAGCGTCAGCGGCATTCTGGTCGTTCTGGCCGGTGTGCTGGGCCTGTTCCTGCTGTGGTCGATGATCAAGCGCGCCAAGTAATCGGAGCCGGGTGTCATGCCCGTGCTGGTAGCGGTGATGGAGGTCCTCGCGACGGCCGCTTCGGTCATCGCGGGGATTCTCTCGGTTCTCGCAGCGGTGAAGGGACTGTTTCTGCTGTGGGGGAACATCAAACAGGCCAAGTAGGGGCGCACGTCGCCCCTACTTTTTTGGGGGTCCTATGGGCTATTTCGTGATCGTCGCAGTGCTGGGGGCGCTATGGCTTGCCTTCGATACCTGAGGATTCGTAGCACCGCGCTACTGCTGGTACTTGCTTGCGGATTCCTTCTCTCTCTTGTGGCTCCTGCTGATGCCAATGCGGCAGCCGCCTGCACCGATCCCAACGGGACGTGCGATGAGGGTGAGGCGTACCAAGCCGCGTGGGCATACATTCGCCCAGTAGCACAGGCGCAAGGCGCCGGGTACGTTGCGTGTGTTGATTCCACTGGCAGTACGACGTTCGTGGCTGCCGCGTACAGCGGCTATTGCGGTTCCGGCTATCGCGTCGGAACGCAGACGTTCTATTTCCGCATGCGGTGCAGTGCTCGCCTGGACGGCGAAGCCGGGATGATCAACGGCAGGATGTATAGCGGCGGCGTCTGTAACAAAGGGTGCAAGGTTCAACCCAATCTTGATCCAGCTACGAACTTTACGCTTTCAGATGCCGCAAATCCGGATGGCATCCCTATTCGTCGTGGCACTTGGAAAGCGACTGGCGGCGTGTGTGATAGCGAGTTGCCTCCGCAGCCTGAAAAGAAGGATGAGTACTGCCATCAGGCAGGCGCTTACAACGTCTGCAAGTCCAAGGACAAGACCTGTATCAGCACGGCAAGTGGCTTTCGTACGTGCGCGAGTGATACCAACAACAAAACTGGGCATACGGAAACTAACACCCAGCGCACTGAGGCAGCGTCAATCAGCGCGCCGAACACGTCACCGAACCCGCCGACCAATCGCCCGGGCGAGGATTGGAAGCCCTCCGGTGGCAATACCAACATCACGAACAACAACACCGGCAGCACTACCAACACGTCCAATTACGTCAACAACGGTAAGCCAAATGGAAATCAGCCCACGCCGGGCGACGGCTCGGGTCCGGGGCAGGGCGGCAGTAACGGAAACGGTGGCACGCCCGGCGAGGGTGGCAACGAGGGCAATGGCAACAGCGCGGGCGGTGGTGGGGATTGCAAGACGCCCCCCACCACCAGCGGCGATCCGATTCTCGGCATGATCGCGTCGCAGACCTGGGCAACGCGTTGTGCGACGGAGAAAGGCAATTCCGGCACCGTGACCGGCGACGTGGGCAACTGCGATGCGCCATTCTCGGTAACCGGCGACAGCCTGCAGGCGAACCAGCTTCGCGCCCAGCGGGCACAGCTGTGCAGCGGCAAGCCCGGCTCCGGCGAGGGCAACAATGGTGATCCGCATGAGGGCGCCGAAGACGTCGACGGGCCCGGCAAGTGGTCGTGGAAGTTCGATGAGAGCTTGATCGATAAGAGCGGCTTTGGCGGCGGCTCCTGCCCTCAGTTCGGCACCGTGGACTTTGGCCGATTCGGCGCGGTGTCTCTCGACAGCGTTACATGGTGGTGCCCGCTGGTTGCAGCGATGCGCGCGGTGATGCTGCTACTGGGCGCCTTCATTTCGTTCCGCATCGTCTTTGGAGATGGGTCATGACTATGATTTGGGACTGGATCACGCGCGGCGTGAACCTCGTTTGGACGGTTCTGTTCGGCGGCATTGGCAGGATCGTCACCAAGGGGCTGTCCGTGGCCGGTATCACGCTGGTATCCATGAATCAGGTGCTTCCGCAGCTGAAATCCTTCATCAGCGACTATGTCGGCGGCCTCCCTGATTGGGCGCACAACTTCTTGGGCGCGGTAGGCTTCGATCAGTTCATGACCATGGTGCTTTCCGCGCTGTCGGTGCGTTTCATGTTCAAGATCATCCCGATGCCCACCTCCGCTGCTCAACAGCTGGGAGTGACCAAGGAATGATCTACTGGTACACGGGCCAGCCTGGACACGGAAAGACGCTGCATGCGATCGATCATGCAATCGACTTCCGCAATGAGGGTCGCTTGGTCTACGTCTGCAATGTGCGTGGCTTCAAGCACGACGAAGCGCGCATGCTGCCGATGACACCGGAGCAGTTCTGCGACTGGCCGAACTTCCTCCCTGACGGCGCGGTGTGCGTTGTCGATGAGGCCTATGAACATGGCATGCTGCCCAAGCGGCGGCCCGGCTCGGCAGTTCCGCACCACGTTGAGCAGCTGGCGAAGCATCGTCATCGTGGCTTGGACTTCATCTTCGTCAGCCAGTCACCTGATCGGCAGTGCGACGACTTCGCGCAAGACCTCATTGAGCGACACGTCCACGTGCGTCGGCGATTCGGTTTGCCGTTCGCGCATCTGCGCACTTTCGACCGTTACGAAAAGAACCCTGAGAAGGGGCATCCGCTGATCTTGAAACGGGTCAAGCTGCCCAAGCGTCCGATGGGTCTGTATGAGTCCACCGTGATGGACACCAGCGAGAGGTCCATCCCCTGGTACTACCCGGCAGCTGCTGCGCTGCTGCTCGCGGTGATCGGTGGTGCGTGGTGGTCCGTGAATCGCGTGCATGCCCAGCTATCGGGGGAGCTTGATACGGGGCAACCCAAGGCAGAGGCGCCGCAAGCGGCGGAGAACGGAGCGGGAGCGACGGTCGCAGCCGCGCCGCAAGCCGACAAGCCCCCTGCGATCACCCGAAGTAGCGACTACGTGGCATGGGTAACGCCGCGAATTCAAGGTCAGCCGTGGACCGCGCCCGCGTACGACAGCCTTTCGATTCCGACCAACCAGCCGCCCCGGGTGTACTGCATGGCATCCGGTGATGGCCTCGACGCCAACGGCGAGCATCAGATCGGGCGTTGCAGCTGCAAGACGGAGCAGGGCACCACGTACGTTATGGATCAGGAACAGTGCCGCATGGTTGCGGTCAATGGGCAATACGAGCCGTTCCTCGACACCAATCAGGCTGAGGCGCGCCGCATGAATGACTATCAGCAGTCGGCACACTTTCAGGAGGAATCCCGCCGGATCCGCAGCGAGGCCGCAGGTGTCGCGCTACAGCACGTCGAGCGCAGCATGGGCAGCTTCCCCGAGTCGCCGCCTCATGCCACCACCAGCTACATGACCACGGCACCGGGGCCGAACAAGCTATGACCAGCAGCGCACGCGAGGTGTTGAAGTGGTTGGCCGTCGTTCTCATGACGTGCGACCACGTCGCTAAGGTCATCTATGGCGGCTATGTGCCAGGTCTCAGCGAGGCGGGCAGGGTGGCGTTCCCCCTGTTCGCGTTGGTGATGGCCTACAACCTCGCCCAGCCCGGCGCCGACGCGGTCAAGTCGGTCCGTAGACTCGGCGCGTGGGGGCTGATCGCGCAGCCGGTGCATGCCTTGGCGTTCGGGTACTGGTTGCCGCTCAACATCCTGCTCACGTTCGCCCTGTGTGCCGCTGCCATTTATGCGGCCGGCCAGCGCAAGTGGGTTGTCCTGGCATTCGCCGCGGCGGTGCTGCCAGCATTCGTGGACTACCAGTGGGCCGGGGTAGGGTTCGTGTTGCTGGCGTGGCTGGCCTTCCATCGGGGCCAGCACTGGCTGCTGATCCCGGCGTTCGCCGCGATCTGCTGGTTCAACGGCAATCTGTGGGCGCTGGCGGCGATCCCGGTGGCGTTGGGCCTGTCTCGGGTGGCGTGGCCGGTTCCGCGTGGCCGGTGGGCCTTCTACGGCTACTACGTGGGCCATCTGGCTTGCCTCGGGCTGGCTGCGCTTATACTCGCGCCATGACCCTGCGCCGCTACTTCGATCTGCACTATTGGGTGGCCCGATGCATGGATCGGGCCTATGCCCGCTCCCGCACTCGCCAGCTTCAACGCTGAGGCGGTAAGCTTCGCCCCAGCTACAGGGGGAAGTCATGGTCACAAGGATTGCAGCATTGACGCTGCTCGGTGCGCTTAGCCTTGGTGTTGGCGCTGAGGAGCCGGTCAATCTCGTTTACAAGTGCGTCAACAAGGCCGGAACGCAGTATCAAAGCCAGCCTTGCGCCAAGGGTGAGACGGTGCATATCCGCTTGGCCGATCCCGCGCCTTTATCGACTGAAGCGGCGGCCGCCAATCAGCGCTACCTGGACGAACTACGTCAGCAGAATGCGGCCGCCATTGCACCTCGGCCTGCACCAACGCGGCCTGTCTATCGGAATGGCGGCGGTGGTGCCCGTCTCCACAGTATTTCTCAGTACAAGGACCCGGACGCCTGCGAAGCCGCCAAAGCCGAGCGTGAGCGTGTCTTTCGCATGTACGGCTCCAACCGGCCTTATATGGTCGGTCGCCAGATGGACGACAAGGTCTGGTCCGCCTGCAAGTAGCGCCTCGCCAGCCATTGCCGGGGTGTAGGGGCAGCGCCCCTACGGAAGCGCCTCACACGCGCTGGCGGCGTTTCGGCCCCGGTACCGGCAGGACTGCCGCTGGTGGCTCGGCGTCGGGGCCAGCCATCGCCACCGATGACCGCTTTTTCCGGCGCTGTGCCAGGGCATCAGAGAGGTTCACCACGCTGGCGGCGTTGAAGGACAAGGGTTTCCGGGGCTCGCCGATCGCTCGGCCGCTCTCCATCATCCGACGCCATTCCTGTGCCTGCGCAGCGGTGAGCGACAGCCAGGCCAGATCCTGCGGTTCGAGCTCGCGGCCTTCGGGTGTGACCAGTCGGCCAGCCTTAAACGAAAAACCGGCCCAAGGGCCGGTTAGGTTCCGATCACGCACGATCAGGCTCCATGCCAGAGTAGGAGCCGGGGAGACGGCAAGAGCCGTGCCAGCCATGCCAAGATGATCTGAACATAATATACATTATGCGAAAAGGTATTAGGCGCTTCAGTCAGCGCTGGTCCTCCTTCGTCGGCTCCGCATGTGTCAGTTTTCTTGGTTCTTGTCCTTTTGCTTAGGATCGTGCCCCTTGTTGATTCTATTGAGAATTTTGAGGCGCTCAGGGACACGATCCTAAGTAAGCAAGTATGTGTCCGCTGTGATTCTATGCATCAGACAGTTGGAGTACGCTCTTTCCATGGTCAAGACCAATTCCGGCAGTTCCGAATCTGAGTCACCTGAAGTGGCCGAGAGCTACAACCAGTGGCTCCGTGAAAAAATTGAGCGCGCCATTGCCGATACACGACCGGCGATTCCTCACGATCAAGTGGTGGCGCGTGTGCAGGCGAGAATCGATGCGGCCAGGATACGTCGGAAAGCTGCAGAAGATTGATGCATCTCTTCGAGAACCCCTGGGCGGTTACGCTCACGTCGACTTCGGGCTCTGCCGCCGTGCGCGCGACGTTGGGGCCGCCTCCTTCGGTGCGTTCCGCTTAAAGGCTGCCTCCAGCTGCGCCGGAAGTTCTCGCAGGCTGCTGAGTTGCTGCTCAAGGGCCTCGCATCTGCCCCGGAGAACATCAGTAGCTTGACCGGCCGAGATGGCTGCAGATTGGGCTGCATGCAGCTCCTTGCGTAGCTGCCCCTCAATTGCCCTCTGGGCTTTAGCCTGATTGTTGAGTTGAGTCTGGAGATCTTTCGCCTCCTGGCGAGATCGATCTACTTCGCTGAGCGTTCGATTCTCGACAGATCTGACGTACTCGGTCCAGTCCTCTCGCTCAGATTTCGCCGTTTCCAGCGTTTCATTAAGCCGGGCATCAAGTTGCTGTCTTGCTGCCTCAGATCGATCGGCTCTCCGAAGCTCGAGATCCCGCTGCTCCGTGAGCTCTGAGATCTGCAGGCGCAGCTGATCGACCAGCCGCTCCAGTTCTGTAGCTTGCGTACTAGCAAGGCGTTCGCCGGCGATAGCGGCGGCCCGCTCTGAGCGCATTTGACTCAGTTCATCAGCCACAACTCGTGACCTGGCATCCAGTGCATCACGTTGGGTAGCCAGTGACAGCTCAGTCTCTGCGAACTCTCGAAGAGTCGCCTCCCTAGCGTGCTTCAGCGCCAGCTCCCACCATTGCCCAGCCAGTTCCGCCAATACAGCTGGTGCGTCATCAAAGTCCGAACGCCGTGGCTGCAGGCGCGTGCCGAGCCGGTTCCACCACGTCTCCAGCCAGCGAGTGACGGTGTTCGGAGAGCCGGTCCCCAAGTGAGCCCGGATTCGCTCAACGGTTGGGCGCTCGCCCTTGGCTACCAGCTCGTCGGCGGCGGTGTGAACGTCAGATTCGGTGATGCCGCGGGCCATGCGAAGTCTCCTGTACCGGCGCCCTGCTCTACTGGTAACGTACTCGCGATAAGTGATGATTATCACCACGACACAAGCAATTCATCAGGCTCAATGGAGCGCATCAGAAGTCTAGCCCTAATGGCCGACAAAAGGGTGTGTCGCCCCTTTTCGAACAATCTCCATTTTCCCAGCATCACTCACAGGCACGAGCACGGCAGTCCCTCGCGCCTGACTCCACAGCACATAGCTGCCAGCATGGCGCCCAACCAAGTTCAGACCACTTTGCACCTGCCCATCGACACTCACCGCTACCCTGTACTTGCCACTTCCAGATGAAATTGCCCTAGCGCACTCGAAAGCCAGCCAGCTCGAAGCAAATGAGTCCTTGTGGCAGAGGTGGGTCTTGCCTAACCGCCTCCTTCCTTGGAAGATCATTCCGGTTCAATTCAAAAGGAGTAGTTGCTATGGAGGCTGGGGATTCTCTGCCGGAAGGCACGAAAGGCTTTATCAACCGATTGATCAAAGACAGCGTCAAGGTCTTTCAACTAGCGGAAGAGCCTGAGCTTAAGGACTGGGCTGAGCGAGTTCACTCCGACTTCAACAGCGAAGCAGTTCAACGCCTTTTGAGAGCAGCGCTCGAAGGATGGCTCCACGAAATCGGCGACGGCCCTCACGTAGGGGCGGGCCCGGCGGCGGGCGAACCGATAGCCTATTCCCAGCTACTACATGAATTCAAAGCGCTCTTCAGCCGCAGGCCAAGAGTGCATGTATCAGCATCTGACTCGAGTGAGTACGACGGGCTTGACCACTCATTTGATCTGGGAGAGATCGCCCTGGACAGCCTTAAAGATGCTGTCGAAAATTACCCCCATGCCAAAGCTATCATCTCTGTCATCAAAGAGTTGGTTCAGATGGCCAAGGCAATCAGTCAGCGTCTGAAGGCCGGCTGGTAGTCATAGCTCGCATGACCAATTTCACTCCTCAACTTGCGCGGCCAGAGGTCGGTGCTGTCCACGAATTGCTTCAGCATTACGAGGCAGTAGTCGCACACTTCTCTAGCTGCCCGAGGCTTGCGCAGGCCAATTCGTTTACAGGCAAATTTCCAAGTGACCTTCTGAACGTTCTAAATGACAGGGCCCAAGGAGGCATCTCTTGTTCTGTGGTTAGCCAGAATGATCGGTTTGAGCCGTTTGGCGTCCGAAATGCAACTGGCAATGTTGGGCTCGTTGTTCGACTCCGCTCGCCTCAGTCTCTGGTTGCTGTGTCTCCCATGGACTGTGGCTCGATCGAGAGAGATGGAGTTCGATGGGCCCCTCAGGCAGACCAGCCCATCGCAATTTGGGAGGTCAAAGACAGCATCGACTCTCGTCCGACAGATCGTTACAACGAGTGGGTCGTCAAGGACTACGAGATCGTTGGGCTAATTCTGCAGCCACCCCTATCAGTACATGACCTTCTGACCGAGGCAACAATTGAAGAACTCTCTACCTGCTTCGGTCACTTGAATTGGTACACACTCCAACTTGGGGGCCTGCATCGTGTGAATCATGAAGCTATAGGAGAAAGGGTCTCTATCGCCACCCTTTACCCAGCAGCTGATTCAGCTTCAAAAAGTTAGCTCGCCGCCCTTTACCGAGGGAGGGTACGGTGGCCTGGAAATGCCGCTGGGTGGCTCGCGGGATTTGATGCCATTAACGTGATGCGTCACACCAAGTCGTCGCCTCCCCATTAGCGCCCCGCCCCGCCCCACTATAGTTCCAGCCCTCACACGGACGAAGCGGCACACATGCCCTATATCGGAATCGGACTCCACGTACTGGCAGCCATCTAACTCGCGGTGTACGCCTTCCGCTCGAGCCAGAGCCTCTACTGGCTCATCCTGCCTTTCTCGTTTCTGTTGCTCGACAACGTCGTCTACTTCCTGGCGATCTACTTTCCGGAAGTCCGCCAGTCGCACGGCGCCCTGCAGCTTGTCCACTCCGTCAAGCAGCTCATGTATGCGCCGGACATTGATCCAGCGCCAGTGGTTTCCGCTCAACGACGGCCGCCTCGGCTAGCGGTAAGGCTCGAAAGTTATTTCGCCATCGGGACCGCCCTCGACGATGAACTTCCCGCCTCCTCCGCGAATACTGGAGCCCCCATAGGGAAGTGGCATGAGCTGCACAACCACTCTTGAGCCCTCCAAGTACACGATTGCCTTGTAGTTATCAATATCCGCTAAGTGCCGATCCAGCTCAGTAGTACCTCGTGCTTGTGTCTTCAGCCGCCGGCCAAAGTCCTGATAGGCCCTGGAAAAGGCGGAAATCACATCTGGACCCGAGGGCTGAGCTACGTCTGACCCAAGCGCGACAGGCGGAAATAGCGCCACTCCGAGTCCGGCCATTACAGCCAGGCCACAGCACTTTCGAATTAAGCCATTCATATTATGGGATCCCTCCGCAGCTGCATGAGTCGGCATTTCTTCCTTGACGGCGGCCTGCTTCAGCCGCTCATGGGCTTCTTTCAGTGGCCTCACCACCACTTTATAGCCTCCGCATCGGGTCGGGAACGCCCCCCCCCCTACCTTCGATAAGTCTTCCCAAACACCAACCAGCAGCATCAACACTTACAACGCCTGGATGTGATCTTCGAGGCACTCCACCAGCGCGTTGAAGACCGCCACGCATCGCCTGCTTCCACGCAGGTCGCCATGCATCGTCACCCAGGTATCCAGGGGGAACGCGAAAGCGTCACGCAGCACGCGCACCAGCGATGCATCCTTCCGCGCCACAACTTCTTGGCATATGCCGATGCCGCACCCCGCGCGGATCATGGCCAGCTGCGCCAGGTCGCTGTCACTGCGCAGCGAAAAGGCTTCGCGCCTCCACGGCGGGAACCGCGCCTGGGCGGCACGCAGGAACGGCGTTTCTTCGTCAAAACCAATCAGAGCATGATGCTCAAGGTCAGCCACGTCGAAGGGTGTTCCATGCTGCTCCAGGTAGCTGGAATGGGCGAACAGCCCAAGTTCTACGACACCGATCCGGCGCGCGAGCAGTGCCTGCTGCGTCGGGGCGGTCATGCGGATGGCAATGTCGACTTCGCGGTTGAGCAGGTCTTGGACGCGATTTGTCGGGACCAGTTCGATGCGCAGTTGCGGATGCTCGGCCCGGAGTCTGGCCAGGGCAGTTGGCACCACCTCGACACCGATGACCTCGCTGGCCGAGACGCGGACCGTTCCCCCGATGCCGTTCGCTTGGCTCGATGCCTCCCTCTCCAAGGCCGCGGCCTTGCTCTGCATCGCTTCCACAAACCCCCGCAGCGCGGCGCCGGCCTCGGTCGGCTCCAAGCCCGTCTGAGTGCGTGTGAACAGGGACTGCCCGAAGGCCGACTCAAGCGCAGAGACATGCCTTCCGACAGTCGGTTGGGTGA
The DNA here is from genome assembly GCF_050435725.1 of Stenotrophomonas sp. AN71. Lineage (NCBI taxonomy): Bacteria > Pseudomonadati > Pseudomonadota > Gammaproteobacteria > Lysobacterales > Lysobacteraceae > Stenotrophomonas > Stenotrophomonas sp. AN71. Next base: position 408,827 of record NZ_JBNDKU010000001.1, on the reverse strand, counting down.
TGCCCAGTGCCCGCGCGGCACCGGACAGGGAACCCGCGTTGAGCACCGCCAGGAGGCTGCGGTAATGGTCCCAGCCGATTCCTTTATCCATACATAAATGTATAGCAGGAGGATCAAGTTGCGCAATTCCATCGGAACCTCGCGATAAGGATCATGGCTCGCACCCTCCCCACCTCAAGCGGACCACCGTGAATACACCCTCCCCTCCCGGTAACCGTGCACTCGTTCTTGGCGCCAGCGGTGGCATCGGTGGCGAGGTCGCTCGCCGATTGCGTGATGAGGGCTGGCAGGTCAGGACGCTCAAACGCGGCCTTTCAACGCACATGGAACAGCACGACGGCATCACGTGGTTGCGTGGCGATGCCATGAGCCGCCAAGACGTGCTCGATGCTGCGGATGGCTGCCAAGTGATTGTCCACGCCGTCAATCCGCCCGGGTATCGGCAGTGGGCAGAAAAAGTACTGCCGATGGTCGATAACACGATCGCCGCAGCGACCGCGCAGCGCGCCACGATCGTCCTGCCTGGAACGGTCTACAACTTTGGGCCCGACGCCTTTCCGCTGATTGACGAGGCGGCGCCCCAACGTCCACTAACCCGGAAGGGAATGATCCGGGCCCAGATGGAACAGCGCTTGCGTGAGTCAACGGCGCACGGTGTGCGCGTCATCATCGTCCGGGCCGGCGACTTTTTCGGCCCGCGTGCGGGCAACAGCTGGTTCTCGCAGGGACTGGTGAAGCCGGGTCAGGCGGTTTCAGCCATCCAGTACCCAGGCAGGAAAGGTATCGGCCACCAGTGGGCCTACCTGCCCGACGTGGCGGCCACCATGGCCGCGTTGATTCATGTGCGCGACCGGCTAGAGCCCTTCGCTCGGCTCCATATGGACGGTCATTGGGACGCGGACGGCACGCAGATGATCACAGCGATACGCCAGATCGCGCGCCGGCACGGACGGGAGGCGAAAGTGTCGGCGTTCCCTTGGTGGCTGACCGCGATTCTGGGTCCGTTCGTCCCCACGCTGCGCGAACTCAGGGAGATGCGATATCTCTGGGACTATCCGGTCCGCCTGGACTCCGCCCACCTCCGTGATGTACTTGGGGAGGAACCGCATACGCCGCTTGAAGCAGCGGTGGATGCGACTCTGAAGGGACTTGGGTGCCTCAGATCGTAGGCCCTGTCGCATCCGCCCTGCCCTTGGCGCTACCAACCAGGTGGCAACAGGAAACAGGCCTGAGTCACTAATACCGGCGATAGCCTTGCACCTCAATGCTCCCGCCCCGTCGCGCCCTATGCAACGATTCTGAAAATGTTGAAAGTAGTGTCGGTATCAGCCCTACTCCATTGGCATCGCGCACAACCGGGCGTATTCCTTCCCGTGCCACCGAAAACGGGTGGTCGGGACTTCGAAACCCCGGTTCTACGCTGAAGTAAGCGCTTGCCAGTCGGCATCACTCCCTGAGTGATGTCGGCTGGCAACCGTCGGCCGACTATGGCGGGCGGTGCGTGGGGGACTTGTGCCCGCCGGTTTAGCGTAGACCGGGTTTCGAACCACGCACCGTCCGCCACCTTTATCGGTGGCGGCTTCTGCCTGCACGCAAGGAGCCCAGCCATGACCCAGCCCCACTCCCCTGCCCCCCAGCCGATCCACGACGCGCCCGCAAACGGTCCTGCGCTGGATCCAAACACGCTCATCGCCCTGCTGCACAGCATTGGCTCGGGCGCCGCCTCTGATGGCCAGCCCTGGCCAGAGCGCCATCAGATGCCGGGCCGGCGGATCGCCTTGGCGGATACCGACTGCTCGCTGGCCGGCCTTCGCGTGGTGCTGGAGATCCTGCTGGCCGCACAGCGCGCCCGCGAGAACGGCGAGCTGGAGCAATACGTCGGCCCCCGGGTGATGGAGGGCCTGATCATGGCCGCGTTGGGTCTCGCCGCGCACGCAAGTACGCGAGTGCGTCCGGACGGTTGAGTGGCGTGGCGCCGCTGGGCGGCCACGGTGCTGTGCCTGGTAGCGGTGGTGGCGGCACAGGCGCAGTGGCCGGCACCGCCGATGCCTTCGTCTATCGGGTTCCAAAGCATCAACGACGATCGCTTCTTGCAGCTGCGCCGCCAAGCGATGCAGTTCGTGGAAGCTCGGCCACGGCAGGGCTTTCAGTTCGTCGAACGGCATCAAGATGCCGGATTCCGGATTCCGGATTCACTGCAAAGGCGTTCCGGTGCTGTGGCTGGAGAGGCGCTCGCAGTATCTGCTGTTGCAGGCCTCTTTGGATGCAGGGAGGCGGGCGCCCGCTGTTGTGCAGTTGCGGGCGCTCCTTCAGTGGCAGCTGGAGCCCATGGAGCATCTGGAACAGGTGCTGGCGGGTGTGCCAGAGCCTGTTGTGATGGATCGGGTGCTGTTTGCGATTGTCGGTGATGTAGCTGGCGATGCACGGTGTGGTGGTTGGCAGTAGTCGAGCAAGCTCGACTCTACAAAGGCATTGCGGCGGTTTCATAGGCGATACATGCTGCCCACGCTATTCGGCGCCGCCCTTTCAATGCGCTCGGCCATCGGCAAACCCTGCGACCAACCTGCCGCCATCGCCAACGCATCACGCACTGGATCGGACGCTTTGGCGCGCTCATTGCGGATACGGCAGGTTTCGGGGTCTGTGGCGAAGAGGCCGCGCGCGAACATCCGGCCCTGCTCTGCCAGCTTCGTGGTCTTGGGTCCGCGCACGGCGGCAAAGCGCAGCAATCTTTCGTCCAGTTCGCCATCGGCCCCCGCCAGGCATCGCGCCAGGTGCCACGCATCTTCCAGCGCCTGGCAGGCGCCCTGGCCGGAGGTCGGTAGCGGTGCGTGCGCCGCATCGCCGACCAGCAGCACGTTTGCGCGGCGCCATGTAGGCAACGGCTCCAGGTCGTGCACGGCAATCCGCTGGACGGAGTGCACCGGCGTTGCATCGATGAGGCGAGCAACAGGCTCGGGCCATCCTGAGAACAGATCCCTCACCTCGTTGTGCATTTCGGCCGCGGGCGCCGCCGCTGGCAATGGGCGTGCCTGGGCAGCGGCCCAGTACACCAGATCTTTTCGGATCGCCACGCAGCCGAAACGATCACCGGAACCCCAGTAGTCCTGGATTCCGACCGCGCTCACCAATGCCCCCTTGCCCTGCGCAACCCCGATCCAGTTCACGAAACCCTGGTAGACGGGCGTGTTGTCCCCTGCCACGAACCTGCGCGCCACCGAGTCCATGCGCCCATCCGCACCCACAAGCAGATCTGGACGGATGCTCTGCCCGTTATCGAACCGCGCCACGGCGTTGCCGCTGGCATCCAGCTCGATCGCTACCGCGCGGTGCCCGAACTGCACCGGAATTCCCGCTCGCGTCACATGGTCCAGCAGGACCATCTGCAGGTCCCGGCGCAGGATCGTATGGGTCGGGTATCCCATGATCTGGTCCAGCAGCGTGATATCCAGGCCACCCAGCGACTCACCCGCCGCGTCCATGCGGCGTACCGACATGGGCCGGCCACCGGCTGCACCGACGTCCTCCAGCAATCCTAGTTCCTGCAGCACGAAGCCCGCGTTCGGCCAGAGTGTCACGCCCGCTCCCATGACCGATGGCGCGGCGCGACGTTCATACACGCGGCAGCGGTGCCCCTGCTTGTGCAGGGCAAGTGCCACGCTGAGGCCTGCGATCCCGCCACCCAGTATTCCGATATCCACTCTGATGCTGCCTTTTCAGTGCGCCCGGACACGCCACTGCAGGGCATCCATGGGACGGGAGTGCAGTCTGGACTCTGCCAATGCGGCCCACTAGCATGCAAAAGTGAGAGATATTCGTACCTGTAGCGGGATGATTGTGCGCAGCGCCATCGACCTGAACACCGTCCGTGTCTTCGTGGCCGTCGTGGACGAGCAGAGCTTTGCCGGTGCAGCGCGCCTGCTGGCCCTGCCCTCTTCCAACGTCAGCCGCCACGTCGCTTCATTGGAGCGCAGGCTGGGCGTTCGGCTGCTGGAACGCAGCACCCGCCACCTGCGCATGACCGAAGCCGGGAGGCTGATGTACGCGCGCGCCAAGCCGTTGCTCGATGCCCTGCTCTCCACGGAGGAGGAACTCGGCGCGGTGCAACGCGAGTTGAAGGGGCTGCTGAGGATGAGCATGCCAAACGAAGCGCCGAGGCTGCTCGCCCCCATCCTCGCCGAATTCTGCAGTCTCCATCCCGGCATCGAACTGGAGTGCGACACACGCCTGACCGGCCCGGAAGTGTTGCGCGAAGACATGGATCTTTCCCTGTTCTTCCACCGCGGGCCGCAGGAGGACAGTGCGTTCATCACCCGCGTACTGGCGACATTGCCCAGCATCGTGGTCGCCGCACCGGCGTTGCTGGCCAGGACCGGGGTGCCGCGCCAGGTGCGCGAACTCAAGTCCTTGCCCTGCATTACCACTGTCAGTGCACTAAAGGGACAGCCCTGGCAGTTTCTCGACGCCGAGGGGAACATCGTCAAGGTGCCGGTGCGCAGCCGCTATCGGGTCAACAGCGGCGAGCTTGCAGTTGCGGGGGCGCGCCAGGGCCTCGGCTTCGCCATCGTTGCAGCCTACCCGTGCCGGGAAGATCTCGACGCGGGCCGGTTGCAAAAAGTGCAGCTGGATCTGGATCCTGCGCCGCTGCAACTGCTGGGCGCCTACAGCCACCGCCATTCGGTCACCGCGCGGGTTCGGGCGTTGTTGGAATTCATCCAGGCCCGGCTGCAGGGGATTGGAAATGCTTCAGCGTAGTGCCGGAACCGCAACAGCCCCAGTCCTCAGCGAAACCATTCAATTACCCAATGCCCCTTCAGGGAACGGGTGCCCTTCAATCAGGGCACCCACCCAGACCAACTCAGAAGAACAGCGTCGCCGACACCACATAGGTCCTCGGCACTGCCGCCGAGACCGCTCCCCACGAGGTCACCCCGGCCCAGTAGGCCTTGTTCGTGGCGTTCTGCACCGTCGCCCTGAGGGTGACGTCGTGCTTCGGCAGCCGCAGCGCGTAGCGGGCGCCCACATCAAGGCGGACGGCGGCCGGAATGCTGATCGTGTTCAACTGGTTCACGTACAGCTTGCCCGTGTAGCTGACATCGGCCAGCAGGGTAAGGTCAGGCACGAAGCCTGGATCCCATTCCACCCCGACATTTCCGGTCAGCTCGGCCACACCAATCGGGCGCTTTCCGGCCAGGCCCGGCACGGCTGACGAAGTGAACTCCGCATCGATCCAGGTGACGCCGCCCAGCAGCCTCAGGTTCGGGCGCGCCTCACCGTAGGCGTAGATCTCCGCGCCGCGGTTGCGTTGTTCCGCATTGACCGAGAAGAAGCCGTTGCTCACGCCACCAGAGGGCTTCTCGATCTGGAACAGCGACCCGGTCAGCATGAAGGTGCCCAGGTCGAACTTGCTGCCGATCTCGATCTGCTTGCTCTTGTACGGCGCAAGCACTTCGCCGTAGTTGAACGCTGAAGGGGGTGCGATGTCACCCTTGCTGATGCCCTCGATGTAGTTGGCGTAGAGGGAGACGTTCTTCTCGGGGTGGTACACGATGCCCAGGGCCGGCGTGGTCACGCTCTGGGAGTACCGGCTGCTGGTGCCGCCGGAGAGCGGATTGAAGTTGGTGGACTCGATCTTCTGCCTGCGCAGCCCGAGGGAGATCTGCAGCGCCTCGTCCATCATGGTCACCGTGTCGACCAGCGCAGCACTCTGGTTCTTGTTGTCGCTGATTCTGGGAACGGTAGAGGGGCGGCCGATCGCCTGTGCAGGATGGTCCACCGGATGGAAGATGTTGGAGGCTACCGACGAGCCCGGATTCAGTGCCCGGTTGAACTGTTCACTGTACGAGCTCAGCTGGAGGGTGACCGAGTGACGTACCGGGCCCGTCTCGAACTTGCTGCGCAGGCCGCCATCGACCGTCTTTCTGTCTACCTGGAAAATCGCGTACGTCGGGGTTATCAGTGTGTCGCCGGCGGCACTGACGAGACGGGGGGCGGAGTCATAGATCCGTGACACGTCCGAGTCCGAGGTGCCGGCATTGGCAAACACCGAGAGGTGATTGTTGATGTCGTACTCGGTGCGAAGCAGGACGGAGCGCTCCTTGTTCTTCGACCACTCCCAGGGTTGCGTCACGTTACGCTTGCCCGATGGGGCGGACGGCATCTCGAAGCCGGCACCGGGCATGACCGGGCGACTGGGCGCATCGATGGACTCATGTTGTGACAGTAGATCCAGCGTCGCGCGGAAGGTGTCTCCCTCGTAGTCCAGCGCGACGGCGCCGACGTTGCCTTCGACGGACTGCTTGTCCACGGCCGTATCACCATTGTAGTAGGCGCCGTTGATGCGGATCCCGAACTGCCTGCTCGATCCGAATCGCTTGGCGTAGTCGATGTGGCCCTTCGCCTGGCTGTCGCTGGTGTAAGTGGTGGTGATGCTGGCAACGTCGTCCAGTGCCCGCTTGGGCGCAATGTTGATCACGCCGCCCACCGAGCCGTTGGGCGACATGCCGAACAGGAGTGCGCCCGGTCCTTTGACCACCTCGATGCGTTCGACGTACTCGGTCCTGACGCGATAGTTGGGAGCCACGCCGTAGATGCCATCAAAGGCGATCTCGCCGGCGTTCCCCTCCCAGATGGGGAAGCCGCGAATGTAGAGATTGTCGACATTGCCGCCCGGCATCACGGTGTAGCGGACAGAAGGATCCCGGTTCACCGCTTCGGCGATCGTATTCGACTGCTGGTTCTGGATGGACTCGGCCGTGTAGCTGGTGGTGCTGAAAGGCGCGTTCATCAGATCGGTATTGCCCAGAACACCGAGCCGGACGCCCTTCGCCACCTGCCCACCGGCATAGGCCTTTGCCAGCAGGTTCACGGACTGGTCGCCCGCGGTGACGGTGAGCGTATCCAGGGTGGATACCTGCTGGGCGGGAACCAGCGTGTAGACCCGCGGCCCGGTGGCCCTGGCTTCCAGCCCGGTGCCCAGCAGCATCTGACGCAGCGCTTCGCGTGGCAGCATCCGACCCTTGACGGCACTCGCGGTCTTCCCGGAAATCAGGCGCTCATCGAAGAGCAGTTGCGTGCCCGAGGTTGCCGAGAACTGGGCCAGCGCCTCGGAAAGTGCCTGCGACGGCAGGGAGACGCTGATCGGGCTGGCAACTTCCTGGGCAACGGCGGCGCCCGAGAGAGCGGCGAGTACCGCGATCAGCAACGTGCGCGGAGCCAGGGTGACGCGTTGATTTTTCATGCAGATGCCTGAGCAATGGAGGAAATCGATGGCCGCTGTGGACCCACCTACTTCCTTGAGAGGGGATTTGCGGCAGGGAGTGAACCCTGCTTCTGCGAAATCACCGAGATGTTTCCATTGCTGTCCCGGATGACCCGGACCGGCACCAGGCTGGGCAGCGCATCAATGAACGCCGCTGGGTCACGGATGCTGGCGAAACCCGAGACCGGAACCGCGGAGACGTCTGCATCCACCGTGACGCGCTTTCCTGGCATGTATCCCGCAAGCTCCTCCGTGACATCTGCCAGCGGCACGGCCCGGAAGCGGAGTTGCCCGCTTCGCCAGGCGGCTACAGCACTCCCGGCAACCACCTGGGCGTGGGTATCGCCCGTGGCCCGGCCCACACTCAGCCCCTGGCCGGCGGTGAGGGTCGCCAAGGGTTTGTCACGCAGCGCGCTGTCCTGCACCGCAACGGTGCCCTGGCGCACCGAGACGAAGACTCTGGAGTGAGCCTGCCGGACATTGAACTCCGTACCGACCACTCGAACCCTGACGCGGTCGGCGTCGACGAAGAACGGACGGCCAGGATCGTGGGCGACCTGGAAGAGCGCCTCGCCGCTGACCAGGGTTACCGCGCGTATCTCCGGCCTCTGTTCCACACGAACGCTGCTGTGCTGGTTCAACTCGATGATGGAGCCGTCTGGCAGTGCGACCCGCTCGGGCGTGCCCGCCGTCGTCACCACCGTTCGGAAGACGTGCTCATCCTGCGCGGGCTGCCTGTACCAGAACGCGGCGCTGAGACAGACAGTGGCCACACAGGCAGCCGCCGCCAGGCGGACCACCGAGCGCACGCGCTGCCGACGCGCCCGGGCCTTTTTCGCAGCCACGACTCTGGAATGGATGGCCGAGGGTGAGATTTCTGCGGCACGTTGCCATGTCGCGACAACGGCATCGAAAGCAGCTCGATTCCCGGGTGCTTGCTTCAGCCACGCCTGGAACTCGGCTTCATCGGCGTCCGACCACGCACTGCTGTCGCTGCGCCGACTCCACCACAGCGCTGCGCTCGTCGCCGCGTGGACGTCTGTTGGGCGGGGCTCTTTGTTCCGAGTGTTCATGAGCGATCGAGCCTGGCCGCTGCCAGCGTGGCATCGGGGAACTGGATTCTAAGCTGGCAGTACGCGAGCGCATTGGCGATGTGCTTGGCCACCATGCGCCTGGAAATGCCCATCTCCGCTGCGATTTCGTCGTAGCTCTGATGGTCGAAGCGGTGCCGCATGAACGCATGGCGCTGGCGAGGAGGCAACTCTGCGATGGCATCGGCAAGACGATCCAGTGCCTGGTGGCTTGCCGCGTTGGCCAACGGACATGTCCCCTCGCTGGCGATGTTCTCTGCGGCGTCCTGCGGGCTGGACGCCGCGCGCTCCTGGCGCAGGCGCCGGTGCCGGGGCTCCTGCTCTGCGTTCAGAGCAATCCTGGCCAGATAGGATCTGGGGCTTTCCGGGCGCGTGGACGCGGGGCTTTCCGCCCATCGGGTGTAGGCCTCCTGCACGAGATCTTCCGCGTCTGCAGCGTTGCCCAGCCGTCGATGCAGCCAGCGTAGAAGCGGTTGCCTCCAAGTGGCATAGGCGTGCGAGAGGATGTCATCCCAGGTCGCCATCGCTAAGCCATTGCTCCACTGCGCCCGTAATGCGAATGAGTAGCAATACTATCAGCTATCAATCAAATGAATAGGCACAAATGGACGCTAAAGATGCGAATGATTAGTATCCGCGACACTACCACCTTCCGCCTGCCCCGCAGAGCACCGATCATGCCCGCCGCCAAATCTTCACCCCCTGCCCTCGCAATCCTGCCCCTGGCGCTGGTCATCGGCGGCCTGATCACAGGTCATGCAAGCGCCCAGAGCGCTGCTTCCAGTGCAGTTGATCTGGACACGGTTCGGGTGACCGCTCCGATCGCTACCGAAAGCGGCAGCGCGACCAAGACCGATACGCCGCTGCGCGATATTCCGCAGTCGATCTCGGTGATCACCGACCGGCAGATGCGCGACCGTGGCATCCATGGCGTTGAAGAGGCCGTGTGGTACACCGCCGGTGCCCAGGGTGGCCAGTATGGCGAGGACACCCGCAGCGACTGGCTGCTGGTGCGCGGCTTCAAGCCGGCGCGCTACCTCGATGGCCTGGCCACAGTGGAAGGCACCTGGACCGGCGAATCGCGCCTGGAGCCGTATGGGTTGGAGCGCATTGACGTATTGAAGGGCCCGGCCTCGGTCAACTACGGCGCGATGCCGCCAGGTGGCCTCGTCAACTTCGTCAGCAAGCGGCCGCACGCCAATCCCTTGCAGGAAGTGGAGCTGCAGGTCGGCAGCTACGGCCTGAAGCAGGCCGCCTTCGACATCGGCGGTGCACTCAATGACAGCGGCAGCGTTCTGTACCGGCTGGTCGGCCTGGCCCGCAACAGCGACAACGTGATCGACCAGGTTCATGACGACCGCTATTACATCGCCCCGTCGCTGACCTGGACGCCAGACGATGCCAACTCGCTGACCGTGCTGGCCCGCTACCAGAAGAACGACACGGTCGAAACCGGGGGCTTCCTGCCCTACCAGGGCACGGTGGTGCCCGGTGCCAACGGTCGCTACATCTCCCGCCATTTCTTCAGCGGCGAGCCGGGCGTGAACGACTACACCAAGGAAAGCGCTTCGCTGGGCTATGAGTTCCGCCATGATTTCGGCGATGGCACCGTGTTCAACCAGAACGTGCGCTACAGCTGGGCCGAAGTGGACGCCAGCCGCGGCAGCCTGGGTCTGTTCGGCCTGGCCTCGCCGGACAGCACCGAGCTGGTGCGTTACTACTACCCACGCTTGGACAAATCCGAAAGCGTGGCCATCGACAACAACCTGACCTTCCGCTTCCGCACCGGCCGAGCCGAACACACCGTGCTGGCGGGGCTGGACTACCGCCGCGCACGCGATGACTACGCCTCGGCGTTCCTGTTCGGCGCGCCCGGCATCGATGCCTACAATCCGGTGTACGGGGCGGCCGTGCAGGTGCCTGGCTACACCTCGCGCCAGGTGCAGACGCAGAGCACGCTGGGCTTGTACCTGCAGGACCAGATCCGCATCGACCGCTGGCTGGTGACCCTCGCCGGCCGCCAGGACTGGGTCGGCACCAATACCGAACAGCGCATCGGCAGCCCCAGCCGTGCCCACCAGAGCGATGACCGCTTCTCTGGCCGGGTGGGCGTGAACTATCTGTTCGACAACGGCGTGAGCCCCTACGTGAGCTGGTCGCAGTCGTTCCAGACCACCATCGGCACCGACTTCGCGGGACGTGCGTTCGTGCCGACCACCGGCGAGCAGTTCGAAGCCGGCGTGAAGTACCAGCCCGAGGGTGGGCGCCTGCTGCTGACCGCAGCGGCCTACCAGATCGAGCAGGACAACACGCTTACCGTCGACCCGCAGCACACGCTGTTCTCGATCCAGCAGGGCCAGACCCGCGTGCGCGGCGCCGAGCTGGAAGGCCGCTGGAACATCGGCCAGGGCCTGAGCATTTACGGCAGCTACACCCGCCTCGATGCGAAGGTCCGGCGCAGCACCGATGCTGCTTCGGTGGGCAAGCGGGTTGCGCTGGTACCGAAGGACAGCGCCTCGCTCGGCGCCGACTACACCTTCACTGCCGGCGCGCTGAGCGGGTTCGGCTTCGGTGCGGGCGTGCGCTACAACGGCGGCATCTACGGTGATGTCTACAACGACTGGTACACGCCGTCCTTCACCTTGATCGATGCCAGCGTGCACTACGACCGCGGACCGTGGCGCTTGCAGGTGAATGCTGCCAATGCCACCGACAAGAAGTACGTGTCGGCGTGCAACAGCGCGACCTGGTGCTACTACGGCTACCCGCGCATCGTCACCGCCAGCCTGCGGTACCAGTGGTGAATTCCGCTGCCCCGGGCGGCTGTGCCCGGGGCGCTGAGGGCGGACGTCCGCCTGCACCAACGGGCCGCAGGCGCTCGGCGCCCACGGCCCTTTCGACGGTTCACATGAAGTCGTAGCTGAGAGTGAAGCGGACATTGCGTCCCGGCTGCGACCAGCGACCGATGCCCTCCGGGCTGGTTGCGCCCTGGAAGATCGCGGTACCGGCGCCAGCGGTCCGCACACGGTTCCACAGGTAGTACTCCTTGTTGAACACGTTGTAGACGCCCGCCGTCAGGTTGATCCGGGGAGTGATGGCGTAGCTGCCGAACACGTCCAGCAGCGTGTATTCACGGGCCTTGTAGGCGTAGACCGGCACCACTTCAACGCCATAGCTGCCGTTGGTGATGCTCTTGCCGTAATCCGACGGATCCTTGCGCTGCTGGTGGGTGATGTTGGCGGTGACGCTCCAGCGCCGCGAGGGTGCGTTGTAGGTCAGGCCGCCCACGGCCTTGGCCGGGATGATGCTGGCCAGCGGCTGACCATCGTTGTCGGTGCCCTCGTTGTACGAGTAGGCCACGCGGGCCAACCAGTTGTCGGCCATCAGCCACATGCCTTCGGCTTCCACGCCCTTCACTTCCACTTCGCCGCGGTTGATCGGCATGGTGTAGGTGTAGCCGTTGCTGACAACGCCCCGGTTGTTGCGGTACCGGGTGCCTTCGTCGGCCACGTACTGCGCGGTGTCGATGAAGTTGCTGTACTTGTCACGGAACATCGAGACGCCCAGGCGCAGGCGGTCGCTCTGGAAGCGCCAGCCCAGTTCCAGATTGAGGCTGCGCTCGGCATCCAGGTCCGGGTTGCTCCTGCCGTCGGGCACAGTGACGGTGGCACCGTCGGACACGCGGGTGATCTCGGTGGTGGACGAGCTGCCATACATGTCATTCACGCCGGGTGCGCGGAAACCGCGGCCGCCCTGCATCCACAGCGACTGGGTGTCGGTGAACTTGAATTCGGCGCCCAGATTCCAGGTCGGCGAGGAGAACTTCGACACGCCAACGCTGCCGGCGCCGCCCTTGTAACCGGACTGGCCGTTGCCGCCGGCCGAGGTTTGCGGGGTGTACTTGTAGCTGTCGTAGCGCAGGCCACCGGTCAGGCTGAGACGGTCATCGAGCAGGCGCACGCGGTCACGCACGTAGGCGGTCAGATCGGTTTCGCGGGTGTCCGGCCACAGCGACGGGTCGGTTTCGCGGGTGAACAGGGTGCCGGTGTTGCCCCAGCGCGAGTCAACCGAGTTCCAGTGGATCTTTGCCTGCTGCCAGGCCGCGCCGTACACGATGTCATGGCGCAGGCCGGCGGCCTCGACGCTCTTGTCGAAATCCAGGGCAACGCGATTGCGCTTCTGCGTGTCCCAGCGGTTCTCCTGGCGCGAGCACAGCGCCGTGGCCGAGCATCGGGTGCCATAGGTCGCGGCCGTTCCGTTGGCCACCAGCACGTTGGTCTGGCCCTGGATGTAGTTCTTCTGATGGTCGGCGGTGGCTTCCATGCTGTCGAACAGTGCATTGCCGGCGCGCAAGGTGTACTTCAGGCCGTAGCGATCGCGGTCGCTGCGATCTTCGGCGCTGCGGAAGAAGTACGAACCCGTGCCGTCGCTGCGGGTCCAGTTGTCGACATCGTTGGTGGCGCGGGCCCGCTCGTAGACCACACCCAGGGTCTGGGTGTCGGTGGCCAGGAAGTTGACCTTGAACAGCAGGTTGTCGCTCTCGCGGTCGACCGGATCGGGCGTGCGGCGGCCCGGGCCGAGGCGGTTGAGGGTGGTGTCGTACCAGGATTCGGTCTCGTGGCCCTTCCGCTGGGTGTAGACCAGCAGCGATTCGAAGCGACCGGTGCGGTTGGCCAGGGTCAGCGAGCCCATGTTCTCATCGTTGGAGCCGGTGTAGCCGTACTTCACCGAACCGAAGCTGTCGTTGCCGCTGGCCTTGAGGAAGTCGGCCGGGTCCTTGGTGGTGAACATCACCGCGCCACTGAGCGCACCGCTGCCGGCGGTGATCGCATCGGCACCCTTGATGATCTCCACCGTCTTGACCGCTTCCAGGTCGACGCTGCCACGGCCGGAACGGAAGAACTCATACGGCTGGTAGCTGCCCGGGTCCATGCTCTGCGGGAAGCTGAGGCCATCGAGCGTGATGGAAACGCGGTCGGCTTCCAGGCCACGGATGTTGAAGCCGTTGAAGCCGGCACGGCCCAGGTCGACCATTTCGACGCCCGGCACGTAGCGGATGGCGTCTTCCATGCTCTGCGCACCTTGCTGCCGCAGGTTCTTGGCAGAGAGCGTGGTGACGTTCTGGTTGTCGGACTTCTTGCGCGTCTCGGTCACCTGGATGGTGTCCAGGGTGCTGTCCGCTTCAAGTGCGGCCGCGCGCGTGAGTGTTGGCAGGGCCAGGCTGGTGCCAATGGCCAGGGCCAGCAGTGAGGGTTTCAATTTCATCGGAGACTCCGCAGTGGTGGAAGGTGGTGTCGCCGCGGGTGGGTGGTTGCCCGGGGCGTTCCTGGCTGCGGAGCGCCGGGATGCGGCGCGGTCTGCGTTGCTGGGAGTACGTGGAAATGGATTCGGGTCAGGGCCTGGAGATCTGCACGGCACCGATCTCGCTGCTGCCCTGTGCGATTGTCGGCAGGCCCCTGCCCTGTCCGGTATCGATCGGCACGGACAGGAATTCGTGACCGCCGCCTTGGCGCGCGGCCTCGACCTGCACGCGGTAAGGGCCTGGCGGCAGGGCCCGACCGCGATCGTCGCGACCGTCCCACGCCACCGAATAGCGGCCCGGCATGCGGGTCGGGCGCGCGATGCCCTGGATGGCGGGCAGGTCGTCGCGGCCGTAGCGGCGCCACCACTGCGGCAGGTCCTGCAGATAGCGCGAGCGCTCGCCCAGCACCAGCAGCTGGCGCACCGGGCTGCCGTCCTCATGGCTGATCCACAGGGCCAGGTACGGTGCGTGGTAGCGCTCGCTGGGCAGGCTGGGCACCTGGTAATCGATGACCAGCTGTTCGGGCGCTGCGGCCTGGTCGCTGCCGGGTACCAGCAGTGCGGGCCAGCGCTGTGAAGCGAACGCGGTGCCGGTATCGCTGAGGATCAGCGCGGCGACCTCCGGCATCGCGTCGGCCAGTTCCAGGCCGGAGCGGATCGGCATCACCGACAGTGCGGTGGCCAACGCATCGGCGCTTGCGGCATCGGCGGCCACCACGGTGGCAGACGGTGCGAACTGCATGGGCCAGCCCGACCAGGGATCGAGGATGTGGCTGTAGTGGCGACGGCCCACCGTGTAGCCACGGGTAGCATGACCGCTGGAGGCGATCGCCTGCGAGCGCAGCGCCACGGTGGCCAGCGCGGGCGGGTTGTCGCGCGGCGCGCGCGCATCGGCCACACCCACCGGCCATGGCTGCCCTGCCCCGCTGGCCTGCCAGTAACGCGCATCGCCGCCGATATCCAGGCCGATGGCGGTGGCCGCAGGCGAGGCGGCGCGGGCCGCTGCCAGGGCGCGATCAATGATGTAGCCCTTGGCCAGGGCGTCCACGTCGAATACCACCGCCTGCGGACGTGTCGCCGGTTGATCGTCGTCCAGACTGATTTCCGCTGCAGCAGCGGCCGAGGCCAGCGCACGCAGCTCTTCGCGTGCTGGCAGCGCGCCACTGTCCTGCGCCTGCCGCCAACGCTGTGCCAATGCGCCCAGGCGGCAGCTGAAAAGCCCTTCGGTGCGCGCGCGCCATTCCTCGCAGAGGCGCAGCACGGCACGCAGGTCGCGCGACAGATCCTGCGGGCCGACGCTGGCATTGAAGCGGCTCAGCTCGCTGTCCCCGCGCCAACGGCTCAGCACGGCATCCAGCCGATCGATCTCGGCCAACGCCGCGCGCTCGCCGGCAGCGGCCTGGGCTGCCGGCGCATCGATGCGCAGGTCCAGCGATGTGCCCAGCACATCATCGCGGTGCAGTGCGGCTGCGCTCGTGGCGCCGGCATGCAGTCCGCTCAACGCCATGCCGGTCGCCAGCAGCAGGAGGGGAAATGGCTTCATCGAAGACTCGAGCAGGCACAGGGCCGCACGGGCGGCCCATTGCAGGCGGGCCGACCGGTATGCGGAATGGAAGGTGAGGCGATGGGCCACCCCATGTGGGCGGCCCCGACGTTCAACGACGTGGTTGCGGCGGCGGCAGCGTGGCGTCGGCCGCATCGACCACGCCATCCTTGTTGCGGTCGGCGGTCTCGAACAGACGCTTGCCCGATACCTGGTACTCGGCGAAGGTCATGTGGCCATCCTTGTCGGCGTCAAGCACACCAAAGCGCACGTGCACCTGGCGGTCGCCGCCCTGGTCCATCGCATCAATGCGGCGGTCCACGCGGGTCTCGAACTCGGCCAGATACTCCTCCAGGCTCAGCTGCCCATCACCATTGCGGTCGGTGCGGGCGAACTGCGCATCGCGCACCCGCTGGTACTCGGCGCGGTCCACCTTGCCGTCACCGTTCTCGTCGTACAGCTCCAGGAAGCCGGCAGCGGTATGGCTGGTCGGCATGCCCAGGCGGCTGCGCGGCTGGTTGTCGAAGCGCTGGGCGCCAGCGGCGGTCTTCGCTTCGCGCTGCGGCGCAGCTTTGGTTTCCGTCCCCTTGCTGGCCAGTGCCTTCTGTCCGCCCTGCCAGGTCTTCTCGCCGGCGGCGTCGAACTCGGCACGTGAGACCAGACCATTCCTGTCGGTGTCCAGCGCGGCAAAGCGCGCCTTGGTCTGTTCGACCTGGGCGGCACGCTCACGCTCGATCTCGGCTGCCACGCGGGCATCGAATTCGGCCACGTATTCGGCTTCTTCCACAGTGCCGTTGTTGTCGGTATCGGTGGCGTCGAAGCGGGTGCGGCGGAAGGTTTCGAACTCCTTCCACGTCACGCGGCCATCGCTGTTGTCGTCGTGCTCGGCAATGAAGGCCAGCACATTGTTACCGTGGCCACCCACCAGCGGGCGCGGGCCCGGCGCGGACTGTGCGGAAACAGCAGAAGAAAGCAGCAGCGCAGCAACGCACGCACTGGCAAGCACGGTGATTTTCATGTCGACCTCAAAGGCGGTGTTACGGGGAAATCAGGGATTCAGCACGCGGAATGAAAGCGTGACGCTGTTGCTGTACTCGGCCACCGGCGCGCCAGCCGGTGCAACCGTGCGGTAGCGGGTCAGCGCAATCCAGGTGCCGGCGGTAGAAAGTGGAAGCCGCACGTGCCCGGTGGCATCGCTTTTCAGGTTTGCCACCTGCGGCGTGCGATCCGAGCCCCACACCGCCTCGGTGATCTCCACGGCCTGGTCGGTCAGCGGCTTGCCGTCGTACTGCACGATGAAATCGAAGGCCTCACCCACGTACAGATCGTTGGGATGGGTGACCGGCACCAGCTCCAGGCCCTTGTTGCGTGGGGCCAGCGCGGTACGATCCGGGTTGCCCACGGTGACGTAGCTGACAGCCTGGGTGAGCGACTGGAAATCGGAAATGACCTTGGCACCGGCAGGAATCTTCACTGCCGGGTCGCGCGAGCTTTCGCGCTTGCCGTTCTGCTCCCAGGTACGGAACAGCGCGCCCAGCCGTGGGCCGGTGCTGATGCGGTAGGTGCCCGTACCCGCCGGCAGCGTGTACTCGGCCACGGTGCGGGTCTTCATCACCTGCGAGGGCAGCGGCGCTTCAGCGCCGTCCGGGCCGGTGACCGTGAACTGGCTTCCGTCGAAGGCCGCTTCCGGCACAAAGAAGGTTTCCGCGAATGACGCGTCCAGGGCGATGGTCTGGCCCGCCCGGGGAGCCACGTTGCTGGGCACCAGATAGGGGGTATGCGCGGATGCCGGCAGGGAAACAGCCAGTGCCAGGGCGGCAGTTGCCATCAGGAATGCAGTCTTCATGGGCGCCTTCGTGTCGGTGAGCGGGGCGCTGGCGAGACGAGGTCCGGGCTGGCGAGCGGAATGCTATGCCAAATGCGATTCGTTATCAATTGGTGAAATATGGCGGAATGTATCGCCTGGGGTGGGCGCCGTATCTGGTCGTTCTCCGGAACCAGCGCCCAGAACGGATCTTCAGCCCGACCCACCCACGTTATAGAATAGAACCAATTCCCATTCTCATCGCCCGGCGCGAACCGCTGTGGTGGCCCGCATTGAAGACTGCCATCGACACTTCGCGTGACCACGGACCGTTGGAAGCGATGTACCTGAGTCATGGGCGTTGGCTCACGGCATGGCTGCGACAACGAATGGCGGACCACCACGAAGCAGCCGATCTGGTTCAGGACACCTTCGTTCGACTCTGTCTGCGTGCGCGTGACCTGGAACTGGTAAGCGAGCCCAGAGCCTATCTGACCGTTGTCGCCAAGCGTCTGTTGATCAATCGATACCAGAGGCAGGCGCTTGAGCGGGCCTATCTCAGCTCGCTGCGCGAGAAGCCCGAATCGCATGCGCCATCTCCGGAGGAGCGGGCGGTGGTGCTTGAAACGCTGCTGGAACTGGACAGGATGCTGGATGGCCTTCCTCCGAAAGTCCGGCGCGCATTCCTGCTTTCGCAGCTGGATGGCATGAGCTATGCGCAGATTGCGGCGTCACTGAAGGTCAGTGTACGAACCGTCACTCGTTACATGTCCGATGCGTATGCACAGTGTCTACGGCTGGTGCTCTGCACCGATCAATGAACCAGAGCTCCCCGCCTGTCGACCCGGCGCTGATCGACGAGGCCGCCCAGTGGCTCGCGCGATCCAGGTCACCCCACTTCACCGAATCGGACGCCGAAGCGCTGCAACAGTGGCGCTCGACCAGTGCGACTCATGACTACATCTGGAATAGAGCCCTGGAGATCGACCAGAGCTTTGGTTCCGTGCCGGCGGACGTGGGCATGAGCGTTCTGGATCGGCGGCGTACAAGCTCGCGGCGGGGAATGCTCAAGATGCTTGGCGCTCTGACCCTGGCGCCTTCAGCGGGTTGGTGGCTGTATCGTTCGCCCACGGCTCAAGCCCTCCGCGCCGACCTCCGGACCGGCATCGGCGAGCGACATACGGTTCAACTGGACGGCACTACGCGCGTTGAACTCAACACCGCTTCGGCCATCGATGTTCAGGCGAACAGCCTGGCAATCAGCATCCGCCTCATCGATGGGGAAATCCTTCTGGACTCATCCGGAGCGGGCACTCGCACCCCGCCCCCCTGCGAAATCAACACCGCGCATGCAAGCGTGTCCAGCGTGGGCGCGCGCATCATGGTGCGCTGTGATGCCGGCTATACAGATCTTGCGGTGCTGGAAGGTATGGCAACGGCAGCGACTGCGTCGACGGCAGAGAGATTCACCGTACCGGCGGGCCAGAAGGTGCGGATCACCCCGGAAGGCACGGGGGAACTCACCCCCCTGCCCGACGGCGCGGACGGATGGGTCATGGGCGTTCTGTTCGCAGATCGGACGAGGCTCGACCCGTTCCTCGCCGAGCTGGCGCGCTATCGCCGCGGCATCATCCGATGCGACCCCGCCATCGCCGGCCTGCCTGTATCGGGCGCCTTCCAGCTGAAGGACCCGGATGAGATCCTGCGCCTGCTCGCACGAAGCCTGCCCATTCGGATACAGCAGCGGACGCCCTACTGGATCAACGTCACCGCCGCCTAGGTGCGCCTGGAATGTCCTGATTCTGCGCCTCGCCTGTCATGTAAGGAGAAGACGCCATCCACCTCAAGAAGGACACTCTCCCCCATGCCACGAAAGTCACTCCGGCGCGGCGCGCCCAGCCCTGGTGTCCGCCCACTCGTTCATGCCATGCAGATCGCCACATTCGCCCTGGCGAGCGCGGGCTGTGTGTCAGCGGCTTCTGCGCAGGCGATGACCGAGCCCTCCCCTCGCCAGGGAACAACAGAGGTTCGTATCGCGGCATCGCCGCTGGGTACGGCCCTGATGCGTTTTGCGGCGGCATCCGGCGTCAGCCTCAGCCTGGACCCTTCCCAGATCCAGGGTCTGCAGGCGGCGGGGCTCTCCGGACAGTTCACAGTAGAAGCGGGCTTCGCGGCCCTGTTGAAGAACACAGACTTTGAAGCCGTTCGCGCTGATCGAGGCAGCTACATTCTTCATCGGCGTAGCACCGATCAACCCTCCAGGCCCACTGCTCGCGTAGCAAAGGCCCGCCCAGACTCGCCGCGGGTCTCGGAGCTGTCGGCAGTCACCGTTACCGCACGAACCTAGAGTCCGGTGATGGCACCCACCCAGCCCGTGACGGTGCTCGATAGACAGGCGATCGAGACGCTTCGCCTCGGCTCGGATTCCATTGCAACCCTCATCAGCAAGGCAACGCCTGGCATGGCTGATTCAAGCCATACGGTGACCGACTACGGCCAGACGCTGAGGGGACGGAACATGCTCATCCTCATCGATGGCATCCCGTTGAACACCGGGCGCGATTCGTCGCGCAATCTTGCAAACATCAACCCTGCGGATATCGAGGAGATCGAGATCCTGCGCGGCAGTAGCGCCATCTACGGCAGCGGCGCGCCGGGCGGAGTGATCTCCATCCGTACCCGACGGCCGACGGGCGCGTTGCGGATGGAGTCGGCGTTTACCGCCAACAGTCCGCTCTCCCGACTTTCCGCAGCAGGCCTGGGCGGGGAGATGCAGCATTACTTCTCAGGAGGAAATGACCGTATCGACTATTCGTTCAGTCTTGGTGGACGATATACAGGGGCCTCCTTCGATGCGCGCGGGCACAGAATTGCGCCTGAGCCGAGCCAGGGCGACCTCTTTGATTCCACTACGATCAACGCAACCGGCAAGCTCGGCTTTCAGTTCGATGACGATCAACGGCTGCAGCTTTCGCTGAGCTATCTGGAGTCCAGGCAGGATAGCGACTATGCGTCGGACCCATCAGTCGCCCGTCTCCCTTCCGGGTCAACCCCCGCGCGCTCGATCAAGGGGCTCGAACTGGACAGGCAGAATCAAATCCAGAACAAGCTGGTCGGTTTCGACTACGAACATCGCGACATCCTTGGAAGCACGCTTGCAGCCCAGGTCTACTATCGGGACTTCTACACCCGGTTTGCGCCGTTCGACGCGCGCGCAGTGCCCGTGCGAGGCGCCAATATTGATCAGACAATGCAGCGCTCGGAGGTGATGGGAGGGCGACTGACCGTAAAGACGCCCTTTGGCGAGGGGGCAAGAACCCTGTTGATCTGGGGCAGCGACTTCAATCGCGAGCGTAGCGACATGCCCATCGATGTCTTTGATCCATTGGCATACGACGCAAGTGGTGGACTCATCTTCAGGAGAACCGGGCGACTCATCTACATGCCGCCCGTGACCACGCGGAACGTTGCGGCGTTTGGACAGTTCCAGCACAAGTTCAATGAGCATTTCTCTGCGGAAGCAGGCATCCGATTCGACAAGGCAAAGGCTCGATTCGACGACTTCATCCCCCTTTCGCAGTCGCGCGCAGCCAGTCCTCGGCCGGTCAAGGGTGGATCGGTCGACTACTCGTCGACGACCTACAACGCCGGCCTGATCTACACCCCGGTAAAGGGCCAGGAGATCTATGCCTCATTCCGGCAGGGCTTCGAGCTGCCGGACATTGGCGTCGTCATCCGTAACGCCACCCCGGCCTTCAGCATCTCGGCCTCCAGCCTGCAGGCCGTGAAGACGGACACCTTTGAAATCGGCTGGCGGGGCAGCTTTGATCGGGCCACAGCAAGCATCGCCGTATTTCAATCGCAATCAGACCTGGGAGCCGTACAGAGCTTCAACAATGGCTTGTCTCTGCTGCGTACAAAAGAAAAGATCAACGGCGTCGAAGCCAGCCTGGACTACTTTGATCCCAACTCGCCATGGACCGCAGGTGCTTCCATGGCCTGGCTCAAGGGCCGGGAGCGCCCGCAAACCGCCAGTGCCTACCAGGATATGACGGGGTACCGCATTCCACCGCTGAAGTTGACAGCCTACGTGGAGTATCGACCCACCGATGCCTGGACTCACCGCATCCAGGCTACGTCGTACTCGTCCAAGGACTACCGCCTGGACGGCAAAACCGGGTTCGGACGCTATGACACCCAGGGCTACACGACCGTGGACGTCATGACTCAATGGTCGATCAACTCAAACAGCCGGGTTTCCGGCGGAATAGAAAATCTTTTCAATCGCTACTACTACCCGCTGTATAGCCAGCTCCTCAGGAACAACAACAACACCAGCCACCTTCCGGCACCCGGTGCATCGTTGCGGGTCACGTACTCCCATTCCTGGTAGCCGGCACCTCCGTCGGCGGCAGTCGAGCAAGCTCGACCCTACACGGGGGGTGGGGCGAGGATTGCCGGCGTGTGGCGGGCACGATCCCGGCCCTGCTGCGTCCAAGGACGGGCTATTAATGTGATGCGTCACGCCGGGCCAAGCGCCTCGCGAGGCTCGGGACTCAACCTGCAGCCCCGAGCCCCTTGCCCGCCCCAATCATCCGCAGCGAAGCCAGATACCGGCAGTACTTGCCCACGAAGATGCCGGTGAATCCGCCCGACAACAGCAGGTAGGCGGCACTGAAGCCGGCATGGGCGGTCAGTGCCGGCGACACCGCAAAGGCTGTCTCGAAGCCGTACTTCACCAGGAAGGTGATCAGCAGCAGCGGCAGCAGGCTGAAGTCCGCACTGCGCCAGAGCTTGCCGGTGCTGCTGTCCACCGTCAGCTTCAACCGATGCAGCAGCAGCCAGCCAAGCGCGGCGCCCGCACCGATGCCGGCCAGCCACTCACCCCAGGCGCTCACTGACGCGCCAAAGCGATGACTGATCGACCATGCCCCCCAGACGGTGAACAGCGCAGGCACGATCGCCAGCTTCTGCAGCGAAGTCTCCCCCGGCTTCATGGCAGCAATGCCACGGGTGATCAGGAAGGCCAGGAGCAACCAGACCCAGATCGGCGTCTGCGAAGCGAGTTGCTGGAGCATGTTCATGAGCGGTCCCCTTGTTGAGTGGCGGCGAGGTGTCCTCGCCTTGGCGCTCACTATTCGCTTCCACCCGGATCGCAGCCAGTGACAGCTGTCAGGCGTCGCGTATTACGGGGCGGCGGGCCGGCCCGGGCGTCCGCTCATCGCCCGCCCGCCCGGGCCAGGCGCACCGCGGCCTCGAGCACGGTATCGCGCCCGCCACGATAGTCGGCCACGGTCGGATGCACCTCCACCTGCGGCATGATCCCCACGCCAACGAATTCCTTTCCATCAGGATAGGTGTCGCGCTTGGTGCAGATGAGCGCAACCACGCCGCCCGGCAGATTGAACATCATCGGGGAACCGGTGCTGCCGCCGGTCGGCTCTCCCACGATGCGCCCCCTGTGCATTGCATCGAAGGCGACGACAAAATCCTCTGCAGCCGAATAAGTGCGGGCACTGGTCAGTACCAGTACTGGTTTGGCGTAGTGACGCTTCCCATCGTGCGGCCATTCGCCCGCCCCCGCGTTGAAGTCGGGATTGCTGATGCTCCAGGCACGCAGCGCCGGCTTGTAGTCAGGCGTTCGCCACGCGGACGTCTGGAACGGCCGGTCGGTGAGCAGGGACAGGATGCGATACCCCACATTGCTGTTGCCGCCGCCGTTGTCGCGAAGGTCAAAGATGATCGCATCGGCGCGGGAAATCTGGCTGAAGGCGGCCTCGAACTGGTCGGCGGCCGTGTTGTCGGTGAACGAGCGCAACGTTACCTGGGCGACATTCCCGGGCAGCAGCTTCCACTCGAACGGCGCTGGCTCCTTCCTCGCCGCCGTGTACTCCTTGGACGGCATACGCCCGACCTTCACGACGTGCTCTTTGCCACGGGGGTCACTGAAGCCAATGCTCAAGGATTTGTCGAGCGCCCCCTGCAGCAACGAACGCTCATACATCTGGGAGCGCAGATCCTGCGGGGTCGATGCGGACGTATATGGCCGAAGCTCACGCTCGGCATAGACGGACACCGGTTCGCCGTCAATCGTGAGCAGTTCCCAGCCACGCTTGATGCCTGCGGCGCGAAGCGCCGGATCAAAGACATCCCGGACGAGAACCCGCCCTTCCACATAGGAGGTGCTCAGCCCGGGGCGTGCCTGGAAGCGATCCCTGACGGAGGCCGACCTCAGTACCAGCGTACTGTGTCCATCCTGCAATCGTGAGATGAATGCCTGCAGCTCCCGGTAGTAGGCATAGGTGTCAGGTGCGGCGCGCACCTTCGGCAAGGTCTCCAGGTACAGCGCATCCCAGTCCAGGTCCGGCACCCGATCGAAATTGGCGAAACTGAACTTTGCTTCGGACCACAGCCGGGATAGCCCGGCAACGCGCTGGTCTTCGCTGAGGGACTCGCTGTAGGCCACGGCGAAACCCGGGCTGTTCCAGATCTTGTCGCTGCGTGCCTTTCTGGTCGCAATGTCCGTCAGCAGTGCTTCCAGGCGAGGATCCCCTTGCAGGGAGGCCAGGCTGGCATCGTGGCGGATGCGGTCTGCCTGCATGAGCCCGGCCTTGACCGCCCGCTCCAGGAAATCCAGCGCCTGGTCCCGGTTGCCGGCCATCGCAGCGGCGCTGGCGCCACTGTAGAGCAGCTCCTGCTCGAAAATGCCGCCATTGTCGGCGAGCGAGCCTGCGACTTCCCCGTAAATGCCTGCACTCGCACCATAGTCGCCCGCCTGATAGGCCAGTTGAGCACGTGCGACCTGCTGCTTTGCGGGCTCACGGACTGCCGCCTGCCCTGTGGCCGTGAACAGAAGAAGCGACAACAGCAGAGCTTTCTCTTTCATGCATGGGTTCTCAGGTAATGGGTGCTTGCAGGCATGCCGACATTGGCTGCCATTCCAAAGCGCCGACTCCTGGCCGGGCTCCCGGCAGATGAGATGCAGCGTGCGTGCTGAAGGTTTAAACGGAAGCTCCGATCAGGGAGCGTAATGTTTGGAAGTGGCCACCCGCTCCCGGTACTGCTCCACCCATCCCAGCGATGGCGCAATACCGCCGAACGGGAAAAGGTGAGGGCTGACCTGGCCATGGGCCTCCGTCAGCCCCTGCACCAGGCGATCCACGAACACCTCCGGCCCCGCCGTTCCGAGCAACCGGCCGATGGAGATGCCGTACCTGGCCAGCATGGATGCACTGGCACCCACGCCACACATCGCGGCGTAGCGCACCAGCCGTGCAATGCTTGCCGGCCCCGGCACGCCAACCAGCACCGGCACGCTGATGCCACGGGTGCGCAGTGCATCCAGCCACGCCAGAACGAGATCGGCATCGAATGCGAACTGGGTGACGATCCACGGCGCCATGCCGTGTGCTTCGATGCCCTCGCATTTGCGCTGAAGCACCTGCCAGCGCTCGTCACTGTTCATCACCGGGTGGCCCTCCGGATGCCCGCCGATGCCGACGACCTTGATGCCGCAGCGCTCAAGAAGGCCGCTTTCGATGATGGAGGCACTGTCAGCAAACGGCCCGGCAGGCGCAGCCAGGTCGCCGGCGATCAACAGGCAGCGCTCAACCCCTGCTTCGCTGGCGGCACGCTCCATGAAGCGTTCAAGTGTTGCGCGCGATGCGATGCGGCGCGCGGAGAGATGTGGCATCGGCTCGAAGCCAAGTTCGCGCACCGCACGCGTGGCGGCCAGTCGCGCGTCGTCGTCCTCGTTTGCCAGGTAGGGAATGGAGATGGTCGTGCCGCGCGGTATGCGGGCGGCTTCGGCATGCAGCGCGGGCATGGCCTTCGCGCTGACTTCCAGTGAAAAGGCATTGATGAAGGTTGCCGCCCGCGCTGAAGTACGTGCGGACATCAACGCGCCCCGCGCGTGTTGCCAGCAAGCGGCGAGCTGTTCCGGGCCAGTTCGATGAAGGCCTGCAGGTAGTCGATGCCGGTATCGGCCTCGCGCGCGCCCAGATAGATCTGTTTGGGGATGCCCTTCGCGCCCAGGCGCACCGGCACCACGTCCATGCGGGCTGCATACTCCTCCACCAGCCAGCGCGGCATGGCCGCCACACCGCGGCCGCTGGCCACCATCTGCATCATGATGTCGGTGGTTTCAATGGCCTTGTGCCGCCGCGGCGTGATGCCGGCCGGCAGCAGGAACTGGTTGTAGATATCCAGGCGCTCGAACGGCACCGGGTAGCTGATCAGCACTTCCTGGCTGAGCTGGCGCGGCTTTACGTGGTCCACCTTGGCCAGGGCATGGTCCTTGGCCACCACCAGCACCTGCTCGTAATCGAACACCGGGATGAACTTCAGGCCTGGCTTCAACAACGGGTCGGGCGTGACCAGCAGGTCGATCTCGTAGCCGAACAACGCGCCGATGCCGCCGAACTGGAACTTCTGCTTCACGTCCACATCCACATCCGGCCACGCGGCAAGATATGGCGAGACGATCTTCAGCAGCCACTGGTAGCAGGGGTGGCATTCCATGCCGATGCGCAGCGCGCCGCGCTCGCCCTGGGCGAACTGGCCCAGCCGCTCCTCGGCCAGGTCCAGCTGCGGCAGCACCCGGTTGGCCACGGCCAGCAGGTACTGCCCGGCCTGGGTCAGCCGCAGGCTGCGGCCCTCCCGCAGCCAGACATCGGTGCCGAGCTGCTGTTCCAGCTTCTTCATGCTGTGGCTCAGGGCCGACTGGGTCAGGTTGAGCACGCCGGCAGCGGCGGTGAGCGACCCCTGCTGCTCGACCTGCTGCACAATGCTCAGGTGGATGCGTTCCAGCATGACGATGAATCCCGCTCATGGATTGGTGAAGTAATACCATTTTACGTCATGGAAGGGCATGACTAGCATCGGGTCATGCTTTCGACCACCCGCCCCCTCCGTATCGTCGCCGTTTCCGGTGGACTTCAGCGCCCGTCACGCGCCGCCACCCTGTGCGAGCACCTGCTTGAGCTGATCGGCGAACACGCACCCAGTGACCCGCACCTGATCGAGCTGGGCCAGCTGGCGCCACAGCTGGCCGGTGCGCTGTGGCGTTCGCAGCTGCCCGATGCCGCGGAACGCGAACTGGCCGCCGTTGAACGGGCCGACGTACTGGTGGTGGCCACCCCGGTCTATCGCGGTTCGTACACCGGCCTGTTCAAGCACTTCTTCGACTTCATCGACCAGGATGCGCTGGTCGACACGCCCATCCTGCTGGCCGCGACCGGCGGCAGCGAGCGCCACGCCCTGGTGATCGACCACCAGCTGCGGCCGCTCTTCAGTTTCTTCCAGGCCCGCACCCTGCCCCTGGGCGTCTACGCCACCGACCGCGATTTCGTCGACGGCCGCGTGCACAACGAGGCGCTGATCCAACGGGCGCGGCTGGCGGTGCAGCGGGCAATGCCGTTGCTGGCGCTCTCCCATCGCACCGCGCCGATCACCGCCATCGAGGCGACCGAAGCCCTTTAAATGCCGAATGCCGCTGACCCGCATTTGGATGCAACCCCCGCAAACCGGAACACCGCCCATGACGACCGACGCCTTCACCTTCAGCATTACGCGCATCCCCTTCAACGAGGACTACCAGCCTGCCGAGGGCACGCGCATCACCACCAACTTCGCCAACCTGGCTCGCGGTGCGTCCCGGCAGGAGAACCTGCGCAACACGATCAGCATGATCAACAACCGCTTCAACGATCTGGCGCACTGGGACAACCCGAGCGCGGACCGTTATGCGGTTGAGCTGGACATCATTTCGGTGGAGATGCACATCGACGGCGGCGACGGCAGTGATCCGTTCCCGCTGATCGAGGTGTTGCGGCCGACCATTGTCGACACGCACACCGGCGCGCGCAGCGAAGGGATCGTCGGCAACAACTTCTCCTCATACGTGCGCGACTACGATTTCAGCGTTGTGCTGCCGGCCAGCAACGAGGGCAAGGCCACCTTCGGCATTCCGGAGGGCTTCGGCGACCTGCACGGCAAGCTGTTCAAGCACTTCCTGGACTCGGACGCCTACCACGCCAATTTCAGCAAGGGACCGGTGATCTGCATCAGTGTCTCCAGCAGCAAGACCTACCATCGCACCGAGAACCACCACCCGATCCTGGGTGTGGAGTATCGCCAGGGCGAGTTCTCCCCCACCGACCAGTACTTCGACAAGATGGGCCTGCAGGTGCGCTACTTCATGCCGCCGGGCAGCGTCGCGCCGCTGGCGTTCTACTTCCAGGGCGATCTGCTGGGCGACTACTCGAACCTGGAACTGATCGGCACCATCAGCACGATGGAGGCCTTCCAGAAGATCTACCGCCCGGAGATTTACAACGCCAATTCGGTGGCCGGCAAGGTCTACCAGCCCAGCCTGAAGCACCAGGATTATTCCTCCACCCGCATCGTCTACGACCGCGAAGAGCGCAGCCAGCTGGCGGTCAAGCAGGGCAAGTTCACTGAAGAGCACTTCATCCGGCCATACCGCGCCGTGCTTGAACAGTGGGCTTCCCGCTGATCCCTCCCCTCCCCCAATCCCCAGGACACAAGACCCGATACCGATGAAGAAACTGCTCCCTACCTCCACCGCCGGCAGCCTGCCCAAACCCGCCTGGCTCGCAGAGCCCGAAAAGCTCTGGTCGCCCTGGAAGCTGCAGGACGAAGGCCTGATTGAAGGCAAGCAGGATGCCCTGCGCCTGTCCCTGCAGGAACAGCAGCACGCCGGCATCGACATCGTCAGCGACGGCGAGCAGACCCGGCAGCACTTCGTCACCACCTTCATCGAACACCTCAATGGCGTCGATTTCGAGAAGCGCGAAACCGTCCGCATCCGCAACCGCTACGATGCCAGCGTACCCACCGTGGTTGGCGCGGTCAGCCGCCCCAAGCCGGTGTTCGTCGAGGACGCGAAGTTCCTGCGCCGGCAGACCGCGCAACCGATCAAGTGGGCCCTGCCCGGCCCGATGACGATGATCGACACGCTGTACGACGCGCACTACAAGAGCCGCGAAAAGCTCGCCTGGGAATTTGCGAAGATCCTCAACGAGGAAGCACGGGAGCTGGAGGCCGCCGGCGTGGACATCATCCAGTTCGATGAGCCGGCCTTCAATGTGTTCTTCGATGAAGTGAATGACTGGGGCGTGGCCACCCTGGAGCGGGCGATCGAAGGGCTGAAGTGCGAGACCGCGGTGCACATCTGCTACGGCTACGGCATCAAGGCCAACACCGACTGGAAGCAGACGCTGGGTTCGGAATGGCGCCAGTATGAAGAGTCGTTCCCGAAACTGCGGACCTCCAGCATCGACATCATCTCGTTGGAGTGCCAGAACTCGCACGTGCCGATCGACCTGATCGAACTGGTGCGCGGTAAGAAGGTGATGGTGGGTGCCATCGACGTGGCATCCAATACGGTCGAAACACCGGAAGACGTGGCCAATACCCTGCGCAAGGCACTGCAGTTCGTGGATGCCGACAAGCTGTACCCGAGCACCAACTGCGGCATGGCGCCGCTGGCGCGTGATGTGGCCCGGGGCAAGCTGCGCGCGCTCAGCGAAGGGGCAAGGATCGTGCGCGAGGAGCTTTCAGCGTAAGGCGGGGAGAGGTGGAGAGGGCCTGCATCGCGCGGCCCTCACTCCGCGTCGCGCGGGGATGCGTCCACGCTACGGAGGTTCACGCCCGGGGTGCGCCTCTCGCGCGCCAGCCGCTGGCAGAAGTACGCGATCACCACCACCCCCATCGCCGAAGGCAGCATCTGCGACCAGGGCTGCCCCACGCGGACGACATTACCAGTCAGGGCCGAGAGCATGGCGAACACCGAGGCGATCATCTTGTAGATGTGCTCGTATCGCCAGAGCGACGCATGCCAGCGCCTCGGGAACGTCCATTTGATCGCGTCGTATGCCAGCACCATCCACAGCGTCACGACAGCGGCGTAATCCACTGTCGCCAGCCGGCCCGGACCCGCCAGTATTTCCATTGACAGCGGCAGTGCGATTGCCATCGCCACCACCAGCGCGACGCCGTCGATCATCGCCGGTCCTGCACCCTGTGTACGCGCCACGCGCCAGCCGCCCAGCAGCTGGTACGGCACCAGCAGGCTCAGGACGGCAAATACGGGAATGAAGCGGAAGAAGATCGTGCCGATGATGGCGGTTGCGCACACCACCAGGCTGAGCCAGACGAATGTCATGCCCAGCCGCTTGTGCGTGGCGGTTCCCTTTTCCTTGAACAGGATGAGGAATCCCGCTGCCAGTGCGGCGGCGCCTGCCATCACGTGAATCGCGATATTTGCCAGATGCACTGCGTACCCCCCCGGAAGGTGCCGGATCTGAAGGAGGGCCATCCCGCCCCTTCCCCACTCACTTTCGTGCTGCTTCCAGGCCAGCCGCAACGGGCGTGCGACGAAGCGCGACTGGGGGCGACGAAACGCCCCCCCGCCGGCACAAAGAGCACCGGCTGCAACGCATGTGGTCATGGCATCCCCCTGATGCACGGGCATCGTGGGGATCGATGCTCAGCGCCGGATCATGGGCATGGGCACTGTCTTGCGCACCGCCAGCGCCTGCTTGATCCGTGCCACCTCCCCTGCCCCGGCGTCGGCAAGGCGGCGGGCCTGCTGCCGTTGCTCCCGCGACAGCGTGGGGGCCGGGCTGCAGGCTTCGGGCGCCGTATCCACCAGGCGTGCCACCGCATCGCGCAGCGGCAGCTGCGGGCAGAGCCGTGCGGCGCACCAGCGTTCGGCGTAGCGCCGGGCCTGCCGTGCATTCGCTGCGGCCACCACCTTGGTCTGGGACATCTTGCGTGCGTCCAGGTACACCCGGAAACCGAGCATGGCGTGCGGCACGATGTTCGCCACGGAGCGGCCATTCCACCACAGGTCCCAACGCTCGCCACTCTGCACCCAGCCCGAGGGCCGGGTGACAGTCATGAAATCAGGAAGGTCGAAGGGCGAATGCATGGCCGGAAGAATACGATCGGGCGTCGCACAGGCTGAGAATGCGAAAGCGCTGCGGCCGCCGACCATGAATCGTTCAAGAAGGCATCAGATGCCGGCCTCTGCGAGACGCTACCCTGTCCATCATGTCCTCTGCGCTCAATGTTCTCCGTAGCGACCTGGCGGCTAAGGTCGCGTCGCTGCCCCGGCTGCCGGGCGTGTATACCTTCCATGATGCGGCGGGCGCCGCGCTGTACATCGGCAAGAGCGTGGACATCCGGCGGCGGGTGCTGGATCACCTGCGGGCGCCGGACGAGCAGCGCCTTGTCGGCCGGACCACGCATTTCTCCTGCATCCGCACCGCAGGCGACATCGGTGCGCAGCTACTGGAAGCACGGCTGATCAAGCAGACCAAGCCGCTGTTCAATCAGCGGCTGCGGCGGAACAAGCGCCTGTGCACGATTGTGCTGGCGGGCGATGAGGTCCGCATTGAGGATGTCCACACAGCCGACCCATTGCAGGCTTATGGCCTCTTCCCCAGCCGCCATGCGGCCGTCGCCGCGCTTGAGCGCGTGGCGGATGAGCAGCAGCTCTGCCTCGGCCGGCTGGGCATCGAATCCGTCCGCGCGGGCGCGCCCTGCTTCCGCCATCTGCTCAAGCGTTGTTCGGGTGTCTGCACTGGCATTGAGTCCGCACCTGCGCATGACGAGCGCCTGCGCACCGGCCTGGCCGGTTACCACCAGCGGGCGTGGCCCTACGCCGGCGCGATCGGCATCGAGGAACGCTCGGGGAATCTGAAGCAGATCCATGTGGTGCGCAACTGGACGTACCTGGGGTCGGCGACGACGATCGCGGGCGCCCGGCGGCTCGACACGCCGGCCATCGGATTTGATCGCGACGGCTACAGCGTGCTTGCAAGACCGCTGATCGGCGAATCGGTGAAGGTGATTTTCCTGTAGCGGCTGGGTCGGCCGTGACCGTCATGCTGGTGCCGTTCGCGAATCAGAGTCATCAACGAATCGACCAGCGCAGAGGCCACAAAGGCATCATGAGGCCGGGTCTCTTCCGGCGCCCGAAATGCGCGAGGAGCCAATTCTGCCTCGTCGGCCCGCAAATCAATGGCGGCAAGGAGTAACCAAGCCCCTCCCGTCCCGTTACCCAGGTCAATCAGGTCAATCAGCCGAGCGCTTGCTCTGGCCACGTCCCCGCCTCAAGCCACAAAGCGACGCGCTGTGGATCAGAGACACTTCGTCCGAGGTCAGACCCATAAGCATTGGGCGTCATTCATAGCACCGCCCACAGCGTCTCAAGACACTCGTTACACCCCGCTCTCGAGCAGGTGAGAATTCAGCGACTCCAACAACTCCATCAGTAGATGCCAGCCATGATACGAATGTAGTCGTCGAGCGAATCCACTTTCTTGTCGATCGCAACGCCACGCCGCTTTGCCAGTGATTGAAGCTCGAATATCAGAATCCCATATCCCGAGTCCCAGCCAAGAGCTTCGCTAAGCAACAGTTCCTTCGAGAACCGATCTGAGGGCCGGAGCTTCCCGGGGGGGGGAGTCGAAGCTCATCTGCAACGTGCTTGAGCAGCTCGACTACGGTCTCCCGATCGAGGCCACTTTCTACATAGTATTGGTCATAGAAGTCAGGAGCCGATAACTCCTCTCGATCTCTTAGGATATCTGTCATTTTTATTCTCCTTTATTCACCACCTGCACTACAGCCACAATAAACCATGGAGCCGATGTCCCAGAATCCCCCCCATGCAGTCGTCACCACAGCCACGCGACCCAATAGTCTTCCTGCCGAACTCCACGAGGCTTGAACAGGGCCGAATCGACGACCATTGGCCGCCAGCTGCATCGCTTGCCCAGCCCGGGAGCCCGCAGCATGCTGCCACGTCGTTGCATGGGGAGCCGCACTGATTCCAGAGCCTGTACTCCCAACTGCAGTATTGGCAGCGGCGTTTGTCACCTGCGCCCCAGATATGACTTCATCGGTTGTTGACATATCTTCCGCACCACTGGCACCAAGCTTGCCCCAGCCCCTTCGCCTCTCCGAAACGCAATCTGCAAAGGTCGCCCGAAGCCCATACGGATCGCTCAGGGAAAGTGACGCGGACTGAACATAGGAGTAGGTGCTCATCCCGCCCTCCAACCCAATCGGATCACTCTGCGAGTACCGCCCCACAGCCGGGTCATACTCGCGCTGATAGTTATAGAACAACCCACTCGTATCCGTCGCCTGCTGCCCCGGGAAGCGCAGCGCCAGCTCGAACGCCACGCCATCACCATCCGGGTCGGCACTCGGGATCTGGCTGCCGAACACCTCGCTCTTGTTGCTTCACTCCCAGATCGCGACGTCGCGCACCGGGTCGATCACCACGCGCGGCGTACCCAGATGATCCGCCTGCACGTAGGCCAGTTCAGGCACTCCTGCGCTTGGCAGGCTGATCAGCGCCACCGGGTAGCTGTCCAGCCAGATCGCATGCTGCTGCGCCTGGCCCGTGGCTGAGTAGTTGCCCAGCCACTGCCCCGCCTCGTCATACAGGGTGATCTGCGCTGCGCCACCAGCCGGGGAGCGCAGCACGCGCTCACCGCGATGGTTGTAACCGTAGCTTTCCAGCACGGCATTGCCCTGCTTCACCGCATTCATGCGGTTGGCATCGCTGTAGGTGAAAACCTTGCTGCCGATGCTGATGGTATTGCCCGCCGCGTCATGGCTGCAGGCCTCGCCGTCCGCTGCAGTCAGCCGATGACTGGTCGCCGGACAGGTATAGCTGGCGGTACCTGCCGAGGTGGTCAGCGCGGTGCGATTGCCGCTGGCGTCATACGCATAGGTTTCAATCGGCGTGCCGGTCGTACCGTCCTGGGTCTGGGTCAGGCGGCCCAGCGTGTCGTAGGCGTACTTGGCCAGCACCGCTGAGCCTGCGCCATTCTTCAACCAGGCGATCGAACCCACACAACCAAGGCAACAGCTCAGCGGCAGAGCAACGGAAAACGAGCTCGATCACCGCATGATCCAGATCACAACCACTGGAATCAGTACGGCAAGATACATAACGAATGAGAGCCAGAACAAAACAAGAAGCAACCTGCGCGCCCCTGAGGCCTCTTTGTACACTCGCCTCCCTCCGCGGAACGGATACTTACTCAGGAAGTGATCTCGCTCCAGAATCGCCGGTCCGCCAAGTGACTCCCACAGCTTAGGCGAATTTCTTTTCAACTCCCAAACCAACAGGAACCGCGAAAATATCGCCACCACCAACGTTGCGACGGCAAGCATGCAAAGCGTTTCGAAAGTTGATTCTAACGACATCCGCAATCACTCCAAGTTACTTTGTTTCCAAAAATTCTGCTTCGACCCATAAGGAAGCTCGCCGAGGCGTCCCATCCGCCTTGCCCACCAATACCGACCGACGAGACTTCGCCAATTTTCAATGTTGATAGAGACAGCCCACCCCCAACCGCGACCCCTAACGAAAGGATGGAGGAAGCCCCAAGCAGTTCGCCTGGATCAACATACATTAGATTTCCTCCGGAGAGAGTGACATTAGATACCGTTGCGGAAACAGGAGATCCAGCCCCGACGCCGACTCCAGCAAAGTTAATTTCAACGAACGCTTGGCGGCCATTGAGACATTCGGACGTAAGGCTCAGCTTTGCACCACCCACACCACCTACGAGCCCTACACCAGTACCCGCAAAGGTCATGGTTCCGGTCCATGTAGCCAATCCGAGTGGGTCGGACCTGTCTTGAGGAGCGAGATCTGCATAACTGAAGGTTGACACCCCCCCCATCAACCCAATCGGATCGCTCTGCGAATACCGCCCCACAGCCGGGTCGTACTCGCGCTGATAGTTGTAGAACAGCCCACTCGCATCTGTCGCCTGCTGCCCCGGAAAGCGCAGCGCCAGCTCGAACGCCACACCATCCCCATCCGGGTCGGCACTCGGAATCTGGTTGCCGAACACCTCGCTTTTGTTGCTCCACTCCCAGATCGCGACATCGCGCACCGGATCGATCACCACGCGCGGTGTGCCCAGATGATCCGGCTGCACGTAAGCCAGCTCCGGCACGCCGGCGCCCGGCATGTTGATCAGCGCCACCGGATAGTTGTCCAACCAGATGGCCTGCTGCTGCGCCTGGCCCGTGGCCGAGTAGTTGCCCAGCCACTGCCCTGCTTCGTCATACAGGGTGATCTGTGCATCACCACCGGCCGGCGTGCGCAGCACGCGCTCCCCACGATGGTTGTAGCCGTAGCTTTCCAGGAAGGCGTTACCCTGCTTCACCGCGTTCATGCGGTTGGCATCGTTGTAGGTGAAGGCCTTGCTGCCAATGCTGGTGGTATTGCCGACTGCGTCATGATCGCGCGCTTCGCCATCCACTGCGGTCAGGCGATGGCTGGTTGCTGGATAGGTGTAGCTCTCCGTTCCTGCCGAGGTGGTCAGTGCGGTGCGATTACCGGTGGCGTCATACGCGTAAGTTTCAATCGGCGTGCCGGTCGACCCGTCCTGAGTCTGGGTCAGGCGACCCAGCGTGTCGTAGGCGTACTTGGCCAGCACGGTTGAGCCCGCGCCGTCCTTCAACTCGGTGATCGAGCCGACCGGGTCATAGCCGTAGCCCAGCGACAGGCCACCTGCGGCTGCGTCATGCACAGCCTGCGGGCGGTAGTCCAGGTCCAACGGACGCTGCAGCTGGCGGCCATTGCCGTAGGTCCAGCCCGTTGCCGGGCCGAAGGCCGCATAGGTCACGTTGTTCACCACGATCTGGCGCGCCTGGCTGGGCCGGGTCAGGCCGACCTGGCTGATCCGCCCTTGGGTGTCACGGACATAGTCGGCCACGCTGCCATCGGGGTAAGTCAATTCGGCCAGCCGTCCCGACTTGCTGTAGGCATAGCGCAGGGTGCTGGCGACACCATTGACGGTCTGCACCTTGCGGGTGACCTGGCCGAAGCGGTCGTGGCAGTACTGGGTGCTGCCATTGGCATGCAGCACCTGACCCAGACGGCCCTTCGCGAAGCGCTCGTCGGCGGCACAAGCAGTAGGCGCCACGTCATAGCTATAGCCCACATCCAGATTGGGGTCCGGATAGGCGATGCCGATCAGGCGGCTGAGCGAATCGTAGTGATAGGTGGCGGTGACGCCGCGCGCATCGGTGGCGGTCCTGCGGTTGCCTGCCGCATCCACGGTGAAGCTGCTGGCGCCGCTGTCCGGGCTGACCTGTCCAGTCAGATCACCGAACCCGTTGTAGGCATAGGTGGTCTGCAGCCCCTTCGGGTCGGTGACCTGGATGACCTGATCCAGCGCGTTGTACTGGCTGCGGATTTCGGCCGCCACACCATCCACGTCCTGCAATATCCTGGCCAGGCGATTGAGCGGGTCATACTCGAGTTGGGTCCTACGCCCGAGAGCGTCGGTAAGCTGGGTGGCATTGCCATTGGCATCGTAGCCAATGTCGGTGGGGTCACCGCTGGAGGTGGCCTGTGTGGTCAACTGGCCGAGCTGGTTGTAGATCCGCGACAGCGTGTGTGTGAGTACCCCGGCATCATCCAGGGTGTCTTCCTTCACCCGATTGCCCGCATTGTCCAGGGTGTAGTGACGCGTGTTGCCGGCATTGTCGGTGATGAGGGTCAGTCGCCGCGCCGCGTCATACGTGAACACGACAAACGCGCCGTCAGGCTGGGTCACCTGCTTGACCAGACCATTGGGCCAATAGTCAAAGCGCGTGCTTTGATCATCAGCCTGGCTTGAATCATCCGCCCCCCGAACGGTACGTGCAGCGAGCCAGCCGCGTGGGTGGTAGCGGTAATCGGTGATCACACCATTGGCATCCCGCACCGACAGCACCCGACCCGCACCATCGTAGGCCAGGTACTCGGTGACGTGCCCCAGTGCATTGCTGACCTTCCACAGATCCCCCTTCCGATGCGGGCAGGTTGTGGATGCGCTGGCACAGGCAGCGTCGTCGGCGGCGTAGTACTGGTAGGTGGTCGTGTCCGCGACGTCGGTGCGGGGCCCGTTGATCGAGGCCACCAGGCCTACATACGGGCAGCTGCCCGCGCTGACGCCGGCCGGCTCGCAGTAGGCCGTCGTCGTGGTCCGTGCCGCGTTGGATGCCGGATCGAGCGATGTTGCACTGACCACTTGCCCGCGGGCGTTGTAGGCCCAGCTCCAGCCTGAGACCAGTGCGCCTGTTGCATCGTAGATGCGGCGCTCAGCGGGTACCCGGAACTGCGGGTGCCAGTCGGTCTGTACGGTCCGCCGGTATCCTTGGGTATCGTTGGCTGCACTGATCTGCTGGGTCAGCAGGCCCCGGGCACCATAGTCCTCGTCGGTGGTGACCCCGTTGAAATCCGTCACGACATCGGGATATCCGTTGGCGTCGTAGCTGCGCTGGCTGATCTGCGAGGCCCCGCACTGGCTGCACAACTGGTCCACCGAGGTCTGCTTGGCCCGGCCCAGTGCAAAGGTATAGGCGTACGTAGTGGTGTTGCCCAGCGCATCGGTGACCTTTGACTGCTGCGAGCCGTAAGACACCGACACACGATCAGCCGAGCTGTTCAGGCCGCCATGCCAGCTTGCGATGGCGCGACCCTGGGCGTCGTACTCCCAATTTGCATAGGTCTGGCCGGTTTCGTCCACGATTCCGGTCAGCAACAGCGGATCGTGGCTGTCGGTGTAGGCATAGCTGACCGTGGAAAACGTCGCGCTTGCCGCTTCCGTGGTGTCGTACCGCACCCGGCTCAGATTCTGTTGGGCGTAGACATACTTGACGGTGCGGCCATCCGGACGCGTCACCGTGCTCAGACGTCCAGAAGAGTAGCTCATGCTCAAGCGACGCCCGCGCAGGTCGGTGACGTCCCGCAATGCGCCGGCCGTGGTGTAGCGCAGGCTCAGCACGTCGCCGTCAACGAAGCTCATGCGTACGAGCTTGCCGTCCAGATTGAACTGGTAGCGGGTATCGTCGCCATCGATGACCTGCCAACCGGTCTGCGCGCCATTCTGCCGCACGACACTCAAGCGCTCACGCACGTCCGCATCGGGTTGCCATGTATCCTGGCCCTGGTCGACAAAGCGATAGCTGTCGCCGCTGGGCAGGTTGAGCCGGCGCACCGCCGTGCTCCCCTCATCTGCAGTAACCAGCGCGATCTGGAAGCTGTGGCGCCAGCGCGGCCCCAGCTCGTTGCCGGGATTGCTGTCGATGGACAAACTGTTGTAATGGCGC
The DNA here is from genome assembly GCF_050435725.1 of Stenotrophomonas sp. AN71. Classification (NCBI taxonomy): domain Bacteria; kingdom Pseudomonadati; phylum Pseudomonadota; class Gammaproteobacteria; order Lysobacterales; family Lysobacteraceae; genus Stenotrophomonas; species Stenotrophomonas sp. AN71. The sequence goes on along the minus strand of NZ_JBNDKU010000001.1, from coordinate 371,664 downwards.
TGCAACGACAGGTGGCCCGACCCGTCCGCCACATCCGTCTCGCTCTGAACCTTGATGCCCAGTAGTGCATTGATCGGATTGCCCACCTGCGTAGAGCCGGTGGTCACGTCGCACTGGTTGTTCTTGCCGGTATCCCACAACGGCAGCGCCGAACCGCCGCAGTACTCATCAACGAGTTGAGGATTTTCGCAGTGGTAGGTCCCGAGCCCCACCAGCGCATTGGATGCATCATCCCGGCACGTCTGCGCACCCGGAATCGCGCCCGCCTCCTGATACACCTGCACACATTCGGGGGGAACTTCGGCCCATGCCGGCACCGAGGCCAGGCACGCGAACACACCCATCCATGCTACTCGACCCATCCTGTGGTCTCCTGGCAATCCTTTGAAGCGGCAGAATCCGCATCAACGCGGCATCCCTCCGGCGTCGGCCACCGCTGCGTCAGTAGCAGGTGAACGCGACCGAGTCTAAGTGCCAGTGGGCGGGCGCGCGTTAGGGCGGAGTGAAGACTTCTCCGCCTGACAATCATTCGACACGGCGATCGTGCCATCGGGTGCGCGGTCGAACCAGGCCGACTACTACGGATGGTGGAGGATCAACTATTAACGTGACGCGTCACGGCCGTTCGCACGCCCCGTCGCCCTCGCACATCACGCGCTCGATCCAGCTGATATAACGGGACACGCGAACGTTGTAGACCATCTGCCCATAGAAACCGGCCTCAAGCGCATGCTCGGGAACGGCGGTGATCCAGGAGCCGAGACCCACCAGCTGCCAGGTACCGCGATCGTCGATCACAAGTGGACCGCCGCTGTCGCCGTTGCCGAGCACGCCTTCCAGCGGCAGCCCCTGCGGCGGTGGATCGAACCGGTACCAGAGATAGCGTTCGTTGCCGCCGGTGATCGCGTTGTACGCCCGCCGCAGAGTCGTACGATGTGACCCGCCGGGCACCAGTCCAACCGCACCGTTGCCGGTAGCCCCCTTCCCTATCAGCACTGCGACCTGCGTGACCTCGGCGGCGTCACGGTAGAGCGCCACTGAACTGACATCGCTCACGGGCGTGGCAAGCTTGATCAACGCGATGTCATCCGACGCTGCCAGAAACGCATGGATTTTCGACGCACTCCCCGTTGCCATGGCCTCCTTGCCCAGGGCCTCGGGCATCCTGCGGTAGCCGGGGTGCAGGAAGACACGCTCCACGCCGTAGGCCTTCCCATTGATGGCGATCACGGCGCCCATTCCTTCCATCGGCGCCGCGTGCGCGGCAGTCACCACCCAGCGCGGGGCAATGAGCACACCGTGCCCTTCTCCTGGCATATCGGCCAGTGCCGGGAAGACCGATGCATCGATCTGGTACCTGGCATCGTCGACGTCATCGCGGATGACCACGGCGCCGACTGCGAACGGAAGGGCCGTAAATGTCAGGAAAAGCCAGCGGTTCATGGATGCCTTCACCCTTGCCTTCAGTCGGGCCAGCCTAGCCGAACACATCCGGTACGGGGATATCGGCCGACCAAGCCAAGGAGCTGGCCGATGAAGCGGCAGAAACGGGACATGAAGCCCGAGGCGGTGCACGAGTCGTCCCTGCGCATCAACGCAGGGACGGCCCACGAGCGGTTAGGATCGGGCCGGGCCAACGTCGCTGATGCCATTGTTGTCGCAGAGCTCAACAACCTTGCCTGGCTCCTTCACCTCGTTGCATGACACCCATGTCGGGCGCAGCCCCAGCACATGCTCGACGCGATCATGGAACAACTTCAGATCGGCGATGCCCTGGCGGCCGTCCAGCGGAAGATCATGGCGGAAGCTTCTGTGAATGGCCGGGATAGCGGAGTTGGCCCAATACGAGGCTTGATCGTCGGCACGCGTCTGCAGCGCAAATCGGGCCCGCGTACCGCCAGCCTCTTCGGAAAGAGCAACGGTATACCAGCTGACCGCCGTCATGCTGACGTTGTAGAACGTCGTCATGGTGCCCTGGTAGCCCATGCGTCGTTCGACATACCCGTAGGTGCGCTTTGCTGCGATACCGGGTCCGTCAGCATCGAATTCCATCTTTCCAGGCGCCAGAAGATTCAAGACCTCGGTTGAAGCGGCCCTGACCTGGTCGATCGATTTTCCAGGATAAAAGCGGGATGCCGCCACCGTCTGCCCGGGCGTTTCCTTCTTCGGAAGCATCCCACATCCACTGATGGACAGCGCCAGCACCACAACAACAGTAACTCTCACAGAACTACATCCTTATATCTGGATCGGAAGTGCACAATCGAGTGGGCCACATGCCCGCTCCTGCGCATTAGCGGCCGTCGCGTGCAATTCTTGATGACCTCCGGTGAGGTGCCGTCAGCCGTACTGCGCCAGGATCCGCGGGCGGCGGCACCCATGAATTCGCGCAACCGTCCTTTGCCTGTATCCGCCCACTGAGCAGATACAGGCATCCATGCTCAGCGCTGGTAGCCCTTCAGGAACAACCAGGTGATCAGCGTGGCATCCGGCCCCTTCGGGTCGGTGAACGGCAGGCCCGACTGGCTGCCACTCCACGCATGCCCCATGCCCTGCACAACATAGTGCTGCACCAGCGTCCTGCCGCCGTAGGCATAGGTGTCGACCGTGTACGCGCGCCCGCCCGGCACCTGCCCGTGGTAGGTGCTGGTGGGCACGTACTTCACCGAGTCGTTGTCCAGGCCGTCATCGGCCAGATCATTGGTCTGCAGGAACTGGCGCACGGCCTGCTCACCGTTCACCGGGTTGACGGTGAGATCGGCGCTCCCATGGAACACCAACACCGGCAGCGGTCGCGGTGATGGCGAGCCCGAGCACTGCCAGGCCAGCCGTCCGTTGCTGTCCGGTGAGTAGATGCTGCCAGCCAACAGTGCGTAGGCGCTGCCGGAAATCGTGGTCGCACCCTTGTACATGCCACCGGAATGGATGGCGCCCGCGGCAAACACATCCGAGTAGCAGGCCAGCATGATCGAGGTCATCGCACCACCGGCGGAAATGCCGGTTACATAGACCCGGTGCGGATCGATGCTGTAGCCGGCCTTCACCTTGTCCACGATGCCGGCCAGGAGCGAGGGCTCGCCACTGTCGCGCGCCTGGTTGATCGGCAGCTGCCAGTTCCAGCAGCGTGCGGGATTGGAGGTGACGTTCTGGCGCGGGTAGACCACGATGAAGCCCTCACTGTCGGCCACCTCATTGAAGCCTGACGCTTCGCCCATCAGGTTCGGGCCGGTCACGCAGCCGTGCAGCACCAGCAGCAAGGGCAGCGGCTGTGTGCCGTCATAACCGGCGGGAACCCACACCTGGTACTCGCGGGCGCCGAAGAGATTGCCGTACAAGCCAATATCCCAGTGCCCCGAGGTGTCCGCGGCGAAGGCGCCGCCTGCCGCTGCCAGCCAGGCACACAGCCCAAGCAATAGCGTCCTGATCGAATCGATTCCGGAATTCATGGCCAGATCCTCATGGGTGAGTCGTGGATGAAGGGGTACCGGGTAGCGCTTGCAGGTGGGGCGCGCCCAGTATCCGCATCCGCGCGGCGCTGCCGACTGGACCTAGGTCCACTCGCCGCCGCCCGATGACACCGCTAGCCTTGGCTGCAGGGTGGCATTGGGCCATCTGCAATGGACATGCCTTGGGGGAGGACTGAATGCAACGGAATTGTTTGAGCCTGATGATCGGCGCGCTGCTGGCTTCCGGGCCGGTACTGGCACAGGAAGCGCCACAGGCCGCATCGGCGGCAGGCAGGACCGCTTCACCCACCAACCTGGACAACATCAAGGTGACCGCGCGCAAGCGCGAGGAAACCCTGCAGGAAGTGCCGGTGGCGGTGACTGCTTTCACCTCCGAGGCACTGGACCGGATGAACATCCAGGACATCAGTGATCTGGATGCACAGGTACCCAACCTGACGATCTACGCTGCACGCGGCGCCAGCAGTACGGTCACAGCTTACATCCGCGGCGTGGGCCAGTCCGACCCCACCTGGGGCGCCGACCCGGGCGTGGGCATCTACCTGGATGACGTCTACATCGCACGCCCGCAGGGGGCGCTGCTGGATGTGTTCGATGTCTCGCGCATCGAGGTGCTGCGCGGCCCGCAGGGCACGCTGTACGGCAAGAACACCATCGGCGGCGCGATCAAGTACATCTCGCGCGGCCTGCCAACCCAGACCGAGGGCTTCGCCCAGATCACCGTGGGCAATTACAGTCAGCTGGACGCCAAGGCGGCCATTGGCGGCCCCATTGGCGGCGCCGACAGCGGCCTGCGTGCACGCGTGGCGGTGGCCAGCATGAACCACGATGGCTTCGGCGAGAACACGTTCAATGGCCAGCCAGTCAGCGACAAGCAGATCAATGCGGCGCGCCTGAATCTGGGTGCGTATGCCGGCGACGACTTCGATGTGCAGTTCGCGCTGGACTGGATCGACGACCAGTCCGGCATGCGCGGCTCGAAGATGCTGGCGCCCAATCCCTTCCTGCGCGCCTACCCGCCGATGGACAGCCGTTACGACATCCGTTCCGGCATGCGCAATCTCAACAACGTGGAAACCAAGGGCGCGTCGGCCACGGTGAACTGGCGGCCGAACGACGACATCGCCGTGAAGTACGTGGTAGCCAAGCGTGAGTCGGACAGTGAGGCCAACATCGACTTCGACACCACACCGGTGAAGCTGGCCGATGTAAGTGGCACCTACGACGACAACCAGGTCAGCAACGAGGTGCAGCTGAACTACGATGCCGGCGGTCGGGTGCGCGGCGTAGTGGGCCTGTACCAGTTCAGCGGCGAAGCCGGTGGGCAGATCCAGAACAATTACTTCAGCGCGCAGTTCGCCGACAACCAGGGCAAGGTGCTGACCGACAGCATCGCGCTGTATGCCGACTGGACCTTCGACCTGACCAGCAGGCTGAAGCTGGATGTCGGTGCCCGCTACACCGACGAGGACAAGCGCGCGATCGTGCTCAACCGCCTCTACGCCGACCCGGGTTTCAGCCGCCCGGTGGCCGTGACCGCGGACTTCGACAAGACGACCAACTTCAAGAACGTCTCACCCAAGGTGTCGCTGGACTACCAGATCACCCCGGACGTCATGGTCTACGGGCTGGCAACACGCGGCTTCAAATCCGGCGGCTACAACATCCGCGCCAATGCCGTGGCGGTGCCGCGCTCGGCCGAACCGTTCGATGATGAGACGGTGGACAGCTTCGAGGTCGGCAGCAAGATGGCTTTCCTCGATCAGCGCCTGTTCCTGAACCTGTCGGCCTTCTACAACAAGTACAAGGACATCCAGCTGTCGGTGTTCACCGGGCTGGATACCAACGGCGATGGCATCGACGATTCGTTCTTCGGCGACTTCACCAACGCCGGCGCCGGCACCGTCAAGGGACTGGAGGTCGAGTATCAGTACCTCCCCAGCCAGCATTGGCTGATCTCCGGCAACCTGGCCTGGCTGGATACCAAGTACGACGAGTACATCGACCGCGGAGTGAACGTGGCCAGGCAGATGAAGTTCACCAACGCGCCGGAGTTCTCGGGTGCGGTGAATGTGGAATACCGCACCGACCTGGCCAACGGCAGCAACCTGTCGGCGCGGGTGAGCTACAGCTACCAGAGCGAGGTGTGGCCGACCACCGACCTGAGCCCGGTGATCCGCCAGGACGGCTATGGACTGGTCAATGCCGGTGTGATCTGGCGACTGGATGACGCATGGACCTTTTCGCTGCAGGGCACCAACCTGACCGACAAGGAGTACCGCACCACCGGCTACAACATCCCAGCGGTGGGCACGCTGATTGGCTTCTACGGGCCGCCGCGCCAATATAGCCTCAGCGTCCGCTACGATTTCTAGGAAGCCCCTGCATGACGCAGTCTCATGAAGACCTGTACTGGAACAGCAGCGATGGCCTGCGCCTGCATGCACGCGACCATGCGCCGGATGCGGGCCAGGTGCCGCGTGGCACGGTGGTGTGCATTCCGGGCCTGACCCGCAATGGCGCCGACTTCGATGCGCTTGCCGATACATTGACCGCCGTGGGCTGGCGCGTGATTGCCGTGGACCTGCGTGGCCGCGCCGGCTCGGAACGCGCCAAAGACCCGTCCAGCTACAACCCACGCACCTATGCCGACGACATGGTGGCGCTGCTGCGCTCGCAGAACATCGACAAGGCGGTGTTCGTCGGCACCTCGCTGGGCGTGCTGGTCACCATCACCCTCGCCTCGCGTGCCCCGGCGCTGATCGCCGCGGCCGTGCTGAACGATGCCGGCCCCAAGGTGCCGCGTGAAGCACTGGCGCGGATCGGAACGTATGCCGGCAAGCCAGTGCCGCCGATGGATCTGGCGCAGGCCACGGCCTACGTGGCATCCATCGGCAAGGGCGCCTTCCCACGCTTCGGTACCGACGACTGGCGGCAGATGGCGGTGCGCACCTTTCGCACGCGCGACGACGGGCTGCTGGAACTGGACTATGACCCGGCGGTGATCCGCACCACGCGGCCGTGGGTGTTGTGGCTGCTGCGTCCGGTGCTGTGGCGCGCAGTGCGCGGACTGACCGCGCGGGTGCCGGTGCTGGTGGTGCGTGGCGCGCTGTCGGACATCCTGCCCGCCGACGTTGCGCGACAGATGGCGGCGACCTCGCCCAGTGCACGCCTGGTGGAGGTGCCGGAGGTGGGCCATGCGCCGATGTTGAACGAGCCCGAGGCGCGCAATGCGATCCTGGCGTTGCTGGACGACGTGCGGTGAGCGCACCGCGCGCGAGCGAAGCGCTGCCGGCCGCCCTGCGCCCTCTCCAGCACTGGGCGGCCGGCGAGCGGCTGGGGACCCCCATGCCGATCGCGCAGGCGCGTATCGATGCCTTCGCCGACGCCACCGGCGACCACAACTGGATCCATGTCGACCCGGCCCGTGCGCAGGCACAGCTTCCGGGCGGGCAGACCATCGCGCATGGGTTCCTGCTGCTGTCGCTCACCGTGCAGGACGATGTGGCCGCCCTGGCCGGATTTTCCGGCATCGCCCACGTGCTCAACTACGGCTTGAACAAGGTGCGCTTCCTGGCGCCGGTGCCGAGCGGGTCCGAGGTGCGGGTGCGCTCACGGCTGCTGTCCCTGGAACAGCGCCAGCCCGGGCAGTGGCTGCTGACCCAGCACAAGACGGTGGAGCGCGAGCCCGATGGCGAAGTGGCAGTGGTGGCTGAGCAGCTGTCACTGATCGTGGTGGCCGGCTAGCGCCACCCGACCCGGCTTCTCTCTACACTGGAGCGATGTTGACGCCCTCCGTCGTCCTGTTCGCCTGCCTTGCGTGGACCGTACTGCTGTTTGGCGTAGCCCTGTGGGGGGAACGCCGGGGGCATCGGCTCTCGAAGATATGGCCGGTCATCTACGCACTGTCGTTGGCCGTGCATTGCACGGCATGGACCTATTACGGGGCCGCCTCGCAGGGCGTGCAATGGGGCTTCCCGATTCCGCCGACGCTGGTGGGCATGGCGCTGATCTTCGCCTTCGGCCTGCCCTTCCTGGCGCGCCTGGGGCGGTTGGCCAAACAGCACAACAGCGCCACCATCGCCGACCTGGTGGTCGCGCGGCTGCGCGCGGACCAGGGGCTGGGCATCACCATCACCCTGGTGGCGCTGTTCGGCATCATTCCCTACATCGCCCTGCAGCTCAAAGCGGTGAGCCAGGGGCTGGGTGTCCTGCTCGGCGATCGGTTTGCTCCAGCGGGCTGGCAGCTGGACATGTCGTTCTGGTTCGCACTGACGATGGCGGCGTTCACCCTGCTGTTCGGTGCACGCAAGGCATCGGCCACCGAACACAACCGGGGCATCGTGGTCGCACTGGGACTGGAATCGGTGTTGAAGCTGGCGGCACTGTTGGCCATCGGCCTGTATGCCGGGGTGTCGGTGCATCGGGCAGGCGCGCCGCTGCTGGAAAAAATGGCGCAGCTGCCGCCGCCGGCCGTCATCCCGGACTACCTCACCATGGTGGCACTCGGTGCGATCTCCGCGTTCACCCTGCCCCACCAGTTCCACGTGGGCGTGGTGGAACTGCGCCGAACGTCGGATCTGAAGACGGCGCGCTGGCTGTTCCCGATCTATCTGCTGCTGATCGGCCTGCCGTCGGTACCGATGGCGCTGTACGGTGCTGCGCAGCTGCCGGCGTCGGTGTCGCCGGATCTGTACGTGCTGGCGCTGCCTCAGGCGGGCGGCCACCATCTGCTGGCACTGGTGGCATACCTGGGCAGCCTGAGCGCAGCCACCGGCATGATGATCCTGTCCGGGTTGACGCTGTCGATCATGCTCGGCAACCACGGTGTGGGGTCGCGCCTGCTGGGGGGCATCGATGGTGGCGTGGCTGCCGGCGACCTGCGCCCGCGCGTGCTGGCCTTCCGCCGCGCCGGCATCCTCGCCGTATTCCTGATGGCCTGGCTGTACAGCCGTGCGATGAGCGATACCGAGGCGCTCAGCGACTTCGGCCTGATGTCCTTTACCGCGCTCTCGCAGCTCGCACCGGCGGTGTTGCTGGCGGTGTACCGCCCGCGCACACCCTCGCCGGCGATCATCACCGGCATCGTGGTGGGCTCGCTGGTCTGGCTGTGGCTGGTGCTGCTGCCGACGATCGTGCCCGCCGCGCCGGCCTTGGTCCGCCCCGACGGGCTGCACTGGCTGTCGCTGCTTTCGATGCGCCTGCAGCCGGGGCACATCGCCATCAGCATGGGCGCCAGCCTGGCCGCGAACCTGGTGGCGGTAGTGCTGGTGTCACGTGCAGTACGTCCGTCAATGCCACGCCGACGCGATGCGGTCGCCACGGCCTCATTGCGCAAGACGGCCGGGCGCTTCCTCGGCCAGGAGCGCGCGCGACAACTGCTGGACGGACACGCTGGGCAGATGCTGGATGACGACCGTGTCACTGCCATCGAACGCGAACTGACGGCGGTGGTCGGCGCCGGGATGGCGCGGCTGCTGGTGGAGGCGGCGCGCGATGGTGGCGCGGCGCCGCTGGATGCGGTCACCCGCGCCGTCGGCGAAGCGACCCAGGTACTGCGTTTCAACCAGCGGCTGTTGGAAGCTGCGTTGGAGAACATGAGCCAGGGCATCAGCGTGGTGGATGCGCAGCTGCAGCTGGTGGCCTGGAACAGCCGCTATGCCGCACTGTTCAAGTTCCCACCGGACCTGCTGCAGGTCGGGCAGCCGGTGATCAACCTTACCGCCTGGGCCTTGGGCCAACTGAAGATCGGCGACAGCCCCGGCGACTCTCCGGACCGGGCCTTGCAGCGCCGCGTGGCACATATGCGGCGCGGCACCCCACACCTGTCCGAGCGGATCTTCCCCGACAACACCATCGTGGAGATCCGCGGCAATCCGATGCCGGGCGGCGGCTATGTCGCCACCTTCACCGATGTCACCGCCTTCCGCCAGGCCGAGGACGCACTCAAGCGCAGCAATGAAACCCTGGAGCGGCGCGTGCAGGATCGCACCGCCCGGCTGGAGCAGGCAATGCACGAGGCCGAACGCGCGAACGTGGCCAAGACCCGGTTCCTGACGGCGGTCGGCCATGACCTGATCCAGCCCCTGCATGCGGCCCAGCTGCTGACCGACGCCATGTCGCAGCACATCGAATCGGAGTTCCTGGACAGCTTCCTGCGGCAGATCCGTGGCGCGCTGGATTCCACTGATGACCTGTTGTCGGGCCTGCTCGACATTTCGCGACTGGAAGCCGGAGGACTGGTCGCCGATCCGCGCCCGTTCGCGTTGTCCACCGTACTGGACCCACTGGCGCAGGAATTTGCGGTATTGGCGGCGGCGCGTGGCCTGCAGTTCAAGCATGTGCCGACCCACGCCTGGGTGCACAGCGACCCACTGCTGCTGCGCCGGGTGCTGCAGAATTTCCTGGCCAATGCGATCCGCTACACCCGTCACGGCGGCGTGCTGTTGGGCGTGCGTCGCCAGGGCGGGATGCTGTCGATCGGCGTACATGACAGCGGCCCCGGCATCCCCCCGGAGCAACAGGCGATCGTATTCGAGGAATTCCATCGCGGCGATCGCAGCAACGGCCAGGGGCTGGGCCTGGGCCTGACCATCGCGCACCGCATCGCCGATCTGCTGCATGCGCCGCTGCACCTGCGCAGCGTGATCGAGCGTGGCTCGACCTTCTCCATCAGCGTGGCACAGGCTGCGCCGCCTGCAGCACCGCGCACCGAAACGCTCGCCGGTGGCACCAGCACTGTCAAGGGCATCCGCGTGCTGGTGGTGGACAACGATGTGGATGCGCTGGAGGCGATGCGCCAGCTGCTGCTGTCCTGGGGTTGCGATGTCACCACGGCGTGCGATGCCGGTGCGATCGGGGCATCGGCGGACGAGGCGGCGCTGTGGTTGTTCGACTACCATCTTGACGATGGCGATACCGGTGTCGGGCTCTGGAAGCGCCTGGTGGCCATGCACGGGCAACGACCGACGGTGATCCTCAGCGCCGATACCGGCCGCGATACGCGCGAGGCGGTCCGCAGTGCCGGGCTGTCGCTGCTGAACAAGCCTTTCAAGCCGCTGGCGCTGCGCTGGGCGATCAACCACCTGTTGGCCACGCCGGGCCCGGCAAAGGGCTGAAGGTTCAGGCGTCCGGTGCGTCTTCGATCTGCCGCGACGGATCGGCCAGCCCCATTTCGTGCAGCACGCGGATGGCTTGTGCACGATTGCGCACGCCCAGCCGCTCCATGATGCGGGTCATGTGTGCCTTGACCGTGCGCAGCTGCACGCCCAGCCGATCGGCGATCTGCTTGTTGAGCAGCCCTTCGGCCACCAGGCCCAGTACCTTGTACTGATGCGCGGACAGGCTGGCCAGGCGTGCGGCCAGGTCGGCATCCTTGCTGAAGGTCCCCACCCGCGCCACCGGCTCGCGCAGCAGTGCCGGGATCCAGCGCTCGCCTTCAAGCACCGATTGCAGTGCGGATTGCAATTCGCTCAGCCCCGAACTCTTGGGCAGATACCCGGCCGCGCCCAGGTCGATGGCCCGGCGGATCACCTGCGGCTCTTCATTGGCCGAAACGATGATGATCGCCAGGCCTGGCTGCGACGCACGGATGGTCGCCAACCCGGCAAGCCCGTGATTGCCCGGCATGTGCAGGTCAAGCAGCATCAGATCGATCGACTCGCGCTCGAGCGCTTCGAGCACGCTGTCCAGTGAATCGGCCTCGCTGATCTGCAGATCGGCCACCGCGTCCTCGGCCGCGCGATGCAACGCCGCGCGGAACAAGGGATGGTCATCGGCGATAAGGAGGCTTGGCATGTGCAAGTGAGATTAGCAAATCGGCCGCGGACGGGTACGGGTACCTAGGTACGCTGGCGCGATTCGTATCAACGGCTAGTGTGGGCAGTAACCACCGGCGATCAACGCGCCGCCCACGAGGAGCCCCCATGCCATTCGCCCCCGCCGCCGATGCATCCGCCTATCCGTTGCTGATCAAGCAGCTGCTGCTCACGCCGTTGGCGGTGAACCCGGATCAGGAGATCGTCTACGGCGATACGGTGCGCTTCGACTACCGTACCCTGCAGGAACGCATCGGCCGGCTGGCAGGGCTGCTGACCTCGCTGGGCGTCAGCCACGGCGACACCGTGGCGGTGATGGACTGGGACAGCAACCGCTACCTGGAAGCCTATTTCGCTGTGCCGATGATCGGCGCGGTGTTGATGATGGTGAACATCCGCCTGGCACCCGAGCAGATCGCCTACACCCTGAATCACAGCGGCGCGCGGGTGATCCTGGCCAACCGCGAGTTCCTGCCGGTGCTGGAAGGCCTGGCTGAGCAACTGCCGGACCTGCGCACCCGGATCTTGTTGGACGATGCGACCGGTCCGCTGCCGGCGGGGTTCACCGCCGAGTATGAAGCCGGGCTGCGCGAGGCCACGCCGATCCGCCATTTCCCGGACTTCGACGAGAACACCCGCGCCACGATGTTCTATACGACTGGTACCACCGGCCTTCCCAAGGGCGTCTACTTCAGCCATCGGCAACTGGTACTGCATTCACTGGCAGCGATGGCCGCGCTGGGCAGTGCGGCCAGCCAGGGCCGGCTGCATCGTGGCGACGTCTACATGCCGATCACCCCGATGTTCCATGTGCATGCCTGGGGCGTGCCATACGTGGCGACGTTGCTGGGTATCAAGCAGGTCTATCCCGGCCGTTATCTGCCGGCACAGCTGCTGGCGCTGATCGCCCGCGAGAAGGTGACCTTCTCGCACTGCGTGCCGACCATCCTGCACATGCTGCTTGAACACCCCGCCGCTGCCGGGACCGATCTGCACAACTGGAAAGTGATCATCGGCGGCGCGGCCCTGCCGCGGGCGTTGGCGCAACGGGCGCTGGCCCGTGGCATCGATATCTTCGGCGGCTATGGCATGTCCGAAACCTGCCCCCTGCTCACCCTCGCGCAGGTCGATGCAGAAGCGCTGGCCGGCACGGAAGACGCGTTGGCGCTGCGCACCAAGGCCGGCATCCCGGTGCCACTGGTCGACCTGCGCATCGTGGACACCGCGATGAACGATGTCGCCCACGATGGCGTCGCCACCGGTGAGGTGGTGGTGCGCGCGCCCTGGCTTACGCAGGGGTATCTGCACGACCCCACCGCCTCCGCGGCCTTGTGGTCGGGTGGCTACCTGCATACCGGCGATATCGGCACCATCGATGCCGGTGGCTACCTGCGGGTGACCGATCGCATCAAGGATGTGATCAAGACCGGCGGCGAATGGATCTCCTCGCTCGCGCTGGAGGACATCATCGCCCTGCATCCTGCGGTCAATGAAGTGGCCGTGATCGGTATCGCCGACGCCAAATGGGGCGAGCGACCGCTGCCGCTGGTGGTCAGGCAACCCGGCAGCGAGGTGAGCGAAGCGGAGATCATCGAGCTGGTCGCAGCCCGCAGCCGCTCGGGCGACATCTCCCGTTACGCGATTCCGGACCGGGTCACTTTCGTTGATGCGATAGAGCGCACCAGCGTCGGCAAGATCAACAAGAAGAAGCTGCGCGGGCTGCATGATCCAGGCGCCGGCGTGATCGGCAGCTGAGGCCACTGCAAGCCGTTGAAGAGAACCATCAGCGCAGACTGACTCAACATGTCCGAGGCCATTCCGGGGCCAGACACCTGCGACCGTAGCGTGATCGCAGGTGGCCATGGTTTTCAATCGCAGCGGGTATCAGTGCAACGGCACCTTCAACACCGAAGGCGAACCCGCCGGCGAACTGAAGGTCACCGTCCCGCCCAGCTGACTGATGCCGGCATAGCGCAGATCCACGGTATCCACCACCAGAGTCAACCGGCTGCCGGCCGGAATGTTCCAGCTGCTCGCCTCAAGCCGCAGATCGATGGTCTTCGCCTGCCCCGGCGTGGCATCGCGCAGGGTGTACGGCTTGTGGCTGATCAGCTGGCCGTTGCCCAGTACATCTTCGGCGTACAGATAGGCGTACAGCGTGGTGTTGGCGCGACTGGGAGTCACGGTAATCCGCGCTTCCGGTGCACCATCCAGGCGCCGCGGGCTCCAGTAGATCGGGCCCTGCCACACACCGGCGGCATTGCGGCCGACGAACGGCACATACGCACCTGGCGGCAGGTTGAACATCTGCAGCGCGCCGGAAGCCATCGCCACGCCAGAGTTGGCGGCGGTCAGCAGGCCGCTGCCGATGCGGTAGTTCCAGCCGGTGCCGGCACCGTTCTCCGCCAGTCCGCCGGTCGGCAGCAGCAGGCCGCCCGGTGCGGTCAGCCCGTAGCTGACCGCACCGGTGTTGGTGGCCTGCCAGTTCGGATAACGGCTCCAGCTGCCCTTCTGCGACTTCAGCTGCACTGCCGGCTGGCGGTCGATGCCGTTGGCGGCGCCCTTCAGGTAGTGGTCGAACCAGTCGCCCACCGAGTCGTAGACTTCATTGGGGATGCCCAGCGCACCCAGGGCTTCGTTGAGGGCGTGGTCGCCATGGCGCAGCTGCAGCTGCTTGGGGCCCTTCAGGCGGTTGAAGAAGTCCACCAGTTGACCCGGCGGGAACAGGCTGTCGTTGAACGCGTTGGCCAGGAACACCGCCGGCTGGTTGGCATTGATCTCATCGATGCTGCTGGCCGGGCTGCGCTGCGCGGCCACCGGCAGCAGCGAATCGACCGCACCCTGGTAGTTGCCGAGCAGGACGTTGCTGTTGATGGTGGCCAGTTCCGGCCCCGGTCGCCCGGTCACCAGACCAGCCGCCACCAGCAGCGCGATGCCCTGCGCACTGGGCGTCTGGTTGCTGTATAGCGAGGCCTGCAGGTCGGCCCAGCCACTGAGTGCGGCCACGGCCTTGATGCGCGGGTCACGCGCCGCTGCCAGCAGGCTGGTACCGGCGCCATAGGAAATGCCGGAGACGCCGATCCGCGCAGGATCGGCCCGGGTGTTGTCCAGCGCCCAGTCGATCAGGGCGCTGACATCCTCGACCGTGGCCGGACCTGCGACGTCGATGCTGCCACCCGATTCCCAGAAGCCGCGCGAGCTGTAGCTGATGACCACATAGCCACGGCGTGCCAGTGACTGCGCCACCCCCACGTACTCCACGCTGGGCACCGCCCAGCTGCTGGGCATCACCAGCAGCGGATACTTGCCGCCGCCGGCGTCCTGCGGCTCGATGATGAAGGCCCCGAGGGGCGTGCCATCCCAGCTGGGAATGGTGGTGTGGGTGGTCTTGACCGTGGCTGCCCAGGCGCTGGGCACCAGCCCGGTCAGCAGGATCAACAGCAGCAATACCTTGCGCATCGTCGTCTCTCCCCGTTGGTGGTGGTGCAACGGGTCGGACCGTACCAGTGCGAATGGTGGGTGGCACCTTGCGACGCAACATGACGTTTGCAGCATGTTGACCGCGATTGCCGGCTGAACAGGGGGCAATCTACGCCCCCTGCCCTGTCAGCCTTGCCTACAGGTCCACGCCGAAGCCCATGCCTGCGGACTTCTCGCCGTTGCTGAAAGCGCCGCCCAGCGAGAACGACGCGCGCTCGCCGATGCGCTTGCCGTAGCCGATCGACAGCGCCTGCTCGCCACCCTGGAAACCTGCGCCCACGGCGATGCGGCCGCGCGGGCTCTGCGACCCGGCGGCATTGATGGCCATGTTCAACATCGCCGAACCCATCGCTCCCATGCGATCAATGCGCTGGTCCTGGTGACGCAGGCGACGGTCCATTTCCTGGCGCAGGCCGTTGTTGTCCAGGGCGAACTGGGCCAGGCGTTGATCGGTGTAGGCATTGGCGGTGGTCACTGCCTGCGCGGACCTGGTATCGGTATAGCCATTGGCCGAAGACAGCGTCGCGGCGCTGCTGGCATCAGTGTAGGTCTTGGAGGTGTTCACGGCGGCCGCCGTCTTGTTGTCGGTGTAGCCATTGGCCGAGGACAGCGTGCTGGCGCTGCTGGCATCGGTGTAGGCGTTGGCCGAGCCGATCGCAGCCGTGGCCCGCGCATCGGCGTAACTGTTGGCCGAGGACAACGTGCTGGCGTTGGCGGAGTTCATCTGGTTGAGGTTGACGGCATCGGTGCCCTGGGTGGCGGCAGCCACGTTGGTCAACTGCCGCTCGTTGCCCGAACTCCCGATCGACACTGCATTGGCGCGATCGGCGACCGAGCCATTGCCCAGTGCCACGCTGTTGTTGGCCGAGGCCAGTGCCCCGTTGCCGAGCGCGCTGCTGTTGTTGCCACTGGCTTCGGACAGGCTCCCGATTGCGGTGCTGTTCGCGCCGCTGGCGGTGCTGCCCGCACCCGAGGCGGTGGAGAACGAGCCGGTGGCCGAGCTGCCTGAGCCGCTGGCACTGCTGAAATCACCGCTGGCCGTGCTGCTGTCACCGATCGCCGCGCTGTTGGCGCCGGAGGCGGATGCGCCTACGCCAACGGCTGCGCTCTGGTCGCCAGAGGCACTGCTGGCCGCGCCGATGGCGGTGCTGCCGGTGCCGCTGGCGCTTGCGCCGGTGCCGACAGCCGCCGACAGATCGCCACTGGCATCAGCGCCACTGCCGCACGCCACCGAGGCGGCGCCGCCGGCGCTGGCGCCGCCGTTGGAAACGCCACCGAAACCGTCGTCCAGCTGGCAGGTATCACCGGCCCACGCCGGTGCAGTTGCCATGGCCAGCGCCACAGCAAGGATGTGCTTGTGCATCGTCTTCACGGTACCCCCGAGGTCCTTCAAGGAAGGTTTCCGGCAGCCGCCGGAAACGCTGGATGCCGGGCCGGCTCCTGTGCGGAACCGGCCCGGATGCTGCGCATGCGCTAAGGCGTGACAGTCAGTGCAACGCGAACGGCGGTCTTCGGCGTACCCGGATCGTTGCTGCCCACGCAGACGAAACCGGAGTAGTTGCCCGGAGCAAGCCCGCCTGCGTTGATCTGCACCTGCGTGGTCTGATTGCCACCGGCCACGATGCGACCCAATGCACGCGAGGGCGTGCCGATCCAGCCGGCGCCGCAGGCATTGCTGCCACCCAGGCCATAGGCCAGGCCCGGAGCGCCGGTGGTGGCGACCCATGCACCGCTGCCATCGGGATTGATGATCGCTGTGCGATAGACGGCGTCACCGCTGGTGGCGTTGAACCAGAACCAACTGGTGGCCAGCGGCGCACGCACCGACACCACCAGCCAGTAACGGCCTGCGGACAGGTTCACGTTCTGCCCCGCTGCGGCCATATCCAGGTTGATGCTGGCCAGGGTGGAGGACGTGCTGACGCCGGTGCTGCCAACCGTAGCGGTGTACGTCCACACGGCCAGCTGCGGTGACGATTCCGGATTGCCCTCCGGATTGCCGCCGACGTCCCGGAAGATCGACCAGTTGATGTTGGTCGATGTAGCCAGGCTGCCGCCGTTGATGAAGCCATCGGCAACGATTCGGGTGATGCCGGTGGTTTCACCAAGGGTGAAGTCATCGGCGGACAACTGCGCACGTGCACCGACTGCGGCAGCATCGGTGAAGCGGGTGGAGCGCCGCCCGTTGGCATTGTTGGGTGCCTGCGCTACCAGCGTACGCGTGCCGACGCCGGAATTGTCGATCTGCCATTCCAATGGAGACCCGCCGGTGTTGCTGATCTGCAGGTTGACCGAACCGCTCCCGCCCGTCGGCAGCGTCAGCGAGCTGGACGGCGGCGTGGCAGCGATCTGCGGCGGCGGCACGGAAACGGCGATCGGCAGGCGCAACAACGGCTGGCTGGTATCGCCGCCCTGCGGCGCCAGGGTCAGGCGGGCGAAGCGCCAGCTGCCATCGTTGGGCACCGCGCCGGTGGTGACGATCACCCGCACCGCTTTGCTCTCGCCCGGGGCCAGGGTGAACACCGATGGTGAAACGACCGCGGTGAGCCCGGTGACCTTCGCGGTCCAGGTCTGCCGGGTCGGCAGCACGTTGCGGAACACGCGGGTGAAGCTGCAGCTGTCCGGGCACTTGCGCTTGCCCATGCTGGCGATGTTGAGCGAAGCGACGTCACCGCCGTTGGCCGGATTGGCCGCCAGGAAGTTGGCCTTGGTCTCGTTCAACACCAGACCGGCACGCAGCGCCTGGTCTACCTGGATGCGACCGGCGCCCATCGCGAAGGCATCAGCCGGGGTGACACCATCTTCCTTCAGCACTTCCTGGCGTGCGGTCATCATCAGCGCCGAACGCGCTTCCTGCACCGTCCAGTCCGGTCGGGCCTGGCGCAGCAGCGCTGCTGCACCGGCGTGATGCGGCGACGCCATCGAGGTGCCATCCATCAGGCCCACGGCATTCTCCGAGCCGGTCACGCTGGTGCCGGCAACCACCGCCAGCACGCGCACGCCCGGCGCCGTCACATCAGGCTTGACCAGATCGAAGATGCCAGCCGGGCCACGCGAGCTGAAATCACCGAGCACGTCCGGCGTATTGCTGACCTTGGTGGCCGGATAGGCAATGCCACCGGTGGCGGCGTTGCCGACGCTGTTGACGAAGGTCCGCAACGCATTGGCATCGGCCTGGTCGATGGCGAACGCCGGGATGGTGGCGCCAGCCACGTTGGGCAGGATCGGCGTGGGCTGGTTGTTGCCGATCAGCACCGCGATGGCACCGGCGGCGGCCGCGTTGTTGACCTTGTCGCTGAAGTTGCAGGAGCCACGGCGGACCACCGCGATCGCGCCCTGGAAGCTGTTGGCCGGGAATGCCGCACAACCATCATTGGCCGTATCGATACCGGCACTGACCCGCAGCGGCGTGGAGGCCGGAATCGGCGTAGTGAACGGCACGCCGCCCGAGCCCTCGGTGAGCAGGATCACGCTCAATGCCGGCGGCACCACACCGGGGCCGCTTACCGCGGCGTACAGCTCGATATCGCCGCGGCCGTGTGTGGCGGCCGCGGTGCTGCCGGTCCACGGTTCCAGATGCCCCATCGTGTTCGGGCCCGGGCCGGAATTGCCGGCCGAGGTGGCCACGTAGATGCCGGCATCGGAGGCATTGAGGAAGGCCAGCGAAACGGCTTCACCCCACGGGGCGGTGCCACCGGCAATGGAGTAATTGATGACGTCGACCACACCGTCGGCCAGCGCCTGGTTCACCGCTGCCAGCGTGGAGGTATTGGGACAGAAGCCCCGCCCGGTGGACACCTCGGTATAGCAGGCGTCATAGGCGATGATGTTGGCGCGCGGGGCCACGCCGGAAATGTGGATCTGGTTGCCACGGTAGGAGGCGGTATGCGGATTGCCCGCTGCCGTGGACGCGGTGTGGCTGCCATGCCCGTTGGTATCGCCGAAGCCGGGCTCCTCGCGCACATCGGCCACGCCGCACTGGTTGCCCGGCGCGGCGCAGACGAAGTCGTAGCCACCAATCAGCTTGCTGTTGCAGCGCCCTTCGTCGACGCCGCCGGATGCGCAGGTTCCCAGGTAATTGCCGGCACCCAGCGGATTGACGTGCTCGTAACCATCTTCGGCACGTGCGGTGAATGCCGGGCTGCCGAAGTTGATGCCCGAGTCGATGACACCGACCACGATGCCCTCACCACGGTACGGCGTGGGCGCGCCATTCCATACCGCCGTTGCGCCGATCAGGCCCGGGCCGACGTCGGTGTCCTGCTCGTACTCGCGGTATTCCTCCACCAGTTCCACATCCGGCAACTGGCGCACGCGTTCGGCCTCCTGCGGGTTCATCTGCAGCACTGAGGCGTTGATCGCGTGCTGCATACGCCGCTCGACGCGGACACTGCGGCCCAACGTGGCGTTGATGCGCGCCTCATGCTGTACCTGGCGATCGGACAGGAAGCGCACATAGTCACGCGAGCGAGCCCCCTGCACTGCAATGCGTGGCGTGGGCGCATTGCCGGTGGCGGCAGCGGCACGGGCCGCACTGGCCGACGGGCGCAGACGTTCCGGCGCGGCCAGGCCCTGGATATCGCCCTTGTAGGTGGCCAGCGGCTCTTCGCGGTAAACCACGATGTAACGGTTGGAGAGCTCCCCCAGGCTGCTGCCGGGCCCGGAGCCCGCCGGTCCAGCCGGGTTGCCGGCACGCGCATCCAGCGAGGGATTGCCGGTTTTTGATTGGGTTGCGGAACTGCGCACCCCCACTGCAGCGGCGGCCAGTGCGGCCCCTGCCAGCAGCGTCAGTGCGATCCATGTGCTTCGTTTGATCCATGCATTGCGCATCGAATACCCCTTCAATGAAAGCCCGAGATGCGCGCCGACGCAGCGCCGGCGCTGTGTTGTCTGGTGCTTCAATGGCAGGTGCGGCGCGTAGTACCCAACGCCGTACACCGTGCTGCCTCCCCGGCAGCGACCCCGACACTACCCTAAAATTTGACGTGGCGCACACTTTTCCAGTTTCGTGTTGCCTGCGCCGGGCAGTACGGGCCGGTACGGACTGCGCCAACGCGATCCCAGTGGCGATCGGCCGCAACCGATGCTATGAGTGCACGCCACACGCCACACGCCAATGCAGGGATGCCATGGAGTTGCGACGCGCTGTACTGATCTGCCTGGTGCCCTGCCTGACCGCCCTTGCAGCGGCTGCTGAAACGGCTATACCCGATGCCGCTGCGCGTGCCGTCTTCACCGAGGCCGACACGCTGTGCCGGTCGGATGCGGGTGTCTTGTGGGGCGCATCGCTGTGCGGGCCAATGATGCTGGTCGATGCCTCCAGCCGCGAGCTGGCCGCTTCGCATCCGGACACACAGGGAGTACTGATCGCGCGTGGCGGGGTCTTCGTCGGCCAACTGCCCGCCGATGCGATGGTCGCCAATACCGCAGTCGACTGGTCGGGCACCCGTTGGACGCAGCTGCGGTGGCCACTGCCACAGGATCAGGCGCGCCGCCACACGCTGCTGGCGCACGAGATGTTCCATCGCCTGCAGCCGACACTGTCCATCGCACGGACTACCGAAGGCGGCAATGAACACCTGGACACACTCGACGGGCGCTACCTCCTGCAGCTGGAATGGCGCGCACTGGACGCTGCCTTGTCCGCCACCGATGCCGGTGCGCAACGCACTGCCGTAACCGACGCACTCGCGTTCCGTGCCGCACGTCATGCCCGCTTCCCGGCTGCGGCGGGTGAAGAAGCCGCACTGGAGTTGAACGAGGGCCTGGCCGAGTACACCGGCGTGGTCGTCGGCAATCCGACACCGTCGGCGCGCATCGACGCCGCACGACGCGATCTTCGCGCCCACGTCGATGACCGCAGCTTCGTGCGCTCATTCGCATACGCTACCGGCCCGACCTATGGCCTGCTGTTGGACCAGGCATTTCCGCGCTGGCGCGACGATCTGGGCCAGCGCGTCCGCGATCTCGGCACGCTGCTGGCTGAGGCGACACGGATCGCCCCTGCCATCGACGAACCGGCGTTGCTCGCTGCCGCGGCACGCTACGACGGCCCCACGCTGCGCCAGGCCGAAACCCTGCGCGAGCAGCACCGCCTTGCCCAGCTGCAGCACAACCGGGCGCGATTCGTGACCGGACCGGTACTCCGGCTGGATCTGCGCAGCATGCGCATCCAGTTCGACCCCAACACCCTGCAGCCGCTACCGGGCAGCGGCACGGTGTATCCGACGATGCAGCTGAGCGATGTCTGGGGCACCCTGCGCGTGACCGGCGGCGCCTTGATGCAGAGCGACTGGAAAGCCGTATTCGTACAGGCCCCGGCACCGGAGGGGCCGCTGTTGCAGGGCGACGGCTGGTCGCTGAGCCTTGCGCCGGGCTGGTCGGTGGCTGCGGGCGCACGCCCCGGCGACTACGTGTTGAAGACGCAGCCCTGACCCAGGCAGCAGACGTCGCCCCGCCTTAGCACGCGCGCATTTCACCCACCCATCGCGTGATCTGACACATCGCCAGTGCTTGCGCACTGTCACAGCTTCGCCTTTTCGTCGTTGACCGAAAGGCGACAGCTTGTGACGCTTGCGACACCGCACGGCCTTGATGGCCCGCCCGTCGCGGTCCGCTCCATCGCACTCCGCATCACCCGTATCCGCACTGCCCACCCATGGCACAGGCCCGGCCTGGTCGTGGCGGACAGCTGCGTCCTGATCCCTTTGCTGGAGAATCGCAATGCGCCTTGCAAGCTTCGTCTTCGCCTTCGTTCTCAGCGCCTTCGCCGGCGCTGCGCAGGCCCAGGTAGTCACGCTCAACAAGGGCGGCTTCGTGCTGACCTACGACTGCGACATCCACAGCGCTACCCGCTACGAATACACGCTTACCGCCGACACCGGCTCGGCCGCGCGCCCGTCCAGCTTCTACAAGGACCCGGACCTGCCGGCCGGCTGCCTGGGCCAGAACAGCACGGCGTCCTATGCCAGTATCAAGTCCGGTTATGACCGCGGTCACCTGGTCACCTCCAACCACATGGACTACAACGCGACCTATATCCGTCGCGCCAACTACATGACCAACATCGTCCCGCAGGTCTCCAGCTTCAACCAGGGCATCTGGGTAAAGGCCGAGAATGTGGCCGAGTGCTACCGCGACATCGCGCCGGTGGACGTCTACGGCGGCGTGGTCTACGGCGATGCGTCCAATGATTACTTCCTGACCAGCCACGGCATCCCGACGCCGGAGTTCTTCTGGAAGACGATCATCACCCGCGACCCGAACACCGGAACCGCCAAGGCGATCAGCTGGATCATTCCCAACGAGGCCAACCTGGGCAGCCTGGACAGCTACCTGGTGACGATTGCCGATCTGGAGGAGCTGCTGGGCGCCAGCTACGTGGCAATCAACGCTCCGGCCTCGCTGAAGAACATGCTGCCGGCCACCACCTGGCCGCAGCCGGCCGGGTGTGACCTGAGCTGAGCGACCGGCAGAAGACCGTCATGATGCCTGTACGCGCAGCCATCGTGACGCCAGCACTCTGGTA
This sequence comes from Stenotrophomonas sp. AN71, assembly GCF_050435725.1. Classification (NCBI taxonomy): domain Bacteria; kingdom Pseudomonadati; phylum Pseudomonadota; class Gammaproteobacteria; order Lysobacterales; family Lysobacteraceae; genus Stenotrophomonas; species Stenotrophomonas sp. AN71. The sequence goes on along the minus strand of NZ_JBNDKU010000001.1, from coordinate 349,372 downwards.
AACAGGAACTGCAATGCGGCGCCGACGACCATGGCAAAGGCAAGCCCGCGCCATATCGTCGGCGCCGCACCGGACAGTGTTCGCATCAGGTACGCCACGCTGGCCAGGATGATCAGCAGGGTCGTGGCAAGCAGGATCAGCGACACCACCGTCCTGCGCACTGTCGATGCGGGTTTCGGCGACGGCGCACCGGCCCATATGCCGGCAAACGTGGCCAGCGCGCAGGCCACCAGCAGGGTCAGGCTCGCAACCTGCAGCTGCTCGGCACCGTCGGCAACGGGCATGATGAACTCGCCAGGCGAGATTCCCACAGGCAGCTGCAACGCCAGGGTGGGGAGCAGGCAGCTGCCGGCCACCAGCGCCAACGCGCCGGCCATGCTGGCACTGATGAGGTGATGGTGCCCGCCCTCGGCATGTACACGCCGCTGCATCAGCAGCGCTGGCACCAACGCCAGCAGCGTGAGGACCAGTGCATGCACAAGCATGGCCAGACTGATGGCTGCGCCGCTGTGGACTGGAAACGGCAACTGCGCCAGCGGAATGCGCATCGCGCGATCCAGCACGATGAGCAACCCGAAAAAGGCGATCGAAGCGATCAGTGGGCGGCGGATCCACAGTGCACCGTGGCGCCCGAACAGCAGCATCGACACCAGCACCGCTGCGCCGGCGAAGCGGCACAGCCGAAAGCCGAGGTCCGCCAGCGCATAGCCGACTTCACGTGATGTTTCGGGCGGACCCAGACGGAACCCGAACTCGACCAGGCGCGCGGCTTCGGGCAGGTACAGGCACAGGACAAACAGTTTGGCCGCCATCGCAAACAGGATGGGATAGGCGCTGAAGAACGATCGCAACCGGTTCAAGACGTCATCCTCTGCTGCCAGGGGGCGCACGGAACTGCGCGCCAGTGTAGCGGCCGGTCCGGCCAAGTGCCGCTAGAATCGTAGCCTCCCCTCCCGCCCCCATTCCGGCATGCGCCTGCTCCTGGTCGAAGATTCCGATGTACTTTCGCAGACGCTCAGCCGCGACTTCCAGACGGAGGGGCATGCCTGCGACCTGGCCCAGGACGGTGAGACGGCACTGGGCTACCTGCTGGCCTACGACTATGACGCGGTGGTGCTGGATCTGATGCTGCCCCGCCTGGATGGCGTGACCGTACTGCAGCGCTATCGGGCACAGGGCGGTGGTGCCCCGGTGCTGGTGCTGTCCGCGCGCGACCATGTGACCGACCGCATCCAGGCATTGGATGCCGGCGCCGACGACTACCTGGTCAAGCCGTTCTTCCGCGACGAGCTGATGGCGCGCGTGCGCGCCCTGTTCCGCCGCCCCTTGCAGACCCTGCCCATCCAGCTGCAGGTCGGATCACTGCTGCTGGACCCACGGACCCGTTCGGTGCTGGTCGCCGGGCAACCTTTGCCGTTGACGCCGAAGGAGTATGGCCTGCTGGAACTGCTGCTGCGCAACCGCAGCCGGGTGATGTCGCGGCAGATGATCTTCGAGCGCCTGTACGACACCCAGAGCGAGGCGTCGGACAAGGTCGTGGAGGTGATCGTCAGCACCCTGCGCACCAAGCTTGAGCGCGCCGGCGCGCCCGGGCTGATCGAGACCCGGCGCGGTTTCGGCTACTGCATCGCATGAGTTCACGCACGCGCGGCAGCGGTTCGATCTATCGCAGCGTGGTGCTGAGTACCCTGCTGGCGATCGGCGGCGCGGTGGGCGCACTGTTCTTCACCATGGACTACTGGGTGGACCGCGAGGTGCACGCCCACCTGGACCGTGTGCTGCTGGAGCGCGCGCGGACATTGCAGGGGCTGCTGCCACTGACCATGGCCCGCCACCGCGATGGCCACCAGGCCAGCGACGCCGGCAGCATCGATCTGGACGTGGAGTTTTTCAGCCTTTACGGTGCCGATGGCCACCTGTTGCGACAGTCCACCCGCAATGCGGGCCGTTCGCTGCCGTTCCCCGGCCTGTCGGCCGCGCGACAGCCCCAGTACTACGATGCGACCCTGCCTGATGGGCGGCATGGACGCGCGGTCGCCATACCGGTACAGGTATTTGCCGACGGTCGTACACGCGAGGCCATGCTGGTGGTGGCCAATGACCGCGAAGGCTGGGACAAGGCCGAAACCCGTATCCATACCGCATTGCTGTTCGCCACCGTGCTGATCTCGGTCCTGGTTTCGCTGATGGCCATTGGCCGGGTACGGCGCGCGTTCGCCTTCCTGCGGCGGACCGCTGCGGAGGTGTCGCGGCTGGATGTGAATGAGCCGCTGCGGCCGATCGGCGAGCAGTTCCCGGTGGAACTGGCACCGTTCGCCAAGGCCTTCAATACCGGTGTGCAGCGGCTGTACCAGGCGGTGGACCGCGAGCGTCGCTTTGCCTCCAACGTGGCGCATGAACTGCGCACGCCCCTGGCGGAGATCCGCAGCAGCGCCGAGTCCGCGCTTGCCGCGGATGCGCCGGCGCAGTCGCGCCTGGCGCTGGAGGAGACCCTGGAGGCCACGCTGCGCATGCAGCGCAGCGTGGACGCGCTGCTGCAGCTGGCACGCCTGGAGTCCGGCCAGGACGTCCCCTTGAGCGACCCCCTGGATCTGCAGGCGCAGCTGGCCGAGGCGGTGCGTGGCGCGCAGCGCTCGCCGGCGGGCGACGCGCGCTCCCTGCTGCTGCGCGCTGGCGGCGCGACCTGGGTCACCGCAGACGTCGCCATCCTGGAGCGCATTTTCGCCAATCTGCTGGCCAATGCTGTCGAGTACGCCGAGGGTCCTGGCGACATCGTCTGCGCGATCGATGCCGACGCCACGGCCGTGTGGGTGGTGATCAGCAATCCGGCCCCGGCCCTGCGCGAGCACGATCTGCTGCACTTCGGCCAGCGCTTCTGGCGACGCGATCCGCAAGGTGGGACCGCGCGCCATGCCGGATTGGGCCTGGCACTGTCGCTGGGCCTGGCGCAGGCCCATGGCTTGCAGCTGCTGTTCCAGGTCGATGCCGGTCGCCTGCAGGCGCAACTGGGCCCGTTCGCCGCGCTGTAAGCCACTGCCAAAGCGTTTCCAAAGGTTCGGCTGGCACCGTGGCCGGGTTGCTCTACAGGACCTGCTTCGATGCCCTCCCCTTCCTCCCCCGCGACCGGTCGCTCGCTGCTGACGCGGCGCGTACTGCTGGTGGTCATTCCATTGTTGTTGACTGGCCTGCTGGCCCTGTGGCTATGGCCGGCACCGCCGGCGCCGAGTGTTGCACCCTCGCGCGACGCAGCCTCAGGTCCATTGACGCTGACCGCCGCGCAGATGGCGGCCCAAGGCATTGCCAGTCAACCGGTTGCGGCGGCCGAGACCTATCCGCTCCCCGGGCTGGCAGCCGAGGCCAGCGCGCCGCTGGACGCCAGCGCCCGCGTGGTAGTGCCTTATGCCGGCGTAGTCACGCGCCTGCTGGTGGATGAAGGTGCGATGGTCGAGCGCGGGCAGGCATTGGCCAGCATCCAGAGCCGTGAGGCACTGGCAGCCCAGGCGGCCTTGATCAGTGCGCGCAGCGATGCCATGGCGGCGGCCAGCCAGGCCCGCCGTGACCGCGAGCTGCTGGCAGCCGGCGTGGTGCCCGCCGCACGCGATGAACAGAGCCGGGCCCGTGCAGCGGCGGCACAGGGCGTGCTGCAACAGGCCGAGGGTGCGATGGCCCACCTGCGCATGGCCCAGGACGGCATGCCCGGCGAATACATCGTGACCGCGCCGATGGCCGGCCAGGTCCTGCGCCGCGACGTCGACACCGGCCAGGCCGTGGATGCACTGGCCTCGGCGTTCCTGATCGCGCGCCCCGGCCCGCTGGATGTGCGCTTCACCCTGCCAGTGCAGTATCGCGCGGTGATTGCCAACGGCCAGACACTGCAGCTGCCCGAGGGTGCCAGTGCGGTGGTGCAGGCCATCGGCGCCGATACCGACGCGGCCACCCAGAGCCTGCGCGTGCGTGCCCGACTGGAACAACCCGGCCGTGTAGTGGCCGGCCAGCAGTTCGCAGTGACGCTGCAGGTGCCGGCGCCGCAAGGCAGTCTGCGAGTGGCCGGCTCGGCGTTGTTGCCATCCGGCGGTGGCCACATGGTCTACCGCATCGACGGCGGCAGGATCGAGCCGGTGCCGGTCCAGCAGGTGCTGGGCAGCGAGGGTGACTACGCGGTGATCCAGGCCGCGGGCCTGCAGGTGGGGCAATCGGTGGTCAGCCGTGGCACCGCGATGCTCAAGGCCATGGTTCCGGCCGCTGCGCCGCGCGGGGAGTAAGCCATGCTCTCGCGATTGATTGAATTCTCGCTGCGGCAGCGGGTGCTGGTGCTGCTGCTGTCGGCCGCGATCGCGGTCGCCGGCGCGATGGCCTTCCTGAAGCTGCCGATCGACGCCTACCCGGACATCTCGCCAACCCAGGTCAAGCTGATCCTGAAGGCACCGGGCATGACGCCGGAGGAGGTCGAGGCACGGGTGATCACGCCGTTGGAAATGGAACTGCTGGGGGTGCCACGCGGCACGCTGCTGCGCTCTACCGCCAAGTACGCCATCGCCGATATCACCATCGATTTCGCCGAGGGCACCGACATCTACTGGGCGCGCCAGCAGGTGGCAGAGCGCTTCGGCAACGTCTCCGCAGATCTGCCGCCCGACGTCAATGGTGGCCTCGCACCGATCTCCACCCCACTGTCTGACGTGTACATGTTCACCCTGGAGGGCGGCGGCCTGGACCTGGCTGAAAAACGCTCGCTGATGGACTGGACGCTGCGTCCTGCGCTGCGCACGCTGCCCGGCGTGGCCGACGTCAACGTGCTGGGTGGGTATGCGCACAGCGTGGTGGTGGTGCCCGACCGGGCCCGGTTGGCCTCGGCCGGCCTGGACTTCCGTGACCTGGTGGAGGCGCTGGAACGCAACAACCGCAATGACGGTGCCGGCCGCCTCGATGCCGGCGAAGAAGCGTTGATCGTGCGCATCGAAGGGGCACTGCGGACGCTGGAGGATGTGGCTGCGGTGGTGGTGAAGCCAGGCCTGCCGCCGGTGCGCATCGGCGACGTGGCCCAGGTACGCGCCGAAGCCCGCACGCGCTACGGCGCGGTGTCGCGCGATGGGCAGGGTGAGGCCGTGCAGGGCATCGTGGTCGCCCTGCGTGGCGCCGATGCGTCGGCACTGGTGCGTGCCATCCGCAGCAAGCTTGACTCGCTGGCGCCCAGCCTGCCACCCGGGGTGCGCATCGTACCGTTCTATGACCGCAGCTCATTGATCACCCGCGCCGTGAGCACGGTGCAGAACGCACTACTGGAGGCGACAGTGCTGGTCGTGGTGTTGCTGCTGGCCTTCCTCGGTGGCCTGCGCCCGGCACTGGTGGTCGCGCTGATGCTGCCGTTCGCTGCACTGGGCACATTCCTGCTGATGCGCCTGACCGGCATGAGCGCGAACCTGATGAGCCTGGGCGGCCTGGCCATTGCCATCGGCATCCTGGTGGATGCAGCGGTGGTGGTGGTGGAGAACGTGGTCAGCCGGCTGGACCCGGATGGGCCGGGTGCGCGGTTGCCGCGCCTGCACCGCGTGTTCGTGGCGACCCGCGAAGTCGCCACGCCGGTGGCCTCCGGCATCCTGATCATCTGCCTGACGTTCATGCCCCTGCTGACCCTGGAGGGATTGGAGGGAAAGATGTTCGCGCCGGTCGCCTTGACCATCGTGTTCGCGCTGGCGTCGTCGCTGCTGCTTTCGCTAACGCTGGTGCCGGTGCTGTCCTCGCTGCTGCTGAAGGAACAGGCCCATCATGAACCCTGGTTGATGCGGCAGATCCTGCGCGGCTACACGCCGTTGCTGGCCATCGTGCTGCGTCGGCCGGCCCTGGCCTATGGCCTTGCGGCAGCAGCACTGCTGCTGGGCGCCGGCGGCTACCTGGTCACCGGCAAGACTTTCATGCCGTCGATGGATGAGGGCGACCTGCTGCTGCAGGTGCAGAAGCCGGCCTCGATCAACCTGGAGCGATCCCAGGCCATCGATGGTGCCATCGAGCGCGCGTTGATCGCCGGCCTTCCGGAAATCCGTCATGTGGTCACGCGGGTGGGTTCTGATGAACTCGGACTCGACCCGATGGGGCTGAACGAAAGCGACCTGTTCATTGAACTGGCACCGCGTGACAGCTGGCGCGTGGCCAACAAGGAATGGCTGATCAGCGAGGTGCGTTCGATCATGCAAGCCTTCCCCGGCGTCGAGTACGGCTTCACCCAGCCGATCGAAATGCGCGTTGCCGAGATGCTCACCGGCAGCCGCGGCGATCTGGCGATCAAGATCTTCGGCCCGGACCTGGAGGTGCTGGCCTCCTTGGCGCAGCGGACCCAGGCAACGCTGGAAAGCGTTTCCGGTGCCGAGGATGTGCTGACCCAGGCCGCCGATGACGTGGCTTACCTTCAGGTGAAGGTCGATCCGCTGGCCGCCGGCCGCGCCGGGTTGGCTGTGACCGATGTGCAGGACGAACTGCGCGCGCAGGTGGAAGGTGTCTCGGCCGGCCAGATCATCGAGCCAGATCGCCGGATTCCGCTGCTGGTGCGTGGCGATGGCGAAGTGCGCGGTTCGGTGCAGCGCTTCGGCCTGCAATCGTTGTCGACACCGGGCCAGGGCAGCATTCCATTGACCGCCCTGGCCCGCGTAGCGCAGACCAGTGGCCCGGTGATGGTGCGTCGCGAGGCCGGCTCGCGCTACGTGCTGTTGCAGGCCAACGTCAACGGACGCGACCTGGTCGGCTTCGTGGAAGAGGCGCGCGCCGCCGTCGAACGTGATGTTCCGCTGCCGCCTGGCTACAGCATGCAATGGGGCGGCCAGTTCGAGAACCAGCAACGTGCTGCAGCGCGCCTGGGCGTGGTGGTGCCGGCAGCGGTCGCGCTGATCTTCGTCGTGCTGTTCATGACCTTCGGCTCGGTGCGCCAGGCCGCGTTGATCCTGGGCAACGTGCCGTTCGCGATGGTCGGCGGAGTGTTGGCGCTGTGGTTGTCCGGGCAGTACCTGTCGGTGCCGGCCTCGGTCGGCTTCATCGCCCTGATGGGCATCGCCGTGCTCAACGGACTGGTGCTGGTCTCCTGCTTCAACCAGCTGCATGCACTGGGCCATTCCATGGACTACGTGGTGCGCGAAGGCGCGCTGCGCCGCCTGCGCCCGGTGATGATGACCGCGACCATTGCCGCCTTCGGGCTGGTGCCACTGCTGCTGGCCACCGGCCCCGGTTCGGAGATCCAGCGCCCGCTGGCCATCGTGGTGATCGGTGGGCTGGTGACCTCCACCGCGCTCACCCTGCTGCTTCTTCCCCTGCTCTACCAGCGCTACGGCCAGCCAGCCGCTACGCGCGAGGTGTCCCCATGACTGAACTCGTCCGTTTCAACCTGGTGTTTCCACCCACATTGGAAGATGCCATCACCGAATGCCTGATTGCCGCGCCGGGCATGCCAGGTTTCACCCTGCTGCACGCGGAAGGCCACACCAGTGACTTCAGCGCTGCCCAGGTACCAGAGCAGGTGCGTGGCCGGGTCGAGCGCCGCGTGCTCTGGATGGTGCTGCCTTCCACGCGGGTGGGCGAACTGCTGGTGGCGCTGCGCAACGAGGTGGCCTCCGGCGATGCACGTTGGTGGACCGAACCGGTGCTGGGCATGGGGAGGCTGGCATGAAGCGGCTTCACCCTGCACTGATGACGCTGGCCCTGTTGCTGCCCGCAAGCGGCACCGTCGCCGCTGCCGATGACCTGCCCTCATCCGGGATCGTGCGTTTGGCCGTGCAAGGTCATCCACAGCTTCTGGCGGCGCGTGCCGAGCATGAGGCCAGCGGTCATGGCGCCGAGGCCGTGCAGCGTGGACCGTATGAGTTCCAGGCCAGCGTCACGCCGCAGCAGAGGCGCACCGAAGCCGATGGAAACTTCAACGAATGGGAGGCCCAGCTTGGCCGCAGCGTGCGGCTGCCGGGCAAGGCCCGTCTGGACCAGCAGATCGCCACGCAGATGCGCGACGTCGCCGACCGCACGCAGCGTGGCGTGCAGCTGGCCGTGGGGGAATCACTGCTGGACAGCTGGATGCGATGGTTGGACGCGGAACAAGTGCTGCGATTGACCGAGGCCCAGCAGCAGCTGCTGGCGCGCGAGCGCGATGCAGCGCGGCAGATGCATGACAAGGGTGCATTGTCCACGCTGGATCTGGACCTGATTGACGCCGATCTGGCCTCGGCCGCCGCGCGCCTGATCGGCGCGCAGGCGGATGCGGCACAGGCGCGCCAACGGCTGCGCCGTCAGTTTCCGCAGCTGCCGCTGCCCGAGCGTGCGCCGCAGGTGGCGGAGCCACAACCACTGCCGGCCGACCACACGGCACTGTCCGCGCATCTGATCGACACCAGCGCAGCGCTGGCGGTGGCCCGTGGCAAGGCCACCGAACAGTCGCTGCTGGCGGACCGGGCACGCGCCGAACGCCGCCCCGATCCGACCGTGGGCGTGCGTTGGCTGCGTGAAGGCCGCGACCCCGAGAACGCCTTGGGCCTGGTGATCAGCGTGCCGTTCAGTGGTGGCTACCGGCGCGCCCAGGCCCAGCAGGCAGCAGCGCAGGAAGCGGCCTCGCACGCACACGCTCAGGGCATCGAGCGCGAGGTACAGCTGGAGGTGTGGAATGCGCTGCACCAGGGGCAGGCGTTACAGGACCGCTGGCGCGCTGAGCGCAATGCGTTGACGGCGCACCGCTCCGCGGCCGAACGCAGCCGCCGTGCCTGGGAGCTGGGCGAGCTGGGCATGAGCCAGTACCTGCTGGCCGAACGGGCGTTGCTCGATCGCCAGCTGGCCGAGCAGCAGGCACGCACGCAGGCCGCCACGGCCGTGCGGATGCTGCAGCTGCGGGCCGGCCAGCTCTGGAGCGACGCGCTGCTGCCATGACCGGCAAGCCAGTCCCGGCGATAATGGGCAGGCCTGTTGCTCCCAAGGAGTTGTTGATGCCCCCGTTTCCCTTCGATGCCGTGCTGTTCGACTGCGACGGCGTACTGGTTGATTCCGAGCCGCTGGTGGCCCGCGTGCTCTCGGAAATGCTGACCGAGCGCGGCTGGCCGCTGACACCGGCGCAGGCCGGCGAGGTTTTCCTCGGCCAGTCGGTAGCCCATCTGGCCGGATTGATCGAGGAACGCACCGGGAAGCCGTTCACCGAAGCGTGGCTGGAGGCGTTCCGCCAGCAGCGCAACATCGCACTGGAGCGCGACCTGGAGGCAATCCAGGGCGCGCCGGAGGCGGTGCGTGCGATCGCGGTGGCCACCGGCGGCCGTATCGCCTGTGCGTCCGGTGCCGACCTGCACAAGGTCCAGCTGCAGCTGGGCAAGGTCGGCATTCTCGATGCCTTCAGCGGGCACGTGTACAGCGGCCAGGATCAGCCGAACACCAAGCCACATCCGGATGTATACCTGGCCGCGGCCGCGGCGCTGGGCGTTGATCCGAAGCGCTGCGCCGTGATTGAAGACACCGTGACCGGTGCCACAGCCGGTGTGGCTGCCGGTGCCACGGTATTTGGTTTCAGCGAGGGCGGCCCGCACCACAGCACCCCGGAGGCACTGCGCGCTGCCGGTGCCCACGTCATTTTCCAACGCATGGAGCAGCTGCCTGAGCTGCTGGCCGCCTATGCGGCCGACGCTGTGGCGTGATGCGGCATCGTCCCGCAGCGCGCTGGGGGACGCCCCGCCTTTGCTCAGGAGCGCGCCTGGATCATCTTCCAGCCATTGCCGGACGGGTCACGGAATCCCGCATCCACCGCGCCATACCGCTCGACCGGCTCCTGGGTGAACTCCACACCCTGGGCCTGCCATTGCACGTAACAGGCCTGGCAGTCATCCACCGCCAGCACCAGCGGCGGCATCGCGCCCTTGGCCACCAGTTGCTGCAGCGCCTGTGCCGTCGCGGCGTCGTGGCTTGGGGGGCCGGGTACGAACAGGCCCAGCTGGATGCCGTCCGGGCCGGGGCTGCGCACCGTCAACCAGCGATAGCTGCCATTGCGAACGTCGGTGTGCACTTCAAAGCCCAGCGTGCCAACGTAGAAGTCGAGTGCTTCGTCCTGGTCGCGTACATACAGGCCGACCGTAGTCACGGTATTCGTCATGGGACCTCCCTCAGGTGGAGCCCACGTTAGCGCCTGCCTGACGCCGCCGCTTCTCCAAAACTGCGATGTTCAGATCGGGGCGCTGCGCAGCGCGGGCGTGGCATTCGGGTACGGGGCCGGCGCTTGCCGGGCCGGCCCGCTCCCGCAGTCGCACGTTGCCCGGGGTGTCACCGGTGATGTCACGGAAGATCCGCCCGAAGGTACCCAGGCTGGCCCAGCCTGTCTGCGCGGCAATCTCGGTAACTGGCAGGTCGGTCTCGCGCAGCAGCGCCACCGCCCGCTCGATGCGACGGCTGAGCAGGTATCGATGTGGCGGAAGGCCGAACGCCTGCTTGAACGAGCGCGCGAAATGCGCAGGTGACACCGCGCTGACCTCGGCCAGACGAGTGACCGGCCAGTCTTCATGGCTGGCGCGGTCCATCCGGTCCTTGGCACGCAGCAGGCGCCGCAGCAGTTCAGGGCTCTGGTTCATCGCATGTGCGGTGCTGGCAGGTTCGGGGCCCCAGCCTGGACGCGGGGCTGCTGCCGCGTCAAGCCGCTACGGCTCATCGCTGCGCGGGCAGCTCCAACCGGTGCTTGCGGCACAGCCGGTACACCGTCACCCGCGAGATCTGCATCTGCCGTGCGCACTCGGATACGTTGTAGCCGGTCTGGCGCAGGGTCTGCAACAGCACATCGCGCTCGGCCTGGCCGCGCGCATCGTGCAGCATCGCGCTGGGCAGCGTATGCACCGGCTCGCCCAGCTCCAGATCGCGTTCGTTGATCAGTTCGCCCTCAGCCATGATCGCGGCACGCTGCACCCGGTTGAGCAGCTCACGCACATTGCCGGGCCAGCTGAAACGTCGCATCGCCTGTAGTGCGGCCGGCGCGAAACCGCGCGCGCGCACTGTATGGCGCAAGCGGAAACAGCGCAGGAAGTGCTCGGCCAACAACTGCACATCGGCACCGCGCTCGCGCAGTGGCGGCATCGGCAGCCGCAGCACGTTGAGGCGATAGTACAGGTCGCTGCGGAACCGCCCCTGTGCCACGGCGTGTTCCAGTTCCACGTGGGTCGCCGCCAACACCCGCACATCGGCACGCAGCGCCTGGCTGCTGCCGACGCGTTCGAAGGTGCCTTCCTGCAGCACGCGCAGCAGGCTGGTCTGCGCCTCCGCCGGCAGGTCGCCCACTTCATCGAGGAAGACGGTGCCGCCATGGGCGGACTCGAACACACCGATCTGGCGCCTGTCAGCGCCGGTGAACGAGCCGCGCTCGTGCCCGAACAACTCCGATTGCACCAGGTTGGCCGGAATCGCACCACAGTTCACCGCGATGAACGGCTTGCCCGCCCGTCCGGAAAGTGCATGCAGTGCATGCGCGGCCAGCTCCTTGCCGGTCCCGGTCTCACCGGTGACCAGCACCGGCAACTCCACTGGCGCGAACTTGTGCAGCACGGTACGTACAGCGTGCAACGCCGGGCTTTCGCCAATCAACGCACGTGGTCCCTGCCCCGCACAGCTGTCGTTGGCAGGGGCCTCCTCCGGATCGAACTGCTGACGCATGGCGCTGACCAGATCCTGCAGACCGAACGGCAATGTGAATCGCCCAAGGCAGCGCTGAAGCAATGGCAGCCATGCCACCGGCGTACCTGCCGCGCCCGGTGGCAGCACGGCCAGCCATGGCAGATGCTGGTGCTGCTCCACCCACGGGGCGAGCAGCTGCAACGCTGCCGCATCCAGGTGACGAAGATCGAGCACGGCCAGCAGTCGATCGCGCCCGCGCAGGCCGATGGCCATGGCGGGATCGGGATGGATGCTGCGCACGTACCAACCTGCGGCCGCAAGCGCACTGCGCTCGCCCGCCGACGGCTGGCCAAACCAGAGTACGCAACGCGACGTAGAAGCTTCCGGGACCGCTGCCATGCTTCCCCCAGCATCCGGACACCGTCGGCGGACTGTCAGGCAATCACCGGCGTGCCGCCCCCCGCCGGGACCTCTACGGCCACCCGAGCGGCCTTTGTTGGGCGGATCCTAGCGCTTCGCTAAACGGCGACGCAATGAGCGCCGCGTCAAGGAAATTCCCGACTGAAGCGGCACCGTTGCAGTTCTCGTCTCCCCCTGTAACAGCCGTGCGACAGTCCCCCGGCTGCCTTGCCCTGCGCTGCCTGCGGCTGCGCAATCCCAACATTTCCGCGATGCGGCTGTAACATCCCGGCGCCATCCCGTCCCGGGCGGCATCGGCAAGGCGTTGGCCAGCGGGCGGTTTCCGGTTGGCACGGTTGATGCGTGGTTCCGCCGCACCCATCGCGGGAGTTCGGCATGGACAGCACCACCCTGTATCGCGGACTGGCCCCAGCACTGGCCCTGGCCCTGCTGTCGACGTCCCTGCCCGCGGCCGCATCCGGCGCCCGCCAGGGCGTGAAGGCACAACCGGGCGAGATCGTCCTGTTGCGGGATGTCTCCGCGCGGCCGGCCTATCGCATGGCACCGCCGGGAATGGCGCTGATCGCCGACCCGAAGCCGCAGCGCGAGGTGGCTGCCGCACTGGGTAGTGGAGGTGGGCCGTCCGGCATGGACGAGCTCAGCGAAGAAGACTACGCCGGCATGGGCGCCGGTCGGGCGGGCGCTATCACTGCACCGGGTGGCACCACGGTTGAACGCGTGACCCAGCAGGCACTGGGCGGCACGCTGGGCCGCGATGGCAATGGATCGATGGGCAGCAGCCTGGGAACGACCCTGGGCGGCCCGCTCGGCGCAGTCGGCAACACCACCCGTGGCATCGGCGATACCGTGCGCGGCGCGCTGGCCCAGTTCCCCCTGCAGGGCCCGGCCCCGGCAGGTGGCAAGTGAGGCGCCTGTGCTGGCTGTTGCTGTTGCCTGGCATGGCGCCGATGGCGGTAATGGCCGATGACTACAGCGGCATGCTCGCCTACCTGGACGTGACCCGCATCGAGGGGCGCGCACTGGCGGGTGCCAACGGCGCCATCGCGGTGAACCAGGCCGCCGGTGATCTCAATCTGCAGGGCAATCTGCGCGGCATCGCGCATGGCGAGCACGCAGATGTGTCGATCAATGCCCAGCAGCTGCAGCGTGGCAATCGGGTGCTGTCGGCTCCCCTGCAGGCATCGGCACTCATCGGCGGCGACGCGCTGGCCGGTGCCAGCGGCATCGCTTCCATCAACCAGGCCAGCGGTATCGCCAACACGACGCTCAACGTCGTCAGCGCGACGCTGGCCCGACAGGGCATACGCGAAACCGACGACTCGGCCTTGGCCGCCGAAGGTTCCGCGTTGGCAGGGGGGCGGGACGACGCCAGTCGCGGCGTTGCGACGGGTACCCGCAGCGCCGGTGTAGCCAGCACCGCACTGCGGGGATTCGACGGGGTCCTGCAACTCAATCAGATCGCGGGCAGCGGCAACGACACGGCCAATGTGCTGGGCCTGGCCGTGCAGGACCGCCCGTGACAACCACCCAACCGATGCACCACCTGATGAGAGAGAGGGCACCATGAAAGCGACCGTCAAACGGACCATGCTCGCCATGGCGATTGCCACTGCCTCGACCGCCGCTGCGGCCAATGGCTGGGACAACCAGAACGCCAACGCGAACATCAACCACAACCATACCGTCAGCGAAACCCGCAACGACACCCACAACCACACCGACAACGACGTACGCAACCGCACCGTCAACGTCAATGTGCAGAAGCACAGCACCATCCAGGCCGACGAGCGCAAGGAAAAGAACAACCACGGCGTCGACGTGAACCTTGAAAAGGATCTGCGGCTGAGCACCGACGTCAACTTTTCGGGTGATCCCAGCATCAGCGGCGACATCAACCTGGATTCGGCCGCCATTGCAGTGATCGACAACCGCCAGTCGATCAGCAACAACGCCACCAGCAACAGCCTGGTCACCAACAGCGCTTCCATCGGCGACAACGTCGGTGCCGGCGCTTCGGGCAACCTCGGCTTCAACGTGGTCTCCGGTGACAACAACGCGCAGGACAACGCCGCCTCGCTGTCCGCGGCCGACGCCTCCTTCAGCTTCGGCATGGCCGACGCGGAGGTGTTCGTCAACCAGGCCGGATTCGGCAATGCCACCATGAATTCCGGCGTCACCAACGCCGCTGGCCTTGGCGGCAACGCGTTCGGCGGCGCGTCGGGCAACATCGGCGTGAACATCGCCTCGGGCAACAACAACGAGCAGAAGAACGCGCTCGCCGCCTCGGTTGCGACCACGGCAGTGGCACAGTCGAGCATCAGCTCCAACCAGGTCTCCACCGGCAACACGGTCAGCAACGCCGGCTTCGTACAGTCCTACACCGACACCGTGCAGGTGGGCATGCACGGCGGCGTCAGCGGCCTGACCCTGGGCTATGGTGCCGGCACCTATCGCGGCACCGGCAACGCCTACCAGATGGCGAACTACTACCTGGATACCTGGAACGGCGCACTGCCGCATCCGGGTGGCAACAGCACCGGCCACATCGATCTGGACAACGAGATCCAGAACGCAACGATGAATCCCAACCGGCCGGGGGTAGGCGGCCTGGGCTTCGACACGCGTGAGAGTGGCACCAGCCAGTTCGTCGAACTGGGTGTGGCCGACCTGTACGCCAGCCTCAGCGGCACCGTCAGCACCACGCGCTGGGTGAACGTCAACGCCACCAACACCGCAGCGTTGTCCGGCAGTGCCTTCTCCGGCGCCTCCGGCAACATCGGCGTGAACGTGGCGGCCGGCACCGGCAACCTGCAGGCCAACAGCCTGGCCCTGGCCGTCGCGCAGCCACGTACCGGCGGTGGTGGCAGCGGCGAGTAAGCGCAACACCCCGGCCGTCCGCCAACGGCCGGGTCCCCGGGAGCTCCTGTTCCTCCTCCCCCTTGGAACAGGGGCTCCCCCCTGCTGTGGGAGACCGTGATGAGCCGCTGCCCCCTTTGGATGCGCCTGATGCCCTGCCTATGGTTGGCGGGCCTGGCACCGGCATGGGCCGGTGATGTGCGCTTCAGCGGCGTGCTGCCCAACGGCGCCCTGCTGCAGCAGAAGGTGGAGAGCATGCAGGAGCGGCGCTATCGCAACGTGGTACGCCAGCACACCGACTACAGCTGCGGTGCCGCCGCGCTGGCGACCATCCTGCGCCACGCCTACCACCTGGATACCGACGAGACCACGGTGATCGCGGGAATGATGGGGGTCTCCGATCCGGCACTGGTGGCCGAGCGCGGCTTCTCGCTGCTGGACATCAAGCGCTATGTGGAATCGCTGGGCATGCGCGGCCGTGGCTATCGTATCGACGAGACCCGCCTGCGCACGCTGCGGGTGCCCGGGCTAGTGCTGATGGACGTGCGCGGCTTTCGCCACTTCGTGGTGCTCAAACAGGTCCGCGACGGCTTCGTCGAGGTGGCCGACCCGATTCTCGGCAACCGCAGCCTGGCGTTGCCCGAGTTCCTCGCGGCCTGGCCATCACGCGCGGTATTCGTGGTGATCGGCAGTGATTTCGATCGCAATACGGTCCTGCTGCAACCCAGCGAACGGCCCAGTGCACGCGCGCTCTACGCGCGGCAGGGGCCGATCACCGATGCGGAACTGGTCGACTTCGGCTTCAGCCACGCCGATCTGTTCTGAAGGAGGTACTGACATGCTTCGCCAACGATGGTGGATGCTCCTGCTGCTGGTCACCCCTGCCCTGCCTCTGCTGGCGGCGGAGGCGGCGCCGGGTCGCGGCCTGAAGGAGATCCCGGACCCGGAACTGAGCCTGATGCGCGGCCGCTACACCGTGGGCGGCAACAACGTCGCCTGGTTCGGAGTGACGATGCTCTCGCAGTGGCAGGCCGGCAATGGCGCCACCCTGCAGGGTGCGCTGAGTCTGGGCATGGACTTTCGCAGCGGTGGCGCGCCGAAATTGACTTTCCAGCCGAGCGTGCACGTCACCCCCGCCGATGCACCGCTGCCCGATACCAGCGGACGCCGCATCGACAGCTCGGGCCTGGCCAATGCCAGCGGGCTGGTGCAGAGCGTGCAGATTGCCGGTGATGGCAATGCCGCCCGCAATGCCACCACCCTGACCGTACGCAATGGTGATGTGCCTGCGTTGACCGCAGACGGCGCGCACTCCGCTACGGCACAGCAATCGGGGGCCAGCGCAAGCGCTGTGCTCGATGGCAACCAGGCACGACTGACGCTGCAGGTGGATGGGCAGGGCCTGGTACAGCAATGGATCCGCAATGGCAGCGTCGGCCAGGGCATCGCCTTGGCCGGTGACGGCCAGATCGCCAGCAACCAGCTGCGGCTGGAGCTGGTACGCAGCGCCATGGGCGGCAACCTGCCATTGAGCCAGAACGTGGCACAGGCGATTGCGCTGAACCGCGGCATGGGGCCGGGCCAGTAGCACGGCACGGCATTGGGGGACGCGCTCCACAACGCAGGACACGACCATGCACACCCTTCTGAGGATCACCCCGCTGGCGCTGGCGGCGCTGGCGGGCACCGCACTTGCCGCCCCGCCGGCAGACGATGGCGCCGACGTACAGGCGCTGGCCAGCCAGCTGGAACAACTGAAGTCGAACTACGCGCAGGAGGTGCGGCGGCTGCGCGAACTGGACATGCAGGTGCAGGCGATGCAGGCGCGATTGAGTGGCCGCATCGGCACAGTGGCATCATCCGCCGCCGTCGAGCAGGGTTTGACATCACAGACGCCGGCTGGATCCGCCCCACCGACCGGCGACGGCTATGCCAGCAGTGCCGCCGAAGCACAGCAGGCCAAGCAGGAATCACGTCGCAGCGTGGATGACGTGAAGCAACAGCAGTCGGCACTGTTCTCGCGCCGCTTCACTGTCGAGAGCAGCCTGACGTACGCACGCTATGACCGCAAGCAGCTCACCCTCAACGGGTTCCTCGCACTGGATGCGATCTTCCTCGGCAATATCGCCATCGAAAACGTCGAGTCCGATTCGCTGACCTACAACCTGGCCGCCCGCTGGGGGGTGAGCCCCAACTTGACCCTGAACCTGGATGTGCCCTACCTGGCCCGGCGCACGGTGTACCAGAAGGGCGGCGCAGGCGGCGCGGCCGCCGCCATCGCGCAGGAACAGACCAACGGCAATGGCCTGGGCGATATCGGCCTGAGTGCGAACTACCGCATCTTCAGCGAACGGGGCTGGCGACCGGAGACCGTACTCACGGCAGGCGTGACCGCACCCACCGGGCGTGCGCCCTACGGTCTGGACTGGAAGGTGATCGAGCGCGACAACGATGACTACATCCGCTTCGCCGTGCCCAGCGAGCAGCCCACCGGCAACGGCGTGTGGCAGGCCAACCTGGGTGTGTCGGTGGTGAAGACCGCCGACCCGGCCATCCTGTTCGCCAACCTCGGCTACGTGCACTCGTTCCCGCGCAGCTTCGGCGACATCGGCAGCAACCCGGACACGGTCAACCCGGGCGAGGTGAAACTCGGCGGTTCGGTCTACTTCGGTGCGGGCGTGGCGTTCGCCTTCAACGAGCGCACCAGCCTGAGCCTGTCCTTCAGCGACCGCATCAGCGCCCGCGCCTCCACCCGCTTCCAGGGTGGACAGTGGATGAAGGTGATCGGCAGCGACGCCAACGCAGCGTCACTGAATCTGGGCGTGACCTATGCCCTGAACCAGCACACCACCCTTGTGACCCTGCTGGGCATCGGGCTGACCCCGGATGCGCCGGACTTCACCCTGGCGTTCAAGATTCCGTACATGCTCTAGCGCCGCTGGCACGGCGACGGCGCGGCCGCGGCCCGTCGTCGTCGATTCCGCCGCATCGGCGCAGATCCGCGCGATCACACCGCATTGCGCGTCGATTTGGCCGATTCCCGCAGTCTCCCCGTTTCTAGCATGCCCCTGAGCCGGCCATTCCCGGTCGTGCACTCATGCAGGGGCTTTCGCATGGCAATCATCACAGACGACAAGCGGCTTGGCTGGATCGTCAGCACGCGCCCGAAGGTTCAGGGCATCGACATCGGCAAGGGCGGTGAAGCGCTCACCGACAATACGTATGGCATCGAAGTCGAGTTCTGCACGCATGACAGCGTCATTTTTGCATTCACCCATGTGGTCGCTGGCGGCTTCGACATCATCGGCACCGATCCGTGGAAGCTCGAATCCGATTCCGGGAACGTCTTCGAACTTGTCACGCCGCCGCTGCGTTTCGGGGCAATCGACGAAGCCTACGCGTTCAAGGACCAGCTTGTGGCGATGCTGCGCGCGTCAATACAGTCTGCGCAGACGCAGGGCGTCAACGCCATCACGCTCGACGACTGGACAAAGCAGTTCGCACCCAAGCTGGTCGAGCTGCTCAACGCCCACATCAACATGGGTCAACTGAAGCTTGAGCCGGTGGCACTCAAGGCCGTCGACTACTCCAGCTGGAAGGAGGTCGGCGAGGCGTTGAATGTTGGCAATGTTGACGATGGAATCAACATTCCCGCAGCGCTGCTGCGCCACAAGCTGTGCAGGACCGACTGGGACAGCTATACGCCGGGAATCATCCTCGCCCGCTGCAGCAAGTTCTGGTCAGAGGGATACGCCTCGCAGATGAATCTTCCGATGACGCTCAGCGGCTACTTCCTGTACATGATGTACAAGACCCATGACAAGACCTACTCACAGCATGTCCGCGAGCAGAATGAGCTGCACGGCGAGAAGGACGGACAGAAGATCACGGCCTGGTACTGGCGGCATGTACTGCTGCAAGCGTGGTGCCGGTACCAGCGTGCGCTGAAGCAGGAGCCGCCTGCGAGGAAGCTGTTCTCGCCTGACACCGTCGCCCGGTCCGCCCTGCTCTACCTGGTCGTCGGAAAACTGCTGACCGGCGCGCTGGCAGAGCTGGGAGAAGCGCCGCAACTGGCGCTGCAGCAGATGGCCTGGGACGCCGGCTCCACCCGCGCGATCGACGCCGACGAGCCGGAGGTGATCCACGGTGACTGGGCGTCCTACCACAGCGCGCTGAAGGACCTCACCGGCATCTGGCTGAAGGCCTCGCTGCTGGATGTGATGCGCACCCAGAACCTGCAGACCTACACCTGGGCCGTAACCGAACTGCCAGGCGTGCTGGGCAGGCCCGAAGTGTGGGAAGACGCGCTGCTGAACTGGAAAGGGATGGATCGCATCAAGGCGATGGGATCAACCCTCGAGTGGACCGACCTCGAAGACTTCGCCGAGCCCGCACGCAGGCGGGTGCTCTGCGAAAAGATCACCCAGGTTGCTGGCAGCCTGGCCGCGCGCCTGGAGCAGCTGGATCCGGACAAGCCGGGGCCACCGGATCTGCCTGACGAGAAAGAACGGCCGTTCCTCGACCGCCGCAACACACCGCCCTGGGAAGCCCGCTACGACACCCTGCTCCCTCCAATTCCGCCACGAGAGAACACGCGGAATGAGTTCACCTATCTGATCGAGCATCGCAATCACTGATCCGTCGCCTCGACCGTCCTGCGGCCGTCGCATCCGCCGCAGAAGGGACGACGCTGTTCCCAACAGGAGAAACGAAATGACCCAGGTCTACGCAACCCTTCGTTCGGACGATCAGTATCTGATCGCACGCAAGCAACTCACCAATGCCTGGTGGGGCGGCTATGCTGCGCCGGTGCTGGTGGCCGAAGCGGCATCCGCCCTGACTACGGTGGCAAACGTTGCGGCTGGCAGCGCCGTCAGCGCTGCGGCTGTCGCCGCCATCAACGCTTCGCTGGTCAACGCCTCGCTTGCAGCGACGTCTGCGTGGCCAGCGGCGGCTCCAGCAGATGGGGCCGCCACGCGGGCAGCCATTGACCTGGCGGTGGCTGCGGTCAACAACGCCGGCGTAGTCCTGGCACAGCTGCAGGGAGCGTTGCCGTCGGTGCTGGCCGCTGTGGACCGGGCCGCACGCATGGGTGCCAACCAGTGGGTCGCCGCTGGCGGAGTGATGACGCCCTGGGTCGCGCTTGCAGACGTGAACATCGCTGCCTGGCCGGACCCGGACCTGCAAGCGCTCGTGAACGCGGCACGGGACCGCATCGTGGGCTGGGCAGGCTCGCAGAATTCCCGCCTGGTCAACCAGGCCGGACAATGGGCATTGCCCGGGGGCCGCATGTCGGACTTGGAAACCGCTGAGAACGCGGCCCGGAGGGAGTTCCTGGAAGAAACCGGCGTCGCACTGGGGGCGGGCTACGTGATGGCGTTCCACACGCTCTTTCTGACCGCGCCGGGAGGTCTCGATTTCTACCTGGTCTGCTTTGACATGCCCGCCGGGCAGGACATCGCAGACCTGGTAGCAGGCATCAACGCCAATCTGATGGCCCGACCCGCCTGGCTCAATCGGCCGACTGCCGGCTCAGTTGTCGACTGGGAGCTGGACGCGGTCTGCACCGTGGCGCAGAACGAGCTGAGCAGCTACCTGGGCGCTTACCAGCCGGTCCGGATTCCAGACAATTTCCTTCCGGTCCCCGTGCCACCGCCGGTGACACAGGCGGCGATTGGGGCCTGGGAGCGCAGGCAGCGACGCTTTGCCGATTCCCAATCCATCGACTGGTACCTGCGGATGGCCCGCTATATCGAAGAACTGTAAGCGCGGGCGGTGCGATGCGGAAAAATCGATGGTCCGACAACGGCATCAGCCGCTTCGCAGCATCCTTCTTCACACCAGTTTCCCCGCATTCTCCGTCGATTCCACCAATCCGCCAACGGCGCTTCTTTCTACTCTGCATCCACGGTGAAGCACACGCAGTTCGGCACCACGCACCGTGACACTGGATACCACGCACTTCCACCTTTTCGCAGGAGCAGGACATGGCATTTCCAACCGCGGTAAACGACCAGATCACCGATTCAGTCACCCAGGCCAACACCAAGGTGCTCGGTGATGCCCCCGCAGTGGCCGTGGGCAACCTCTACCAGGCCACCGCGCAGGCGCTGGCCAATGCCGCCCACAACGCCACCAACGCCCAGCAGCAGTCCTACGTGACCGCGCAGTCGGCCACCACCATGGGCGTGGCCACGCTGTACTCGATCGATACCGCGACCACCGCCGTGGCGAGCAAGGAAATCCTCAGCACCCGCGTGCGCGGGCTGGGTTCCTGATCCGTCGTTCCGTAGTTGACCCGCCAACCCCAAGGAGCACCACATGGCATTTCCGACCGCTGTAAACGACCAGATCACCGATTCGGTCACCCAGGCCAACACCAAAGTGCTGGGCGACGCCCCGGCCGTGGCGATGGGCAACCTCTACCAGGCAACCGCGCAGGCGCTGGCCAATGCCGCCCACAACGCCACCAACGCCCAACAGCAGTCCTATGTGACGGCGCAGGCGGCCACCACGATGGGCGTGGCCACCCTGTACGCAATCGATACCGCCACCACCGGCGTGGCCACCAAGCAGATCCTCGGCGCGTGATGCGCCGGCAGGCAAGGAGCTGAGCCATGGCATTTCCAACGGCCGTCAACGACCAGATCACCGATTCGGTCACCCAGGCCAACCTGCAGGTGCTGGGCGTGGCGCCGGCCACGGCGATGGGCACGCTGTACCAGGCCACCGCGCAGGCGCTGGCCAATGCCGCCCACAACGCGACGCTCGCCCAGCAGCAGATGTATGTCACCGCCCAGGCGGCAACCACCATGGGCGTCGCCCTGCTCTATGCCGTCGATACCGGCGCCACCGGCGCCGCCACCCGGAAGATTCTCGGCTGAACCCACTAAGTGCCGGCAATCTCCGTTCCTGTAGTGCTGTCCATCCAAGGAGCATCCACCATGGCATTTCCCACCGCCGTCAACAGTCAGATCACCGACTCGGTTTCGCAGGTCAACACCAAGGTCCTCGGTGATGCGCCGGCGATCGCAATGGGCAACCTGTTCGTGGCCACCAGCCAGGCGCTGTCCAACGCCGCGCACAACGCCACCAACAACCAGCAGCAGTCCTACGTGACCATGCAGGCGTCGACCACCCAGGGGGTGTCCACGCTGTATGCGATCGACACCGCCTCCAATGGCGTGGCCACCCGCGAAATCCTGGGCCTGCGCTGACGTGTCGGCCCGGCGTGACGTCCACAACCGCGCCCCCGCTTATTGTGGCGTCACGTCGGGCCCCTGATCGATGCCCGCCTCGCCCGCCATCGGCTACCTGCTTGAGGCCGCCAGCGCCGGGTCGGGACTGGCGATCGCCCTTGCACCATCGTTCGCGATGTCGGCCACCTATCTGGCAATGGCCGACAGCCTCGGCCTGGCCATGCAGAACGCGGTCGCCAACCAGCAACGTGGCCAGGTCACCGCCGGCGCAAGCCTGGCCCAGGTCCTGGCCTTGATCATCCAGAAGGGAGCCGTTCCGTCATGAGCAGTGATAACACCGTCAACAGCCAGATCGTCGACAGCGTCAGCGCCGCCTCCACCCTGTTGGTAGGCCAGGCGCCCGCGCAGGCCTTCGGCATGCTGGACATGGTGATGCTGGAGACCCTGGGCACGGCCATGCACAACGCGGTCGCCCGCCAACAGGGCGCCGGCATGGTCAGCAACGCAGCAGTCACAGCGGCCTGCGCGAAGATGATCAACGCGCCGTGGCCGGTACCGCCGCCTGCTCCGGAACCCCCTCCGCCGCCACCGCCGCAGGTCATACCCCTGCCTGGCCCGGTGCCGGCGCCCCCTTCGCCGGCGGCGGTGATCGCCGCGGCCACCGCAGAAGGAAAGACCGCCATCAGCGTCCTGCAGGCACAGACCCATGGTGCCACTGCCGATGCTGCGGCCGCCAACGCCAGCCTGCACACGCTCGAGCAGCTTGCAGGCAATGGCGCGGCGCCCGCGCCCGGTCCTGCGCCCGACTCCACGCCCGGTCCGGAACCGGCAGCGGGTCCCGTCCAGGATCCCGCGCCAGACTCCCCTTCCCCCCCGACCGCCGGTACTGACGCCACGGCGTGACACCGCGTCGGCCACATCCGGCCGCACCCGCCCATCAAGGAGCCCGTATGGACCCGAGCAACGTCAACGCCCAGGTCATCGATGTGATCAACCAGGTGCAGACAGCCACCATGGCCACGACCGTGGTGAAGACCAGCGGGGCCGGCAAGGCCTACCAGTCGGTGGCGCAGTCTGCGGCGATCGCCGTGCAGGACGCCGCCGACGCGCTGCGCAACGTCTCCACCATCGCCACCACGGCCGCCGGTGTGGCCATGGCCCAATACCTGGCGACCGGGGACGAAAAGTATGCGAGGGTACTGACCCAGGCGCAGACCATGATGCAGGGGGCCACCGACGACTTCACCCGCGTCGGCAGTGCGGCTGCGACCGTCCTCAAGGATTTTCCGGCCACGTGAGGCCACCAGGAGAACCACGCATGAGCGTTTTCATCAACGGTCGTTCCATCCCCCACCGGGATCAGCTCAGTTCACAGTGCAGGCGTGCCCTTCAGTTCATCGACGGCGGCCGTGATTGGCTGCACTGGGCCTTTGATTCGCATGAGCACCTCTACGCCTTCAGCGACGAAGGCGCGATGCTGGATGGGGTGCAGCAGGGCCTGCACGGTTCACGCATGACCTGGTTGCCACGCATCGGGCTGCAGATCGGCCCGGTCAAGCTGCTCAGCCTCAGCAACAACGACCTCGATGCCCTGCACCAGGTGGAACTTGGAGAGGGCGGCCACCTGGCGAGCAGCGAAGCGCACGGCGTGCTGGCCAAGCACCGGCTGCTGACCAATGCCGAACTGGGTGCATTCCGCCCGTTCCTGGCCTCGGTCGGTGCGGCTGACGCTCCGCTGCTGCAGCAACTGGACTTCCGCGAATCGCTGGCGCTCCACCAGTTGGCCGTTGAGCAGGGAGCGTCTGCCGCAGACAGCGGCGAGCGGGCCGAGGCTGCCAGCTTCGCACTGCTGCACGCCCGCAGGCCCATCGAATTTGCTGATTACTTCCGTTTCTACCAGCGAATGAGTACGGCCGGTGGCAGCAGCGAACAACGCCTGAAGCGCGCAACCGGCGTCCTGCAGACGCTGCTGCCGAAACTGTTCGGCTTCCTGGACGGTCCGCAGCTGCCACAGCTGCCGTCGCCGGCACAGGTGCGCGAGGCGATTGCCGCAAGCCTGGCCGCAAACCGGCAGGTCGGCTACGCCCGGATCTCGCTGGCCGCCCAGCAGGTCGCGCTGTGCTTCGACAACGAATCCGGCCTGCCACTGGAAGATGACCGGCTGCGCGAGGCCGTGCGGCGGCAACTGCGCGGCGCACAGGCATTCCTCAACGACCATCCGGTCTCCCGTGGCGAGCTGGGCCAGGATGGCGCCAGTATTCTGTTCGCCATTGACGGTTCCCGGGAACAGGCCCGGATACAGGTGGAGGACAACGTCATCACGCTGCAGGACTACCGTCGCGTCCGCCGCTACCTGGACGATGAAGCGCAGGTGGGCTACCCGGCGGATGCGGTGTGAGCCCGCCCGCGGTGCCTGCCGGCGATGGCGTACTGGCCGCGACGGAGGCCCTTGCTTCGGCGGCCGGCGCAGCCGTGGCCGCCGGGCGCCTGGCAGCACGGCAACAGGCGCAGACGATCCTGGCCGATGCCCAGGCGGCATTGCGCCACATCCTGGACGGGCGCAGCCAGCGCCCCCCATCCCCAGCCCCAGAAGGAGTTCCTGAAATGACCTTCCCGACCCCGCTCCCCACGCCCGGCCGACCCGGCGGCAAGACCCCGATGGAAATCGCCCAGGAGCTGGCCGAAGCCGCGATGGCCGCCAGCGAAGAAGGCATCCGTGCGGCGATGGCGGTTTCGCAACAGGCGATGGAAGCCGCCAATGAAGCCGCTAGACGGGCCGAGCTGGCCGCCGAAGAGGCGGTGCGCCAGGCAGCCGAAGCGAACGCCAGATAGCGCCCGCCGCGGCGATGACACCCCCGGCCAGGCGTGTGCCTGCGCCGGGGTTTTTTATTGCTCCGGTACGCGGCGATAGCTACGCGGGCTGACCCCGACCACGCGGCGGAAACTCTTCTCGAAGTGGCT
Organism: Stenotrophomonas sp. AN71; assembly: GCF_050435725.1. Lineage (NCBI taxonomy): Bacteria > Pseudomonadati > Pseudomonadota > Gammaproteobacteria > Lysobacterales > Lysobacteraceae > Stenotrophomonas > Stenotrophomonas sp. AN71. The sequence goes on along the minus strand of NZ_JBNDKU010000001.1, from coordinate 324,338 downwards.
CAGGTCACCGAAGCCGACCTGCAGCGCAACATCGGTGATGCGCAGGCGCTGCCCGCCGCGCAGCAGCTGCTTGGCATGCTCGATGCGCAGCTGCTGCAGCAACAGTTTGAAGGTGGTGCCCAGCTCGCTGCGGAACAGGAAACCCAGGTGCGACTGGCTGACATGCGCCTGGCGGGCCAGGTCGCCCAACGTCACCGGTTCGGCGGCATGGTCCTTCAGGTAGGCCAGTGCGCGCTTGAGTCCATCGTGCAGGCCCTCATGTGCGACCACCGGTGCCATTACGACCGTTTCACCGTCGTTTGCTGGCGGCGCGTCGGCAACAGCGTCGCGGCCTGCATCGACACCTGCCTCCGCATCGGCGGGAGCACCGACGATCATCAGTCCCGGCGCATGTCGCAGCACATCCTCACGACGGATGCTGTGGCCGCCGGTCATCACCGCCAGCCGCACCACCACGCGCTCCATTTCCAGCAGGTTGCCCGGCCAGTCATGGCTGCGCAGCGCCTCCAGCACATCCTCGCTGATCACCTGGGGATTGAAGCCGTGCATCTGCAGCGAGCGCGCCACCAGTGCGCCGATGTCCTCGGTGCGCTCGCGCAGGGGTGGGATATCCACGGTCAGAAATTCGAGACCGGCCAGCAGCGCCCGCGAGAACAAGCGGTCACGTACCCGTTGCTCCAGGTCGGCGCTGGTGGAGGCCACGACCCGGATGGCCTGTGCCCCGCCCGTCTCGAGCGGGGCGGCCTGCAGGCCGCGGATGCAATGCGAGAGCTGTCCCTGCAGCGCCACCGGCAGCTCATCGACTTCATGGAAGTACAGGGTGCCGCCACGGGCACGGTGGAACCAGGCGGAAGGTTCTTCCTGCGGATGGGCACAGTTCACCTCGATGAAGGGGCCCCGCCGCAACGGGCCGCAGCTGTGCAGCGCGGCGGCCAGTTCCATCTTCTCGGTACCGAATTCACCACGCAACAGCACCGGCAGCGAACTGGCGGCAGCGCGCTCGACGAACTCTTCCAGGCGCTTCAGTGCATCGCAGGCGCCGACCAGCAGCAGTGGTCGGCTCAGCGCCTGCTCAGCCCAGGCCTGCGCCTCGTAGCGCTTGATCAGGTGCGCGCAACGGTGCGCGAACACCTCACCCAGAGCCAGCGCGCTGCTGTCCAGCCGCCCGGCCTGGCCTTCCAGCTGCAGCTCGCCCAGCACTTCGCCGCCATAGCGGATCGGCAGGCGCTGGCGTGTGCCTGCCCGTTGCTCTGATGCCGCCAGGGGCTGCTCCGGCTGGCCAGCTCCGGGCCCGCGCAGCTCGACGCGCCCCCCGCGCAATGCGTGGTGTTGCGAGAACTCCTTCACGAACGCGCCCAGCAGGTCGGGCAAGGACTGGTGGGGCAGATAGGCGCGCTGCAACATCTCACTGACTTGCCTGTGCATTGAAACTCCCCTTTCGAATGGCAACCCGGTGCCGTTGCACCAGGCGATCGCGCAATGGGTACCGTGCGGCTTCATTGCGTGATGCTGCGACGCCCTCGCCGCGCTTCGCGCCAGCCGCAGGACACGCAGATGAACGTGCACGCTGTCCGCCCCCATGCCCCCAGGGGGTTGCCGTCGGTAGGTCGACGATGCGGACGTCGGACGGATCCTGGGCCGTCGAATGCAGACACGCTCGTTCGGCCCGGGATTATCGAAAGTGAGTTTCATGAAAATCGTGATGATAATCACGTGAATATCGTGGATTATCTTTGCCGGTGGCGTAATCCAGGGCGGCGCCGGCGCGCACGCCCTGCCCGCCCCTTGCCGGCCGCCGATCTACGGCATGATGGCTGCCTTGCCACGATCGGGAGCCTGACATGCGCTTGGGATTCATCGGCCTGGGCGTGATGGGAACGCCGATGGCCGGCCATCTGGCGCAGGCCGGACACAGCGTGCTGGGCTGGTCCCGCTCCGGTCGCAATCATGCCGCAGCACGAACCTCCGGGGTGCAGACCTGCGCGCAACTGCAGGACGTATTCGCTGCGTGCGAAACGGTGGTCCTGATGTTGGCCAATGACGAGGCGATCGACAGCGTACTGGAACGCAACACCACAGCCTTCGCCGACCGTGTCCGTAGCCACCTGGTGATCAACATGGGCACCAGCTCGGCCGGGTATTCGCAGGCCCTCGGCGAGCAGATCCGCGCGGCCGGCGGGCGTTATGTGGAGGCGCCGGTCTCCGGCTCGCGGGTCCAGGCAGAATCCGCGCAACTGGTCATCCTGCTGGCCGGCGACGATGCCGATGTCGCACAGGCGTCACGCCTGCTTGCACCACTGGGCCGGCAGTGCGTGGCGTGCGGCCAGGTGCCATCGGCGCTGCGCATGAAACTGGCGGTGAACCTGTACCTGATCACACTGGTGACCGCACTGGGCGAAGCGGTGCACTTCGCCGAGAGCCACGGCATTGCTCTGGAGCGCTTCGCCGAAGTACTCAATGCCGGACCGATGGCCAGCGAGGTGTCACGGATCAAGCTGGACAAGATGATCCGGCAGGACTTCGCCGTGCAGGCATCGATCACCGATGTACTGAAGAACAGCGGGCTGGTGGCCGCTGCCGCGCGGGGTGCAGGCATGCCGGCACCCATGATCGACGCCAGCGACACACTGTTCGCGCAGGCACAGCAGATGGGGCTGGGCGGGCTGGACATGGCAGCCGTGCTGCTGGCGATCCGCGCCGGGCCGGCGGCTACCGGCGACGTCTGATCCGGATTCATCTTCCGGCACCACAGCGGTCCCCGCCCACTGCTATATTCAGTCCCGCTTGGCAGGCATGGTGCCTGCCCTCGAATCACAGGGAGTTGGTCATGGGTCTGGTACAGGCGGTGAAGGGTGCGGTGGGCGGTGTGCTGGCCGACCAGTGGAAGGACTTCTACACCGTGCCAACGGGTCTGCCGTCAACCGCTGCCCTGTTCGCGGCAGTGCCGCGCGGCACCAATGCCGGCCGCGGGTCCAACACCAGCGGCTCGTCCAACATCATCACCAACGGCTCGAAGATCGTGGTGCCGGAAGGCTACGGCCTGCTGCTGTTCCAGGACGGCGCGATCACCGCGTTCGTCGCTGAAGCCGGCGGCTACGAGTGGCGTTCGGATGATCTGAACTCGCAGTCGATCTTCGCCGGCGACGGTCTGGTCAGCACCTTCATCAAGCAGAGCTGGGAACGCTTCAAGTTCGGCGGCCAGCCGGGCTCGCAGCAGGCGGCCTACTTCGTGTCGCTGAAGGAACTGCCGGACAACCGCTTCGGTACCCAGTCGGAAATCTACTGGGACGACGGCTTCCTCAATACCCAGGTGGGCGCGGTCACCCGCGGTTCCTACACGCTGAAGATCGTCGACCCGATCCTGTTCGTGAAGAACTTCGTTCCGGCCAGCTACCTGCAGCCGGGCCAGGTGTTCGACTTCACCGATCTGGACAACGCAGCCGCCAGCCAGCTGTTCAATGAAGTGGTCGGCTCGCTGGCCCCGGCCTTCAGCCTGTATACGAACGACCCAGGCAAGGGCAACCGCATCACCAAGCTGCAGCAGGATTCGATCGGCTTCGCGCAGAGCCTGTCGGCCGCGGTCGAGCAGGCCTACCAGTGGCAGAGCGACCGCGGCCTGGCCATCGTCAAGACCGCCATCGTCTCCATCGAGTACGACGCCAACACCCGCGAACTGCTGAAGACGGTGCAGCGCGCTGACGCACTGTCCGGTGCGCGCGGCAATTCCAATCTGCAGGCCAGCGTCGCCCAGGGCATCCAGTCGGCTGGCGAGAATGGCGGCGCGGCGGGCCTGGTTGGCGTCGGTATGGCTTCGGGCATGTTCGGCGTGGGTGGCATGCAGCAGCCGGTTGCCCCGGCCGCGGACGATCCGGTGGCCAAGTTGAAGAAGGCCAAGGAGATGCTGGACCTGGGCCTGATCACCCAGGGCGACTATGACGCCCTGAAAGCCAAGGCACTGGGCCTGTAACAGCAGGACGCACAACCCATGTCCGATCCCCGAAACGGCCCACCGCCGCTGCCCGGATCCGCGCCCGCGACGCCGCCGCCCTTGCCGGCGGCGTCGTTGAATGGGCCGGGTTCGCCGCAGGACGTTCCTCCCCTGCCCGGCAGCTTCCCGCTGGACACCTCCACGCTGCCACAGGCCATCCGCGATGAAGTGGAAGCCCCCGATCCTGTGGCCATCGACACCTCGGCCAGCGAGCTGAAGGACGGCCTCAACCGCTGCCCGAAATGCGGCGCCACCGACATCCGCCCCAAGGCGGGCACCGATATCCTGGTCTGCCTGTACTGCCGGCACGAATGGCACGGCGCGCGGGTCGAGGAAGAGTTCGGGCTGGGCGAGGCCATCGACCAGCTGCGCGGCACCTTCATTGCCTCCGGTGCACGTGACATCGATGCCGACACCTCGGCGCTGATGACCTTCAAGTGCACCGGCTGCGGCGCCGAAGTCACGGTGAACACCGAAAGCACGATGACCGCACGCTGCCACTGGTGCCGCCACGTCTTCGGCGTCAACGAGCAGATCGCCAACGGCGCGGTGCCCGATGCCGTGCTGCCTTTCCATATAAGGAAAGATGATGCGGTCGCGCGTATCCGCCAATTCGTCGACAAGCGCCGCATGTTCGCGCTGAAGGCGTTCAAGGACCAGTTCACGCCGGAGAATGTCGTCGGCGTGTTCCTGCCCTACATGATCGTCGACAGCAATGTCAGCGCGGCAGTGGCCGGCAAGGGCGAGATCCAGACCCGGCAGTACACGGTGGGCAGCGAGAAGAACAAGCGCACCCTGTACGACGCCGACGTGTACCAGATCGAACGCCAGGTGGACTTTACCGTCGACGACCTGCCGCTGGAATCCTCGGCCGAACGTGGCAACCTGGATACCCGCGCCAACACCAACAACATCATCAACACCATTCTGCCGTTCGATACCAAGAACGCGGTGAAGTGGAACGCCTCCTACCTGGCCGGCTTCACTTCGGAGAAGCGCAACCTGGACGTGGAAAAGCTGCGGCCGCGGCTGGAAGACCAGCTGCTGTCGATCGCGCGCTCGCAGGTGGAAGGTTCGGTGAAGCGCTACAACCGCGGCGTGCGTTGGGAGCAGGAGCAGCTGGAGGTGCATGGCACCCGCTGGGTGTCGATGTATCTGCCGGTGTGGCTGTACTCGTACCACCAGCCCGGAAAGAATGGCGGCATGCTGCACTACATCGCCGTGAACGGCCGTACCGGCGAAACCATGGGCAGCGTGCCCGTACAGCAATGGAAGATGCTGCTGGCGGCACTGGCCACCGGCACCGTCATTGAAGCCCTCGCAATTGCATTCCTGGTGGCATCGACATGAGCGACGACAGTGGCCTCTGGCTGTTGGCGGCAGGTCCGGCCGGCGCAACCGCGCTGTACTGGGCGCTGTACCGCTATTACCGCAACACCGACAAATCGCACTCGTTCGAGTACGAGACCGACATCGAGGCCAAGCCGGTCACCGGCTCGGACCAGCAGGTGGGCAGGGTCACCGGCACCGAGGACAAGCGCATCCGCGGTGACAACGTGTACGAGTACAGAAAGCGGGTGGTACGGGTGAGGCCCGAAGGGGACTGAAGCCAGGCGAAGCGCGCTCCTTTCCGCTCAGCGGATGCCCCGGCAGAGTTAGGATGCCGGGGTCCTGCCGTTGCTATCCGGCAAGCAGCCCTGCGCGCAGCTGGAGGCGGGAACGGTATTTCTCGACCTGGCCATCGTCGGTGAGAAACACCAGGGTGTCCGCACAGTCGATGATGAGGTGGTTCCATTGTTCAACCCGCGCTTGGCTGACGGTGGATGGCGGAAAACTACGCTGCTTCTGGGCGCTACCGGCAATGGACATTGCAAGGTCCGGCGAAAGTGGCATGAAGCCGACCAGATCCTCGATTCGGCGGAGCGGCCAATTAACCAACGCCGCCGGCCTGTCCGAGCTCAGTAGTTCGTGGCCGCCGCTGTTGTGCAAGCGGATAGTGACACCTCCGGACATCAGGGTCGAGGCCATCGCCTCAGCGTGCGCGACCGGCAACAGCTTGAAGAAGTCCTCGGCCTGCCGTGCATCCAGCCCGTGGCCCGCGGCATGTCCCTGAAACTTCCCCAGCACCGCGCTACGCATGGCAGGCGTGCGCATGATCTGCATGCAGAAAAGCTTGGCCAGAGACCCCTGTGCCCCCATGTCCAGACCTGACCGGTCGCCGCTTGCCAGCTGTGCGAGCACAGGCCCGATCTCGGATTCCCATATATTGAACCGCGCCTCGATGAAGGTCTGGTTGCGTTGCTCCGGCTGTGCCGAAGCAGCGGCCTTCAACGCACTCACGAAATACGCGTAGATGGCATCCTCACCCGGCCGATCCCGGTTGCCGGAAAGAGCGTACTCCAACGCCTCGATCACTACAGGATCGGGCAGGAATGTATTGAAATGGTTCTCGCCGCCGGTGTTGATGGCCTTCGAAGGTCGAACGGATCGCCTGCGCAGGTCATATACGCGCAGCATGCCATCACGCTCCCAGCCACGCAGATAGGAGTCGTGCACAAAGTGGTGGTATGTAGGGGGTTTCATTGCTTTGATACAAGACACACTTCGGCCCATGATGCACGCGATTCAAACGCAGCACTAGACCGGCGCGGCTCCGAATGCGAAGCGATTGCCGGCGAGGAACATCATGCGGCCGCATTCCTTCGTGACGGGCAGAGCGAACGCTCGCCGGTGACGACGGTGACGACGGTGACGACGGTGAACAGCTTCAGCCGGGCAAATGTGTACGCGCCTGCGACTGTGGTCTGCTTCGCAGATCAGCCCTGCCTGCCATGCCTATACTACCGCCGCTTCCATCCCGGCCATCGCTGCACCTGCCGGTGGAAGCGGCGGGGCTGGATGTCCCCGTCGGGCCGGCCGCCACGCTGCCGCCGGCCTTGCCAGTGATTTGTAACCCGATGCGGTTCAACCAATCACCAGGGGGAAGGCTATGCGTTACACACGTCGTGATTTTCTTGCCACCACCGCCAGTGCTTCATTGGCATCACTGGTCGCTTCCGGCGCCTGGGCCAGCGGCACGGCACCGGCCGAAAAGGCCGCGCAGGCACGCTACCACCGCTACAACGTCACCAGTCCCGAAGGCCAGCGCATGCTGGCCAGCTACGCCCGTGGCATCAAGGCCATGCTGGCACTGCCCGCGAACGATCCCCGCAACTGGTTCCGCAATGCCTTCGTGCATCTGATGGATTGTCCGCATGGCAACTGGTGGTTCTATGTCTGGCACCGTGGCTATGTCGGGTACTTCGAGCAGACCATCCGCACGCTCAGTGGCGATCCGCAGTTCGCCATGCCCTACTGGGACTGGACCGAGCTGCCACGGATTCCCCCGGCGATGTTCGACGGCGTGCTGGCGCCCACTGACAGCGCCTATGCGCCGTATACGCGCAACCTGGCGGTCTTCACCCAGTTCATGCGACCGGCACTGCAGCGCTACTGGGACACGCTGGATGCAGGCCAACGCGATCAGCTCAAGTTTCGCAGCTATCTCACCGCGGATGACGTGTGGAACGATGTCACCGGCTACAGCGTCGCGGAGAAGACCGGCATCTCGGGCAATGCGGCCTATGCGATCACCTGCGGCGCCCGCTATCTCTGGCGCGAGAATCCCGGCTTCGATGCCAAGACCGCTTCGGCGGTGTCTCCCGACACCATCCATGCGGGGTTGTCGCCGGTCGAGTTCTACAATGCCGATGTGAGCCGCAGCTTCACCAGCTCGCGCACGGCCTCGCACGTGGTGCAACCCGACGGCGCCACGAAATTCTCGGTGCTCGAAGGCTTCCCGCACAACAAGGTGCACAACTGCATCGGCGGTGTCGGCGCGGTCGATCCCGGCCCCTACGGCAACATGACCAACTTCCTGTCGCCGCTCGATCCGATCTTCTACCTGCACCACGCCAACATGGACCGCCTGTGGGACGTGTGGAACCAGCTGCAGCAATCCCGCGGCAAGCCGATCATGCCCATCGACGTCAACCAGCGGCGTCAGTTCATGAACGAGCCGTTCCGCTTCTTCGTCGATGCACAGGGAAAACCTGTTGGCGAGCGCCCGGCAAGCGCATTCTTCTCCACCACGGCCTTCGACTACGACTACGTCTATGGCGGCCGCAACGACCTGCTGAAGGCGGCTGCGCTGCCGGCGGCTGCAGGTGCGGTGCAGCTGGTGCGCGGTACACGTTCCGATGGCGCCGTCCGCGTGGCTGTCCCGAACGAAGCGGTGCGTGCGCACCTGGCCTCGTCCGGCCCGCGCCAGCTGATTGCTGAAGTCACCCTGGAACGACCGCGGGGGTTGAACAATACGCGCGAGTTCGACGTGCTGGTCAACGCACCGGCCGGCACCTCGGCCGTCGCGGCCGACAGCCCGTACTACGCGGGCACGGTGTCATTCTTCGGGCCGACCATGGCCGGGATGGATCACAGCCATCCCACCACGTTTGCGGTGCCGCTGCCGCAGAAGCTGGGGGCCCTGCAGGCACTCAATGCCGCCGATGGTGGAACGACCACGCTGGAGATCCGCCTCGTCGCATCGTCCGGCCAGGCGCCGCAGTCGTTCCCGGTGCTGGATGCCTCCATCCTGGTGGCACCGCTGCAGCCCTGAGGGAGCAAGGCAGGTGCCGGCGATGTCCGGCACCTGCCTTCGCCGCGACGGAGGTCAGCCGGCCTGCCCCAAGCGCGCCTTCAGCTGCTGGATCTCCTGCTCGCTCACCCCGATCGATTTCAGGTAGCCTTCGGCGCCGCCATACTGGCTGTGCAACGCGGCCAGGAACTGTTCCATGTTGTCCGGCGCGGTGCCGGCCATGCCGGCCATCTTGCGGCCGATCTCCGGGTTCTGCTTGACCAGCGCCATGATCTGCGCGTTCATCGCGCTGTCCTTGGGCTGCCCTTCCAGGTAATGCGCGGAGATTGCGTAGTTGTGCACGATCTCGGCCTTCGGCACGCCCGCCAGGTCCAGCAGCAGACCGGCGATGATGCCGGTGCGGTCCTTGCCGGCCGTGCAATGGAACAGCACCGCACCGTCCTGTTGCGCGGCGATGCGCTGGAACACCTGCTTGAACTGCGGTTGGCTGTGGCCCAGCCATTGCACATAGGCCTCGCCGAGCGAATCGGGGAAGCTGGCCATCATCTTCTGCAGGTCCATCTTCTCGGTGCCCATCAGCGAAATGCGCTGGTAGTCGAAACGATCATCGCTGGCCAGCAGGTCCGGCGACTGCGCTTCCTCGTCGGCGGTACGCAGGTCGATATCCAGCTTCACGCCCACCGCCGCCAGTGCGTCGCGGTCAGCATCGGTCAGGCGGCCAAGATCGGCCGTGCGCACGAACGCACCGGCCGGAATCGGGCCCTGGCGGCCCTGCAGGCCGGCAAAGGTGCGGACGTTCCAGGCGCCCTGCAACGGAATCACCCGCTGCGCATCGGCCGCGGCCGGCTTCACGTTGGCGGAGGCCGTCGGCTTCGTGGCGATCGCCGGTGCTGCGTCGGCGGCAATGGCCAGTGCGGCCAGCGGCAGGCTGATGGCCAGTGCCAGGGCAAATCCAGTGTGGCGGGTTTTCATGGTGGTCTCCAGGAGCATCAGAAGTTGACGGCCACATCCAGGCCGAAGGTGCGCGGATCGTTGAAGATGCCGGTCTGGCCCAGTGCTGGGCTGTTGAGCTTGTAGAACAGGTGCTGCTCATCGAGCAGATTGCGTGCCCACAGCGAGAACGACATCGTGGTGCCAGTGCTGTTCACCGGAACATCGACCAGCGCCACGCGGGCATTGACCACGAACGAGCTGTCGGTGCGCACCTGGTCGTACTCGCTGGTGTAGTAACCATCGGACCAGTTGCCGTCCACATGGAATTTGAGCGCCGAGAAGTTGGCGAACGGCACCAGGTAGTCGACCGACAGGCTGCCTGCGTTCTTCGGTGCCAGCAGCGGCTGCACGGTCACCTGCACGCCAGCGCCGAACGGATCCGTCGCGGTCTGCGCGTCGATCTTCGTATAGGCGTAATTGAGACCAAGGGTCAGGTTGTCCACCGGCACCACGTTGAATTCCAGCTCGGCACCGCGCGATGTTCCATCGCTCAGCGCATTGGTGGTGACCATGGTGGTACGGGTCTCGCCACTGTTCGGATCGAACGGCAGCGAGAAATCCATCTGCTTGTGCGCGATGGTGGAATCGAACAGCGCCAAGTTCAGGCGTGCGCGGTTGTCCCAGAACTGCGATTTGAAGCCAAGCTCGTAGGCGGTTACCTGCTCCGGCCCGAACGCGCTGTAGTTGGTCGAACGCGAGTTGGCACCACCGGCCTTGAAGCCGGTGCTGTACTTGGCATAGACCATCGCGTGCTCGCCCAGGTCGTAGGCGATGTTGACCATCGGATCGAAGCGGCTCCAGCGGTCCTTGAATGCAAGGTTCGTCGCCGCGCCATTGACGATGTACAGGCTGCCCTTCTTGTCATCGCGGGTGTAGCGGCCGCCGGCGGTCAGGTGCAGGCCCGGCATCGCCTCCGGGGTCCACGTGGCCTGGCCGAACACGCCCAGGCTGTCGGTCCACGCCTTGCTGGCGCGGTCGATGCGTACCCGCGAAAGGTCCAGCGGATTCGTGGCCGGATTCAACGTGTAGCTATTCCCGCCCGGCCCCCAGACCAGCATGTTCGGGGTCTGCGCATTGTCCCCGGCCGTCTCGTGGTAGTAGAACGCACCACCGAGGAACTGCACCTGCGCGGTGTTGCCGATCAGCTGGAACTCCTGGCTGTACTGGTGCTGGTAGACCTGGGCCAGGCTGTAGCGGCCGAACGGCGTCCCTGCACCACCGTAGGCCGAGATCGCATCGACCAGGCCCATGTCGAACTGGCCCTGGGTCAGCTCACGGTAGGAACTGATCGACTTCAGCTCAAGGGCGTCATTCAGCACCCACGACACGTTCAACAGATGGCCGCTGGTACGGCCGATGTTGTCTTCCTGCGGGCCGCCCAGGATCGCGCTGTCGCGACGGTCGAGGCTGGCGCCGGCCTTCTGCAGCGGGCTGAGATAGGCGCCCGGCACCAGCACCTGGGTGTGGTACGGCGTGGTCGCATCATAGGAACGGTCGAACGCGTACAGCAGTGAGACATCATCGCGGGGCTGCCACAACGCGCTCAGGCGTGCGCCACGCTTGTCGTAGCTGTTGAAGTCACGCTCGCCGCGCATCGGGTTGTCGGTGGTGCCGCCACGCTTGGCCTGCACCGCGTCGATCTTGAAGCTGACATCGCCCACTTTGGGCAGGTCCAGGTGCAGCGCGCTGTTGTAGCCACTGAAGTTGGATACACCAGCACTCACGCTGCCGCCAAACTCGCCGGTCGGTGCCTTGGTCACGATGCTCACCGCGCCGCCCTCGGTATTGCGGCCGAACAGCGTCCCCTGCGGGCCTTTCAATACCTCGATGCGTTCCACGTCGTACAGCATGCTGCCCAGGCCCTGCGCGCGGCCCATGAATACACCGTCTACGTAGATGCCAACGCCGGCATCGCGCGCCAGTTGGTTGGCATCACCGGACGCACCGATGCCGCGGATGCCGATGTTCAGGGCTGAACTTCGGGTGGCGAACGGTGTCACCCGCAGCGAGGGAATGGAGCCATCGGACAGGCTCCCCAGCGAGATCGCGCTGCGATCCTTCAGCGCCTCGGCATCGACGACCGATACCGAGATCGGTGTTTCCTGCAGGTTGGTGGCACGTTTCTGTGCAGTCACCACCACCTGGTCCAGAGCGACCACGGCACGTGCAGCATCGGCGGACGCGGCGGCGTCGGTGGAGGGACCATCTTCGGCATGGGCCAGCACCGGCAGAGCGGCGGCGATGGCGAGGGTGAGCAGCGGGCGGTGCAGCGAGGCGTGGCGCATCGGACTCATTCGCGGAAGGAGAAGGCCGGCGCAGTCTGGGAGACGGCAATTACAAATGAATGACCGTTCATTCACACCTTTTGTGACGTACTATCCCGCCCCTGGACGCCCCAACCTCACGCAATGACACCGAAATCTGCCGTAGCCGGTCCCGCCGAAGATCCTGCCGCTGCCCACGCCGAGGCCCAGCGCCGGCGCATTCTCGATGCGGCCCAGACCTGCTTCATCACCCATGGCTTCCACGCCGGTTCGATCGGCGATATCGCCACCGAAGCAGGCATCAGCCAGGGGCTGATGTACCGCTACTTCGCCAACAAGCGCGCCCTGATCCTGGCCTTGATCGAGCGCCAGTTGCGCCACGACCAGGCCTCGATCGGCGACATGCCGGCGGCCTCGGATCTGGTGGACGGCCTGCTGGCGTGCTACCAGCAGTGGGCACGCGGCGAAGTGTTGCCGATCCATGGCAACGCCATCGCCAGCGTGGCGCTCTACGCGGAGATCAACGCCGAGGCGCATCGCGACCCGGTCCTGGCCGAAGTGCTGCGCACCCACGACCAGCAGACCAGCGCGGCGATCCACACCTGGTTGCGCCAGCGTGATACAGGGCTGGGCCGGCACGTGGACGAGGAGCAGATCGCCATGCGCACCCTGCTGCTGCGACTGCTGGTGGAAGGCCTGGCCATGCGCGCGGTACGCGACCCGGACCTGCCGCCCGCACGGGTACGCGCGTTGCTCGCCGATGCCATCGGGCGGGTGATGGCGGACTGATCCCGGCTGGGCGTCACTCCGGCAGGGTGACCCTCGGCTTCACCTGCTTGAACGGCGCACACCTGATCCAGTCCTGCTGGTGTCTGCGTATACCGCTCCATGTCGACGTCATGAGTTCCTTCGCCTCCGCCGCCGAGTAGAGGTAGCTCTCCGCAGGATACCCCGCCGCTTGCATGCACAGCAGGACGTCCCGCATGTTGGACTCGATCCACTGATCGGCCCTTGATCCCTCGATCCCGCCCCAGTGAAGCATCGCCCCCATCAGCACCCGGGCACGCAACGTCCCGGTGTGATAGAGATTCTGCACCCTGGGGAAGGCCGAGAAGGCCAGTGTGGTCCCCACCAGGAAGTCAAAGGCGATCGAGAGCTTCTGCGCCTCGTCCATCGGGCGGCCGTCCGGCTGGGATCTCAGCAGCCAGGTCGCCAAAAACCGTCCCGCCATTTCATCCGCGTCCGACTCGATGTAAAGACGCATCTGGGTATCGACTGCTGCCGGTTGCAGTGGGCGTTCGTCCATGTAGAGACTGCCGCGGGTGGCCATTTCATAGCCAAGATGGCCTCTCACCACGTGCGCGAACTCATGCATGAAAACTGCAAGAAATCCACAATGCGCGTAACGGACGCCTCGATCCCTTCTCTGCTGGCTACCCGGAATGAGGAAGGTTTCAAGCCGCGGCCACTCCATCGTCGCCTCCAGCGTACCCTCCATGGGAAGCGCTGCATCCAGCCCGGGAACACTCAGAACCCGATAGGCCGCGACAACGGTCTCCAGAAGGCTACCTGCCGTGACTGACAGGCCGTAAACGGGCTCACCCGGGTGTATGCACCAAGCCATGCCATTGGCGTACGGGGAGTCCGTCACGAATCCGCACAATCTTCCGGGCCGAAAGGAATGGATCGCCCCCCCGAAACCCCGACGCACGGCGGCGAATGCGGCCTTGACGATCTCCATCCCATCCTGTGCCTTTCCCTCCACCAAGAATACAGGGGGAAGCGTGCTCGTTGCGCTCAGTGGCGCGCAGTCATGCTTTCTGAGCGTCGCGATGGCAGCGACACGGTCACGTTGCTGCAGCTGGCCAAACTCGTATGGATTCAACGCAGATCCACAGCCTTTGAAAAGGCCAAGCCAGCGCGCATGGGGATTGACTCGAATGTGCAACAGCCGACTCCTGCATGGACAGTCTGATGTCAGGAAAAACCTGACATGAACCCGCCGCATGCGAACGCATAATAGGAACCTGCACCCAGCCTGGGGAGGGCAGGTGCAACCCGACTTTCGACGAAACGGCCGCATGCAGGCTTGGAGAATGTAGATCATGAAGATCACCCCGACAACACTCACGCTCCAGCAGTTCTTCTCGGTGGGAAACGAGCAGTTCCTAATACCGGCCTACCAGCGCAGGTACGCTTGGGGACAGCGTCAGCAGCGCGAACTTTTCGACGACATCCGCCTGCTGCCAGCCGGTGACGCGCACCTGCTGGGCACGGTACTGCTGCTGTCGGACACACACACGCCCGGCGTGAATCATCTTGAGCTGGTTGACGGCCAGCAACGCGTCACCACCCTCACCATCCTGATGCGCGTGCTCGCGCGCAGATACGAAAAGGATGGCGACAAGGAGGCCGCGCAGGAACTTGAGAAGCTGCTCCAGTGCCGTGGCATCGATCGCAAGACCCAGCCGAAGCTCCATCTTGGCGACCTGGATCATTCCGATTACGCGTCCATCATGGACTCGCTGGATGTCTCCGAAGTCGAGAACGAGCGACTGAAGGGCGCCCACGTCAACTTCACCACCTGGGTCCAGCAGCTGAAGACTGATGAGCTCAACGAGTTCTTCCACAAGCTGCTCAACAACGCGTCAATCATCCGCCTGGACGTGGGCGCGGCAAAGGATGCCTACAAGCTCTTCGAGACCATCAACAACCGCGGGCTGCGCCTGAAGCCCACCGACATCATCAAGAATTTCCTGCTCGGCCATGCTTCTTCGCTTTCGCAGGCCATGCTGGACAAAGTGAAGGACGATTGGCGGAAGCTGATTGTGGCCCTTGACGGGCTCGACAGTGACGCCTTCTTCCGCCAGTGGTTGGCCGGAAAGCTCCATCGCAAGGTATCAAAGACCAAACTGGTGGGCGACTTCAAGTGGTACTACCTGCGTAGCGTGGTGGAGGCCGAAACCATGACCGAATTCCTCTCTTCGGTCATCAAGGACGAAGAGGACGACGAGGATACGGAGGATGCAATTGTTGCCGTGTCAGACGAGGACGATGCCGTGGTTTCCGGCTCCAGGGTTGGCAAGGTCAGGAAGGTCAAGCTGATCGCATTCGCAAAAGCCCTTCGCCAGTCAGCCGAACTCTATTCGAAGCTGCTCTGGTGCGAGACTGGCTCTGACAAGCTGGACCGGCATATCAGCAATCTCGAGGATATCAAGGCGTTCCAGGCCTTCACGTGGCTGCTGGACATGTTCGGCAGGGACAGCCTCGACGAGAAGGCCAGGATCCGGCTGCTCAGGACGCTGGAGTCCTTCATGATGCGCAGGCATATCTGCGAGAAGCGCTCCAACGAACTTGAAACGATCTTCGCAATGCTGACAGGCCTGGATGACGTCGATTACGAGAAGACCGCCATACGTACCCTGCGCGAGCACACGCCCGACGACGATGAGTTCAGCGCCGCGTTCGCGGCATTCCCCTTCGTGCCCGCCGTGATCAATCGTGCCAGATATGCGCTGCAGGTGCTCGAGTACGATGCGATTGGCCACAAGAACGAGTACTACCTCGCCGATCCGGATGAGCTCGAACTCGAACACATCATTCCGAAGGCTGCAGACAAGGCCAGCACCAAAAAGGAGCTTGGTGATTGGCCAAGCTATCTTGGCGACGGATGGAAATCCAAGCATTCACGGATGCTGCATCGGATCGGCAACATGACCCTGATCGCCGACGAGCTGAATGTAGTGGCATCGAACAATCCCTTCCAGTCCAAGAAGAAGGAATACGTCAATTCGAACATCCGGTTGACCCGGGACATCGCCGGGCTGCCGCATTTCAGGTTCAAGCAGGTCGAGGAGCGGTCCCAGTATTTCGCGAGTCGCGCCGTTGTGCTGTGGAAGGTCTGACGCCAGGCCGAAGGTGGTTCAGCGACGACTGCCGGGAATGGCGTTAGCCCCGGCAGTCGACAGGTCTGACATTCGGTCCGGAACCGTTCTGCACCCGCACCGGCGGAGCCGCCCGCAGCAGGCTCCTGGCCCTACGTTCAGGGGAGCAAGGCCACACCCGCACGCCGCGCGCTGACCTGGGGTGCCTCCAGACCATCACGCGGTCTCCCGCCCCGCCGGCTCGATACTCGCCCGGTCCGCCCTTCCGAGACTCCTTCGATGGCTGCTGTGCTTGCTCGTACCTGCCTGACCACGCTGTGCTGCCCGGCCCGCCCTGGCCCAGGACGCCTCGTTCGGCTTCGGCGAACAGACCACCCGCAAAACGATCAGACCACACAATCCGGCAGCACCCAGAGCGGGAGGGGCAAGATCTCTGACTTCCACGTGTCGGGAGATGGATGTTGAACGGGCACCGTGAATCGGATGGAGCACGCTTGTATCTCAATGCCAAGGGGCGCTGAAGTGCCCTATCCACGCAGCCCCCGTGATATCGGCCGCTGCCTGCTGTTGTCTGCGCTGCTGCCCGCAGCGATGGTCAGCGCAGCGACGGCTGCAACGCCGCCGCTTGCACCTGTCGAGGCGCGCGTACCGTTCGCACCAGCGCCGTTCACCGGCAGTGACGGCACACGCCATCTCGCCTATGAGCTGCACATCAGCAACTTCTATGGCGACACCGGCAGCTTGTTCCCCCAGGGGCTGCAAGTGTTCGGTGATACCTCCGCGCAGCCGCTGCTGTCCCTGGATGCCAAGGCGCTGGCAGACTGGACGCGCCCGGCGCCGGCCGATGGCGCGCCGGTTGCCATTGCCGCCGGCAAGCGTGCCGTGGTGTATGTCTGGCTCACCCTGCCGACGGCGGGCCACGTGCCGAAGACGCTCCGCCACCACATCGATTTCCGCACCGAGCGGCAGGAGCTTGTTCGCCTGGACGGCGCCACCGTCGCCCCGGTGCAGGCGCCGGCGCCGGTACTCGGGCCGCCCCTGCGCGGCGGCCGATGGCTGGCCCATGAGGGGCCGGGCGCTGCGGGATCACATCATTGGGGCAGCCTGGTGGCTGTCAATGGCGCACTGACCATTCCCCAGCGCTACGCGCTGGATCTGGTCGGCGTTGATGCCCGCGGGCACGCCCTGCGCAGCTCTGCCACGGACCTGCAGAAGACGCGGCACAGCGACTGGGTCGGCTACGGCGCGCAGGTCATCGCGGTGGCCGACGGCACGGTGCGCGATGCCCGTGATGGCGAGCACGAGCACACGCCGCTGACCCCGCAGCCCGAGCCGGCCACTCTGACCACCCACGACCTGTTCGGCAACTACGTGGTGCTGGAGATCGCGCCCGGCGTGTTCGCCGGCTATGCCCATCTGCGCACCGGCAGTGTGGCGGTCAGGCCCGGCCAGACCGTCCGCCGCGGCCAGGTGCTGGGCGAGCTCGGGCAGTCCGGCAACTCAGCCGCGCCACACTTGCATTTCCAGCTCGCCAACGGTGCCACCTTCGAAGGTTCGGAAGGTCTTCCCTACGTCTTTGATCAGTTCCAGTACTACGGGCCCGAATCCGAAGCCCAGCTGTTCGGGCAGGGTCCGGCCTGGAAGGCCAACCACCCGGCAGCGCGGCAGCAGCAGCTGCCACTGAACGACGAAGTGATCGGCTTCTGAGCGGGGGTGGGCCCGGCGCCGCCGGGCCGCCACATCACGCGGGCATCACCCATGTCTGGCACTAGATAACGGCTGCAGCACCAGCATTGCTGCACTCCCCACTGCCGACGCCCCCACCCTGCCCCGCGCCATGGACGAAGCCGACAGACTGCTTGAAATAGACCGACTGCGCCTGCTCGACACCCCGCCGGAGCCGGTGTTCGATGCCATCGTCGCGGCCGCGCGCTCTGCAACCGGCATGACCATGGGCCTGATCTCCGTGGTGGCCGATGAGCGCCAGTGGTTCAAGGCCAACATCGGCCTGGAGGGCGTCAGCGAGACCTCACGGGAGATTTCCTTCTGCACCCATGCGATCCGCCAGGACGAACTCTTCGAGATCCCGGATGCACGCCAGGACCCGCGATTCTCCACCAATCCGCTCGTAACCGGCGGCCCGCGCATCCGACACTATGCTGGCATCGCTCTGGGTTCGGCCTATGGCGCGCGCATCGGCACCCTGTGCCTGCTCGACCCGATGCCCGGCGTGCTCTCGCCGTCGCAGCGCGAGCTGATGGTGCACCTGGCCCGGGTCACCACCCAGGTTCTGGAGCAACGCAGCACATTGCTGGCCCAGGTCGGCCAGGCCAAGGCCCTGCACCGTGAACTGAAGCGCAGCGAAGACTTCCTTGAGCGCACCAACCGTGCTGCGCGCGTGGGCGGCTGGGAACTTGACCTGGTCAGCAACGAAGTGCGCTGGACCCGTGAAACCAAGCAGATCCATGGTGTGCGCGGCAATTACCAACCCACACTGGAGACCGCGCTGTCGTTCTATCGCGAAGACAGCCGCAGCATCATCCGCACCGCCGTGCAGCGCTGCATCGACGAAGGCGCATCGTGGGAAGTCCAGCTGCCGATGATCACCGCCGACGGACGCAGCATCTGGACCCGTGTGGTCGGCGGACGGCAGCAGGTTGACGGGCATCCACGGCTGGTCGGTGCGATCCAGGACATCACCGAGGAACGCGCCGTACTCGACGCGCTGGAGGCCAGCGAGACGCGCTACCGGCGCCTGTTCCATTACAGCCTCGGCCTGATCTGCACGCACACCCTGGATGGCACGCTGACCTCGGTGAATCCCGCTGCCGTGCAGTCGCTGGGCTTTGACGAAAGCCAGATGGTCGGTCGCAGCCTCGGCGAGCTGATGCCGGCCGATCGCCGCGATGGATTTTCCACCTACCTGGAGCGCATCCGGGCCAACCACACCGATTCAGGCGTGATCGAGTTGATCGGCGCCGATGGCCTGCGCCGCTACTGGGCCTACCACAACGTCCTCGACGAAGAGGCCGATCCGCCCTACGTGCTGGGCCACGCGCAAGATGTGACCGCGTTGCGGCAGCAGGAGCGCATCATGCGGGAGCTGTCGCAGCGAGATCCGCTGACCCATTGCCACAACCGCCGCTACCTGCATCGCCTCGACGCGCTGGTCGGTGCATCCTGGGCGTGCCTGCTGTTCGACCTGAACCATTTCAAGCAGATCAACGATCTGCAGGGCCATCGCCGCGGCGATGCCGTGCTGGTGGAATTCGCCGCCTTCCTGCGCCGGCCGCTGGCTGAGCGCGAGGCCGTGGTACGGCTCGGCGGCGACGAATTCCTCGTTGTCATCGAAGCGCCGGCGGCGCGACTGGCGGCACTGGAACGCTGGTACCGGCAACACGCGGCAACCGCGCCGGCCTCCTTCTCCATGGGCTGCTCGGAGCATCAACCCGGTGAAGCGGTGGCCGAGACCATTCACCGTGCCGACAGCGAGCTGTATCGCACGCGAGCACGGGTACGGCGCGACGTGCGCCCCGATCCCGATCCGCATTCGATTGACCGTTGACGTTACTCCGACGCCAACGCCTGGATCGGGTCCAGCTGTGCTGCGCTGCGTGCCGGGAAGTAGCCGAAGCCCAGGCCGATGGCTGACGAACACGCCAATGCAACCAGCACCGGTGCTGGCGAGAACAGCAGCGGCACGCCCAGCGACAGCACGCTGGACAGCACGCCCACACTGAACGCCAACGCCACCCCCAGCACGCCACCGGACAGGCAGATCAATACCGCCTCGATCAGGAACTGGCGCAGGATGTCGCGTTGCCGTGCACCGACCGCCAGGCGCACGCCGATCTCACGCACACGCTCCTTCACCGACACCAGCATGATGTTCATCACCCCCACCCCGCCCACCACCAGCGCCACCGCAGCGATGGCCGATACCAGCGCGGCCATGGTCCGGCTGGAGTTCATCACCGCCTTGCGGATCTGGTCGGCGTTGTAGATGAAGAAGTCACGACCACCGTGGCGACGCTGCAGCTCCGCCGCCAGCGACGCTTCGGCCGCCGTGGTCGGCACGTCATCGCGCACGCGTACGGTGATGCTCTCCAGGCGTTGGCTGCCAAGCAACCGCGAAGCCGCCGAGGTGTACGGCACATAGACCGTCGGTGTCGCTCCGCTGGTCAAGGCACTGGCGGCAACCACGCCGATCACTTCAACCGGCATGCCGCCCAGCAGCACCGTGCTGCCGATCGGGTTGCCGCTGAACAATGCCGTGGCCGCCTTCTGGTCGACCACGCCCACGGCGCGATGCGCGTCCACTTCGGCATCGGTGAAGAAGCGCCCAGCCTTCAGTCGCAATCCGCGCACGCGTGGCAGGTCGGCGCCAACGCCCAGCACCTGGGTATTGGCACGTCGGTTGCCCTGCTGTGCGGCCACCGACCCACCGAGGTTCGGACTGACGCTGTCCACGTAGCTCAATGCGGCCAGATGATCCGCATCGCCGACCACCAGTGTCTCGATTTCCGCAGAACGTGGATCACCAAAGTCGGCACCCGGGAAGATTTCCAGGGTACTGGCGCCGAGTTCGTTGATCTGTGACTCCACCTGCGCCTGCGCGCCCTTGCCCAATGCGACCACGGTGACCACCGCAGCCACGCCGATGATGATGCCCAGCATGGTCAGCAGCGTACGCAGCCGATGCGCCAGCATCGAGCGCAGCGCCATGCGCGCCGCCTCGCGCAGCCCATCCAGGCGCGCCCCGCGCTCCGCCGGCTGCGTCGGGATGCGGCTCGCATGCGCCACCCCGGTATCGGGTGCGGCGCACTGATCCCCACGGTCGGCGACCACGCGGCCATCGGCAATTTCGATCACCCGGCCGGCATGGGCCGCAATCGAAGCATCGTGGGTCACCACGATCACGGTATGACCCTGCTCATGCAGCCGTTTCAGTTCAGCCATCACCTGCTGGCCGCTGGCATGATCGAGCGCACCGGTCGGTTCATCGGCCAGCACGATGGCGCCGCCGTTCATCAGTGAACGGGCGATGGACACGCGCTGCTGCTGGCCGCCGGACAGCTGGCTGGGCCGGTTTGTGCTGCGCTCACCCAGCCCCAACGTCTCCAGCAATGCCTGCGCGCGCAGCGTACGGCGCGCTTCATCCACGCCGGCATAGACCGCCGGCAGCGCCACGTTCTCGGTGGCGCTGAGGTTCTCCATCAGGTTGTAGCGCTGGAAGATGAAGCCGAAGTGTTCACGGCGCAGGCGTGCCAGCTCATCAGGCAGCATCTGTTCGGTGGCCACGCCGTTCACCCGATAGCTGCCTGCAGTCGGCCGGTCCAGGCAGCCGAGAATGTTCATCAGTGTTGATTTGCCCGATCCCGACGGACCGATGATGGCGATGAACTCACCCGCGTCGATGCGCAGTGACACATCCTTCAGCACCACCACCTCGCCGGCGGCCGAACGATAGGCGCGCGAGACGCCGTGGAGTTCAAGCAGAGCGCTGGCCATGCTCAGATTCCCAACAGGCTGGTGGGTTCGGTGCCCACGCCAGCGGGCGCCTGCGCCACCACCACGTTCTCGCCTTCGCGCAGGCCGGAAAGGATCTGCACGGCTGTGGCGTTGCGCAGGCCGGTCGTGACCGTGCGCGCACGGACACGCCCCTTGCCGTCCACCACCTGCACGATTGCGCGTCCCCCCTCCGCGGTCCCGGACCCGGCCAGCGCCGTCAACGGCACCTGCAGCGCGTTGCGTGCACGCGCCAGCTGGATCGTCACCTTCACCGTCATCGACGGCTTCAGTTTCAGGCCCGGATTGGCCACATCGAACACGCCTGCGTAGTACACCGCCTTCGGCGCCTGCGCCGATCCCCCTGCCGTGGCGGCGGCCACTTCGGCAATCGAGGCCGGCGCGGGTTCCAGCTGTTGCAGATGGGCATCATAGCGGCGGCCGCCCGGGCCCAGCGTCGAGAACCACAGCGGTTGCCCCGGCACGATCAGTTCCACGTCGGCCTCGGCAATCTCGGCGCGCACGGTCATCGTATCCAGCTGCGCCAGCATCACGATGGTCGGCGTGGTCTGCATCGAGTTGAGCGTCTGCCCGGCCTTGGTGACGATGGCCACGATGTAGCCGTCGGAGGGCGAAACGATGCGGGTATAGCCCAGATTGATCTGCGCTGTCTCCACCTGGGTCAGCGCCTGGTCGATCTGCGCCTGCAGCGCAGCGACCTCCGAACGCGCCGCATCGCGGGCAACCCGCGCGCTCTCGAAGCCCTCCCGGGAAACCAGCCGCGAGGCCAGCAGCTGCGCCTGGCGTTCATACACGCGGCCCGCCTGCGCCGAGCGCGCCTGGCTGGCCGCGTGCTGGGCGCGCAGCGCGTTGGCGGCGGCCTCGGCGCTGCGCAGGGCGATGCGTTGCGGTTGCGAATCGACTTCGGCGATCAGGTCGCCGGCCTGTACCCGCTGTCCCAGCATCACATGCAGACGTTTGACCTGGCCGGACACCTGCGCGCCCACCGCCACCAATTCCTTGGGATTGACCCGGCCGACCGCCTGCACGCTCTTTTCCAGATCAGCCACCCGCGCCGGCGCGGTGATCAGCGCGTTTCCCTCGTCGTCGGCCAGCACCCACGCGGCGGCGGCCCCGACAACGACGGTTGCGGCCAGGGCAAGAGTCCAGGTCCTGCGATTGTTCATCGAATCATCCGGCGGCGTGCGATCACCCAATGCGATCGCTTCGCCGCAGTCTGGGCGGTGCCGATGGATGTTTCTTGGAGCCACTGTGGAGATTGCATGGAGCCGGGGCGTCGTTCAGGCACCACGCCCGCGGCTGAACCTGTGGGCGTGCATCCATGCAATCTCGACACAATCTCGACCGAGTCTCCATCAACCGGGGCTAGCCTCGTCGGCCTTGCCGACTGCCCGCTCATCGTGTCCCGCCCACGCCCGCCCCTACCGCCCATCGATGTGCGTTGCGCCGATCTGGACTGGGCCGCGCATGCCGAAGCGCAGGCGATCGAGCAGCGACGATGATCCCGCCTCCACAGCCTGCCCCTGCACACCTTTCCAGCCCGCACCACGCAATGAAACCTGATATGCGACCACGCCAGCCTCCGCTGATCCTGATCGCCGAAGACGAGGCGGAGATCGCCGACATCCTCGGCGCCTACCTGACCCGCTCCGGCCTGCGCTGCAGCCGCGCAGCCGATGGTGAGGCCGCCCTCGTCCTGCATCGCCAGCTGCGTCCAGACCTGGTGCTGCTTGATGTACAGATGCCGAAGTTTGACGGCTGGCAGGTGCTGAGCGAACTGCGTCGGCGCGGCACCACGCCGGTCATCATGCTCACCGCGCTGGACCAGGACGTGGACAGGTTGACTGGCCTGCGGGTGGGCGCCGACGACTACGTAGCCAAGCCGTTCAACCCGGCCGAGATCGTCGCCCGCGTGCAGGCGGTCCTGCGCCGCAGCGCGAAGGCACCGAGCGACGATGGCACCGGCGTGATCCGCCAGGGACCGTTCGAGATCGACCTGCGCAGTCACGACGTTACCGTGCGCAGTGGCGAGCAGATGCATGCGCTGAACTTCACTCTCACCGAATTCCGGTTGCTCGTGCACCTGGCCCGCGCGCCGCGCCAGGTACACAGCCGCGCGGACCTGCTGCATGCCTGCCTGCCCGAAGGCGATGCCCAGGAGCGTACCGTGGACAGCCACGTCAGCAAACTTCGCCGCAAGCTGGAAGACGCCGGCGTCATTGGCATTCCCGCCACCATCCGTGGTGTGGGCTACCGTTTCCTGGATTGAATCATGACCTCCAAAGGCAAGAGCATCGGCCGCCAGATCACGCTCTCCATCTCGGTCGCCTCGTTGTGCTCGACCGTACTTTCGATCAGCGGCTTCTACCTGTTCTACTACCTGATGGAAGTGTTCTATCCGCGCTGGTACGACGAACCGGAAACCATCATGCCCTCGGGCCTGGAGTGGTTGTGGATCGGCCTTACGGCCACGCTTGTGGTCGCGCTGGCCACACTGATCGCCTCGCGCCTGACCCGGCGGATCATCACGCCACTGAACTCGGTCGCCGAAAGCCTGCGCCGGGTTGCCGGTGGCGATCTGGGTGCACGGGCGCGTGGCGGTGATGCTTCGATGGCGGAGGCTGCCGCGCTGGTCAACGACTTCAACACCATGGCCGAACGCCTGAGCCGGATGTCCGAGAATCGGGTGTTCTGGAACGCGGCGATCGCGCATGAACTGCGTACGCCGATGACCATCCTGCGCGGTCGCCTGCAGGGCATTGCCGAAGGCGTGTTCGCCCCCGGGCCAGAGCAGTTCAACAGCATGCTGACCCAGCTGGAAGGCCTGACCCGCATCATCGAGGACCTGCGTGTAGTCAGCCTGGCCGAGAGCGGTCATCTGGATCTGCGCCTGCAACGCAGCGACGTGACGGTCCAGGTAGCGGCGGTGGTCGAAGCGATGTCCGACGCCCTCACCGAGAGCGGCTTCTCGGTGATGCTTGATGCGCGCCCATCACTGGCCGACTGCGATCCAGCACGCATCCGCCAGGCGGCGCTGGCACTGCTGGAGAATGCACGGCGGCATGCTGTTCCCTGCCCCTTGCAGGTGCGCGTCACGCTGGCCCAGGGCCATTGCACGGTGGCGGTGGAGGATTGCGGCCCCGGCGTGCCGGATGATCTGCAGGACAGCATCTTTGAAGCATTCCAGCGCACCGATGTCTCACGCTCGCGGCAGAGTGGCGGATCCGGGCTCGGCCTGGCGGTGGTCCGCGCCATCGCCGTCGCCCATCACGGAACCGCGCTCTGCCGACCGACCGAGCGGGGTGGCAGTTCGTTCGAGATCCGCTGGCCGGTACACGCCCGTCGCTGAACGCTGGCGGTTTCTCCACGCAATCTCCATCGATCCTCCATGCCTGCTCCAAAGGGCGGCCGATACTGGGCGCGACCCGGGGGATGACAGACATCCATCCCCCGCCCTGTCTCCGAATCGCCCAGGCATCCCATGAAACACCCCCACGATCCGGCGGCCGCCGCCGGCAGCATCGGCCAGCAGAATGCGGCCGCCACCCTGAAGGCCATCCTGCGCACCTACCCCTGGCAACTCACCGGCACGTTCTCGCTGGTGGCGCTGGAGAACGCACTGCTGCTGGCCTATCCGCTGTTCGCTGGCTTCGCAGTGGACGCCATCATTGGCGGCAACATCGGCCATGCCGTCTCCTACGCCGGCGTGGTGCTCCTGTTCTGGCTGGTCGGTGCCGCCCGTCGCGCGGTCGACACACGCACCTTCACCCGCATCTATGCCGATCTGGCAGTGAACGTCGTGCAGGCGCAGCGCCGGCTCGGCCAGGCCACTTCGACCTCGGCAGCGCGTGTGGTGCTGGCCCGCGAGTTCGTGGACTTCTTCGAGAAGCACGTGCCGATCATCGCCACCGCGCTGGCATCGATGTTCGGTGCGGTGGCCATGCTGCTGGCCATCGAGCCGATGGTCGGCGCCGCCGGCCTGGTCACCCTGCTCGGCGCATTGCTGGTGCTGCCCGCGTTCGCACGCCGCAACGAGCAGCTGCATGGACGGCTCAACAACCGTCTGGAACACGAGATCCGGCTGGTCGACCGGGTCAGCTCCTCGGTGCTGCGCCGCCACTACACCACCCTGTCGCGCCTGCGCATCCTGCTGTCGGACCGCGAGGCGGGCGCCTATGTGGTGATTGGCCTCGCCGCTGCGGCATTGTTCGCGCTGACCATCGGCCGCCTCGCCAGCAGCGATGGCGTGACCCCGGGCCACGTCTATGCAGTGATGACCTATTTATGGACTTTCGTCGGCAGCCTGGACGATGCGCCATCGATGGTCGATCAGCTCGCACGATTGAAGGACATTGGCCGCCGTGTCAGCCCCGGCATGGATGATGCGGAAGGCAAGGACGCGGCCTGATCGGTAGATCCCCACCTTGGTGGGCACCGATACACGGCGCCGCCGACCCAGGTTGGCGACTACCCGGTCAGCATCAAGAGCGGCCGAGCGGGGGCTCGGCGCTACAGGAACCCAGCCATGCGCTCCAGCTCATCCTCCAATGCGCCACGAAACACCCGATCGCGCGCCGGCGACTTGCCGGCATAGCCGATGCTCGATTCCAATTCACCGTCGCGCACGCTGAGATTGGCCCAGCCCACCACCTGGTCGTGCCACAGCACCGGTAGTGCGTAGTACCCGTACTGGCGCTTCGGTGCAGGGGTGTAGGCCTCGAACTTATAGACCCAGCCCCACAGCAGCTCGAAGCGGCGACGGTCCCACACCACCGGATCGAAGGGAGCCAGCAGACGCACCTGTTCGTCCGGCGCATGCCGACGCGAGCGCGGGTTCTCATCCGCAGGCCAGTACCAGGTCGTCCCTTCCAACGTGCAGCTGGCCAGCTCTTGCTTGGCCAGCTTCAACGCCTGCCGGGTCTGCTCGACCAGGTGTGGCGCGCCGTAGCCCAGCAGGCGCACCAGATAGGTCAGGCTGGCTGATGGCAGTGGTGCGTACTTGCGGACCACCAGATCGATCAGGGCCGTCGCGCGTTCGATCTGCGCCCGCTCGCTGCCATCCGCCTCGGCGTGGTCAGCCAGCGCATAGATGCGGGTGCCGTTGTCACGCCGCTGCACACGCAGCAGACCGCGGTAGTGCATACCCTCGAGCAGGTGCGTGCTCGCATTGCTGGTGCCGCCCCAGTAGTTGGTCACCCGGCCATGCGCGAAGGCCTGGTCGACCTCGCGCGGGTGCACGTTGCCGCGCTCGCGCACGAAGGCCAGCACGTCCGCGGCGCGGCGATGGGTCTCAGCGTCCCACTCGCGCCGGGACACGCGTGGATGCATCAGCGCCAGATGCTCACGCGGCAGGAAGCCGTAGTTCACCAGGCAATCCTCTTCCACCGGCAGGCGCGCGTAGCGCCGCTCCAGATCGCCGGCGCGGTAGTCCTTCACGCGATGGCGCAGGGTCAGGTCCTGCGCACGTGCCGGCGCACGGATCGGATCGGCCTGCACGAAGCCCAGGCGGCGGATAGCGGTCAGCAGCGTGGTGGGTTTGAACAGGGTGCGCGCCACCGCGTGGCGGCGCAGATCATCGAGGGTGACTGTGGCAGGCATGGCCGCATTGT
This sequence comes from Stenotrophomonas sp. AN71, assembly GCF_050435725.1. Taxonomy (NCBI): domain Bacteria; kingdom Pseudomonadati; phylum Pseudomonadota; class Gammaproteobacteria; order Lysobacterales; family Lysobacteraceae; genus Stenotrophomonas; species Stenotrophomonas sp. AN71. Next base: position 297,438 of record NZ_JBNDKU010000001.1, on the reverse strand, counting down.
ATTCTCGACATCGCAGGATCCGTCCAGTAGAACCGGGCCGTGCCTGGCTGGCGCGGTGACAAACCACGGAAGGCATCCACGCATGACGTGGATCTACTGCTTCAGCAGCTGCAACGAGCCGATCACCAGAGCGTGCATGCCCTGCTTGAACTCGCAGATCACCTGCCCTTCTTCGTCATCGGCAATTGCATAGATCGTGTCGGCCCCGGCGATGCAATAGAAGGCGATTGTCGCCAGCAGCCAGCGCGCCTTGTCCAGTGGCAGGCCGAATACCTCGGCCACATGCGCCTGATGCGAGGCGATCTTCTCCAGCATCGGCGTACTCGCGACCGCACGCCGCAGCAGGTACGGCGGCAGCCCGGGGTGCGCCTTCACCACCGCGCACAGCGATTCCACGAAGACCATCAGGTAAGCCTGCAGCCCGCCCGGCGCATCGACCGACGCGCGCGGAATCTGCCAGCGCTGGAACACGGCCTCGGCCACCAGCCGCTTCAGTGCCTCCAGATTGGCCACGCGCTTGTACAGCGCGGCCTGGGTCACGGCCAGCTCGGCGGCCACATTGGCCATGGTCAGGTTGGGCAGGCCCAGGCGGATGCCGATGTCGGCCAGCCGTTCCGGAGTGATGGTGGGCGGGCGGCCACGGGGCGGCGCCATTGGATCGGGTTGCATGCTCATACGGGAGTGAGGGTGCCAGCAAAGGGACCCACTTGTCCGCTCCCATTTCTTTAGTTTATTTTACTCAACTAATTCGGAACGCGCCTGGCTCCCTGCCTGTGCGTCTTCCGGAATCGAGCCCGTGGCTCACTTCCCGCCAGGTTCCCCACCCAGCCAACAACCCCGCGCTGCGCCCTTTCCCCGTGCTTGCCGATAGCAGCGCGCCAGGCGCGTCCGCGCCTGCGATTCACAGGAACCTGGTATGACCGTGCATGACCTCCCCGCTTCGCCCATCCGCGCCACCATTGGGCCGGCCCGCCTGTTGCTGCATCCGCCGGGCATGGCCCGACGCTACCGACTGTCGGTACTCGCGCTTGGGTTGCTCCCGGCATTCGCCGCGCTCGCCGAATCGGCGCCGTCCACCCTGCCTTCGGTGCAGGTGCAGGAACAACGCCGGATCACTGCGGACTATACGGGTGGCCAGGTCGCCGCCGGCAGCCGCGTCGGCCTGCTCGGCGACAGGGACTTCATGGACACACCGTTCAGTACGGTCAGCTACACCGAGTCGTTCATCCGCGACCGCCAGGCCAAGGACCTCACCGACGTCATCGCCGCCACCGACCCTACGGTGTTCAGCAACGGCGTCACCGGCGCATGGAGCGAGAACTATGCCATCCGTGGCTTCGCTTCCAGCACCAGTGACACCACCTTCAACGGCCTCAGCGGCATGGCACCGTATTACCGCACCTCGCCGGAGATGTTCGAGCGCATCGAGGTACTGAAGGGCCCGTCGGCACTGCTCAACGGGATGCCGCCGGGCGGCTCGGTCGGCGGCGCGGTGAACCTTGTGCCCAAGCGCGCCGGCGAACAGCCGCTGCTGCGGGTCAGTGCCAACTTCGCTTCCGATGCGCAGTTCGGTACGCATGTGGACGTGGGCCGCCGGATGGGCGCCGACCAGCAGTTCGGCATCCGCTTCAACGGCGCCTGGCGCGATGGCGACGGCGCGGTCGGCAAGCAGCGCAAGAAGGTGCAACTGGGTTCGCTGGCGCTGGACTGGCGCGGTGAGCGTGGCCGCCTGTCCGCCGATCTGTACAGCGCCGACGACCGCGTGGACGGCCCGGCGCGTGGCGTCGGCCTGGCGCCGGGCGTGGCGATTCCACGCCCACCGCGCGGCGACACCCTGATCAACCCGGACTGGGCCTACGTGGACAGCCAGGACAAGGGTGCGATGCTGCGCGGCGAACTGGATATCAATGACAACCTGATGGCCTACCTGGCCTATGGCACCAGCAGGACCGACTACCGCTACAACGGCTCGATCAGCGCGCAGATCCTCAACCCGGCCGGCGACTTCAGCACGGTGATCGGCCAGTTGGCCTTTGACATCAGGAAGCAGTCGGGCGATGCGGGCCTGCGCGGCACCTTCCACACCGGCAGCGTTGGCCACCAATGGGCCGCCAACGTGACCCACTACCAGCACACCCAGAACGACTACGGTCGCCGCAGCGTGCCAGGGTGGGACTGGACCACCAACCTGTACTCGCCGGTCTGGGGCCCTGCCGCACCGTTCGTCGCGCCGCATATCTCGCACACCGAACTACGCCTGGACAGCCTCGGCTTCGCCGATACCCTCTCCTTCGCGGATGACCGCGTACAGCTGACGCTGGGCGTGCGCCGCCAGCAGGTGGTCAGCGAGACCTTCAACGTCGCCAGCGGTGCGCGCACCTCGCGCTACGACGAGAGTGCCATCACCCCGGCCGCCGCGCTGCTGGTGAAGGCTACCGACACGCTCTCGGTCTACACCAACTACATCGAGGGGCTCAGCCAGGGCGCCACCGCGCCGATGACCGCCGCCAACGCCGGCGATGTGTTCGCACCGTTCCGCACCCAGCAGAAGGAGCTGGGCCTGAAGCTGGATCTGGGCGGTTTCGCGCACACCTTCAGCCTGTATGAGATCAAGCGTCCGAGCAGTTACACCGACCCGGTCACGAACATCTTCTCGTTCGGTGGCGAGCAGCGGAACCGCGGCGTGGAATGGGGCTTCTTCGGTTCGCCGCTGGATGGCGTGCGCCTGTTGGGCGGCGCCGCCTATGTGCAGCCGAAACTGACCCGCACCGCAGGGGGCGTGAATGAAGGCCGCATCGCCACCGCCGTTGCGCAGCGCCAGGCCAAGCTGGGCGTGGAGTGGGATCTGCCCGCGCTGCAAGGCCTGACCCTGACCGGCAATGCCACGGCGATGTCCAGGCAGTACATCAGCGCCGACAACAGTCTGTCGGTGCCCGGGCGTACGTTGTTCGATGTGGGAGCCCGCTACAGCACGACCGTGGCGGGCCGACCGCTTGCACTGCGGGCAACCGTGAACAACGTGACCAACAAGGCCTACTGGGGCATGCCGTTGCTGTCGAGCCTGGCGCTGGGCGCGCCGAGGACGGTGTTGTTGTCGGCGACGATGGATTTCTAGAAGGCATCCACGCATGGCGTGGATCTACTGTAGAACCACGCCGTGCCTGGCTGTCGCCCTGATGATCCGTCAAATGCATCCACGCAGGGCGTGGATCTGCTCAGCCTCCGCACAAGGTACGACCACACCTGCATTGATCACGAAATCATGCGACCCACCACCGCCAGCACGAGAAGATGGCCCACGTAGTACCCATAGAACGCCCAGCGCCAGCGCGGCAGCCGCCAGGGCATGCGCATCGCCAACAGCACGACTGGAACGGCCAGCAGCGCCCATCCGTTGTGGTTGGCCAAGCACACCGCACCGAGCCCGACCAACAACAGCCACCCTGCGCGGTGGCGGAATGCGATCCAGCCCAGCAACACCGATCCGACACCGGCCCACTGGTAGTCCACCAGCACTGGCAACACACCTGCGGCCAGTAACAGCAACACGGGGCGGTTGTTGGCCAACGCCTGCACGGCAATCGCCGCCAACGCGAAACTCAGCAGGATGTTCAATGGCAGCCAGAAACCGAAGGCCAGTGCATGCACTGGCTGGGCGATGACACCCCATAGTGCAAGCCTACGCACGGATTTCCGCAGATCGGCTCCCGGTTGGGCCAGGTTGCAGGCCATCACCAGTGCGAACAGCGGGAAGGCAATGCGCCCCAGCTCGCTGACCACCGGTACGTAGCCGCCGAGCACGACCTTGGCAACGTGGTCGCCGGTCATCGTCAGCAATGCGATCCACTTCAGCAGCTCGCGGGCGCCACTGCTGAGGCTGAAATCGAACGTGCTCTTGTCTGTCATGGTCGCCTGCATCGCCGAAGCTTATGCGCATCGGCCAGCGCATATCCAGCACCCGGCAGGCCGAGGTCGCTGCACACCTGTGCACGGAGGACTATGCTGGCAGCCCACGCCAGTGAGACACCCGCCATGCGCACCCTGTACCCGCCCATCGAGCCCTACCGCGAATTCACCCTGCCGGTGAGCGATCTGCACACGCTGCATATCGAAGAATGCGGCACGCCGGACGGGATCCCGGTGGTGTACCTGCATGGCGGTCCGGGCGCAGGCATCTCGCCCACCCATCGCCGCTTCTTCGACCCGGCGCGCTACCGCATCGTGCTGATCGACCAGCGTGGCAGCGGCCGCTCTACCCCGTTCGGCGAGCTGCGCGACAACACGACGCAGGATCTGGTAGCCGATATCGAGAAGGTGCGTGAGCACCTTGGCATCGAGCGCTGGCTGGTCTATGGCGGCTCATGGGGTTCAACGCTTTCGTTGGCCTATGCCCAGGCGCACCCCAGGCGTGCCACCGGCCTGATCGTGCGCGGCGTTTTCCTCGGCCGCGACATCGAGAACCGCTGGTTCGCCGAGGCCGACGGCGGTGCGCGCTGGATCTTCCCGGAGCGCTGGGACCGCTACGAGGCCCACATTCCCGAGGCCGAGCGCAGCGACATGATCGCGGCGTACTGGAAGCGCATGGACAGCCCCGATGAGGCCACCCGAATCGCCGCGGCAATGGCCTGGCTGGGTTGGGAAGACAATGCCGCCACCCTGCAGCATGACGTGGATGCCGAATCCAGCGATGACCCGTTGGACGTACTGGCCAAGGCCCGCATCGAAGCACACTACTTCCGCAACGGCATCTTCCTTGAACCCGGCCAGCTGCTGCGCGACATCGATCGTATCCGTCACCTGCCGGCCGTGATCGTGCAGGGCCGCTACGACATCATCTGCCCGCCGCGCAGTGCCTGGGACCTGGCCAAGGCGTGGCCGGAAGCACGGCTGGAGATGGTGACCTCCGGCCACAGCGCGAGTGAGACGGCCACCGTCGACGCGCTGGTACGGGCCACGGATGCATTCGCGGACGGTTTCTGAAACCGGCTGGTTGGAATCAACCAGGTAGAGTCGACTGTTAGTCGACTGCTCTTACCGGGAGGCGGAGAACCCCGCGCTACGCGCTAGAGTCGACCAGCAGTCGACTCTACCTACCTCCGATGGAGCACCGCGCGGGGTTCCGTGCGGCCCGGCGTCAGCCGACGGTGAACCCCACCGTGGTCTGCCCTTCGCGACTGGCCACGAACACATCACCGCCATGCAGCATGGCAATGGCCTTGACGATGGACAGCCCGAGGCCGTGATGGCGTTCGCCGCGGTACTCGCGGGCTTCATCAGCCCGGTAGAAGCGTTCAAACAGCAGCGGCAGATGCTCAGCCGCGATGCCGTTGCCTTCATTGATCACCGCGATCCGCGCACCCTCGCCTTCGGCCTGCAGCTGCACACGCACCACGCTGCCGGGCCGTGCATGCTGCACGGCGTTGTGCAGCAGGTTGGTCAACGCGCGACGGAACAACGAGGGATCGATGCGCGCGGTCGCCTCGCCTTCGATGCGCAGCGTCAACCCTGCTTCCTCGAACAGGAACTCAAGGAACTCGCCCGCCGCGGCGACCTCCTCGGCCAGCACAACCTGCCGGGTTTCCATCGCGATATCGCCCTGCCCGGCCCGCGACAGGAACAGCATGTCGTTGACGATGGCGCGCAACCGCTCCAGCTCCTCCAGGTTGGACTGCATCACTTCCTGCAGGTCGGCCGTGTCGCGCGGCCGCGACAGCGCCACCTGGGTCTGGCCCATCAGGTTGGCCAGTGGGGTGCGCAGTTCATGGGCCACATCGGCGTTGAAGGCATCCAGGCGGGTGTAGGCGGCTTCCAGTCGATCAAGCGCGCCGTTGAACGCGCCGGTCAGGTGACCCAGTTCGGCAGGCAGGCCCTGCGTGCCCAGCCGTTGTGACAACCGCTGCGGGCTGAGCGAGCGCGCTTCATCGGAAAGTGCGCGCAACGGCGCCAGCCCCAGCCGCGCGATCCAGTAGCCCAGCGCCGCCACCAGCAGCACGCCAAGGACACCGGCCACCCACAGCGCCACAGCAAAGCGTTGTAGTGCATGCGTATAGGGCTCGGAGTCGATGCCGATCCACAGATCCACCGCCGGCCGGACACCCTTGCCCGGCACCCGCTCGTACAGCGTCCGCAGCGGATGCTCACCCTCACGCTGCAACGTCCCCATGCCACTGTCGTGGTTGCCAGGGGGCTGCACCTGCGGCTGGGTGTTGCCGATGCGGAAGGTCGGGTCGTCACTCCAGGCCCAGACCAGCGTGTCACGGTCACCGGAGATCAGGTTGCCGACCTTCTCGCGCACCTTGGTCCAGCGCTCACGGGTATCGCACATCGCCACGCTGCCACTCACCGCGTGCAGCTTGGTCTGCAGCTCCGCATGCTGGTAACGCACCACCTGACGCTCCAGCACGCCGTACACACCGATGCCCAGCAACGTGAACACCAGCAATGCGGCCAACGCGAACATCGCCGACAGGCGCTGGGCAATCGAAAACCTCATTGGCCGCCCTCGTCGTCATCGCGCACTTCCAGCACGTAGCCCATGCCGCGCACGGTATGCAGCAGCTTGCTGGGGTACGGGCCATCAAGCTTGCCGCGCAACCGCTTGATCGCCACTTCCACCACGTTGGTATTGCTGTCGAAATTGATGTCCCAGACCTGGGCGGCAATCACCGTCTTGGACAGGATCTGCCCGCGCCGTTGCGCCAGCAGCGCCAGAAGCGCGAATTCCTTGCCGGTCAGGTCCAATCGTGCACCGTCACGATAGGCGCGGCGGGCCAGCAGGTTCACCTGCAGGTCACCCACCTGCAGCTCGGTCGGCTCCTGCTGGCGGCCGCGCCGCACCAGCGCCTGCAGCCGCGCCAGCAATTCGATGAACGAGAACGGCTTGACCAGATAGTCATCCGCGCCCTGCCCCAGCCCATGCACACGGTCATCCACGCGGTCGCGTGCGGTCAGCATGATCACCGGGGTCTGCTTGCTGCGGCGCAGCTCGCGCAGCACGGCGAAGCCATCCATGCCCGGCAGCATCACATCCAGCACGATCACGTCGTAGTCGAACTCACGGGCCAGGTGCAGCCCGGTCACGCCGTCGGCGGCCAGGTCCACCGCCCAGCCCTGCTCGCCCAGGCCGGTACGCAGGTAGTGGGCGGTCTTGCTCTCATCCTCGACAATCAGCAGTTTCATCCGGGCTCCGTCAGCGCAGCACCGACCGCTGCCCTGCGCTCGCGTCGGCGCTGCAGGAACAATCGGTCCAGAGCCAGGTAGATCACCGGGGTACTGTACAGGGTCAGCACCTGGCTGATCAGCAGGCCACCGACCACCGCTACGCCCAGCGGCTGGCGCAGCTCCGAGCCGGTACCGAAACCGATCATCAACGGGATGGCACCCAGCAGCGCAGCCAGCGTGGTCATCATGATCGGCCGGAAACGGGTCAGGCAGGCCTCATGGATCGCCTGCAACGGGGTCAACCCGCGGTTGCGCTGCGCGTCGAGCGCGAAGTCGACCATCAGGATGCCATTCTTCTTCACGATGCCGATCAGCAGCACGATGCCGATCAGCGCCATGATCGAGAACTCCAGGCCCCACAGCCATAACATCAATACCGCACCAATGCCGGCCGATGGCAGCGTGGACAGGATGGTCAGCGGATGCACGAAGCTTTCGTACAGCACGCCCAGGATGATGTAGACCGCCAGCAGCGCCGCCAGGATCAGCCACGGCTGGCTGGCCAGCGACTCCTGGAAAGCCTGCGCGGTGCCCTGGAAGCGCCCGCCGATGCTGGCCGGCATGCCCATCTGCAGCTGCACGCTCTCGACCAGTTCGACCGCCTCGCCCAGCGACACACCCGGCGCCAGGTTGAACGAGAGATTCACCGCCGGCAGCATGCCGTTGTGGCTGATCGACAGCGGCCCATTGCCCGGCGGCTGTACCTGCGCCACCGCCGACAGTGGCACCATCTGCCCGGTCAGTGGCGAACGCAGGTGGAAGTAGGACAGCGCGTCGACCTCACCCAGCAGGCCCGGTGCAATCTCCAGGATCACCCGGTACTGGTTGGTCTCGGTCTGGAACTCGTTGATCTGGCGCTGGCCGAACGCATCGTAGAGCACCTGGTCGATATCGTTGGCCGTCAGTCCGAAACGCGCCGCCGCCGTGCGGTCGATCTGCAGCCGGGTGACACTGGCGCCGACCTGCTGGTCATTGGACACATCGCGCAGCTGCGGCAGGCTGCGCAGGCGCCCGGTCAGCTCCTCGGCCCAGCGTGACAGCTCGCGACTGTCCTGCCCCCGCAGCGCATACTGGTACTGCGTCCGTGCCGGACCTGCGCCAAGGTTGATGTCCTGCGCAGCGCGCATGTACACAGTGACACCCGGAACACTGGCCATCTTCGCGCGCAGGCGGTCGATGAACGCATGTACGTCCACGTCGCGGTCGCCGCGATCCTTCAGCACGAACCAGAAACGGCCATTGGACAGGGTCTGGCTGCCGCCGGTGGCGCCGACTGCGTGGTTGTAGGCCTGCAACGCGGGATCCTCGGCGGCGATGCGGGCCAGCTGCTGGTGCTTGGCCGCCATCTCCTCGAAGCCGATGTCCTGCGCAGCCTCGGTGGTGGCGATCACGAACGCCGTGTCCTGCAGGGGGAAAAAGCCCTTGGGAATCATCACATAGGACGCCACCGCCACGGCCACCGTGGCGCCGAAGCCCAGCAGCACCGTGCGCTGATGGCCCAGTGCCCACTGCAGGCTGCGGTCATAGCCGGCCAGCAGCCGCCCGGCCAGCGTGTCCTGGCCGTCGCGGTGGGCAGGCATGCGCTTCATCAGGTGCGCAGCCATCATCGGTGCCAGCGTCAACGAAGCGACTATGGAGATCAGGATCGCAACCGTGATCGTCAGCGCGAACTCGGCGAACAGGCGTCCGACCACGCCCCCCATGAACAGCAGCGGGATGAATGCTGCGATCAGTGACAGGCTGATCGACACGACAGTGAAGCCGATTTCGCCCGCTCCTTTCAATGCCGCTTCCATCGGCCCCAGCCCGGCCTCGCGATGACGGTGGATGTTCTCCACCACCACGATCGCATCATCCACCACGAAGCCGACGGCGACCACCAGCGCCACCAGGGTGAGGTTGTTGAGGCTGAAGCCGGCCACGTACATCGCCGCGAACGTCGCCACCAGCGCCACTACCAGCACCGCGCCAACAATCAACGTGGCCGAGAGCTGGCGCAGGAACAGTCCCATCACCAGCACCACCAGTACGATGGTCAGCACCAGGGTCATTTCCACTTCGTGCAGTGAGGCACGGATGGTGCGCGTGCGGTCGTTGAGCACCTCCACGTCAACGCTGGCCGGCAGATTGGCGCGCAGCGCCGGCAATGCAGCCAGTACGGCGTCGGTGGTGCGCACGATGTTGGCACCCGGTTGCCGGCTGATGATCAGGCCCACGCCCGGCTGACCGTTCGGCCAGGCTTGCACGTAGGCGTTCTCGGCGCCGTCGACGACCTGCGCCACGTCACCCAGGGTCACCGGCGAACCCTCGCGGTAGGCCACCACCAGCTGGCGATAGTCCTGCGCCTCGAACAACTGGTCGTTGGCCTCGAAGGTGGAGGTGCGCTGGCCGCCCATCAACGCGCCCTTGGCCTGGTTGAGGCTGGCGTTCTGGGCCACGCCACGCAGGTCGGACAGGGTCAGGCCCATCGCCGCCAGCCGTTCCGGCTGCGCCTGGATGCGGATGGCGGGCCGCTGCTGGCCGACGATGTTGACCTCCGATACGCCGCTGATCTGGCTGATCGACCTCGCCAGCCGGCTCTCGGCCAGATCGCTCAGCTCGGTCATCGACATCTGCGCCGAGACCACGCTGAGCACCAGGATCGGGCTGTCGGCCGGATTGACCTTGCGCCAGGTCGGCAGGCTCGGCAGATCGCTCGGCAGTCGCCCGGCGGCGGCATTGATCGCCGCCTGCACTTCCTGCGCGGCGGTGTCGATGTTCTTTTCCAGATCGAACTGCAGCGTGATCGAGGTGCTGCCCAGCGCGCTGGTGGAGGTCATCTCGATGATGCCCGGCACGCCGGTCAATTGAGTCTCCAGCGGGGTGGCCACCGCCGACGCCATGGTCTCGGCGCTGGCGCCGGGCAGGCTGGCGTTGACCCGGATGGTCGGAAACTCCGCTTCCGGTAGAGGCGCCACCGGCAATCGCGGCAAGGCGGCCACGCCGAGCAGGATCACGGCCAGCGTCAGCAGCGTCGTGGCCACCGGGTGCTTCACAAACCAGCTGGACAGCGAGACACGCGAACTCATGGTGCGGCCCCGGTCTTGGCAGCCGGCGCGCCGGCCTCAGCGACCACCACGCCCGGACGCAACCGCGACTGGCCATCGCGTACGATCACATCGCCCACGCGCAGTTCGCCCTGCACCGCCACCTTCCCGTCCTCGGCCTCGCCCACCGTGATCGGCAGCACCTCAACGCTGCCGTCGGCGACCACGCGATAGACGAAGCTGCCTTCGACGCCGCGCTGGATCGCGGCGGCGTCCACCACCAGGGCGCCCGTGGTCTGCCCGGTGCGCACCCGCACGCTGACCAGCTGGCCCGGCCACAGGCGGTCGCCGGCATTGCCGAAGCGCGCACGCAAGCGCACGGTGCCGGAGGTCTCCTCCACCTGGTTGTCGATCACCTGCAGCGTTCCCTCCGCCAACAGTTGCCCGCCATCGCGGTCCAGCGCCTGCACGGGCACCTCGCCGCTGGCTAACGCCTGGCGCAGCTGCGGGAGGGCATCCTGCGGCAGCGCGAACACCACCGAGATCGGGTCGGTCTGCTGCACGGTGACCAGCCCCTGGGTATCGGTAGCACGCACCAGGTTGCCCGGGTCGACCTGGCGCAGCCCGATGCGCCCATCCATCGGCGCCAGGATGCGGGTATAGGAGAGCTGTACCTGCGAGGCCTGTACGGCGGCCTCGTTACCGCGACCGGTGGCCTGCAGCTGCTGCACGGTCGCCGCCTGCTGTTCCAGCATCTGCCGTGAGACCAGCTGGTCGGTGGACAGGTGCTGCAGGCGTGCCAGGTCCGAGCGCGCGGCATCGAGCGTGGCGCGATCGCGCACCACGGCGGCCTGTGCGCCGCCCAGATCGGCGCGGATCGCGCGATCATCGATACGTGCGAGCAGCTGCCCCTTGCGGACTTTCTGCCCCTCCTCGAACAGCACCTCGGTCAGCACGCCATCCACCTGCGGCCGCAGCACGGCGCTCTGCAGCGACTGCACCGTCCCGACCCCGCTGCGCCAGTGCGCGACGTCACGCTGCTCGACGCGACCGGTGACCACGGGAACCGGCGCCGGTGCGCTGGCCGGCTGCGCATCACCGCGCGACACGCCATGGAACAGCATCACCAGCGACAGCACCACCAGCAACCCTGCGCCCAGCGCAAGGTGGCGACGACGCATGGGGGCGGACAGCAGCGGAATTCGCATGTCGGGGGTCCATGACAGTGCCGACGCGGGGGTGCGCGGGCCTGTTGCCATCCTCCCCGGACGGCGCAGGCGCCTTGCTGTCGCCCGCCTGACAATTTCGTCAGGTGGCATGGCGGGGCCTGGCCCGGCAGCCTGGTGAACAGCGTCCCACTGCAGGCACGTGCAGTGCCGGATTCTTCGCATCTCGCTTACAGACCGGCGCCGATGATCCGGCCATGGGCGCCATGGTGGCGGCCCCATCGTCTACAGGAGCACGTCATGACCGGTTTCCGTTTCCTTCCTGCTGCACTCGTGGTTGCCACCGTCCTGCTGCTGGGCGCCTGCTCCAAGCCGCAGGAAGCCAGCGCACCGGCCGCCGCCGCTGCAGATGTCACCGAAGTGAAGCTGATCCCGCCGTATGAGTCGCTCGACAAGGACAAGGACGGCATCGTCACCCTGGCCGAAGTCGATGCGGTCGCACCGGACTGGGCCAAGCAGCTGAGCGCCTGTGATACCGACCGCGACCAGAAGTTGACCCGCGGTGAATATGACGTGTGCAAGCAGACCACGCCTGCGGCCCATTGATCTGCAGGATCAACGTGGCTCGGCAGCCGTTGGGCCCGCATTGGCCGGCAACCAGCCGGCCGCTTGCAGCCAGCCCCGGATCCGCCGCCGCGCATCGGCGGCGGACACCTCATCGATATCGAAGTCCGACTCCTGGTTGGCCAGGTTGCGGGTGAGCAGATGCCCCAGCTGCGGATAGCGCAGCAGTCGGCATTCGGCGTGCGCCACCGCCCGCGCGGCGCAGAAACGCTCGGCCACGCGCAGCGGGGTGACGGAGTCCTGCTCACCCTGCACGATCAGCATCGGCGGCCCCGCAGTGCCGGCATTGGCCATCGGATCCAGCCAGGTGCTGTCCTGCCCCTTCATCAGCCGCTTGAACCAGCCATCGCGTGCCACGTCCAGGGCCGGCGACCACAGCACCACCCGTTGCGGGCGTGCGCCGTCCTCGCCACAGGCCCCCAACGCCGCGGCCGCTACCAGCTGGCCACCGGCGCTCATGCCGTAACCACCAATGCGTTCCGGATCGATGTGCAACCGACGCGCCTGCGTCCATGCCCACGCGAACGCGGCACAGGCATCACGCTGGGCGTCGGCCGGCGTGGCCGACGCGCCGGACAGACGGTATTCCACGGCGATGGCAACGATGCCCATGGCCTGCAACTGCGCTGCACTGTCTGCCATCCATGCGGGCTCACCGTGTGCCCAGCCACCGCCATGGAACAGCAGCAGGGCAGCGTTGTCCCGGGTCTTGTCAGGGCTGTACAGGTGAGCCCTCAGCGCCTGCCCGTCAACCTCGCGATAGGTCTCCACGCGCTCGCCCGCATTCGCGATTGCGTGTACGGACAGCAGCAGTGCGGCAATCGGCAGCGTGTTGCGCACTCCCATGACGTCCCCTCGCCGGTACAGGATGGCGCGAGTATAGGCCCGCCGCTGGCCTGGCTATACCAAGGTATAGCCGGACTAACCCACGAGCCTCTAGGACTTGCCCATTCAGCGGCGGACAATAGCGCCACTGGCCGGGGCACCCCGGCTGCCCCCCTCCCCTCATGGAGACGCAGATGGACCCCGACCCTGCCGGGCGCAATGCACCCCGGATGCCCGCCTACCGCCTGTTCCTGGCGCCTGCCCGCCGGTCCCTGCCTGCCTGAGTGACGGGGGATCGCCAGGCGCCGCTTGCCTGGAGATCGCCGTCATGTCCTACAAGATTCTCTACATCACCCTGCGTCGCCTGATCGGCGAGCGCGATGTCTCTGCCCTGCGCAGCCAGCTGCTGCAGCACGGCCCGGTGCTGTTCGCGCACTCGCTGTCGCTGGGTTCGCCACGCGTGGTCGCCGATGCGCTGTCACTGCTGCCGATCAGCGAGCGCATCAACGTGCTTCGCCACCTGCCGTACCCGCTGCGTGATGCGATGAAGCCGCTGTGCATCGGCGGCAGCCAGCGCCTGCACATGCAGCCCTGGTCGCCAGCGGTGCTGGCGATGCGCCGCGCCTGAGCCGGCGCGCCCTTCGCCGTTCAATCCGCACGTGTTCCGGCCCCGGCCGGCTCTGTCATTCAAGGAGTTCCCATGAGCCTGCTCAACGCCTGGTTCAATGCCTTCCTGCGCAGCCGTCGCGCGGGCAACCTGTTCCGTCGCCGTGCGATGCCCGAGGCCGGTTTCGGCCCGGGCAGCAGCGAGGCCGCGCCGTTCGCACTCACCACCGGCCTGGTCACACTGGCCCAGCAGGACGAGGCCCAGCTGCTGGCCACACTGGAGTCGCACGCCGACGGACTCAGCCCGCATGAGGCCGAGGAGCGTCTGGCGACGCTCGGCCCCAACGAGGTCGATCACGAAAAGCCACTGCCGTGGTGGCGCCACCTGTGGCAGTGCTACCGCAATCCGTTCAACCTCCTGCTGACCGTGCTGGCGGGCGTGTCCTGGCTGACCGAGGACATCAAGGCAACGATCGTGATCGGTGCAATGGTGCTGCTGTCCACGTTGATCCGCTTCGTGCAGGAAGGCCGTTCCAACCGTGCCGCCGAGCGCTTGAAGGCGCTGGTCGGCAACACTGCGCGCGTATTGCGCCGCAACCCCGGTACTGAAGCGGCCGATGTGGCCGACCAGTATTTCGGCGCACACCTGCACAGCCGCCGCCCTGCCCGCCTGCTGGACCTGCCGATCCGTGAGCTGGTGCCAGGCGACCACATCGTGCTGTCGGCCGGCGACATGATTCCGGCCGACTGCCGCGTGCTGACTGCCAAGGACCTGTTCGTGGCACAGGCAGCGATGACTGGCGAGTCGCTGCCGGTGGAAAAATTCGCGCACCCGGGCGATGGCCTGGCAGGCCTGCTGGAGCAGCACAATCTGCTGTTCATGGGCACCAATGTGGTCTCCGGCACCGCCACCGCCGTGGTGCTGGCCACCGGCAACCACACTTACTTCGGCACACTGGCCCAGCGCAGCACCGCCACTGACCGTACGCCGACCGCGTTCCAGGCCGGCGTCAACAGCGTCAGCTGGTTGCTGATCCGTTTCGCGCTGGTGATGGTGCCGTTCGTGCTGCTGATCAACGGCTGGACCAAGGGCGACTGGACAGAGGCGTTCCTGTTCGCGCTGTCGGTGGCGGTCGGCCTCACCCCGGAAATGCTGCCGATGATCGTCACCTCCACCCTGGCCAAGGGGGCGGTGCTGCTGTCGCGGCGCAAGGTGATCGTCAAGCGCCTGGATGCGATCCAGAACTTCGGCGCCATGGAGGTGCTGTGCACCGACAAGACCGGCACCCTCACCCAGGACAAGATCGCGCTGGAGCGGCACACCGATGTGTTCGGTCACGATTCGGAAGACGTGCTGAAGTTCGCCTACCTCAACAGCCACTTCCAGACCGGCCTGATCAACCTTCTCGACCGTGCGGTGCTGGAACACGTGGAACTGCAGAGTTCGCTGCGGTTGTCGCAGGACTACCACAAGGTGGATGAGATCCCGTTCGACTTCGAGCGCCGCCGCATGTCGGTGGTGGTGTCCGAGCGTGAGGATCACCACGAGCTGATCTGCAAGGGCGCGGTTGAAGAGATGCTCGCCGTGTGCAGCACCGTGCGCGAGGACGGACAGGACATGCCACTGGACGAGCGCCGCCTGGCGCGCGTGCGCCAGACCACCGAAGAGCTGAACGAGCAGGGCCTGCGCGTGGTGGCAGTGGCGATGAAGGAAACCGCCGCCAGCCAGACCGTCTATTCGCAGGCCGACGAGCAGGGCCTGACCCTGGTCGGCTATGTGGCCTTCCTTGATCCGCCGAAGGAATCGGCCGCGCAGGCGTTGCAGGCGCTGGCCGCGCATGGCGTGGAGGTAAAGGTGTTCACCGGCGACAACGAACTGGTCACCGCCCGCGTCTGCGCGCAGGTCGGGCTGGACGCAGACACCATCCTGACCGGCCCGCAGATCGAGCGCATGGACGACGGCGCGCTGTCGCGTGCGCTGCACCACCACCGCGTCTTCGCCCGCCTGACGCCGCTGCACAAGGAGCGGCTGGTGCGCGAGCTGCGCGCCCAAGGCAAGGTGGTCGGCTTCCTCGGCGACGGCATCAACGATGCCCCGGCACTGCGCGCGGCGGACATCGGCATCAGCGTGGACAGTGCGGTGGACATCGCCAAGGAGGCAGCCGACATCATCCTGCTGGAAAAGAACCTGATGGTGCTGGAGGAAGGCGTCATCGAAGGCCGTCGCACCTTCAACAACATGCTCAAGTACATCCGCATGACCGCCAGCTCCAACTTCGGCAACGTGTTCTCTGTGCTGGTCGCCTCGGCATTCCTGCCATTCCTGCCGATGCTGCCGCTGCAGCTGCTGGTGCAGAATCTGTTGTACGACATCTCACAGATCGCCATTCCGTTCGACAACGTGGACGAGGAGCTGGTGCGCAGGCCGCTGAAGTGGAACCCGGCGGACATCGGCCGTTTCATGGTGTTCTTCGGGCCGATCAGCTCGATCTTCGACCTGACCTGCTTTGCGCTGATGTGGTACGTGTTCGATGCGCGCACGCCCGCCGACCAGGGCCTGTTCCAGTCCGGCTGGTTCGTGGTCGGCCTGCTGACCCAGACCCTGATCGTGCACATGATCCGCACGCCCAAGGTGCCGTTCCTGCAGAGCATTGCCGCACCGCCGCTGCTGCTGATGACCGGCCTGATCATGGCCATCGGCGTGGCCCTGCCCATGAGCCCGTTGGCCGGCTACTTCAAGCTGCAGGCACTGCCGGCCGGCTACTGGCCGTTCCTGGTGGCGATCCTGTTCGGCTATGCGGTGCTGACCACCGCGCTGAAGCGGTTCTACATCCGTCGCTACGGCTGGCAGTAGCTGCCCGCTGTTCTGTCCAGGGAGAAACACAATGGACATCAACCCGAACCTGCCGGCGTTCAACGCCGGCGCCACCCTCAGCTCGCTGATCAGCCTCTCGGTGGCGTTCGTGCTGGGCACGATCATCGGGCTGGAACGGCAGCTGCGCCAGCGCACCGCCGGGCTGCGTACCAACACACTGGTGGCCGTTGGTGCTGCCGTGTTTGTCGACCTCGCCGTGCGCTTCCATGACCTGTACGGCGGGCCGCCGTCGCCCTTGCATGTGGTGGCCTATGTGATCTCCGGTGTCGGCTTTCTCGGCGCCGGGGCGATCATGAAGGACGGCGCGCAGGTCTCCGGCCTGAACACCGCCGCCACCCTGTGGGGCTCGGCGGCGGTAGGCGCCTGCGCCGGCATCAAGCTGCTGCCGGAGGCGGTGCTGGCCGCCGTATTCGTGCTGGCCGCCAACACGCTGCTGCGGCCGGTGGTGAACCGCATCCAGCGGCAACCGCTGCCGGAGGCCTTCAGCGAGGCGACCTATGCGATCAACGTGGTCTGCCAGCGCGAGCAGCAGGCCGAGGTGCTGGACCAGCTGTTGCTGCTGCTGGAGCAGGCGCATTACCCGGTGCGCGCGGTGGACCAGCGGCCGTTCGGCGAACGGGATGTGGAAATCGAGGCCGTGCTGTACGCCACCACGGTCGATGCCGCCGAACTGGATGCCGTACTCGCGACGCTGGCGACCGCGCCCGGTGTGCTGCAGGGGTTCTGGAACGCCAGCCTGGAGGAGTAGTGCGGGGCCATCCGCTGGTGGGTGCCGACCGGAGTCAGCCGCGCCCTTCCAGGGCGTGGGTTCACCTTTGCTATTCTTTCCCCCCACGCCAGGGAGCCGTCCCGATGCCATCGATGTCGCCTCGCCGCCCGCTGGTTCTGCTGGCCCTGATCGTCGTCATGGCGGCGATCTTCCTGATCGACACCGTCACCGACTACGCGGTTGCCGCAGCCTGCTTCTACGCCGCCGTCATCCTCGCCGCGTCGCGGGTGCTGGCCGCGCGCGGGCTGATCCTTCTGGCCATCGCCTGCATCGCCCTGACCGGCCTGAGCTTCTTCCTCACCCGCTTCGGCACCTACCGCATCGGCCTGGTCAATTCGGTGATCGGCATGCTGGTGATCGGCATCACCACCTACCTCGCCCTGAACATGGAGGCGGCCAAGGCGGCGGTGCAGGAGGCCCAGGGGCGGCTGCTGCGGGTCGCACGCGCGTCGACCGTGGGCGAACTGACCACCTCGATTGCCCATGAAGTGAACCAGCCGCTGGCGGCCATCGCCAGCAGCGCCGAAGCCTGCCAGCGCTGGCTGGCGCAGGATCCGCCGAACGTGGACAAGGCACGGCAGACCGTGGCCCGCATCCTGGCCGATGCCCACCGGGCCGGTGATGTGATTGCCCGTATCCGCGGCCTGACCCAGGGCGCGGCACCGGAGCGACGTGCGTTCGATCTGAACCAGGCTGTGGAAGAAATGCTGGCCCTGTCGCGCAGCGAGCTGGACCAGCACGGCGTGGCCGTAGCGCTGCTGCTGGACACCGAGCTGCCACCGGTGCAGGCCGATCGGGTGCAGGTGCAGCAGGTGATCGGCAACCTGATCCTCAATGCGGTGGACGCGATGGAAGCGGTGCCGGCAGCCGATCGACGCCTGTCCCTGCTGACCCGGCGTGATGGCCAAAGGGTCAGCCTCAGCGTGCGCGACCGCGGTGTCGGCCTCCCCGCCGACCATCCCGAGCGCGTGTTCGATGCATTCTGGACCACCAAGTCACATGGGCTGGGCCTCGGACTGAGCCTGAGCCGTTCGATGATCGAGGCCAACGACGGCCAGATCCGTGCGGAACGACCAGCAGGTGGCGGTGCCTGCTTCGTCTTCGACCTGCCCATCGCCACGGACCCACATCATGCGTAAGCCCGCTGCACCCGCCGCCGATCCGGCGCCCATCGTCTATGTGATCGACGACGACCCGTCGGTTCGCGCGGCGCTGGAGGACCTGCTCGCCTCGATGGGGCTGCAGGTGCGAGCCTTCGCCTCCACCCAGGCATTCCTCGAACATGACCTGGAGGACGCGCCGGCCTGCCTGGTGCTGGATGTGCGCATGCCTGGCCAGAGTGGACTGGACTTCCACCGCACGATGGGCAGCCATGGCCTGCAGGTGCCGGTGGTGTTCATCACCGGCCACGGTGACATCGCCATGGGCGTCAACGCGATCAAGGAGGGCGCCATCGAGTTCCTGACCAAGCCGTTCCGCGACCAGGAACTGCTGGATGCGATCCACAAGGGCATCGAGATCGACCGTCAGCGCCGTCGCGAAGGCGATGTGCTGGGCGCGCTCCAGCAGCGCTGGGATTCACTGAACGCGGGTGAGCGCGAGGTGGTCGATGGCGTGGTGCGCGGCCGCCTCAACAAGCAGATCGCCGGTGACCTCGGCGTCAGCGAGATTACGGTGAAGGTGCGCCGTGCGCAGGTGATGCGCAAGATGGGCGCACGCACCCTGGTTGACCTGGTGCGCATGTACGACCGCCTGCAGGCCGGCTCGCCGTGAACGTGCATGTCGCACTGCTGCGTGCGGTCAACGTCGGCGGCACCGGCAAGCTGCCGATGCACGAGCTGGTGGCCATGTGCACGGACGCCGGTTTCACTGATGTCCGAACCTACATCGCCAGTGGCAACGTGATACTGCGCAGCACGCTGGACGAAGCCGGCGTGCGCGACGCGCTCGCACAGCGCCTGCAGGCCTATGCTCACAAGCCGGTTGGCGTACTGGTGCGCTCGGCCGCGGAGATCACTGACGTGGTGTCGCGCAACCCGTTCACCCAGGCGGCGGGCAACCGCGTGGTCGCCCTGTTCGTCGACGCGCCGCTGCCCAACGATCCGCTGCAGGGCGTGAGCGGCCAGCGCGATGAACAGCTCGCGCTCGGTGCACGCGAGATCTTCATCCACTATGGTGCCGGCATGGCCGATTCACGGCTGCGCATTCCGTATGCGGCGCAAGGTACCGCACGCAATCTCAACACCGTCGCCCGGCTCGCGGCGATGGCGTCGGAGCTCGACTAGGGGCCTTCCGGCAGTCGGTAGACCAACCGGTAGTCATGACGGCCCTCGCTGATGCTGATCTCCAGCATGCCGGTCAGGCCCAGCAATCCCTCGCTGCCGGAATCGGGCACCACCACCACGCTCAGCTCCGGCGTGCCGCGGGTCATCAGCCCATTGTGTTGCAGGGTGAACCCGCCCTGGCGCCCGGCCAACGTGGCCGTCACCCGCTCCATCGCCACGTAGCCGGCCGAGCCCTGCACGGGTGTGCGAAAGGCCAGCATCTGGCCGACGCTGCTGCCCTGCAGGTCGCCCGCGAAGGTCTTGTTGATCGACATCACCGCGATCGGGCCGTCATTGCCACCGATCGGCCGCAGATCCACTTCAAACGTACCGTGTGCTTCAGCCTGCATCCTGCTCTCCCGTCTGATCGGTTGAACGTCACTACTTCTTCGTCGCCAGCACAATCACGCCGGCCACCACCAGGCCGATGCCGCTCCATTCGCGCAGACTGGGCCGCTCGCCCAGCAGCAGGTAGGCCAGCACGATCACCAGCACCACGCTGAACTTGTCGACCACGGCTACCTTGGCCAGTTCGCCACTCTGCAGCGCACGAAAATAGAAAAGCCATGAAGCGCCCGTTGCCAGTGCGGACAGCACCAGGAACAGTTGCGTGCGCCCGGGCAACAGCAACGGATTGGACCATTTGCCGGTGACCACCACCAGCGGCAGGATCACCGCCGCCACCACCAGGGTGCGGATGGCCATCGCCAGGTCCGAGTCGACGCCCTTGACGCCCACCTTGGCAAACAGTGCGGTCAGCGCCGCGAACACGGCAGACAGTCCAGCCCATATCAACCACTGCGGTACGTTCTGCACGAAGGCCTCGCTTGCCGGTACGGGCACCTGCGCCAACGCTACTCCACCGTGCCATCGGTGGGGCTTCACCTGGCCCTCACCCCCGCTACAATGAGCCAGGAATCGCCAGGGGGCGATCTGCAGGGAATGCACCTTCCATGTTCGAACAGGACACCGCCGCCCATGCCGGGCCGGCAGCCCCCGCCGGGGCCACCGCGCAGCGCATCCCGTGGCTGCCGCTCCCCCTCGCCCTCGTTTCGCAGCACCCTGCCCGTTCCGCGCGGCGGGGTCTTCATTGCACGCCCTGACCGGAGCCGTCGATATGTCCGAGAACACTCTCCTTGCCACGCCGGCCGCTGCGGCGCCGATCAAGTACCTCGACCGCGCCATGGCGACCCTGCGCGCCCTCGGCCTGGCCGCCCCGCAGGACAACAACGCGCCGGCCGTCGCGCTGGTCTCGCAGCTGTCCACGCTGGACCAGGGTCGCGTGGTGGCCATCGCCCGCGTGCTGCAGCAGTCGGGGCATTTCAATGCCGTGATGCGTGATGAAATCAGCTCGGCCAAAGTCTCCGACCGCTACACCGAGATCATCCGCGCCTTCGACAGCATCCGCGATGATGCCAGCAGCATGGTCGAGCAGGTCCGCGACGGCAGGATCGACATGGGCGAGCGCCTGCAGAACCTGTGGATGAAGGTCACCCGCGGCGATATCCCGAGCCGGTTCGAGAAGATCCGCCGCACCTTCCTCGAGGTCAGCCGCGATTCGGCCGAGCAGCTGCAGCGCGAGTCGCGCGTGCTGGAGATGTACGGCGACTTCCGCCTGTCGATCAAGGATGCCGAGATCCAGGCCCATGAGCTGCTGAAGCTGCAGGAGCAGGTGCTGGCCGACGCGCGCGAGGCGCTCAAGCAGGCCCAGCAGCGCGTCGAATCGGCCGACCCGGCCGCCGATGCCGCCGACACCGGCCGCCTGGTGATGGCCCGCGATGAAGCCCTGCGCAACCACCAGACCGAGGAATCGCGTTACCAGCTGGCCAAGGACCTGGCCGAGAACCTGCAGGTGAACTACGCCACGTCCGAGGCGATCATGCTGCGCGTGCACCAGTCGCACGAGGTCAAGCGCCGCGTCAACGAGCGCTCGGTGGTGTTCTTCTCCACCAATGAAACCAGCTTCACCGCCTTGAACCTGGCCTTCACCACGCAGATGGGCCTGCACGAATCCACGCAGGCGCTCAACGCGATGACCGAAGGCACCTCCAAGGGCCTGGAAGCGGTGGCCAACATTGGCGACGACGTGCTGCACGAGGGCCTGAAGGCTGGTTACGGCGCCACCATCGGCGTCGATTCGGTGCGCAAGCTGGTCGATGCGGTGGTGCGCTTCCAGGAAACCTCGCTGCAGGAGATCGAGCAGCTGCGCGGCCAGGCCACCCGCGATTCGGCGGAGATCGCCGAGTATGTCGAACAGGGCAAGCAGCGTTTCGCTGCCCTGCTGCAGGCGCCGCCGAGCCCGGAGTCGCGCTGAGGTGAGTGCGACGATGGCCCCTGCCGAGCTGCAGGATGCGCTGCTGACCATGGATGTGGTCGACCAGCTGCGTTACCGCAATGCCGAGATGAAGGCGCTGGCCGACAGCGGCCACGACAAGGCGACGTTGAAGCAGCGCCTGCTTGAGCTGTACCGCTCGCAGGGCATCGAGGTCTCCGACGAGATCCTGGAAGCCGGTATCCAGGCCCAGCGCGAACAACGCTACCTCTACGCCGCGCCGCGCGGCTGGAAGGCCTGGCTGGCCCGGCGCTGGATCGATCGCGGCCGGTTGCTGAAGTGGGCACTGGTCGCGGCCTTGGTGCTGCTGGTGCTCAGCATGCTGGTGATGATGGCGCGCAGCTTCGGCGCGTTCGTGCACGAGAGCAACGTGCAGAAGAACGTGCAGCTACTCAACGGCAAGGTGGCCGCGCAGCAACAGGACGCCGCTGCAGCGCGCGCCCTCCTGGCCGGGCAGGAACAGGCGCTGCAGGCCCTGCTCCCGCGCGCCACCGCCAGCGGCGAGCGCCTGCAGCCACTGACCGAAGCAGCCCAGGCAACGCTGGCCGAAGCACAGCGGCACTTCACAGGGATGCCCGCAGCGATGGCCGCCCTGCCGACCCTGATCCGCCAGCACAAGCTCACGCGTATCAGTAGTGGAGGCAGTGCCACCGGCCAGCAGGCAGCCGATCAGGTGGAACAGCAGCGGCTGGCCGCCGCGGAGCAGCTGGCACGCGCCAGGCAATCCCTGCCCGCGTTGACCGAGCGGGTGAACACCCTCGCCCAGGCCATCGATGCCAGCGAACTGCTGGATACCACCAACACTGCCGCAAAGGCGGCACGCCTCACGCCCGACGCCGAAAAGGTGCGCGCACGCGCCTACACCGGTGGCGACGTCGCGCTTCGCGCCGGCGACATGGCAGCGGCCAGCCAGGCCGTGACAACCCTGAAGGAGCTGATCGGCAGTGCCGACAAACTGGTCGCGCTCAACGAGCGGCTGGCCCAGCTCAAGGCCGATGGCCTCGCCACCGGCGTCGCCGGCGCGGACCGCAAACGGCTGGAGCGTGCGGTGGACCAGGCCGCTCAGCTGATCCGGGTCGAAACGCTGGCCGAAGCCGCACCGGCGATGGACGAGGTCGCCCAGCTGGTGGCGTTGCTGTCCAAGACCCTGGTCTACCGCATCGTCAACCGTGACGATGAGCGCACCGGCGTCTGGCGTTACAGCGAAAAGGCCAACGGCAGCCGCAACTATTACCTGGTCACCGAGGCGCTGGACGAGGCCGGCAATGCCGCCGAACTGCTCATCCGCAACGAGGAAACCGGCAAGGACGAACGGGTTTCGGTGTTTGCCGTGCGCGTACCGGAGGCCACCTACAACCGGGTCGCCGCCGACAAGCAGGACAACGGCATCATCGAGGACGACCAGATCGGCAGCAAGCCGCGTGGCAGCCTGTCGCCACGTTTCCGCATGCCCACCACCGGTGGTTACATCACCGAATGGTGATGGGTAAGGAGCTGACATGAGAGATTTGAACGACGCCATTGCCGAAGTCGTGGCCGATATCCGGCAGGTACAGGCGCGGCTGGCCGAGCGCGGCGACCAGTGCCGGGACCTGATCAAGGAACAGGAATCCCTGCACGGGCAGGTCCGCGAGGACTTCACTGCACTGGCCCGCCTGCAGGCCGAAGCCGCTGCGGATTCGCCGCCGATGGTGGCCCGTGACCTGATGCAGCAGTCCAGCGCCGACCTGCAGCGCCGCGATCGCAAGGCGGCGGTACTGGCTGATGAACTGCAGGCACTGCTGGACATCGAGCAATCGCTGCAGCAGCGCTCACAGGAGGCCCTTGCCGCACGCAATGCCGCCGGTGGACACCTGCAGGCCCTGCAGGAACGGGTAGACGCCGCACTGGAAGCAGAGCCGACCTATCGCGCACTGCAGGACGACCTGCAGTTGGCGGAGGCACGTGTCGACACGGTCGAGCGCATGGCCGCTTCGGCGCAGTCGGAGCATGACGCCAAGGCCGGCGCCTACGAAGCCGACCCGATCTTCATGTACCTGCACCGGCGCAGCTTCGGCAGCGCGGCCTATCGCGGCTGGCCATGGGTGCGTACCGCCGACGGCTGGCTGGCCGACCTGTGCGGCTTCGACCGTGCCCGGCGCGAGTACGCCACGCTGGTCGAGCTTCCACCCTACCTGCAGGCACATGCCACACAGGCCCGCGACGAAGCCGAGGCCGCCCGCCAACCGGTGCAGCAGGCGCGGCAAGCGGCACTGGCTGACGCCGGCGGTGACCCGCTGCGCCAGCAGTTGCAGGCGGCCCAGGGCGCGGTGGCGCAGGCGCTGCTGGCCGAGCAGCTGCATCGACAGACCGTGGATGCCAAGCAGGCTCAGATCGACGGCTTCCGTAGCTGGAGCGATGCCGAAGGCGGCGCGCTGCTTACTGCACTGGCACGCACGCTGTCGGCCAAGAGCATGAACGACCTGTACCGGCGCGTGGCCGCCACCGCTTCCGGCGAAGATGATGCGGTGCTTGAGCGCATCCATCGCAGTCGCCTGCGCCTGGGCGAGATCGAGGGCATGGTAGGCGAGCACACCCGCGATATGGCCGTGCTGAAGAAGCGCCTCGACGATCTGCAGGCCGCCCGCAGGAGCTACCAGGCCGCTGCGGACATCGAGCGACAGGCCTACGAGGCGCCGTCCTACCGCGCCCCGGCCCGCGCCGCAGCCACTGCATCCTTCTTCAGCACCACCAGCAACAGCCGCCGCACCACCCGTGCCTCCGGTGGCCTGTTCGACCGCGCCTCGAGCAGCTCCAGCAGTTCACGCTCAAGTTCCAGCTCAAGTTCAGGTTCCAGCTCAAGCTCCAGCGGCGGCAGCTTCCGCAGTGGTGGTGGCATCAGCGGCGGCGGTGGCTTCAAGACCGGCGGCGGCTTCTAACCCTGCCGTTGCTGGCTGCGCCGCTTCAACCGCGTATCCAGCAGGCCAACGCCCAGCAGCACCATGCTGGTCAGCCATCCGGCGGCCAGCAGATGCATCCAGGGCATCACCAGGCCAAGCATCAGCAATGCGGCCGCACCCAGCAGATGCGAGCGCGGCGCATGCCCATAGACAACGCGCTTGTACAGGGCACTGCCCAGCAGGTAGATCAGTGGACCGGCCACCATCACGGTGGCATACACCACGGTGACCGCCGCGCCCGGATGGTCCATGACCAGATCGTTGCCCACCGCCGTGGCGATGATGCCGGCGATCAGCAGCGCATGCACGTAGTGGAAGTTGGCGCCCATCCGGCCGGGATCGTCGGAGTGGGTGATCGCCGCAGTGGCATCGCGGCTGGAGATGCCGAAATACAGCCACCACATCGCCAGCGTACCGGCGAAGGTGGCCAGTACCGCCGATACCACCTCCAGCCGCCAGTGCTCGACCTCGCTGAGCACACCACCGGTAGCCAGCAACGTCTCACCCAGTGCGACGATGACGAACAGCTGGCAGCGTTCGGCCAGGTGGCCGCCCTCGATGGTCCACTCGCGGGTATGCGACCGGCCCATGCCTGGGAACGCAAAGCCGAACATCGGCGAGACGTACTCGCAGGCCACCGCCATCGCCCACAGCCCCAGACGGACGTTGCCCTCGGCGGCCGCGCCGGCCAGCCAGAAGCACGCCGAGATACCGACCCACGCCAGCATGCGGCGGAAGTTGGGCGCCAGCGGATGCGTGGGTCCGACCTCGATCAGCACGAAGGCCGTGCGCCCCACCTGCATCGTGGCGTAGGCCCCAGCAAATACCCATGCACGATCGGCGAACGCCTCGGGAATGGAGGAGGACATCAACAATGCCAACAGCATGGTGGCGAACATCAGCCCGCGGATGCGTGGCGCCTCCGGGTCGAACCAGTTGCTGACCCAGCACGCGTACTGCCAGCCCAGCCAGACCGCGAACCACAACACCAGGGTCTGCAGTACGCCGGCCAGGTCCAGGTGATGCAGCAGATGGTGGCTGAGCTGGGTGACCGCGAACACGTAGACCAGATCGAAGAACAGTTCCTCGTAGGTCACGCGGGCGTGGTGGCCGTCACGGTGGCGCAGGGCGGGCAGGCGCATCGAGCAGTTCCTTGGCAGGTCGCCGCAGGCTAACCGGGGTCGAGTCTGCGCTCCAGCCGATGAGTGTGGATTCACCTTCCGGCCCCGGCGAACAATCCCGGTCGCGACACCGGCATATCAAACGCGAACAGTTCCCATTAGTATTGCAGCAGTGCGCAGGGATGTCCTTCCGGCGCGCACCCTTTCGCCCTGCCGCCCGACCGCATGCCCCCTTCCACTCCACCCGCGCTACCCCTGGTGTCCTCGCTGGTGCGTCACTACGAAGAACTGGTGGACTACCTGCGTCGCCGCTTCCGTTCGCCGGCGCTGGCCCGTGAGGTCGTGCACGACGTCTGCGTCAATCTGCTGGAACGCCCTGCAGTGAATGATGCGCGGCAGCCGCTGGCCCTGCTGCGACGGATCGCCCACGATGCGGCGGTCGACCGCTGCCGCGCCGAAGACCTGCGCCGGCACTGGGTGGAACCGCGTGCCGAGTTGCCCGAGAGCGCCTGCGACCGCCCCGGCCCGGCCCAGCACGCGCAGGGACAGCAGGCCCTGCAACGGCTTACAGCCAGCATCGAACGCATGCCCTGCCGGCGCCGGCAGGTGTTCATCCTGCACAAGATCCATGAAGTGCCGCAGGCCGATGTCGCGCGGCGCATGGGCATCGGCCTGAAGGCGGTGGAGCGCCATCTGCGCCTGGCCGTGGCCGACTGCCGCCTGCACGGAGGTCAGTGATGGGCCGGAGGCCGCCGCCCGCGCCGCCCGCGCAACCGCCGCGCGTACCGTCCACCGAGCAATTGCTCAACCAGCACCGCGACGCATTGAAGGTGCGCTTCCCACTGCCGGAAGCCGAGCAGCTGCGCCGCCGCGGTGGTCGCCGCGCGGCCAAGATGGTGCTGCCCGTATTGGCGCTGGCGGTCGCTTCGGTGCTGCTGGCCGATCCGGCATGGCAGACCAGGGACTACCGGACCTCGGTGGCCGACCGCCGCCAGCTGACCCTGCCCGATGGCAGCCGGCTGCTGCTGGATGCCGAGACCCACCTGCAGGTCCGCCGCCACCTGCGCTCGCGCCAGGTGGTGCTGCTGCAGGGCCGCGCCCGCTTCAACGTCCAGCACTCGGCATGGCGGCGATTCCAGGTCGATGCCGGACCGGTGCATGTGCGCAACTACGGCACGGTGTTCGATGTGGACCGCCAGGGCGATCTCAGCGAGGTGACCCTGTGGCGCGGCGAGGTGGGCGTGCGCGTCGACGGCAGCGATGCCGAGCAGCGCCTGAAGCCGGGCCAGCGCCTGCTGGCACAGGCAGGTTCGTTGTCGCCCCCCGAGGCCGCCGGCCCGGACCGGGCCGACTGGACCCGCGGGCGGCTGCAGTTCGATCGCCTGCCGCTGTCGGAAGTGCTGCGCATCCTGCAGCGCTACCATGATCGACCGATCGTGCTGGATGACCCAGCGCTAGGGACGCTGCTGGTTTCGGGGGTGTTCGACGCCGACCGCGCCGAGACCGCGGTGGCACTGCTGCCGGACATCCTGCCGGTGCAGCTGCAGACCGCGGCCGATGGCAGTCTGCATCTGCGTGCACGCGATTGATCGCCACCACGAGGGTGGGTTGCGCGGCCTCTCATCCGGCAGGTGCTTGAACCCCTCCGAAGGACCCCGCATGACCCGCCCTGTTCCGCCTGCCGCGCTGCGCCGGCTGGCCCCCACCCTGCTCGCCGTGTGCCTGTGTGCCGCACTGCCCGTCGCTGCACAGACCTCCGCCCCGGCCGCGGTGGACATCCACCTGCCGGCTGGCTCCCTGCAGGCCTCGCTCAACGCGCTGGCGCGGCAAAGCGGCATCCAGCTGCTGTTTGCTGCTGACAGCGTGGGTGGGCGCACCGCACCAGCACTGGATGGCCGCTACACCCCGCGCGAGGCGCTGCAGCGCCTGCTGGCCGGCCACGGCCTGACACTGCAGGAGCGCGCGCCGGGCGTCTTCGTGGTGAGCACGACTGCCGCTGCACCTGCGCAGGCCAGGGCAGCCACACCTGCACGGCCCACGCAGCCGGCCGCGGCGACCTCACTGGCCCGTGTCACCGTATCGGCGTCCACCGCGCGCATGCCGCAGGGCGAGACCGCCATGCCCAACACCATCACCGTGTTGACCCGTGAGGACATCGCCCAGCAGCTGGCGCTGGGCTCGGATGTCTCGCGCGTGCTGTCGGCACAGATTCCGGCCTTCGCTCCCGCCCGCGAGAAGATGTCCAACTACGGCGAGAGCATGCGCGGCCGCGGCATCCTGTACATGGTCGATGGTGTGCCGCAGTCCACCCCGCTGCGCGATGGCTCGCGTGATTCGCACACCATCGACCCGGCGATGATCGAGCGCATCGAAGTCATCCACGGCGCCAACGCGCTGCAGGGCATCGGCGGTACCGGTGGCATCGTCAACATCATCACCCGCAGTGCCCCCAGCGAACCGGGCGCGTTCCTGCTGGACAGCAACCTGAGCTACAGCGGCGGACTGCCCAGCCACCACGATGACAATGGCCAGCGCGCCTCGGCGCTGGTCGGCGCGCGCGGCGAGCAGTTCGACCTGGTGGCCGGCCTGGCCTACGAGCGGCAGGGCCTGTTCCATGACGGCAAGGGCCGCTCGATCGGGACCAACGCGCAGGGTGAGCTGATGGATTCGACCTCGTCGAACGTGTTCGCCAAGCTCGGCTGGAACCTGGCCGAGGGCCACCGCCTGCAGGTGATGGCCAACCGCTACGAACTGCGCGGGCTGGACAACTACCTGGCGGTCAACGGCGACTTCCGCAGCGGACGCCCCACCATTTCGGTGCCTGGCGATACGCCGCTGGAGCCGCCGATGAACCGCTCGCGTTCGCTGACCGTGGACTACAGCGCTGCCGACCTGCTCGGCGGCCGCTTCCAGGCACAGGCATTCGCTGTCGATTTCGAAGGCCGCTACGGGGCCAGTCAGTGGGATCCGTGGGGCAACACCGGCGCCAATGCCGCCTGGGACCAGACCCAGAATGAATCGGACAAGCGCGGCTTCAAGCTGACCCAGAGCTGGTCCCGCATCGCCGACACCACGCTGGACGTGACCCTGGGCCTGGACGGCCTGCGCGACCGCACCCACCAGGTACTGCTGGCCAGCGGCATGAACTGGGTGCCGTTGACCACCTACCAGAGCCTGTCGCCGCTGCTGCAGCTGCACTGGTGGCCGAGCGACCACCTGATGCTGTCCGGCGGCCTGCGCTACGAGAAGGGCGAGCTGGAGGTGGGCGACTACACCACCCTGCCCCGCTATGGCGCGCGCAAGGTGGCAGGCGGCAAGCCGACCATGAGCGAGACCCTGCCCAACTTCGGCGCGGTCTGGTACATCAACGACCGCCTCAACGCCTACGCTTCGTACTCGGAAGGCTACACCGTGGCCGACGTCGGCCGCGTGCTGCGTGCGATCAACCGCGACGGCCAACGCGTGGACAGCCTGGTGGACCTGTCACCGGTGGTATCGGACAACCGCGAGATCGGCCTGGAGTACGACGATGGCCGCTTCAGCGGTGACATCGCCTACTACACCTCCGAATCCAAGCTCGGTTCGGTGCTGGTCTACGATCCGGGCATTGATGCCTACGCGGTGCAACGCCAGGCCACCCGTGTGGAAGGCTTCGAAAGCAATCTGCGGTTGCGCCTGGGCGACAGCCGCCTCGGCCTGGGCTACGCGCGCGCCAATGGCCGCTACGACGCCAACGTCGACGGACGCCTCGACAGCGACCTGGCCGGCGTCAACATCGCGCCGAACCGGCTGACCGCGTTCTGGGAGCAGACCTGGACCACGCAGCTGAGCACCCGTCTGCAGGCCAGCCACGCCTTCGATCGCGATTTCGACCTGCTTGGCGCGCGCGTAGCGGCGTTCAAGGGCTACACCACGGTGGATCTGGTCGCGCGCTATACGCTGGACAAGCATGCCTTCACGCTGGGCGTGCAGAACCTGGCCAACAAGCAGTACATCAGCTACTACTCGCAGACCACGCCGTCGAACCCGAGTTACTTCTCCGGCCGTGGCCGGGTGCTGACACTGGGCTGGCAATACCGGTACTGAGCCCGCCGGGGGCCCGGGGTGCAGTCGCCCCGGGCCCGTGGGCGGGTCAATGGATCAGGCGGCGTAGCGTTGCTCGCCCTGCAGCCAGGTCTCGGTGACCTTCAGCTCAAGGACCTTGGCCGGATCGATCGTCAGCGGATCGCGGTCGAGGATGACCATGTCCGCATACTTGCCGTGCTCCAGGCTGCCGACAATGTCATCCCTCCGGCACTGCCATGCCGCGTCGATGGTGACCGCGCGCAGGGCCTGCTCGACGCTGATGCATTCGCCCGGGTTCAATACCTCGCCGCCATCACGCATCCGGCGGTTCACCGCGTTGTCGATGTAGCGCAGCGGATCGATGGTGGTGACATTGAAATCCGAATGCAGCGAGATGCGCAGGCCACCGTCCAGCGCCGAACGGCATGGGTCGTAGAGGGCCGCGCGCTGCGGGCCAAGGATGTTGTCACGGAACGCCTTGCCCCAGTAGTACACGTGGCCGATCAGGAACGAGGGCGAGACCTGCAGCTGCGCCAGGCGGGTGATCTGCTCGCGATGCAGCACGCTGCAGTGCTCGATGCGGTGGCGATGGTCGGTACGCGCGGTCTTTGCCAGCACGGCCTGGAGGACATTCAGGGTGGTGTCGATGGCCGCATCACCGTTGGCGTGGATGCCCACCTGCCAGCCCAGGTCATGGGCCCGCTGCACGCCGGCAATCAACTGTGCCTCGGTGTAGTTCAGCGCGCCACGCTTGTCCGACCCCAGATAGTTCTCGCGTTGATAGCCGGTCTGCGCCTGGTTGGAACCATCGGACCAGAACTTGATGCCGGTCAGGCGGAAGCGATCATCACCGTGGCCCGGCGTGATGCCACGCTGGACCCAGTCATCCATCAGGTCCGAGGTGAGAAAGCCGGAGTAACGGACCGGCGGATTGCTCGCCATCACGCCGTTGAGCACGTCCAGATCGGTCACGCCGCCGGTACCGATGCCCGCATCGTGCAGGCTGGTGCAGCCGGCCTTGGTCGCGTCGGCGAACAACTGCTGGATCAGCTCGGCGCTGCGCTCCTGGCTGGGCATCGGCATCACCGCCATGAATGGCTTCATCGCAGGCGATTCCTGCATGCGTCCGGTCAGCCTGCCCTGCTCGCGATCGTAGCGCCCCTGGTCAGGGTCGGGCGTGGCATCGGTCACCCCGGCCGCGGCGAACCCCTTGCTGTTGCTGTAGGCGACATGGCCGTTGGACTCCAGCACGAACACCGGATTGTCCGGCGCCACGCCATCCAATGCGTGCAGGGTGATCGGCGCGCCCGGCATCAATGAGGGATCAATGCCCTGCGCGATCACCCACTCGCCGGGCTTGCGCGCGCTCGCCGCTGCGCCAATCTTCGACAGCGCGTCGGCCAAGGTGGCCGTACTGAACGGCGTCACGTCCAGCCAATCGGAAAGAATCGCCATCGCCGAATGCATGTGCGGGTCGATGAAGCCCGGCAACAGCGCCCGCCCCCGCAGATCGACCACATCGGTGTGACGGCCACGATGCAGCATGACCTCCTCGCGGCTGCCGGTGGCCAGGATACGTCCGTGGCGTACCGCAATGGCCTGCACCTTGCCCTTGGGGCCGAGCGTATGGATCGGTCCACCGTGGAAAATCCGATCCGCCGGCCCGTCAAGCGCCGGCGATCGCGTTTCCGAGAACGCCGTCGATGGAACTGCCGTCCCTGCCAGCGCCACCACGCCCAGCCCGACCACGCCAGCGAGAAACTCGCGACGTGCCTGCAGGAATGCCGCTGCCCCCGGGTTGCACACAATACACATGCGCCTGCTCCTTCCTTGTGGTCCGCGCAGGCTACCGCGCATGCCGCGATGACGCTGCGAACGGCATCGCCCTTTCACCCGCCTGTGCGCGCCATTGTTTGACAGCCGCAACGCAGGCTCATGGCAGTCATGAGGAATCATCGAAACGGCGGCGTAAAACCGCGTGCTAGCCTCGATTCACCTTCCAACGCCCTCTTTCACATGCGCTCGCTCTTTCTTTCCTTCGCCCTTGCCACCGCACTTTCCACGCTCCCGGCCAGCGCTGCCGAAGCGCCGCTGCCGCAGTTGCGGGCCTACACCGTGGATGATTCGTGGCTGCAGCCGATGGCGCCCCTGCAGATTGCCGACCACACCTGGCAGATCGGTACCCAGAACCTGACTGCACTGCTGGTGCAGACCGACGAGGGCGCGGTGCTGCTCGACGGCGGCATGCCGCAGATGGCCGACCACCTCATGAACAACATGAAGGTGCGCGGCGTCACACCGCAGAATCTGCGCCTGATCCTGCTCAGCCACGCGCATGCCGACCATGCCGGGCCGGTGGCGGAGCTGAAGCGCCGCACCGGTGCACAGGTGCTGGCCAATGCCGAATCGGCGGTGCTGCTGGCACGTGGCGGCAGCAATGACCTGCATTTCGGTGATGGCATCACCTTCCCGCCGGTGAACGCCGACCGCATCATCATGGATGGTGAAGTGGTCACGATGGGCGGAATCGCGTTCACCGCGCACTTCATGCCGGGGCACACCCCTGGCAGCACGGCCTGGACCTGGACCGACACCCGCAAGGGCAAGCCGGTGCGCATCGCCTACGCCGACAGCCTGAGCGCGCCGGGCTACCAGCTGCGTGGCAACGCCCGTTATCCGCACCTGATCGAGGATTACACGCGCAGCTTCGCCACGGTGCGTGCCCTGCCCTGCGATCTGCTGCTGACTCCGCATCCTGGCGCCAGCCGGTGGAACTATGCCGCCGGCAACACGGCCGCTGCCAACGTGCTGACCTGCCAGGCCTACGCGGATGAGGCGGCAAAGAAGCTCGACGCGCAGCTGGCAAAGGAAGCCGCGGCGAGCCGCTGATCCTGTAGAGCCGAGCCGATGCTCGGCGTGCCAGCAGAAAGCAGCCGAGCGTGGGCTCGGCTCTACAGGGAGGTCGACGACGGGTGCCGGTCAGGCCGACCGGCACCGCCGCCTGTCAGCCGCCCTGGCCGTGCTGGGCGAAGGGCTCGATGCTGCCATCGTTGCGCACCAGTTCAACGGTGTACGGCTGCACATAGCCATCCGGCATCTCCATGCCGGGTGAGCCGGCCGGCATGCCCGGCAGCACCAGGCCGCGTGCCGCCGGCCGCTCGGCCAGCAGACGCTTGATGTCCTGCGCCGGGATATGACCTTCAACCACGTAGCCGCCGATCTCGGCGGTATGGCAGGAGGCCTTGCCAACCGGAACGCCGAGGCGGACCTTGACCGGATTCATGTCATCGGTATCGCGCACGTCGACCTGGAAACCGGCTGCCTTCAGGTGATCCACCCATACGCCGCAGCAGCCGCAGCTGGCGGTCTTGCGCACGATGGCCACCGGAAGTGCCGGGTCGGTCTGTGCCGGTTGTGCCAGCCGTACTGGCGTGGTCGTGGCCGCGACGGCCGTAGCTTCGCCGGTGACGGGCGCAGCGGATGATTCTCCGGCAGCACGCGCGCAGGCGGCAGTGGCCAGGACGGTACCCAGCAGGAGGCCGAGGGAGAGAGGACGGTTCATGGTGTTGATTCCTTTGCAGATGCGGGCAACGTGGCCCGCTGCCGCGCGCATCGCGCACGCGGGCTGAGTCGAGAATGGAGACAGCAACGGCGGCAGGCACGGACGGCCTGCGCGGAATCACGCGATGGGTGGTCGCAGCGGGTCCGGCATCGGCGGCGGCGCGCGTTGCGGGGAACTGGCCGCTACAGGGGCCTCGCGCCAGAGCGAGGCCGGTATACCGGCCAGGGTCGCCGCCATGCCAGCACAGGCCGGAGGGCATTCGCATTCACTGCTCTGGCAAGCCATTGAGGTCGCCGCTTCGCAGCAACCGGCGGCGGCCATGGCACCGCTGTGCGGCGCAGCGCAGTGATCAGGAACGGCCTGCCCAGTGCCACCGGATGCGGCAAGCGCCAGCGCTGGTGCATTCAGCACCAGGGCGACAAGCAGCATCCATCGCAGCAGCAGGCCAGGCAGGTTCACGCGTCGATGATAGCCGATGCGCGCGTCAGGCAATCGCTGCCGCCATCGCCTGCATCCGCACCGGGATCGACTTCGCCGCCGGGGTTCCGCTGATCCGGTCGTAGTAGCCCAGCGGCAGCAGCGGGTTCAATTCCGGGTAGTAGCCGGCCAGCGCGCCGCGCGGCATCGGGTAGTCCAGCACCGTCAGGCCCTCGATGCAGCGGCGCACGCCATCGTTGCTGATCGTCTCCAGGCTGACCTGCGCTTCCTTCTGCAACCCGCGCGCCAGCCGGTCCTCGATGTTCATGAACAGCACCATGCGGTCGTTGTAAACGCCCCGGTAGCGGTCGTTGTAGCTGTAAAGGGTGGTGTTGTACTGGTCGTGCGAGCGCACGGTGGCAAGCCGCAGCATCTGCGGGTCGTCGACCGGGTCGTCCACATCCAATCCGGGCATCACCAGGATGTTGGCCCTGCCATTGGGCGTAGGCCACACGCGCCGGCGCGGCGGAATGTCCAGGTGGAAGCCGTGCGGCTGCTGGATGAGGTCGTTGAAACCAGTGTAGATGTCCGGGTACACCGCCGCGATCAACTCGCGGATCGGCGCATAATCGTGCATGCAGCCTGCCCAGTCGACCTTGCTGTGCGGCAGCGTGGCCATCGCCATGCGGCAGACGATCTCCACCTCGGGCAACAGATCGGCGCTGGCCGGTTCGAGCACGCCGCGCGACGCGGTGACGTTCGACATGGCATCTTCGATGGTGACGAACTGCTCACCTGCAGGCGTCACGATACGCTCCGAACGCGCCACCACCGGCAGGATCAGCGCATCGCGCCCATGCACCAGATGCCCGCGGTTGAGCTTGGTGGCGATGCCCACGGTCAACTCCAGGCCACGCATGGCCTGGTACGCGCGCGGGGTATCCGGTACGGCATGGATGAAGTTGCCGCCCAGGCCGATGAACACCTTGGCGCTGCCCTCCAGCATCGCCTCGATCGATTCGACCACATGGTGGCCATGTTCGCGCGGGGGTTCGAAGCCGAACACCTGCTGCACCCGGTCCAGATAGGCGGGCTTGGGCTTTTCGTCAATGCCGACCGTGCGGTCGCCCTGCACATTGGAATGGCCGCGGATCGGCCCGATGCCCGCACCGGGCTTGCCGAAGTTGCCGCGCAGCATCAGCAGGTTGGCCACCTGCTGCAGAAGGCGCGAACTGTACTGGTGCTGGGTCAGACCCATGCCATAGCAGATCACGGTGGCGTTGGAACGGATGTAGATCTCCGCGCACCGGTGGATCTGCGCCTGCGAAATGCCGGACACGCTTACGATCTCGCCCCAGTCCTGCGCCAGCACGTCCTCGCGCAGCGCGTCCAGGCCCACCGTGTGTTCATCGAGGAAGTCGTGGTCGAGCACACGTTCGCCCTGCGCTTCACGTTCGAACATCACCTTCATCATGCCCTTGATGAGGGCCAGGTCGCCGCCGATGCGGATGTGCACGAATTCGCTGGTGATCTCGGTGGAGCCGAACGTGGCCATCTGCACTACGTCCTGCGGTTCGGCAAAGCGGATCAGTGCGCGCTCGGGCATCGGGTTGACGGCCACGATCGGGATGCCGCGTTTGCGCGCCTCGACCAGGTTGCTCATCATCCGCGGCGAGTTGGTGCCAGTGTTCTGGCCGATCACGAAGATCGCCTCGGCATGCTCGAAATCCCGCAGCACGATTGTGCCCTTGCCCACCCCGATGGCCGGCGGCAGGCCGCGGCTGGTGGGTTCATGGCACATGTTGGAGCAGTCCGGGAAATTGTTGGTCCCGAACTCACGCACGAAGATCGAATACAGGAATGCCGCTTCGTTGGGCGTGCGTCCGGAGGTGTAGAACTCGGCCTGGTGCGGGCTGTCCAGCGCCTGCAGATGGCGGCCGATCATCGCGAAGGCCTCATCCCAGCTGCATGGCACATAGTGATCGGTGGCCGCGTCGTAGCGCATCGGCTCGGTCAACCGGCCCTGCATCTCCAGCCAGTAGTCGGTCTGCGCCATCAGTTCGGTGACGGTGTGCTGGGCGAACAGCTCGCGACCGGCGCGGAACTGGGTCGCCTCCCAGGCCAGCGCCTTGGCGCCGTTCTCGCAGAATTCCAGCTTCCTGCGTTCGTCGGCATCGGGGAACGCGCAGCTGGGGCACTTGAAGCCGCCGGGCTGGTTCATCGCCAGCAGCGCCTTGGAGCCCTTGCCGATCACGCTCTGCTGCAGCAGCACCTTGGCGGTGGCGCCGGCAGCACCCCAGCCTCCGGCC
The DNA here is from genome assembly GCF_050435725.1 of Stenotrophomonas sp. AN71. Classification (NCBI taxonomy): domain Bacteria; kingdom Pseudomonadati; phylum Pseudomonadota; class Gammaproteobacteria; order Lysobacterales; family Lysobacteraceae; genus Stenotrophomonas; species Stenotrophomonas sp. AN71. Next base: position 261,257 of record NZ_JBNDKU010000001.1, on the reverse strand, counting down.
GGTTGGTTGTAGGGCTTGTAACGCGGCGGCTTCTGCTCGGACATGTTCGGCAACCCTGTGGGAGGAACGCAACAACGAACGGCGCAACATGGCAGTGGCCGCCTGCGGGCGACTCTTCCAGCAGGACAGGCTGGCATGGCCGAGGCCGCTGCGCCAGAGGGCCGCGCTGTTTTCGCTACACGCTGCCATGGCAACGGTTACAGGCACGTCAGGGCGTGACCACTGCGCTATCCTCGAAACCGTGGGTGGTCGACCACCTGCGCACCTCCCTTGCCCGGACATGCTGCATGCCTGATTCGACCCCGCCGCACACTCCGCCTGCCGGCACGGCGCAGCGCCCGTTGCAGCGCTGGCGCCGCGGAGGTCGCCAGCAGCAGATCGACGTGGTGGCCGAGGAGGTGCCGCTCGCCCTGCGCTACAACGGCGCTCCCTTTGCGGTGATGATGGCCACGCCGTGTGACCTGGAAGACTTCGCGCTGGGCTTCTCGCTCAGTGAGGGATTGATCGACGCGCCGGCGCAGCTGTTGTCGATCGAAGTTCACCCGCAACTGGAAGGCATCGAGCTGCAGATGACCGTAACCGATGATGCCCCCGCCGCCGGCCTGGATCCGGCCGATGGACGGCTGCTGCCCGGCCGTGGGGGCTGCGGACTGTGCGGCACCCGTCAGCTCGAAGACGTGCTGCGGCCGCTGCCGCCGATCCGCGAGCGCCGGACCTACCCGCCGGCCGCATTGCAACGGGCGTTGGCAGCCCTGGCCCAGCATCAGCCGATGAATGCGGTAAGCGGCTCCATCCACGCCGCGGCCTGGGCCGATGCCAGCGGCCGCATCGGCTGGGTGCGCGAGGACGTGGGCCGCCACAATGCGCTGGACAAGCTGATCGGCGCCCTGCACCACAATGAACACACCATTGACGGCGGCCTGCTGCTGATCTCCAGCCGGGCCAGCTACGAAATGGTCAGCAAGGCGGTACGTGCCGGTGCCAGCGTGCTGGCCGCCGTGTCGGCACCCACGGCGTTGGCGATCGATCTGGCGCGCGGCGCCGGCCTGTGCCTGGTCGGGTTCGCGCGGGAAAGCGGATTCAATGTGTACACCCATCCGGATCGGCTGCAGGTGGACGAACCGGCTGGGTAAACCCGATTGGGACGACCGGAACGACCACCGGCACATCGACTGCAGGCCGACGAACCACCTTGGTAGAGTCGACCGTTGGTCGACTAACGCGCGCAGCGCGGGCTTTTCCGCCAATTGAACGAAACGCAGTCGACCAGCGATCGACCCTACCGAAAAGCGGGACGGTGCTTCAGCGCAGCGCCACACTGGGGAAGTCCACCGGCACATCAAACGCCACGTTGACGTAGTTGGTGAACAGGTTGAGCGCCACGTGGGCCAGGATCTCGACAATCTGCTCCTCATCGAAGCCCGCCCCACGCAGCGCTTGCACATCACCGTCGGCAATCTGTGCGCGCTGCTCGACCACCTTCAGCGCGAAGTCCAGCGCCGCAGCGGTGGCTGGGTCACTGGATTGGCCGATCTGCGCCGCCGCCATCTGCTCGCTGCTGGCGCCGGCCTTGCGGCCCAGCGCGGTGTGCGCGGCCAGGCAGTACTCGCAGGCGTTGCGATTGGCGATGGCCACGGCGATCTGCTCGCCCAGCAGCGGCGACAGGCGACCGCCGCCAAGAGCGCCAAATGAACCCCACATGCTCTGCAGCGCGGCCGGGGAATTGGCCACCGCACGGAACATGGCCGGGGTGGCGCCGAAGGCGGCATGCACCTGGCCCAGCAGGGCTTGGCGGTCGGCGCTGGTGGCGGAGGCATCGATCAGGGGGACACGGGACATGGTGGATCTCCTTCGGAAACGTCCGGGATTGGACGATCCGCAGATGCTAGGTAGACTCACTGGACGTTACTGGCCATTTAAGCTTTATCAGTTGTCCATTCGTCCATGAGCACTCCCCCATGAGCACACTGCCCGCGCCGGCGGATACGTCCGCACCCGACCGCCTGTCGAGCCTGCTGGAACGTTTCCGCGTGCAGGCTGCGCTGTTCCACAGCGGGCCACTCTGTGGACGCCATGTGTTCGAGCCGCAGCCCGGGCGCGCGTTCCTGCACATCCTGCGCCGGGGCGAAATGGAGGTGCGCCACCCGGGCGGCGACATCGCCCTGCCGCGCCTGAAAATCGATACCCCCAGCCTGCTGCTCTACCCGCAACCCGTGCACCATGTGTTCTTCAACGCGCCGTTGGACGGCCCGGACTTCACCTGCGCCACGCTGGACTTTGATGGTGGTGCGCGCAATCCCGTCGTGCAGTCGCTGCCACCAGTGATGGTGGTGCCACTGGCCGCGATCGATGAGCTGGACGACACGCTGCACCTGCTGTTCGCCGAGGCCGACCGCCAGCGCTGCGGATCGCGCCTGCTGACCAACCGGCTGTTCGAGGTGGCACTGATCCAGATCCTGCGCTGGGTGGTCGATCATCCAGATGCGGCTGGGGTCAGCCACGGACTGATGCGCGGGCTGTCCGACGCGCGGCTGGCACGCACGTTGGTGGCGATGCACCAGGCACCACAGCAGGACTGGACGCTACCGTGCATGGCCGCCACCGCCGGCATGTCACGCAGCGCATTCGCAGCGGTGTTCAAGGACGTGATGCAGACCACGCCGGCCAGCTACCTGCTGGACTGGCGGTTGAGCCTGGCCTGCGCGCAGCTGCGTGCGGGCGTTGCGGTCAAGCAGGTGGCGATCGACGTCGGGTTCGCCGATACCGCGTCGTTGTCGAAGGCGTTCCGCAAGCGGCTGGGTGCGTCGCCGAGAGCGTGGCTGGCCGGCCTTGCTTGACGACAGGGTGATATCGGAGGGATGGAGAGATCGACTGGGTAGAGTCGACCGCTGGTCGACTATCGCGCGCAGCGCGGGATTCTCCTGAATCCCCGCGAAGGGCAGTCGGCCAGCAGCCGACGCTACCGAAGCCGCATTTTCGTCGTCTGACCGGAAAGCAGTCGAGCATGTCCCGGAGGGATCAGCTGGACGTCCCATCAGACTTCGCCAGCAATCCGGCAATCCGCTCGGCGACCTGGGCGCGCACCGTTTCATCCAGCTGCCCTTCGTACATCGCCTCGTAGATCCATAGGCCATCGGCAGCCAGCCGCGCCACGAAATTGTCCAGCGCGGTAGAATCATTGCTGCCCGCCTCCGGTGCCGACGGTGCCCAGCGGCGTACCGCCGGGCCCCAGGGACGCTCGCCCGCATCCGGGTCGGCAGATTCAAGCATGAACATCAGCTCGGCACGGGTAGCGCTCTGTGCCGAAACACGGACGAAGGTCTGGTAACGCTCCAGCGCCGTGGCGTCGGCAGCGGACTTGCCGAGCAGTGCCTCCATCGACGTTTCCCAGGCCCGCACCAGGTGCTCGTCGATTCCGCGCAACAGCGCCTCGCGCGAGGGGAAGTGGTACAGCAGGCCACCCCGGGTCAGCTGTGCCTCGGCCGCCACCGACTCGAAGGTCACCGCACGCACGCCATCACGATTGATCACGTTGACGGCGGCGTCGAGGATGCGGTCGCGCTTGCTGGTTCTCATCGTGTCATTTTACGCGATCGGCCGCGCCCTCGCGGCCACCGACGCGTCCACGCAGCAGGCGCGCGATGATCGCCGCACCCAGCGCCAGCACCACCGCGATCACCAGCAGCACGATCTGGTAGCCCCGGTCATACGCCGCCGTGGCTAACGCGAACCACTCACCCTGTCCGCCCGCACGTGCGGCGTGCAGCGCCTGGGTGAAGCCTTCGCGCGCGAGCTCGGGCATGTCCGCCGAGACCGGCAGGAACGCACCGTACATCGCCGCGCTGAGGCTGCCCAGCATCGCCACCGCCAGCAGGCCGCCGAATTCGTAGGACACCTCTTCAACCGACGAGGCCATGCCTGCGCGGTGCGGCGGCACGTTGTTGAGGATGGCGGTGGAGGCCACCGAGATGGCAGCGCCCACACCGACGCCGGTGATCGCCATGCCGGCCACCACCCAGCCCAGACCGTGCGGGAAGCCGAACGCCACCACACCCACGCCCACGGCCGCCGCCGCCAGGCCGCCGCAGATCAGGGGCCGCAGGCCCACGCGATGCAGGATGCTGCCGCCCAGCAGCGCGCTGGGCAGGCTGCCCAGTGCTGCCACCGACACCAGCAGGCCGGCCTGCAACGGCGTGAAGCCTGCCACCAGCTGGAAGCGCTGGGTGGTGACCAGCTGCAGTCCGGCCATGGCGAACAGAGTGAATACCGCCGACAGGGTGCCGGCCAGAAATGCCGGGTTACGGAAGATCGCGAAGTCCAGCAGCGGGTACGGCAGCCGCTGCTGGCGACGGCCGAACGCCACACCGCTGATCACCGCCAGCAGCAGTGCACCGGCGCCCAGCGCATATGACGGCGGCGTGGCGATCAGCGATTTGATCGCCAGCACCAGGCCGGACAGCGCGGCCAATGCCAGCAGTGACGACACCAGATCCCACGGGCGCGAAGTATCACGCTGGCCCTCTGGCGCCAGCACCAGCGTTGCCACGAACGCGACCACCACCACCGGCACGTTGATGAGGAACACCGAGCCCCACCAGAAGTGCTGCAGCAACCAACCGCCGATGATCGGGCCGAGGGCTGCGCCGACAATGGCTACCGAGCCCCAGATTGCAATCGCAATGTTGCGCTCGCGTGCTTCGTGGAAGCTCAGGCCGATCAGCGCCAGCGTGGCCGGCATCATCGCTGCGGCGCCCACGGCGAGGAACGCACGCGCAGCGATCAGCTGTGCGGCGCTATCGGCGAACGCCGCCGCCAACGAGGCCACGCCGAACACCACCAGGCCGACCAGGAACATGCGGCGGTGGCCGATGCGGTCGCCCAGCGTGCCCGCACCCAGCAGCAGGCCGGCCATCACCAGTGGGTAGGCGTTGATGATCCACAGCGCCTGGCCGGCACTGGCCGACAGCTCTTCGGTGAGGGTGGGCAGTGCGGTGTAGAGCACGGAATTGTCGAGCGTGACCAGCAGCAGGCCAGCAGCAACGGTGAACAACAGCGCCCAACGGCGGGCGCGCGACAGGGCCGGAACACCGGCCAAGGGCTGGGACAAAGCCATGGGAGAACCTGGTGAGAGGTGGAGTACCGTCATAACTATACAGGACATCCTGTATAGTTATAGGCCTTCCATTCGATCGGTTCAGCTTTTGTGGCGTCGAACTTGCTCGAATGGACATTCAGCCAGGCACTTACACGCATCGCTCGCCAGGCATGGCCTGGCGCTACCCATCCTGGTTCCAAGGCTCCACCCAGGGAGCGATCACCGGCAGTCCTCCGGCAGTGCGGCGATCGCGGCCACCACCGCGCCCTGCATGCCCTGCCCCACGGCCATGTCCAGCTCGCCGCCGGTGTTGCCGTGCTGGCGGCGGAGTTCGTCCTCGCACAGGCCACGTACCCGTGACCGCGCGTTGGCACGCAGGCTGCTGCATCGCCAATCGCTGCGCCCGAGCGGCAGCACCGAATAGACCACGCTGTTGCAGGCGTTCCCGGCACGTTGTAGCAGCGACAGGCCCGCAAAATCCCGCGGCTCGTGGCTGTGCTGCGGATCGAAGTAGCTGTCCGGAAACATGCGCGCGTACTGTTCGATGTCCACGTCCATGCTGCGCCCCCCGGCCAGCGGCACCTGCAGCGGCTGGCCACACCGCGTGGCATCGGCGCGATGCTGGATGAACTGGTAGATCGGCCGGTCCAGTGCGGGCTCGCGCTGGGTCACTGCACTGACCGCCGCCAGCACCGGCAGTGATGCGCGATTGGCCATGCGCACCAGCAATCCCGCCTGGGCCGGCTGGCAGCGATCGCGCAGCGTGGCTGCCAGCAGGAACAGCACATCGTTGCGAAATGCTACGTCTTCGGCCAACCACTGCTCGATACGCTGGCCGGCCTCGATGGCAGGCGCCGGGAAGGCAACCGCAGGCAACGCCGGTGGTGCCGCGGGCCGCTGCAACCACGCGGCCAACGCCACGCCCGCCGCCGCTGCCGTCACCGCTGCAGTGACCCAGCGCGCGCGCATCAGTTGTGGATCGCGGTCAGCGTCGCCGCCGCAGCATCGTAGGAGGCGCTGGCGATGTCCGCATCGAACCGCTTCACCTGCAGGCGGCCTGCGAGCCGGTACGGGTCCCACAGGTTGCCCAGCGCGATCGGCGTGGCCAGCGTCACGTGGATGATCTGGTTCGGCGGCGGCGGAGGCACATGGATGCACGCCCCGTAGAACGGCACGAACAGCAGTTCATCCACCAATCCTGCATCGTTGGTACCCAGCGGCACCACGTAGCCATCCAGATCCACTGCGCGGTCGTCGGCGGCATCGACCACGCGCGAGGAGCCGAACTGCTTGGCCCGGTCCGGGCTGGAATGGTCGATCTCCTGCCCCGGCGGTGTGCCGGAACCGGTGTCGTCGATCAGTCCCCCCACGCCGTCCATGCCATTGCGCGACAGGCCGATCTGTGGCGGTGGGCGCTGGTAGGTCACTTCGTCGGGCCGCAGCGCATCCCAGCGGTCGATGACGGCTTCTGCCGTGGCCGCTGCAGCCACCGGCGTGGCCTGCGCCACGGCCGCAGCGTCACCGCCGGCCTGCATGCAGCCGGCCAGCCACAGGCAGCACATCCCCCCGAACAGCGTTCTACGGTTCATAAGGCCTCAGCTGCGCATCGCGCATGGTGTAGGCCGAACCGGCCAGATCGTCATCCAAGCGCTCGGCGCGCAACGTGCCGGCCAGGAAGAACGGTGAATACATGTCCGGCATATCGATCGGGCGCGGCAACACCACATGCACGATCTGGTTCGGGGGCGGCGGCGGCACATGGATGCAGGCACCGTAGTACGGCACGAACAGGAACTCGGTCAGCCGCCCATCCTGCGCGTTGGCCAGTGGCACTACATAACCCGGCAGCCGTACGGGTCGCTGCAGCACCGTGTCCACCGTACGGAACGTGCCGAACTGCGGCATGCGCCGGTTGCCGTTGTGCTCGACCTCGGGCCCGTCACCCCGCTCCAGCGCGGCCAGTTCGTCCGCGGGCATCATCTGCAGCCAGTCCAGTTCCTGTTCCTGTTCTTCGGCACTGGCATTGCCATCGCGGTCGAGTACCGGCGACGGCGGCAGCGCCTGCACGCCGGTATCGACGGGCCGCTCGCAGGCCACCAGTGCGCACAACATCGGCAACAGCCATCGCGCGCGCATGCTCATCCTCCGGGCGACAGCCCATCGGCCAGGGTGCGGCGATAGGCCAGCAGCGCCGGCAGCAGTCCTGCCACGGCACTGACCACCAGCACACCGGCTACCCACGCCAGCTCGCGCAGGTCCGGCCACACATGGGTGATCGACAGGCCGAACGTGGCCAGCGCCCAGCCACGGCCGGCCAGGCTGGCCGCCACCAGCAGCGCCAGTGCGACCCCACAGGCCACCGCACTGGTCGCCACCGCTTCCACCACCAGCAGGCCGGCGATGTAGCCCGGCCGTGCGCCGGTCGCACGCAGCACGGCCATCTCACGACGTCGCTCCTGCAGGGTCGACACCAACAGCGCCACCAGCGAGACCATGCCCAGCAGCACCACCATCGCGCTGATCAGCTGCAAGGCACGTTCGGCGGTGCCCAGCGATTGCCACAGCTGCTGCAGGGTTACCCCGGGCAGGATCGCCAGCATGGCTTCGTCCGGATACTCGTTGATCGTGCGCTGCACCGAGAATGTGGCGATGCGGGAGTTCAGTCCGAGCATGAAGGCGGTGATGCTGGTCGGCGTCAGGTCCAGCTGCCGGGCCTGCTCGGCGCTGACGTGCTGGCTGCGCAGCTGCACACCGGAGCGCCAGTCCACATGGATCGCCTCGATCGCCGGCAGCGACACCAGCAGCGATGAATCCACCGGCGTGCCGGTGCGCTGCAGGACGCCCGAGATGCGGAACGGCTTGTCGGCATGGGTGGCCAGGGTCACCGCGCCGGTGCCATGGGCCAGCACGATCTCATCACCGATGCCGACCTTCTGCGAGCGCGCAACGTCGGCGCCGATCACTGCCTCGTACAGGTCCGCGAACGCCTGCCCCTGCGCGAACGCCAGTTCGTGCCCGGCACCGTAGCGATAGTGTTCGAAGTAGCCGCCACTGGTGCCGATCACCCGGTAGCCGCGCCAGGAATCACCCAGCGACAGCGGCACGGCCCACTTCACCTGCGGCAACGAAGACAGCGCCTGATAGGACTGCCAGGACACGTTGTTGGCCGGGTCGCCGATATGGAACACCGAGTACAGCAGCAGGTTCACCGGACCCGATCGCGCGCCGACGATGAGGTCGGTACCCGACACCGTGCTGGCGAAACCCTCATGCGCCTGTGCGCGCACGCGTTCGACGCCAAGCAGCAGCACCACGCTGAGGCTGATGACCAGTACGGTCAGGGCCACGCTCAAGGCACGGCTGCGCAGGCTGGCCCACGCAAGCTCAAACATGGGCGACCTCCACCTGGTTGATCTCTGCCAGGGCAATCGTGCGCTCGAACAACGGTTGCAGACCCTCGTCATGGCTGACCACCACCACCGTGGTGCCGGCCGCCTGGCACTGCGCCGCCATCAACTGCAGGAACGCGCTGGCAGCCCCGCGATCCAGCGCCGAGGTCGGCTCGTCGGCCAGCAGCAATGCCGGACGGCCGATCAGGGCGCGCGCGGCCGCCACGCGCTGCTGCTGGCCGACACTGAGCGTGCCCGCAGGGCGTTTCATCAGCGCCGGGTCCAGCTGCAGACCGCGCAGCAGGCGTGCGATCTCGTCATCCAGCGGCCCGCTGATGCGTGCGCTGCGCAGGCGCGAGAATCGCAAGCCCAGGGCGATGTTGTCGCGCACGCTGAGGAACGGCAGCAGGTTGAACTGCTGGAAGATCACGCCCAGATGATCGGCACGGAAACGGTCCCGCGCCGCCCCGCGCATCGTCTGCAAGGCATGCCCGGCCACTTCCACGCGCCCCCGGCTGGGCAGCAGCACGCCGGCCAGCAGCCCCAGCAGGGTGCTCTTGCCACCGCCGCTGATACCGCGCAACAACACACTGCTGCCCTGCTCGATCCACAGCCGCGGGATATCCAGCACCTGACGCATGCCATAGCCGAACTGCACCTCGTCCAGTGCGATCACCGGTCGCGTGCTCACGGGGCCAGCACCACGCGCAGGTTGCCGGCGTTCAGTACGCTGCGTCCCTGGCCGCTGTCGGTCACGGTGTTGACGATCACCTCGTGCAGGCCCGGGAACACGGTCGGCAGGCGCATCACCAGGGCGCGCAACGCCACCGGGTTCGCGCAGCGGTACTGCAGGCGGGCGCTGAAGCCGGCATGGACATGCTGGCCGGGCTTCACCGGCGCCGTGGCCGCGGCGAACCCATCGGCCGTTGCACTGCCACGGGCAAGGCGGCAATGCGCCGCGGTGGGCAGAGTCACCCAACTGCCGCTTTTCAGTACGGAGGTGGCATGAGCCAGCGCCACCCGTTCGGCCGCGTTGGCCGGCGGGCGTTCGAAATCAAGGATGCCGATGCCTGGTGCCTGCAGCGCCAGCTCCAGGTTTCCCTGGTCCAGGGCGAGATCGACGGTGGCCTGGCCGTGCACGTGGGCACCGAGCTGGCGGACATCATGGGCCTGCGCGGTGCTGGCGGCCAGCAGCAGGAAAAGAGCAGCAGAACGCTTCATGGGGGCGACTCCAATTGTTACTATGTAACATTATGGACCATATTCCCTCGTTGCCCGCAAGGGCCCCGGCCCAGCCGCCCGTTTCGGCACGCTGGCACCCCCGTTTCGATCTCGCCGGTGCGTGGCTGTCACTGGCATGCGCCGCCCACTGCGTGGCCCTGCCGCTGCTGCTGGCCTTCGTTCCCGCGGCGATGATGGCGCTGCGTTCGTTCCAGCACCCCGGCCATGGAGTGATGACCGCACTGCTGCTGATGTCGCGCTGGGAATGGCTGTTTGCGCTGCTGGCCTCGACGCTGGCGCTGGCCAGCACGGCGGCCGGATGCTGGCGGCATGGCCACCGGATGCCGGTGCAGTTGGCCTGCGCCGGCGCCACTCTGTTGCTGTCGGCGTCGCTGTATCTGCCGCTGAAGGAATCGCTGCTCTGGCATGGCGTGGCCACCGCCGCCGGCGGGGTGTTGTTGGCCTGCGCGCACATCCGCAATCGGCGGGCCCTGCGCCGGGCCGGGTAGCGCCGGCCCGTGCCCGGCGGGTGTATCGCCGGGTGCGCTTCAGAAGCGGTAGCCCAGCTCGGCGCCGACGATGCGTGGGCTGTCCACCGGGCCGTAGTAATTGCCATCGCGACCAAACGCCAGGTTGTCGAAGATCAGGCCGTTGATACGGCGCTTGTTGGTCAGGTTCTGCACGAACACCCGCGCGCTCCACGGACCGGTCTCATAGCCCAGCTGTGCCCCCAACACCGCCACCGCCGGCTGGAACGCGCGGTTGCGCTCGTCCAGCGCGCTGGCGCCGGTGAACTGTGATTCGAGCCGCGCATACACGCCGGAGGCGAACTGGTAGCGCGCGGCCAGGTAGCCGGTGTAATGCGGGGTCAGCTTGACCCGGTTGCCGTCCAGATTCTGGTCCACACTCACCCACAACCGGGTGTACTTCGCATCGACGTAGCCCACGTTCGCCATCACGGTGAAGCCGGGCATCAGCTCGAACACGCCCTCCAGCTCGGCGCCGCGCGAGCGGATCGACGCATCCGAACCCACATAGTCCGACGAGATCGGCCGGCCGTTGGCGTCGGTCGCCACCTGGATCTCCTGCCAGTTGTCCGAGGTGATGTGGAAGAGCGCGCCGCCGATGTGGCCACGCCCACCCGCCAGGTTCATCTTGAACCCCAGTTCGTGGCTCCACATGCGCTCGGATTCATAGCGCAGCACCTTGTCGTTGACCACCTCGCTCTGCGCGGCGGCCAGGTTGAAGCCGCCCGGAATGTAGCCCTTGGCCGAGGCTGCGTAGAACGACAGATCGTCACTGGCGTCGTAGCGCAGCGACACCCGTGGCAGCGTGGCCTGGAAGGTGTGTGCCAGCGCGGCATCGCGATACAGCACGCGACCGCCGGCGCCCAGGTCCAGCGCACCGGCACGCTGCTCGGTCGAGCGCCGCGCCTGCTCATGGCGCAGGCCGGCGCTGGCGGTCAGTTCCGGCAGCGCGGGGAAGGTATAGCTGGCGGTGGCAAATACACTATAGTCCTCGCCCTTGGAGGTCTGCCGCGGCGCCAGGTGGTAGCTGTCCAGCCCACTCAGCGCCGGGCCGACGAAGGTACCGAGGATCGAATCCTTGTGGTTGCGGTAGGTGGAAACGCCGGCCATCCAGGTCAGGGCCTGGTCGCTGGGCGAACTGAAGCGCGCCTCGGCCGTCCATTCGTGTTTCCTGTCGTAGATGCGGCCCGCCAGCGCCGGGCTGGCAGTCATGTCGAAGTCATAGCCCGCCGAGGTCACCTCTTCGCCACGCCAGGACGCGGCCACGTCCAGCGTGCCGGCTTGCAGCTGCCATTGCGCACTCAGGCCGGCCACCGTTTCGTCCTTCTCGGTACGCTTGGGCGCATCGTTGATGTAGGTGAAGTCATCGGCACGCCGGCCGCCGTTGAGCGAGGCACCATAGGTGCGGTTGTACAGGCCTGTGTCCAGCGGCAGATACTCGTACTCGAACATACCGGGCGCACGGGTGCGCAGGTGGTAGCCCAGCGCATTCACCGAAACATAATCGCTGGGCCGCCAGCGCAGCTTGCCCTGCAGATAGCCCTCGCCCACCTTGCCACGCGCGCCGGAGGGGGTGAGGTTCTTCAGGTAGGCGTCTTCCTGCGAGCCCATGAACGCCACCGAGCCGGACAGGCTGCCCGCCTGGTTCAATGGGCCTGCCAGGAAGCCGTCCACCGCGGCACCGCTGCCATTGCCAAACCAGGTGCCGCGCACATTGACCTCGCCTTCGCGCGCATCGGCCGGCCCGCGCGTACGCACCAGTACCAGGCCCGATTCGCTGTTGGCGCCGTACAGCGTGCCCTGCGGCCCGCGCAGCACCTCCACCGATTCGACCTGGTTGAGCACCGCGTTGCTCAGCTCGCGGAACGGAATGCCGTCGATGTAGACCGAGGCACGGTTGACCAGGAACGGATTGGATTCGATGCCGCGAATGGAGATGAACATGTTGCTCAGCTGGCCCATCGCATTGAACTTCACGTTCGGTGCCAGCTTGTCCAGGTCACGGAACTCGGTGACGCCGGCCTCCTTCAGCGCCTGCCGATCGAGTACCGTCACCGACAGATCGCTCTTCAGGTAAGGCGTATCGCGTTTGGAGCCGGTGACCCGCACGCGGTCGAGTGTGGCCGGGTCGGCCTGCTGCGCATGGGCGGACAGGGCGGGAATGAGCAGGGAGGCCGCGACGAGAGCGGCAGCGGGCGTGGACGACTTCAACGGGAACCTCGACAGACGGGAGTGGCGGGCGCGCGGGCGGCGGCGGCGCGGGACAAGAGTGTTATTTTGTAACATTCACAGGTCGCCGCCACTCCATTTCCGGCAGCGCCGCTCCATTTCCGGATCCGTGATGCCCGCCCTCGCCGACCAGCTGCTACAGGAAACCGCCCCGCAGGTCCCGTCCGCCCACGCCAGCGACGATGGCGCGGTGGTCATACTGCGCCATCGCTTCGGTGCCAGCGAAGGCGAGATGGGGCATGTGCACCAGCTCCGCCTGGGCATGGCGATGGCCGGAGGCGGGCGTTTGCAGCAGCACACCCTCTGTGGCCAGCTGCAGGCCCCCTGGCGACCGGGCCAGTTCAACCTGGTCCTGCCTGGCGATCTGGGCACCTACGCCAGCCCGCCGGTCGAGGTGCTCGGCATTGCCATCGATACCCGCCTGCATCCGCATGAGACACAGCGGCTGCAACCGCTGGCGGCAAGGCTGCACCGCGACCCGGTGGTCGCGTCGGTACTGCAGGCGCTGTGGTGCAGCGCGCAGGCCGATGTCTGCCTGCCCGGCTTCCTGCAGCACGGTGCGCAGGTGCTCCTGCACCGCCTGGAACACCTTGCAGAGCAGCGTGGCGCCGAGCCCGGTACCGCACCGGCACTGTCGGCCCGCCGGCTGCAGCAGCTGGAGGATTACATCGATGCGCAGCGCGAGCTTCCACTGAACGTCGCGCAGTTGGCCGCTGCGCTGCAGATGGAACCGTCAACCTTCAGCCGCGCGCTGCGCGCAGCCACCGGCCTGCCGCCCTATGCCTTCCTGACCCAGCGCCGGATGCAGTGGGCACGTGTGCAACTCACGCAGGGCCGCAGCGTCACCGAGGTCGCGCTGGCCACAGGCTATGCCAACCCCAGCAAGTTCAGCGCGGCCTTCCGGCGGGTGCTGGGCTGCTCACCGTCGAACCTGACAGATCGGTAATGTCCGGGTCAGGGCGGCGAAAGGCGCCGCCGTCCACCCTGAAGGTCACTTCCGCCACCGGTGTTCCGCCCATGATCCGCTCCCTGCTCCGTCCCGCCCCGCTCGCCCTGCTGCTGTGTGGCGTGGCCGCTGCACCGCTGGCCATGGCCCACCCCAGCCTGGTACGCGCCACACCGGCCGCCGATGCCACCGTGGCCCCGGCCAGCCAGATCGAACTGCAGTTCAGTGAACGCGTGATGCCGCGCGTCACCCGCATCGAACTGAGCATGGACCATGGCCGCATGAAGATGGCCGTGCCCACCGCCGCACAGGACATTTCCGAGGACGGCCGCAGCCTGCGTGCGCGCCTGGCCAAGCCACTGGCCGCCGGCGACTACGCGCTGCAATGGCGTGCGGTCGGCCAGGACAGCCACCCGATCACCGGCACCTACCGTTTCACCGTGAAGTAAGGCTGCCGCCGTGGCCGAGCTGTTGCCGTATGCGTTGCGACTGGGGCTGTACGTGGTGTTGATGCTGCTGTTCGGGCGCACGCTGTTCGCACGCCCGCCGCTGCAGCGAGGTGCCTGGCTGGCGCTCACCGGCACGGCACTGGCGCTGGTCATCACCGATGCCGTCGCCCGATTGTCCAGCGTGCTCGGCGTACCGCCCTCCGGCATCGATCGCGGCACGGCCTATTGGTTCCTTACCGGCACGCCGGTTGGCGAAGCCGGCCTGCTGCGGCTGCTGGCGGTGCTGGCGATGCTGCCGCTGCTGGCCTCGTCCCGCCCGCTGCGCGGTCTGCGCCGTCTCCTGCTGTTGTTGCTCTCCGCCATCGCGTTGGCCAGTCTTTCCTGGAACGGGCACGCCGCCGCCGGCGATGGGCTGCGCGGCATGCTGCGCCTCGGCGCCGGCTTCGCGCATCTGTTGGCCGCCGGCGCCTGGGTAGGTGCCATCGCCGCCATCGTGCAGTTGGCGCTGCGCCCACAGGGCCTGGGTCTGCGCGAGCGCACCCTTGAGCTATGGCAGGCTGCCCACGGCTTCGCCGTGCCCGGCACGGTCATCGTCGCCACATTGGCCATGACCGGCACCTACACTTATGTCGACCTGGGCGGCTCGCTGCAGACCCTGACCGGAACCGCACACGGGCGCTGGCTGCTGTTCAAGCTGGCGCTGGTGGGCGGCATGCTGGGGTTGGCCGGGCTGCATCGCTGGCGCCTGGTGCCAGCGTTGGCCACGTCCATCCGTGGGGGATGGCAGCCGCGTCCGCTGCGCTCGCTGCGCCACAGCCTGGCCTGTGAGTCGGTGCTGGCGCTGCTGGTGCTGGCCTGTGTTGCCGTGCTTGGCACCCTGGACCCGCTGGCATGAGCGGCCCCAGCCAGCCCGCGCGCAAGCTGCGATGATGGGTGCACCATGAAACTGCTGATCGTTGAAGACGAGCCCAAGACCGGCAACTACCTGCGCCAGGGCCTGATGGAGGCCGGCTATGTCGTCGACCTGGCCTGCAATGGCATCGACGGACTGCATCTGGCCGGCAGCGGGGACTACCAGCTGGTCATCCTGGATGTGATGCTGCCCGGTATGGACGGCTGGAACGTGCTGTCACGGTTGCGCGCGGCCGGCTGGCAGGTGCCGGTGCTGTTCCTGACCGCCCGCAGCAGCATCGCCGACCGGGTGCAGGGCCTGGAGCTGGGTGCCGACGACTACCTCGGCAAACCCTTCGCCTTCGCCGAGCTGCTGGCGCGCGTGCGCACGTTGCTGCGGCGTGGCCAGGCCATCCCCCAGGCCGAGCGCATCGTCATCGCCGATCTGGTGGTGGACACCCTGCGCCGGCGCGTGGAACGCGGCGGCCAACGCATCCCCCTCAGCCAGAAGGAGTACACCCTGCTGGAGCTGTTGGCACGCCGCCGTGGTGAAGTGCTGCCGCGTTCGCTGATCGCCTCGCAGGTGTGGGACATGAATTTCGACAGCGACACCAATGTCATCGATGTGGCGATCCGGCGCCTGCGCGCGAAGATCGACGATGACTTCGACGACAAGCTGATCATCACCGTGCGCGGCATGGGTTACGTGCTGGAGGCGCCGGAGGACAGCGCTGCGCGCGACGGATGAGCCTGCGCCGTTCCATCGCGGTGCGGCTGACACTGCTGTTCGCCACGGTGGCGACGCTGGTGCTGGCGGCGCTGGGCGTGGCGATCTATCTCAGTGCCCGCCACGATCTGGTGGCGCAGGACTTCATCGAGCTTGAGAACAAGGTCGCACTGATCAGCGACCTGGCAGGCAACGGCCCCGCCGACGGACGTGCTTTGCGCCTGCGCGAGGCACTCAGCCACCATCCGGATATCGCCTTCCATATCATCGATGATCGCGGCAGCGTGCTGTTTTCCACCGCACCGGCGCTGCTGCGCGCACATGCACGCCTGCAGCCCATCGACAGCACGCCCCGCCGGCATGACTGGATCCTCGCCGATGGCCGTTGCATGCATGCCCTGCACCTGCGCCAGGCGCTGGCCGACGGCAGCCAGCTGATCACCCTGCTGGCGATCGATGACGACCGCCACGCCGCCTTCCTGCAACGCTTCCGCCATCTGCTGGCGATCGCGATCATTGCAGCGGCCGTCGCCAGCAGCCTGCTTGGCGGCTACGTGGTGCGACGCACGCTGCGGCCGCTGCGCACGCTGGCCGATGAGGCCCGGCAGATCACCGCCGGCCGCCTGCAGCGGCGGTTGAATGCACGCAGTGCGCCGGCCGAGCTGGAACAGCTGGCGCAGACCCTGAACGGCATGCTGGCACGCCTGCAGCAGGACTTTGCGCGGCTGACCGAATTCTCCGGAGACCTCGCCCACGAACTGCGCACACCGATCACCAACATGCTTACCCAGGTGCAGGTGGTGCTGGCACACCCGCGCAGCAACGAGGCCTACCGCGAGACGCTGGTGTCCTGCGCGGAGGAACTGCAGCGGCTGGCACAGATCGTCGGCGATCTGCTTTACCTGGCACAGGCCGAAGCGCCGGGTGCCCTGCCCTCACGCGAGCCAGTGGCACTGGATGCCGTGGTGGATTCGCTGCTGGAGTTCTATGAGCTGCTGGCCGAGGATCGGCAACTGACCCTGCGCCGCGAGGGCGCGGCGCGGATCGACGGCAACCGGCTGATGCTGCATCGTGCCATTGCCAACCTGCTGTCCAATGCGTTGAAACACGCCACGACCGGGAGCGAGGTTCGGGTACGCCTGGCTGAAGCTGATGGTGTCTGCAGGATCAGCGTGCACAACACCGGCACGCCGATTGCCCCCGAGCTGCTGCCACGCCTGTTCGACCGCTTCTACCGTGGCGAACGTAGCCGCCATGACGGCGCCGGGCTGGGATTGGCGATCACCCGCGCCATCGCACAGGCGCACGGCGGTACGGTGAGCGTGGTTTCCGAGCCCACCGGCACCACGTTCGAGCTGGTGCTGCCGCGCACGCGACCGTAGAGCCGAGCCCTTGTTCGGCTGCGGCATGCCCCATCCACGCATGGCGTGGATCTACGGTGCCGGTCACCCGGCGCGAGCTTCGCGGCGTCGGTGCACCCAGTAGTACAGCGTCGGCAGCACCAACAGGGTCAGCAGCATCGCCGACAGCAGGCCACCGATCACCACCACCGCCAGCGGCTTCTGGGTCTCGGCACCGATCGCATGCGAGGTGGCCATCGGCAGCAGGCCGAACATCGCCAGCAACGCGGTCATCAACACCGTGCGCAGGCGCTGCAGCGAGCCTTGCACCACTGACTGCAGCAGGTCCATGCCCTGCTCGCGCAGCTGGGCAAAACGACTGAGCATCACCACCCCGTTCAGCACCGCTTGCCCGAACAACGCAATGAAAC
Organism: Stenotrophomonas sp. AN71; assembly: GCF_050435725.1. Lineage (NCBI taxonomy): Bacteria > Pseudomonadati > Pseudomonadota > Gammaproteobacteria > Lysobacterales > Lysobacteraceae > Stenotrophomonas > Stenotrophomonas sp. AN71. The sequence goes on along the minus strand of NZ_JBNDKU010000001.1, from coordinate 244,012 downwards.
CAATCGCCGCCGACACCGACAGCGGAATGCCGGTCAGCCACAAGGCGAGGATGCCGCCGATCATCGCCAACGGCACGTTGGCCAGGATCAACGCCGCACTGCTGATGTCCTTGAAGGCATCAAACAGCAGCACGAAGATCAGCAGCACCGACAACGGGATCACCCAACCCAGCCGCTTCATCGCACGCTGCTGGTTCTCGAACTCACCGGACCATTCCAGTCGGTAGCCCTCGGGCAACTGCACGCTGGCATCCACGCGCTTGCGCATGTCAGCCACCACGCTGCCCATGTCCCGCCCGGCGATGAAGATGCTGACCGCCTTCACCCGTTGTGCGTTCTCGCGCGAGATGTTGATCGCGCCGCTGGCCATGCGGAAGTCGGCCACGTCGGACAGCGTCACCGTGTGGCCGTCGCCGATGCCCACCGGCACCGTGCGCAGTCGCTGCAGGTCGCGGTCGGCATCATCCAGGCGCAGCGTGATCGGGAACCTGCGGTCACCCTCCCACAGCTCGCCGACCTGGCGTCCACCCAGCGCGGTCTCGATCACCTCGTCGATGTCGCGCACGTTCAGGCCATAACGTGCGGCACGATCGCGGTCGATCTCGATCTGCAACTGCGGCAGCGAACCATCGCGGTCGATGAAGGCACTCTCCACGCCCTCCACGCCGCGCACCTGGCCCAGGATCGCCTGCGCATGCTGGTTCAGCACATCCAGATCCGCACCACTGACCTTGATCACCACCTGGCCCTTGATCTGCGAAATGCTCTCCAGGATGTTGTCGCGCACCGGCTGCGAGATCGAGAACTCCGGCCCGGGAATACGCTGCTCCAGCGTACGCTGCAGGTCGCTTATCAACTGCCGCTTGTCCACACCCTTCGGCCATTCCTTCTCCGGCTTCAACGCCACCAGCGCCTCGATCTGGTTGGCCCCCTTGGCATCGGAGCCGTCTTCCGGGCGCCCGAGCTTGGCCACCACGGTCGAGACCTGCGGGAAGGTGCCGACCAGCTCGCGGATACGCCGCGACTGCTGCTGTGCCTCGGCCAGGCTGGTGCTGGGGTCGAGCGTGGCGGTCAGCCAGATCGATCCCTCGTCCAGCTCGGGCAGGAACTCCGAACCCAGCCGGGTCCCCAGTGCCAGCGTGCCGACCAGCAACGCCACTGCGGTCAGCACCACCGCACGCGGACGCGCCAGGGCACGCTCCAGTACCGGCTTGTACCAGCCGGTCAGGCGGTCCATCAGCGGATTGCCATCGCGCATGCGGTCGCGGCGCAACCACCAGTAGCAGAACAGCGGCACCACGGTCAGCGCCAGGATCAACGCACCGATCAACGCCGACGTTACCGAATAGGCCATCGGCGCGAACATGCGGCCTTCCTGGCGCTGCAGGGTGAAGATCGGGATGTGTGCGGCGATGATGATCATCATCGAGAAGAACGTCGGCCGGCCCACCTCGGATGCGGCCGAAAGGATGGTCGAGAAGCGTGTCTTCCTGTCGGCGTTGGGCGGCAGCTTCGATAGTCGCGAGACGATGTGCTCGGTCACGATCACCGCGCCATCGATGATGATGCCGAAATCCATTGCGCCCAACGACAGCAGATTGGCGGGCACGCCCCACAGGTGCAGGCCCAGGAACGTCGACAGCAGCGCCAACGGCATCATCGCCGCCACGATCAGCGCCGCACGGGCGTTGTACAGGAACAGCCACAGCACCAGGAATACCAGCACCGCGCCTTCCAGCAGGTTGCGGAACACCGTCTTCAGCGTGGTCGAGACCAGCCACGAACGGTCGTAGAACGGTTCGATGCTGACCCCTGCCGGCAGCTGGTTGGCCTGGATCTCGGCAATGCGCGCGTGCAGCGCATCGAGCACATCGGACGGGTTCTCGCCCTTGCGCATCAGCACCATGCCGAACACCGCATCGTCGTTGTCGTCCTGCCCAACCAGGCCCTGCCGTGGCAATCCGGTATCGGCGATACCCGCCAGATCACGTACCAGCACCGGCGTGCCACCGCGCTGGGCCACCACCACGTTGCCAATGTCGGCCGGCGTGCGCATCAGGCCCACGCCACGGATCAGGAACTGCTGCTGGCCACGTTCCACGTAGCCGCCACCGGCATTGGAACTGCCCTTCTCCAGCGCCTCGGCGAACTCACCGAGGCTGATGCCGCGGTCGCGCAGCTTGTCCAGGTCCGGCTTGACCTGGAACGTCCGGGCGAAGCCGCCAAAGCTGACCACATTGGCCACCCCAGGCACCGTGCGCAGGCTGCGCTCCATCACCCACTCCTGGGTGGTGCGCAACTGGGTGGACGTCATGTGCGGGGCCTTCAGCACATAGCGGTAGATCTCCCCCACCGCAGAGCTCATCGCCTCCAGCTCCGGCGTCACCCCTTCTGGCAATTCCACGCCCTGCAGGCGCTCCAGTACCTGCTGGCGCGCGAAGTAGTCGTCGGCCTTGTCATCGAAGGTCAGGATGATCATCGACAAACCGAACTGCGTATGCGAGAACACCCGTGCCGAATGCGGGATGCCGGACAGCGCCACCTCCAGTGGCATCGTCACCTCACGTTCCACTTCCTCGGCGGCACGACCCGGGTGCAGCGATACCACCGTCACCTGGGTATCGGACACGTCCGGAAAAGCTTCCACCGGCAACACCCGGAACGCGGCGATACCCGCGCCAATGAACAGCAGCAGCGCCAGCATCACCATCAGTGGCTGGCGCAGGCAATAGGCAATCAGGCGATCGATCATGGCGCGGTGTGCCCCGTGCCGGCAGTGGCCGCGACCGGTGCGCTGTCCACCAGCTGCTGCAGCAACAGCCCGCCTTCAACCACCACCCGGCTGCCGGCGGCCAGGCCGTCGCGCACCCACAGGCGGCCATCGCCCAACTCCTCGGCATGCACGGCATGGCGCACGAAACGGCCCTTGCCTTCCTCGACGAACACCACCTGCTTGCCGTCGATCAGCAGCACCGCCGCATCGGGCAGCGATACGCCGCCTTCGGCTGGCAACGCCACCTGTGCGCGTACGTACTGCCCGGCCTTGAAGCTGCGCGCACGGTTGTCCAGCTCGGCGCGCGCCTGTACCACGCGGCGTTCGCTGTCGACGAAATCATCCACGTGCTGCAGGGTCTCCTGCAGCGGCTGTCCCTCGGCGCCGGGCACGCTCACCTGCATGCCAGCCTTCAGCCGTCCCGCCAGACTCTCGGGAATGTCCAGCAACAGCCACAGGCGATCCGGATCGCCGATCACCGCCAACGGCTGTTCGCTGTCCGGGCTGACCGACATGCCCGGGCTCATCCGCCGTTCCACCAGCACGCCGTCGATGGGCGCGCGCAGCGGCAGGCGCTGATCGACGTGCTGGCCATTGCCATAGGCCTTGGCAAAGGCGGTCGCGCGCGCATGATCGGCCTGGCTGCCGGCGAAGGTGGCCTCGGCCTCATCCAGCTCACGGCCGGACGCCACGCCCGCAGCATGCAGTTCACGGGTGCGGTCCAGCTCTTTTCGTGCCTGTTGCAGTTCGGCACGACCACGCGCGCCCTCGGCCTGCGCCTGGCCGAACTCCGGCGAGGTGATCCACGCGATCACCTGGCCGGCCTTCACCTGCTGGCCCGGCTGCGCCTCGATCCGCGCCACCTGCCCCGGCAGCGGCGTGCGCAAAGCGCTGGAGCGGGTTTCGTCCCAGACCACCCGCCCCGGCAGCTGCAGGCTGGCGCTGGCGCCAGCGGTCACCGCCTCGCTGCGCAGCACGTCCAGCTGGCGGCTGTCAGCGGGAAACTGGATCTGCCCGGCACTGACCTGCGGCGCGTCCTCGGTATAGGACGCCGGCTCACGGCCGCACCCACTCAGCAGGACCAGCGCCAGCAACGCCGGCAGCACGGCATGTCGCGCCCGCAGGCGATGGGCGACGGTGGACTTCATCGGGATTCTCCTTCAGCAACGGATGTGGCCGCTTCCCAGCGCGCCAGGGCAATGGCATGGTCGGCGCGCGCTTCGATCAGCGCAGCCTCGAAGTCGCGCCAGCTACGGCGCGCATCCAGCAGGTCGGTCAGGCTGGCAGCACCGCGGCGGTAGGCCAGCTCGATGCCCTGCACCGCCTTGCGCGCGGCGTCGGCATGCAACCCTTCATAATCGGTGCGGCGCTGCGCGGCCGCGTGCGCACTGGCCTGCAGCTGGTCCAGCTCGGCACGCGCTTCGCGCTGCAGCACCTGCAGCTCCAGCGCGGCGCTGTCACGGTCGGCTTCGGCACGCTGGATCGCGCCGCGCGCACGCGAGGGGCCACCCAACGGGATCGTCAACGACACCCCCCAGGTGACACCGCTGATATCGGTCGGCTCACGCTCGGCTTCCACGCCCAGCTGAATGTCGCGGTGGCGTTCGCTGCGCGCCAGCGCCACACCGGCATCGGCAGCGGTCAGGCGCGAATGCGCGGCCCGCAGGTCGGCGCGCTGTTGCGGGTCGAACGGCCGCGCAGCGGGGATGTCGGATGCCTGCGGCCACGCATCGTCAGCGCTGAGATCGTGACTGTCATCGCGGCCCAGCAGCAGGCCCAGCGCATGCCGCGCGTCGCGCAGGTCCAGTGCCGCCTCGCGTGCGGCGTCGGCCACCGCCAGATCGTCCACCGCCAGGCGCGCGCGATCCACCGGCGCCATCGCCCCGGTTGCAACCTGCTTGTCAGCCGCGGCCATCTGCTCGGCCGAACTCTGCCGGTTGGCATCGGCAATCTGCGCCCGCTCCTGTGCCCCCTTCAGCCCGAAATAGGCTTCGTGCAGCGCCACCTGCTGGCGACGACGGGTATCGAGCATCTCCAGCCCAGCCACCTCCAGCAATGCATCGGCCTGGCGGACGCGCAGCGCTCGCTTGCCACCGCGTTCCCAGGTCCAGCCCAGGCCCAGCGTGCTGTCCACCCGCTTGTCCTGCCAGCGGCCCGGGCCGATGCCATGCTTGGGGCTGATCTTGCTGCTACCGATCGAAAGCTCTGCCGCTGGCCGCAGTGCTGCGGTCTGTGCATCGCCCTGCACCCCGCGCAGCTCCAGCGCTGCCGCGCGCAGGTCCGGGTTGTGAGCTTCCATTGCACGCTGGGCATCCTGCAACGACAGCGCCGATGCGGACGGTGCGCACACGAGGGCGGCCAGCACGGCCGCAACATGAAGGGAGAAATTCATGCACGTCAAGGTAAGGTGACGCACTTGCGCCAAACTTGCCCCAACCTTGCACGAAGCTTGCAATGCGAATCCTGCTGATCGAAGACGACGCCGCCCTGGCCGATGGGCTGATCCGCGCCCTGCAGGGCGCGGGCCATTTGTGCGACCACCTGTCGCGCGGATTGCATGCGCCTGCAGCACTGGCCAGTGCGCCGTACGACGTGATGGTGCTGGATCTGTCGCTGCCCGATGTCGACGGCCTGGATCTGCTGTCCCGGCTGCGCAACGATGGCGTCACCCTGCCGGTGTTGATCCTGACCGCACGCGATGGTGTGGAAGACCGCATTCTTGGGCTGGACCGTGGTGGCGATGACTACCTCGCCAAACCCTTTGCCCTGGGCGAGCTGGAAGCGCGGTTGCGTGCACTGTCACGCCGACGCAGCGATGCACCGGCACAGAAACGGCTGGGCCGGCTGTGCTTCGACAGCATCCGCAACGAAGTGCAGGTGGACGGCCAGCGCATCGAACTGACCGCACGCGAGCTGGCGCTGATCGAAGCCCTGATGCAGCACCCTGGCCGCACCGTCACCAAGCAGCGGCTGTTCGATGCGCTGTACAGCTGGGACCACGACGCCAACCTGTCGGTGATCGAGGTGCATGTCAGCCGCCTGCGCCGCAAGCTGGAACAAGCACGGGCGGGCGTGGGCATCCGCATGCTGCGCGGTCTCGGCTACCGGCTGGAGGCCGGCGGTGACTGAGCGCGTGCACAGCCTGCGCGGCCTGCTGCTGCGCCGCCTGTGGCTGCCGCTGCTGGTGCTGATGCTGTGCAGCGCGATTGGTTCGTTCGCGCTGGCCCGCTTCTATGCCGGCCAGGTCTACGACCGCTGGTTGCTGGATTCGGCGATGTCGCTGTCCGAGCTGGTGAAGGTGCAGGACGACCGCGTCTCCCTCGAGATCACCCCGGCGGTCTCGCGCATGTTCACCTGGGACACCGCCGACGAGGTGCATGGCGAGGTGGTCGATGCCGAGGGCGCGCGGCTGTATGGCGATCTGCCCGAGGCGTTGCCGCGCCCAGCGGTCGCCGCGGATGGCAACGACGCGGTCTACTACGATGCACGCCTGCGTGGCCAGGCCGTGCGCATGGTGGAAGTGATGATCAGCGCCGGCCCGGGCCACGATATCCGGCTGCGCGTGGCCGAAACACTGCGCAAACGCCATCGGCTGGAACGCAAGCTATTGATGACCAGCATTCCGTTCCAGGCCGCGATCCTGGCGCTGGCCGCGTGGCTGGCCTGGTCGGGCACCGGCGCCGCCGCGCGCCATGCCAACCAGGTCGCGCGACGACTGGCCAGCCCACGTCCTGATCCATTGGCGCCACTGGACCCTGCACAGGAAGCACCGCGCGAACTGTGGCCGGCGGTGGAGGCCTACAACGCCCTGCTGCAACGGCTGGACGCGATGCAGGGCGCACAGCGGCGTTTCGTCAGCAATGCCGCGCACCAGCTGCGTACACCGCTGGCAGCGATGCAGGTGGAACTGGAGAGTTCACTGCGCCAGCACGATCCGCAGGCCCAGCAGCTGGCGTTGTCCGGCACGTTGGCCGGGCTGGCGCGGCTGCAACACCTGGTGAATCAGCTGCTGGTGCTCAGCCGCTCCGAAGATCCGCAGGGCAGCGCGCTGTCCCTGCAGGCCGTGGACCTGGCCGCGTTGGCGCGTGGCGTGGTGGAACGCTACGCAGATCGCGCGTTGGCCGCAGGGGTGGACCTCGGTTACGACGGCCCGGATGACGGTGTGCCGGTGCAGGGCGACCCGCAGCTGCTGCGCGAGGCGCTGGGCAATCTGCTGGACAACGCGCTGCGCTACGGCGCCGTGCGCGGTGTGATCACCCTGGGCCTGCAACAGGACGCAGGCGGCGTGCAGGTGTGGGTGGACGACAACGGCCCCGGCATCGCCAACGCCGAACGCAGCCGCGTCACGGAACGCTTCTACAGGGCCAGCAGCGAAGGCGACGGGTGTGGATTGGGGCTGGCGATCGTGGCCGAGATCGCGCAGCGGCATGGTGCCGCGTTGATGATCGACACCGCCCCCATCGGCGGCGCACGCGTGGGATTGCAGTTTCGCCTCGGGTAGAGGCCAACCTTGGTTGGCGCCGTTGATGTTCCGCATGCCGACCAAGGTCGGCATCTACCAGGTTCGTGTCACCGGCTCATCGAATACGGTGCCTGCGCGCCCTGCCCCGGCCAGTCCTTGTTCGGCTCGGCCTGCATGCTGAAACGCAATTCGCCGCCGGCCAGGATCTCATCATGGCGCAGGAAGGTGCGCTGCAGCGGCTTGCCGTTCAAGCTCACGCTGCCCACATAGGTGTGTGCGTCATCCAGCCCGTCGGCCACGATGGTGAAGCTCTTGCCGTTGGGCAGCCGCATTGCGGTCTTCGGCAGGAACGGGCGGCCCAGGATGTACTCGCCCGAGCCCGGCGCTACCGGGTAGAAACCCAGCGCGGTGAACACATACCACGCCGACATCTGGCCCACGTCGTCATTGCCGGCCAGGCCATCGGGGCGGTCGGCGTACTGGGTATCCATGATCTGCTTCAGGCGCGCCTGCGTGCGCCACGGCTGCCCGGCGTACGAATACAGATACGCCACGTGGTGGCTGGGTTCGTTGCCGTGTGCATACCAGCCAATCAGGCCGGTGATGTCTTCCATGTGCGCGAAGATCGACGGATCGACCTTGGCATTGAACACATCGTCCAGCCGCGCGAGCAGTTTGTCGCTGCCACCATGCGCGGCGGCAAGGCCTGCCACATCCTGCGGCACGTACCACGAGTACTGCCAGGCATTGCCTTCGGTGTAGTCGGTGCCATAGCCGCTGGCGCTGGGGTCGAACGGCGTACGGAAACTGCCATCGCGCTTGCGTGCGCGCATGAAGCCGGTGTCCTTGTCGAAGGCGTTGCGCCAGTTGCCGGCGCGCTTGTCGAAGGTCGCCGCCACATCGGTCTTGCCCATGGCCTGCGCCATGCGCGCGATGGTCCAGTCATCGAAGGCGTATTCCAGCGTCTTGCTGGCGGCCTCGCCTTCCTCGTCGATGGGCACGTAACCCAGTTCGCGGTACTGCGCGATGCCGTCATACGGGCCGTAGTTCGCCGTCTCGACCATTGCCTTCAGCGCCTTGTCGGCATCGAAACCACGGATGCCCTTCACATAGGCATCGGCGATCACCGGCACTGCGTGGTAGCCGATCATGCACCAGTCTTCCAGGCCGTGGAACGACCACACCGGCAGCATGCCGTAGGGGCTGTGCTCATGGTGGGCCAGCATCGAATTGATGAAGTCGCTGTTGCGCTTTTCCGGCTGCACCAGGGTCAGCAACGGGTGCAGCGCCCGGTAGGTATCCCACAGCGAGAACGTTGAATAGTTGGTGTAGCCCTTTGCCTGATGCACGGCATTGTCCGAGCCGCGGTACTGGCCGTCGGCGTCCATGAACAGCGTTGGCCCCAGCATCGTGTGGTACAGCGCGGTATAGGCACTGCGGCGGGCGTGTTCCGGGGCGTCGATATCAAGCACCGACAGCGCCTGCGTCCACTCCTGCTTCGCCTGCGCGCGCACGCGGTCGAAATCGAAGTCGGCCACTTCGGCATCGAGGTTGGCGATGGCACCGGCCTCGCTGACCGGCGAGATCGCTACCTTCACCACCAGCGGTGCGTCCAGCTTGCCGAAGTTGAAGGTACCAACCAGCTGCCGGCCCTCGATCTGCGCACGCTGTGCCGGGTCTTTCTCGCCCGGCGGCGGGAAGCCCTTGTAGACGATGTCCTGCTCGGTGTTGTGCAGTTCGTGGCCGGCCAGCGGGCGCGAGAAGCGCATTGCGAAATACAGCTGGCGGCCCGCTGCCCAGCCACGGGTCTCGCGGAAGCCGGTGATGGTGCCATCGGCACGCACGCGCACCCGCGACCACAGGATCTTGCCCGGGTAGTCGTACATGCTGGTACGCATGTCCAGCAGCACCTTGGCATCGGTGCCCTTGGGGAAGGCATAGCGGTGCACACCCACGCGCGCACTGGTGGTCAGTTCGGCACGCACCTTGTAGTCGTCCAGGGTGACCGCGTAGTAACCCGGCTCGGCCTTCTCGTCGTCGTGGCGAAAGCGCGAGGCGTAGCCGCTGCGGGGTTTCTCCGGATCGCCGCGTTCCAGACCCGGCGTGCCGGTGAACGGCATCACCAGAATGTCGCCCAGATCGGAATGGCCGGTGCCGGAAAAGTGCGTATGTGAGAAGCCGACGATGCTGCGATCGTCGTAGCGATAGCCGGCGGCCCAGCCATAGGCCTTCTCGCGCGGCTGGATGCGCGTGTCCGGGCTGAGCTGGACCATACCGAACGGCACCGTCGCGCCAGGATAGGTGTGGCCCTCGCCACCGGTGCCGATGAACGGATCGACCGATGCGTAGGCGCGTTCGGCGGCGGATTTCGGCAGTGCCGCCAGGGCCGCACCGGAGGCAAGCATGGCGGTAGCGGCGACAGCGATCAGGAGACGACGGTGCAACCTGGGCATCGGCATTTGGATCGATTCAGATGGTGACCGGATGCTAGCACCGGCCTAGCGTAGCGGCATGCTGCGCTGCAGCTGAACGGTTCCAAACACGACAAAAGTTGTCCTGTTTCATCTGCAACTTATTGCATGGCTCGACGCGCCCCGGATCGGAAGACTGTGCGCCGAGCCCATTGCGGCGCAGCAAAGTCAGTCCCGACCATTCATGTCGAGGGGCGACCCAATTCACATTTTGCTGTGCCGGGGGTCACGAAACCCGCCGCTATCACTTTGCCTTCACCCCCTCTGCGCGCCTGATTCACGCCGACGAAGTGAATGCGGTCCCTTTCCTGAAGTCTGGTCCCCACAGGAGTTCCGTCATGAAGATCGCAGTTCGTCGTACCCTCGCGCTGGCCGTGGTCAGTTCCCTTGCCCTGGCTGTTCCGGTGTATGCCGGTGTGCTGAACCCTGGGCAGTCCGCAACCGTGCAGCCGGGTGATGTGCCGGAGGTGTGGTCGCTCAACAATGCCCAGTTGACTGTCAATTCCGGTGGAAGAACGCTGGAGCTTGCCGCGAACAATCAGTCGCAGATCGCGCTTTCCGGAGCTGATATCACCACCACTACCATTGGCACCGTAGCGGGCATCAACCTGCAGAATAGCGCGTTGACGATGTCTAATTCCACGTTGACAAACAATGGGGGAAGAGCCGTTGCAATCGCGGCTTCAAACGGACTTCCGATGTCCAACGCCAACATCAGCAACAGCCAGATCACCGGCCAGGGCATTGGCATCAGTGTCAGCTCATCGGCGCCTGGACAGCGCAGTGTATTGAACCTTGATCGCACTCAGGTCCTTGCGCGTGCCAGCACGGGGACCAACGAAGTATTCACCGGTAACGCCATCGTCGCATTCGAAGGCGCTGAGATCCTGGTGGGCAACGGGAGCGCTATCAAGGGTGAGAAGAATGGCATCTATGCCATGTCTGACAGACTCACGATTGCATCCACGGTTGTGATCGATGCTTCGCGCGTCGAAGGTACTGCGGGGGCCGCCCTGAAGGTTGGGCCCCGGCGAGGTTCGAACGACGCGGACATCCAGTTCACCGCCCGCAACGGCGCACAGCTGATCGGCAGCAACGGCAACCTGCTGGAAGTTTCCGCTGCCGCCGCCAAGGTCGGCTTCACCATCGACAACGCCATCCTCACCGGCAACATCGTCAACACCGCCGGCAGTACCGTCGATGTGAACCTGACCAACAACGCCACGCTGCTCGGCACCACCCAGAACATCACCTCGATGGCGGTGGACAACGGCCGTTGGCAGCTCACCGGTAACAGCAGCACTGGCGCGCTGTCGCTGGGCAGCGGCGGCGAGATCGCACTGGGCGACGGCTCGGCGTTCCACACCCTCAACGTGGCCGGCAATTTCGCCAGCTACGGCGGGCTGCTGACCTTCAACACCGTGCTGGCCGGCGATGACGCGGCCACCGACAAGCTGATTGTCGGCGGCGATACCAGCGGCAGCGCGAACGTGCGCGTGAACAACATCGGCGGTGCCGGTGCGCAGACCACCCAGGGCATCGAGCTGATCCAGGTCGGCGGCGCCTCCAATGGCCAGTACACCCTGGCCGGCCGCGCCGTGGGTGGCCAGTACGAGTACTTCCTGCACAAGGGCACCGGTACCGATGGCAACTGGTACCTGCGTTCGCAGCTGCCGGAAGGCGGTGATGCGTGCGCCATCAATCCCGGCCTGCCGGAGTGCAAGCCGATCGATCCGGTCGACCCGATCAAGCCGGTGGATCCAGTCGACCCGGTGGACCCGATTGATCCGGTGCCGTTGCTGCGCCCGGAAGTCGGCGCCTACCTGGCCAACCTGCACGCCGCGCAGAACATGTTCCGCCTGGGCTACCACGAACGCCATGCCGGCCAGAACAGCGGCCGTGCCTGGGCGCGCGTGGACGGTACGCGCAATGGCTTCGATGCCATCAGCCGCCAGCTCGACATCCGCGGCAACAGCCAGGCGCTGACCGTGGGTGCCGATCTGTGGCGCGCCGACAACGGCAGCAGTGCAGGCGTGATGCTGTCCACCGGCAACGCCAGCAGCACCTCCACCAACGAGGTGACCAACTACTACGCACGCGGCAAGGTGAAGGGCGAAGCGTTGGGCCTGTACGGCACCTGGCGTGGCGGCAATGGTGCCGACCCGTATGCCGGCTTCTACGTGGACGGCTCGGTGCAGCGTGCGCAGTTCCGCAACCGCGTGCAGGGCATCGGCCTGGCCGAGGAGCGCTACGACAGCCGTGCCTGGCAGGGTGCGGTGGAAACCGGCTATGCGTTCCGCTTGGGCGGTGCCAGCAACGGCGGCATCTTCCTGGAGCCGCAGCTGCAGGTGGGCTACAACCGCTTCAGCGACAGCCGCCACACCGAGGTGAATGGCACCACGGTCGCCAACGACGATGCCAACGGCCTGTTCGGGCGCGCGGGCCTGCGCCTGTCCGGCGTGACCCGCTGGGGCAACGGCGCCGCCGAGGTGCAGCCGTACCTGGCTGCGAACTGGCTGCACAACCGCAACGATTCGCAGATCCGCATGAACGACGAAGTGGCCGATGCCCGTGTGCCGCGCAGCCGTGGTGAGTTCAGCGGCGGCGCGTCGGTGAAGTTCGCCAACGGCATCGGTGCCTGGGGTGGGCTGTCGTTGCAGCGCGCCAGTGGCTATCACCAGACCACCGCTCAGGTGGGTGTCAGTTACAGCTGGTAATCGGTCGCCTTCAACCCGTGGTCGCTTCGATTGCGGGTTGATCTGGGGGCGAGAGGTGTGGCTGGCGAACAGGAGTTCCCGGCCACTGCGTAGAAGGCGCGACAGGGATGGTCGCGCCTGACATGTTTTTACCGAAATCTGTCGTGGTGAGTGATGAGATCTTTCGATTCTGCCTGTTTGGCAGAAACCATCAATGAGCGCTCCACGTCGTGATGCGTACAGGATGGCGGCGCAGCGGATATCCCGCTGCCGGGATTGGAACCCCCGCATGAAACTGGAGAACTGCCTGTCGTGACTACGGCGGGCGCTGCGTGTGGCCGTCTGGCCATCGGAGTTCTCCAGTTTCTCCGGGTTCCAACCTCGCATCGCCCGCCACCCTTGCGGTGGCCCACGCTATCCAAGGAGCTATCGCATGACATCCGAACGTCCGCTCAGCCCGGCCATGGAGTCGCTGTTCCATCGCATCGAACAGGCCCTCAACAGCGCCGAGGGCATGGCCATTCCCATCGGTGAACAGTACGGCCCCGAGCCGAAGCCGCCGGCACCGATGGGCTACAACCCGAAGCAGATTGCCATGGCGATGATCATGCTGAGCCAGCATGGACGATGCCTGCTGCAGGAACTGCGGGCGGAAGCGGAGAAGGTGACGTACCACTGAGGCGTGGTGGCCGACGGCATCGACGGGGTAGCGTCGACTGTTGGTCGACTGCTCTTTGCGATTGCCAAAAAACCGCGCTTCGCGCGCTGGCCGACTAACAGTCGGCTCTACCCCGTCGGTTGCCGCCGTGGGTTGTTGCCCAACCCGCTCGGTGGGTATCCAGGTTCCTACGCGGCAACCGCCTTCTGGATATCGGCCAGCGGCGCGTTGGTCAGGTCCTTGGCGATATCCCCCAGCAGGCGCGCGTGGGTTTCCTTGTGCAGCAGCGGCCGGATGCGCCCCAGCGTGGTCGGGTCGGCCACCAGCACCAGGTGCGCATAACGGTTGTTCAACGCATCGTCGTTGAGCTGCTCGGCCACCTGCTTGGCGAAGGTGGCTTCATTGAGCTGGGAAATGGACATGTCCTTCGGCACGGCGCCGGCCGGCCCCTGCCCGGAAACACCCTGCTCGCTGATGTCCTGCAGGCGCAATTCGCCCTCCTGCTTCAAGGTCAGCTGGTGATCGGTGCCAACGTTGGTGAACACACGGGCCGAGCCACCATCGGCGACAACCACAAGCGTACCTTCGGGAATGCGACGGGTCATGCGATGCTCCTTCTCTGTTGCGTTCGCCTCCAACCTAGAGCGCGGCGTGTGAGCAATGCGGCCAGATTCCGTTCAACGCATGTCATCACCGCCATGCAGATGAACAAGCGTGATGGAACACAGTGTGCAGATCCGCCCGCTTCGCCGCATGCTCACACCCCGGCCGTTATGATGAACGGATGATCGACACGACCCACTACGTAACGGGCGCACCGGTTACGTGGAAAGCACTGCCGACCGGCGCTTCGGTGACCACGCCTGTTCTTGTCACGCCTGTTCTTGTCACGCCTGCTCTTGTCACGGATGTTCCCGCTTCGCCCATCCATCGCCTCGCGCTGGACCCTGGCGGATGACGCCCGCAGGTACGTCGCCTGCACTGCCCGCATCGCTGTGATTCCCGGCCGCTGACTACGCCGCCATCGTGATCCCGTTGCTGCGCTTCCGCCCTTGCGGCGGTGCCTCGCCGTGCGCGTGCCTCCATCCGCGCCGCCACCTTCCCCCTTCCACACCTCCCAGGGAGCCCCCATGCAGGACACACCCGAGGCACATGCCCATTTCGGCTGGTTCAAGCGCCGCCGCCACCTGAAAGTCGATGAGATCACCGTTGTCGACAAGCCGATGCTGAAGCGCGCCGTGGGCGCCGCCGCGCTCGGCAATGCCATGGAGTGGTTCGATTTCGGTGTCTATGGCTATCTGGCCGTCACCATCGGCCAGGTGTTCTTCCCGTCCAGCAACCCCACCGCGCAGGTGATCGCCGCGTTCGCCACGTTCACCGTGGCGTTCCTGGTGCGACCACTGGGCGGGCTGGTGTTCGGCCCGCTGGGTGACCGTTACGGCCGCCAGAAAGTACTGGCGTTCACCATGATCCTGATGGCACTGGGCACGTTTTCCATCGGCCTGATTCCCTCTTACGAGCGTATCGGCATCTGGGCACCGGTGCTGTTGCTGCTGGCGCGCGTGGTGCAGGGCTTTTCCACCGGTGGTGAATATGGCGGCGCGGCCACCTTCATCGCCGAGTACTCCACCGACCGCAACCGCGGCCTGATGGGCAGCTGGCTGGAATTCGGCACGCTGGGCGGCTACATCGCCGGTGCCGGTACGGTGACCGCCCTGCACATGCTGCTGAGCAGCGGGCAGATGCTGGACTGGGGCTGGCGCATTCCGTTCCTCGTGGCCGGTCCGCTGGGCCTGCTGGGCCTGTACATGCGCATGAAGCTGGAAGAGACCCCGGCCTTCCGGGCGTTCGCCGAAGAAGCCGAGAAGCGCGAACACGAGCGGCCGGGGCTGGCTGCACTGTTCCAGGTGCACGGCCGCCAGCTGCTGGTGTGCATGGGCCTGGTGCTGGTGTTCAACGTGACCGACTACATGCTGCTGACCTACATGCCCAGCTACCTGAGCGTGACCATGGGCTATGCCGAGAGCAAGGGCCTGCTGCTGATCATCATCGTGATGCTGGTGATGATGCCGTTGAACATCGTCGGCGGGTTGTTCAGTGACAAGCTGGGCCGCCGCCCCATGATCATCGGTGCGTGCATCGCGCTGCTGGTGCTGGCGGTGCCGAGCCTGCTGCTGGTCGGCAGCGGCCACGACGGGCTGATCTTCCTCGGCCTGATGCTGCTGGGGCTGGCGCTGGTGTGCTTCACCAGTTCGATGCCCTCCACGCTGCCGGCGCTGTTCTATACACCGGTGCGCTACAGCGCGCTGTCGATCGCGTTCAATGTGTCGGTGTCGTTGTTTGGCGGCACCACGCCGCTGGTGACCGCCTGGCTGGTGGAGCGCACCGGCGACCCGCTGGTGCCGGCCTATTACCTGATGGGTGCGGCGGTGATCGGGCTGGTGACGATGCTGTTCGTGAAGGAAACCGCCGGCCTGCCGCTGCGCGGTTCACCGCCGGCGGTGGGCAGCGAGAAGGAAGCGGCGGCGTTGCTGAAGAGCGATGTGCCGGTGACGGTGGACCCGACGTTGCCGCCGTTGCCGGACGTTGCGGAGCCCGAGCAGGTGAAGCCGGCCTGAGGCTGGGCACAGAACGCGATCCACGCATGGCGTGGATCTGCTGGCCAGGTGGCGCCGGGTGGATACGCCCGGCGCTGCCTGGCGCTACTTCTTGATGCGGGCCAGCTTCCCCGGCGTCCAACGCAGCGTCCAGGTGTAGTTTCCGTCTGGCGGACAGACGTGGCGGAAATCGCGGGGAATTTCGCAGACCGTTGCGCCCGCGGTAACGGTGAAGGCAACGATGATCCGGTTGCCATCGATTCGGATCGACTGCACCGCGCCAGGAATCTGGATGCCAGCATCATCGCCATAGCCTGATTCCCGGATGGCCGCGAAATCCTCGGCATCCACCCGCGACAGGCTCTTCGGGTTCTCCTGGCCGCGTGGATCGTTCGCCGTCAGCGCCGTCATCACCGCCACCACATTGCTTTGCGCGAAGCTGCCACCTGTGTAGGTCGACGTGTAGAAGTACACAACTTCGGAACGACCATCACCATCGAGATCGGCAACACCCGTCCACACCGGGCGGAAGTCCGATTCGATATCGTCACCGGGAATACGCCGCAGACTGGCTTCGGCGGCCCGGTAGGCCTGTACAAGGCTGGGTGGCGCCACCACCCGCTTGGACGCGGCCGGCGCAGCCACCGCCGTCAAACTGGACAGCGCCAGCGCAGCAAGCGCCAGGCAGATCGAAGTGGAGCGGAACATCGCAGGTCCGTGCATGTCATCCTCCTTGAGTGTGCGGCCAGTCTAACCGCCGCTCCGGTGGCGCCCAGTCGTGCACGGTGCAGTGTCGCGCGATGTGTGGAAGGCATCCACGCATGGCGTGGATCTACCGCGAGGTATTCAATTCCATCGCGCGCATCACGATCGGCTTGGCCCAGTCCGGGGTATGCAGCAGCTCGGCTACCGACACCGGGTACTGCAACTCGCCTGCGGCCATCGCCAGTACCGGCAGCGGCACCACGCAGCCCTGCGCGTCGGCCGGTGCGCTGTTGTCGTAGACGTGCAGTTCGGCCAGGTGCGGCAGCAGCTCCAGCAGGTTTTCGCGTGCCGAATCGAAGCGGGCGTGGATCTTCTCGACCGGAATATCGTGGCCGCCTGCCGCCACCCGCGCGGCCACGCGGGCGATGTGCAGTTCAATCGAGGCCAGGCCGCAGAACCAGATCGCGACCTGCTGCCGCTCGCAGGCCTCGCGCAGCAGGCGCGGAATGGTGTTCCCGCCCAGCGTGGTCTCGAAGGCAAAGTCGGTGCCGTCGACCATCGCCTGGCGCAGGCGGCGTGTGCCCTCCTGCCACGCCTCGGCATTGGCCTCGGGCAGCGGCCAACCGGCCTCGACCAGCCGGCGGGTGAACGTATCGGGGTTGAACCAGGTCAGCCCCTCAGCTTCCAGCCAGGTGCCCAGCAGCGAACTCTTGCCGGCGCCATTGACGCCGGCCAGCACCAGGATGCGCCCCATCGGTCAGAGCGGACGGCCGAGGGTGACCTTGCGGCCGCGCCGGATCGGCTGGCCCAGCACCTTGCCCAGCCCCTCCCCGCGCTGCAACCCGGCCAGCGTCTGGTCGAACTCGCTGCGCAGGCGCAGCAGTTCCTCACTGCGTTCACCGGCGTCTCCGCCAGCGGCCCTGGCCAGCAGTTCCTGGTAGGTGCGGATGTCCACGATCACCGCTTCGGGGTGATTGTGGTTGGTGATCACCAGCGCCTGCTTCTCGCGCACGGTGCGCATCAGGCTCGGCCAGCCCCGGGTTTTCACCGACGAGGCCGGGGCCTTTTCAAGGCCAGGCAGATCCAGCGGCAGGGTCATGGCACGGCTCCAGGCAGGGCGGATGAGGCCACTATACCCAATTTGGCCAAATTGGGGATAAATACCCTTTCAGCCCCCTGTACCCGCCTGCGGCGCGTCGGTCTGCAGCAGGCTGTCGCGCTCGCGCAGCGGGAAACGGATCCACGCATCCAGGCCGGTGGGCCCGAAGCGCAGCTCGCCGCTGCCGGCCAGCTCATACGGCACGCGCTGCTCGATCAGGGCCCGGCCCAGGCCGCGCTGCTGCGGCAACTCCCAGCCCTCGATTTCGGCATGGCGCTCGCACCAATGCAGGCCCAGCCACGCCTGCCCGTCCTGCACCTGCAGGTGCCAGGAAACGTCGATGCGGCCGTCTTCATGGGTCAATGCACCGTGCCGCAGCGCATTGCTGGCCAACTCATGGATCGCCAGCGACAGCACTTCGGCCGCCTTCGGCGGCAGCAGCACGTCCTCGCCCTGCAGCCGATAGGCCGCTGCCGCGGGCGTCTGTGCCGCGATCTCCTCGTCAAGCATGCCGTGCAGGCAGACGCCGGCGTTGGCACCGCGGGTCAGCAGGCTCTGCGTGCGCGCCAGTGACATCAGCCGTGCGCACAGCCGTTCGGCATAGTCATCCACGCTGCCGACCGACTCGCGCGTCCGCCAGGCAATGGCATGGATGGTCGACATGATGTTGCGCACGCGGTGCTGCAGTTCGGCCAGCAACACCGACTGGCGCTCGGTGGCGCGCTTGAGGTCGTCGATGTCCACGGCAATGGCGAACACCCCGCTGACCTCACCGTCGCCATCGCGCAATGGCGCCGCAGCCACCCGCGTCCAGCGCGCCCGGCCATCGTCATGCAGGTACTGGAATTCCAGCCCCGGCACCAGCGTTTCGCCGCGCATGGCCCGTGCGATGGCGAAGTCCTGCGGTTCGATCAGCGTCCCATCGGCATGCCAGCCGCGCCAGCGATGCTGGTTCTCGGCGTCACCCGACGGCACCTTGCCGCTCGGAAGGTAGGCCCGCATCTGGTCGTTGCTGAGCAACATGCGCCCCTGCATGTCGACAATGCACAGGCCCACCGGCAACAGCTTGAAGGCCAGTTCCAGGCGCCGTTCACTCTCGCGCCGACGCTGCTCCTCACGTTCGCGGGCCACCAGCGCCAGATGCCCGGCGGTGGTTTCGAACATGGTTACCAGCACCCCGTTGATGCGGCCTTCTTCGCCACGGATGGGGCTGTAGCTGATGGTGAACCAGACGTCCTGCAGCCGGCCATGCCGGACCAGCGGGTACAGCTTGTCTTCAAAGGTGAGCGTCTCGCCCTGCCAGACGCGGGTATAGAGCGGGCCGTTGATGTGCCACACCTCGGGCCAGCACTCGCGGGTCGGCTGGCCGAGCCCGCCAGGATGCTTGTCGGCCAGGACTTCGGCATAGCCGTCGTTATACAGCTGCACCAGCTGCTCGCCCCACAGCACGATCATGGGGAAGCCGTGGGCCAGCATCAGGTCGACCGTGGCGCGCAGATGCGGCTGCCAGCGGTCGATGGCACCCAGTGGCGTGACCGCCCAATCATGGCGGGCGATGCGCGCGGCCATGCCTTCGTGACGCGCGTTCAGGCGCAATGGAGGGGGCGCCGCACCACGAAGGTCGGCGGCGTGCATGCCTTCGGTCGGCCGCGCCATGCCGCGCAATCAGGCGACGCCCGCAGAAGCCTGCGGCGTCGCCACCAGCCCAGCCAATTGCTGGACCAGCGCCTCGATGTGATACGGCTTGGTGCAACGCGGAGCCGCAGCGAAACGGCTGGGCAGATTGTCGTCGTAACCGGAAGTGAGCAGGAACGGCGTTCCCGCCGCGGCCAGTCGATCGGCCAGGGGATACACCTGCTCACCACCAAGATTGATGTCCAGCAGCGCCACGTCGATGGGGTTTGCATCCACCAGCTGCCCCAGCGCTTGCAGGTCACCGGCCGGCCCCACCACGTGTGCGCCCTTCAGTTGCAGGTAGTCGACCAGGAACATCGCGATGGCGAATTCATCTTCCGCCACCAGCACTCTCAGCCCGTTCAGTCCCTCTGGGTTGTTGCCTGCTTCCCGCACGACCCGCACTCCTCGATGCACGCGGCCCACTGCTGCCGCAATGCCTGCAGGATGCGCGATCCGGGCTACAAGGGCGCGTGATGATGGATGAAGGCAGCGGCCACGGCCCATTCACCCCGGCATTGCAGCGGCGTGTTCAGAACGCGCGCTCCCACTTGAGGCTGAGCAGGCTGCGGTCGTGGCTGTACAACCAGCCCACCGAGCTGTCGATGCGCGCATAGCGAAGGCTCAGGCTGGGCACCAGCCCGGCCACCGCCAGCCGCTCGCTGCGTACGATGGCGATCAGGTTCTGTTCGTCGTCCTGCCGGCGCGCCTCCAGCAGCGGGCTCCACGCGTCGTAGTCGCGGTGGCGCAAGGAAACGAACACGGTGGCCGTGGTGCCACTCCATTGCCGCGCCACGCCCAGCCGCAGCCCCCGCTGCCGGTAGCCGTTGGCTGCGTCGGCGGCGTTGCTGTCGGTCAGGTCCAGGCCAGCGAACACCGTCCAGCGCGGATTGAGCGCGCGGAACCAGGTGGCATACAAGGCCGCCAGTTCGCCGTCGTAGTTGTCGGCCAGCCCCGGTTGCCGGTAACGCTGCCGCTTCCAGTCTGCCTCCAGCTTGAGCAGGCTGCGCGCGTTCAACGTGTACTGCCATTCGGCGTGCACGCCACTGCCGCCCTGCAGCGCGTGATTGCCCAGCGCCTGGTAGTCGTAGCTGGGTGCAAGCAGCAGGGTCTGCCGTGCACTGCGCCAGCTGTAGCCGGCCTGCACGCTGGCATTGAGTTCGTTGTACGCGCTGTGCCCACGCCAGGCCTGGCCGAAGGCCAGCCCGCGCACATACAGGCCATGATGGCCGGCCAGTGCCCAGCGCCGCTCCAGGTTCGCATCGTAGTCCAGGCCCACGGCGCGCTGCGCATCGGGCAAGGTGCGTTCGATGATGCAGTTGTCGCCAACCCCGAACAGGCAGGTGCGGCTGGCCGAGCTGCGGTTGATGTTGTCGCTCCATGCAGGGCCGGCAGCGAGCGCACCCTTCCAGCGCCTTCGTGCCTGCAGCGCCTCCAGATAGCTGTCCACGCGGGCGCGCACCCCGGCGGTGGCCGGATCGGTACCATCGATGCCGTCCCTGATTGCGCCAAACAAGGTCATCGCCTCGCGGTCGCGCTGGTCTTCGGCATACACGCGCGCCAGTTCAAGGCGCGCCGGCAGGAAGTCCGGCTGCGCCGCCAGCAGCGCTTCGTATTCGCGTGCGGCACGGCGGTGGTCACCGGCGACCCGCGCCAGCGCCCCCTGTGCATAGTGGCGCAGCAGCGGGTCGTGGCCGGGCAGTTCGAGGTATTCATCGAGGAATGCAGCGGCGGCCTGCCATTGCTGGTGTTGCAGCGACAGGTACAGAGCCTGGCCGAGGTCGTCGACCGTGCGCTCCACGCGCATCGTCTGCCCGTCGATGGTAATGGTCGGCCGTTGCGATTCGGCCTGCTGCAGGCGCTGCTGGTCCTGCTGCTGGTGGCGCAGCTCGCTGCCCTGTTCGAGTACGCGGCGTAGATCGTCCTGCTGGGCGCGCACGTCGGCGGCGGCCAGCAGCAGGAACACAAGAAACATGGGATGGCGCATGGTCGATCCGTGGTGATGCATGCAGCGGGCCGAAGCAGGGACTGGCGGATCGCGGCTTGTCCCTGCCCTGCCCCGTCAGGGGCGTGGCGATCAGTTCTTGCTGCCGCCGAAGGCGGTGTCGTACTGGCTGTTGCCGGCGAAGGTAGCGATACCGGCCAGGGTGGCAGCATTGGCACCGAAGAACTGGCCCTGGGTGGTACCGGCAACGGTGCCGTTGGCAGTGGCGTTGCCGGCGAACGACGCGTTGGCGCTGTTGATGGTGGCGGCGACGGCCACAGTCAGGCCGGAACCGGCCAGCGCGCCATTGAGGCTGCCACTGCCGAAGTCGGCGCGGAAGGTACCGCTGAGCAGGTTGCTGCCACTGAACTTGTTCAGGCCAGCAACGCTGTAGGTGGCAACGCCGGCCGGCAGCGTGGTGCCGGTGCGGTCACCGACGAAGTAGACCTGGCGGTTGTTGAAACCACCGGCGGCACCATCCTTGGACCACTCACCAAACCACACATCGCCACTGCCGACCTTGACGAAGTTGAAGTGGCCCATGCCGGCGTGGCTGCCCGGCGCGCCGGTGATCGGCATGGCCAGCGTGCGCACGTTGGTGCCGTTGACGGTGGTGGTGCCGGAGTACAGGCTCAGCCCCTGGAAATCCACCGGCTTGGCGTTGGATACGGTACCCACACCGATACCGGCCTTGCCGGCCGAGTGCGGACCACCGTTGACCTGCGACTCGCCGACGGCGACGTACAGCTCGGCATCGGTCTTGGCGCTGGCCGCACCGACGATGTCCGCTGCGTGCGCAGCGCCCACCAGGGCGAAGGTGGCGGCAACGGCGAGAGCCGAACGGGAGATCATCTTCATGGTATTGCTCCTTGGATTGAGGAAACTACGGGTACAACACTTGAAACGGAACGCTTAGAAGCGTGCGGTGATGCCGAGCTTGAGGGTACGGCCCGGTGCCGGCAGCGTGGAGCGCGTGGCCGGGTCGACGTAGTAGCGGTTGCCCAGGTTGCTGCCGACCAGCTCGACGCTGGCGTGCTCGTTGAAGCGCCAGCGCGCATAGGCATCAACGGTGGTGATGTTTCCCCAGGTGAACGGCACGTTCTGCCAGAGCAGGCTGCTGCCACCGGCCAGCAGACGGTCGCGATAGGCCTGCAGATCGGGGTTGTCATGCCGCTGGTAATGCACGATGCGGCTGCCCAGTTCCAGCCGCTCGTCGAACAGGCGCGTACCCAGCGACACGTTCACCGACAGCTTGGGAATGGCCTGGGTCAGCAGGTAGCCGCCGACGAAGCCATCCTGCACGCAGTTGGGCACCAGCCCACGATTCGCGTCGAGCAGCACGGCGGTGCTCTCGTCGCACACTTCGTTTTCCAGCGTGCGCGCGATGCCCAGGTCGGTGAAGAAGCGCCGGTTGTCAAAACGTGCCTGCAGCTCGATGCCACGGATGGTCTGTTTGTCGATGTTGTCGAACAGGAAGTACGCATCGCGCTCGATCACATCGCGGGTCTTGTGCACGTAGTAGGACAGCTTCACGTCGGCGTCGGCGGTGTTGTCGAACAGCCCCGACAGGTTGTGCACGTAGGCCAGTTCGTAGTTGTAGGCATGCTCCGGCTTCAGCGCGTACAGCGGATTGAGGCTGCTGGAGAAGGCGATGGTGCTTTCGAACATGCTCGGGAAGCGCACCGCTTCGCTGTAACGCAGGTAGACGCGCGCGGCCGGCGACAGGTTCACCGTGGCCGAGAAGCTGGGCAGCCAGGCATGGTCGCGACGGCGCATGTTGCGCCCGTCCGCCGGCCTTGACTGCACGGTGTTGCCAATGTTGCAGACCAGGTCGCTGCCGGCATAGAGCGGCAGCGCGCCGGGAATGGCCGCCACCTCACCATTGAGGCACGGGTTGGTGGCGCGCGAATAGTTGCCGTTGGCATCAGGCAGCCACGCGATGCTGTGCTCCACCGGCTGCGGCGTCTGGTAGTTCTGCAGCAGGCCGCGGATCGCATCATCGACGAACCAGCCCATGCCGATGCTCTCCCAGAAGCCGCGCTCGGCCTCCAGCGAGTCGACCTGCGCCTGCACGTTGGCCGGGCGCTGCGGCAGTTCGTTGACCCGATAGGTGGCCTGCTTGCTGCCCACGCCGCGTGTCAGCAGTTCCGGATGCGCCTGCAGGAAGTCATCGAACGCCCAGTAGCGGCTGTAGCGCACGCCGGCGGCCAGGGTGAGGAACTCGAACGGACGCCATTCCAGGTTGAGATAGCCCTCGCCTTCCTGGCGGCGGCCGGCACGCGGGAACATGCGCCAGCCATCGCTGGTGCCGAAGTACGGGTCGCGCGAACCCAGCTTCTCGTACTGCCAGTTGCCGCCTACGGTCAGGTCAAGGCTGGAATGCAGGGCGAAACGGTTGCTCAGGATCAAGCCGGTGCGGTCGTTGCGCGCGTTGGCCAGCGCGGTGTTGCGCAGGATCGGATTGCGCTGCGGGTCCACCGCCGGATTGCCGGTGGCGAAGTTGGGGAAGCCGCCTGCAGTGTAGGTGTCGCTCTCGGTTTCGGTGCGCCACAGGTTGGCGTACAGGTCCAGCCAGCGGCTGCCGGCCGGCTGCCAGCGATATTCCAGGTTCCAGGCATCGGAATCGACGCGGCTCAGTGGCCACTGGATACGCCCGTAGTCCGGCGCGGACAGGATGCGCGACGGCATGATCTCGCCATAGTGCGACAGCGTGCGCCGCCAGGTGGCCTTGAGCTGCTGGTCGTCGTTGATCTGCCAGGTACCCTTCACCAGCCACGATTCCTGTTCGCTGGAGGTGTTGGGCACTTCATCGCCGGGCTTGAAGTAGCGTGCCAGCGTGGTGATGTAGTCGATGCCCTGGTACTCGTACTGCTCGCGCGGGTCCTGGTCGTAGTAAGCGCTGCCCTTGCTGCCGGAGAAGTAGTTGCCGCGCTTGCGCCAGGCATAGGCGGCCATCAGGTCGACGTTGTCACCGCGCACGCCCAGCGCCAGGCGCCAGGCCTGATCCTCGCCATCGAAGGGGTTGTTGCCGCTGCGCGACTTCACCGGCACCACCAGCGTGCGGTCATCATAGGGGGAGGCCGGCGATCCCTGCGGGAAGCCGTCCACAGTGCGGTAGTCCTGGCCGGTATGCAGGCCAGGCACGCGCGGCGCCACCGCATTGCTGCTGCCCTCGATCTTCAGCTCACCGCCGAAACGCTCGCCGGCGGCCACGATGTCATCGACGTCGATGGTCTTGATGACCAGTGCGCCACCGATCCCGCTGTGCACATCGCGCACCAGCCCTGGCCCCTTGATGACCTGGATGCCACCAATCAGGTTGGGATCGATGTAGTTGCGGTTGCTGACGCCGTTGTAGCCGCGCCAGACGGTCAGCGCCTGTTCGCCACCGTCGATGCTGACCGGCACCCGCCCCGGCCCCTGGATGCCGCGGATGTTGATGTCCAGCGCACCGCTGTTGCGCGCATCGCCACTGAACACGCCGACCAGATCCTTGACCACGTCGGCCGGGTTGGAGCCACGGTAGCGCTCCACCCGGTCGCGCCCCGAATACGCCGTGGTCAGGTCCAGCGCGAACACATCGTCGTAGCCGCGCCGATCGCGGGCCTCGCCCCCTTCCGATTGCAGACGACCGGCCACGTCCAGTGTTTCGGTCACCCGCACCCCTTCCCCTTCACCCGCCTGCGCGGCAGCCCGCAGGCTCCACGTGCCGTCCATGCCGCGCTGGGCACGCACACCACTATCGCGCAGCAGCTGCTGCAACGCCTGCATCTGGCTGTATTCGCCCTGCACCGCGCTGGAGCGGCGCCCTTCCACCAGGTCACTGCGGAACACCACCTGCACGTCGGCCTGGCGACCGAAGGCGCGCACGGCATCGGCCAGCGGTTGTTCCGGAATGGCGTACGAGCGCAATGGCGCAACGACCGCCGGCTGTGCCCGTACGGCCGGCACCCAGGCCAACGGCAGCAGTGCGGTGGAGATGGCCAGGGCCAGGACGGTGGCGCGGCGATGACAGGCAGATGCCGTGGACGGCATGGACAATAACTCCTCAAGCGGGGCGGAGCCACGGGCACATCCGGTACCGGTGGTGTGTCTGGCTTGAGGAGAAACGGTGTTTCGCTCTGGCTATATCTCTAAAGACAGCGGGCCGTGGTGGTTGCCCACGGTTTTTTCATGTTTTTTTCATCGAGCCCGATTCATCCACCTGTTGCGCGGAAATCACCACACCAGCATCGCGCCACCGGGCAGCCGCTGCACGCGTAATCCGGCCTGTGTGGCGACGGCATCAATGCCCGTTTCCGGCTGCTGCAGGTGGAACAGGCCGCTGACCCGTACGCGCGCGCCCTGCCCGCCCAGCACCCATACCGGCGCGCGGCGGTAGCGCGCCAGATCGGCGATGGCCTGTGCCGCGGGCACGTCGTCGATGGCGACCTCGCCACGCCGCCAGGGCGCCATCGCCTGCGGTTCGGCCTGCTGCACCGGCCACAACCAGCGGCCGTCACGGAACGCCCGTGCCTGTCCGGCATGCAGCCGCTGCACGCTGCCATCGCCGGGGCGCACTTCGACCACGCCCTCACTGACCTGGGTGGTGACGGTGGTGTCCTGCATCGACACACTGAAGGCGGTGCCGATATCGCGCACCTGGCCGCCAGCGGCCTCGACCTGGAACGGACGTTGTTCGTGGGCCACCTGGAACCAGGCCTGGCCGCGCAGCAGGCGCAGGCGGCGTTGCTGGCCGCCAAAGTCGAGCGCCAGCGCCGTGCCTGCATCCAGTATGGCCGTGCTGCCATCTTCCAGCTGCACCACGCGCGGCGCGGCGCCGCTGCGCAGGTCACTGCGCGCCAGCAGCAGCGCCTGCGGTGCGGCCGCGACCATCAGCACCACGGCCGCGGCACTGGCCAGCAGCCACGGCAGCCTGCGGCGCGGTGCGATGGGACGCAACCCTGCATGATCGGCAGTCAGCTCGGGCAACGCGGCCAGCACATCGGGCCCTGCCGCATCCAGCCCCTGCCAGAACGCCTGTTGCTGGCGCCAGGCCAGCGCATGGCGCGGATCGGCCCGCAGCCAACGCTGCAGGGCATGTTGCTGGCGTTCCGGCAGCGGGCCTGCACTGCACCGGATCACCCAGCGCAACGCCTGCCTGGCCTGACGCGGCGAGGGTTCGGACGTGGTCATGGTTGTGGCCTGCCGCACCGCGAACGGGTGCGCTTTCCAGTTGAGACAACGGCGGGCGCGATCTGCCCACGGCAATCGCCCTTCATCGGCGCATTCCCTGCTGGTGTTGCTGGACGAGCAGCGCCGCGCGCAGCACGTGCTTGCCGACCAGACTCTTGGAGATGCCCAGACGGGTGGCGATTTCGCGCTCGCTCAGCCCCAGGTAACGGTTGAGCACGAAGCACTCGCGCACCTGCGCCGGCAACGCAAGGATGGTCCGGGTGATCTCGCGCAGCTGCGCCTGGTCCAGCGCCTGCGCCTCCCCATCGCGACTGGCCTCGGCCACGTCGACCGCGTACTCGGCCATCGCACGCCGTTCGCGGGCGTCGGCCTGGCTGCGGTTGAGCGCATGGTGGTAGGCCATGCGGTACAGATAGCCGCGCGGCTCCAGGATGGGGGGATCGCCGGGCACGCTGCTGGCCTTCAGGTACAGGTTCTGCAGGGTGTCCTCGGTACTGGCCGGGTCGAGGTAGCGCGCGATGAAGCGTGACAACGCACGGCGCTCGCGGATCAGCAGCTCGACCAGCGCCAGGGCATTGGGAGACATAGGTGCCAAGGCCGGACCGGGGAATGATGGGCGTGATGGCGACGGTCCGGACGTGGATTGTGGGCTGCGCGGCCGCACGCGGCAAGCGGCGTCCCGAACATCATCCACGCATGGCGTGGATCTACTGTGGGCTTGCTTCATCCACGCATGGCGTGGATCTACTGGGCGGCGACAGGTTCAGTAGATCCACGCCATGCGTGGATGGCAGGCCTACGGTTCCTGCAACGCCTCGAAGCGTTCGGCGAGGTAGTCGATCAGCGCACGCACCGCCGGCAGCAGCCCGCGCCGCGAAGGGAACACCGCATGCACGATGCCCTGTTTCGGCTGCCACTCCGGCAACACTGGCACCAGCGCACCACTGGCCAGTTCGTCGCTGATCATCATCCTCGGCAGCATCAACAGGCCAACGCCTGCCACGGCCGCTGCGCGCAGCGCGATCATGTCATCACTGATCAGCCGTGGGCGGTGGTGCACGCTGGCCTGCACGTCGTCCGGCCCGGTGTATTCCCAGACATGCGGCTGGCTGGGCGATGCCAGATCGACGGTCGGCATCAGCGCCAGGTCGGCCGGCACCTGCGGTGTACCCAGATGCTGCAGCAATGCCGGGCTGGCACTGGTGCACCACGCGCGGCGGGCCAACACGCGCACCACCAGATCGCTGTCTTCCAGCGGCGGCGGCCGCACGCGGATCGCCACGTCCACGCCCTCGCCCACCACATCGACACGGCGGTTGGTGGCGTCCAGCTGCACCGTCACCTGCGGGTGCAGAGCCAGGAAGTCGGCCAGCATTACCCCGACGCGCGCGTGCAGGATCGCGATCGGGCATGCCAGGCGGATGGTCCCGCGCGGCGCGGCGCGCGACATCGCAATCGCTTCTTCGGCCGCTTCGGCTTCCACCAGCATTGCCTTGCAATGGCGGTAGTAGTCCTGGCCAACCTCGGTGACCGAGAAGCGCCGCGTCGAACGCTGGATCAGGCGCACGCCCAGCCGTTCCTCCAGCAGCGCGATGCGCCGGCTCAGCTTCGACTTCGGCATGGCCAGCGCCCGGCCGGCCTGCGAGAAGCCCCCGTGCTCGACCACCATCGCGAAGTAGAACAGGTCATTGAGGTCACAACGGCGGATATCAGCGATGAACACGGGGCGATCTCCTGTGGCCTGACGCCTGGTGCCATTGTTCACCAGATAGGACTATGACGGCAAATTTCACCATCTACTGGCCCCATTGTCGCGGCGATATCGTCTCCACACCGAACAACAGCGGCCGGCATCCCCGGCCAGGAGATCGCCATGAAGCGTGTCACCGGTACCTACAGCGCCCCGCGCCCGCACTGGGTCGGCGATGGATTCCCCGCCCGCTCGATGTTTTCCTACAACACCCATGGCCAGCACCTGAGCCCGTTCCTGCTGCTGGACTACGCTGGCCCGTACAGCTTCGCGCCCACCGATACACCGCGCGGAGTGGGCCAGCATCCACACCGCGGTTTCGAGACGGTCACCATCGTCTATGAGGGCGAGGTCGCCCATCGCGACTCGACCGGTGCCGGCGGCACCATCGGCCCGGGCGATGTGCAGTGGATGACAGCCGCCTCCGGCATCCTCCACGAGGAGTTCCACACCCCGGAGTTCAGCCGGCGTGGCGGCACGCTGGACATGGTCCAGTTGTGGGTGAACCTGCCGGCACAGGACAAGATGGGCGCACCGGGCTACCAGACCCTCCTCGACGCAGAGATTCCCTCGGTGGATCTGCCCGATGCCGCCGGCCGCGTCCGCGTCATCGCAGGCCGCTTCGATGGCCACGCGGGGCCAGCCCGCACCCACACACCGATGGATGTCTGGGACATCCGCCTGCAGCAGGGCCGCCCCGCCGAACTGCCGGTGGCCGACGGTCGCACCCTGGCGCTGGTGGTACTGAAGGGTTCGGTGCGGATCAACGGCGGCCAGCCGGTCGGCGAAGCGCAGCTGGTCACCTTCGACCGCAGCGGTGAGGACGTGTTCGTCGACGCCGACAGCGACGCCACCGTGCTGCTGCTCAGCGGCGAGCCGATCGACGAGCCGGTGGTGGGCTATGGCCCGTTCGTGATGAACAGCCAGGCCGAGATCGCACAGGCGGTCAATGACTTCAACAGCGGCCGCTTCGGCCAGATCGCGCACTGAGCACGACAACGCGGCGGGCCTTGACCCGCCGCAACCCTCGGGCCATCGCCCGCCCTCCCCAGGAGCCTGACCATGAGTACCCCCGCCCACTTCAACGGTGCCCGCCCGGTGATCGATCCGGACAATGCCGCGATGCTGCTGATCGACCACCAGAGCGGCCTGTTCCAGACCATCGGCGACATGCCGTTCACCGCGGTGCGTGCCCACGCCACTGCACTGGCGACGATGGCCACGCTGGCAAAGATGCCGGTGATCACCACGGCCTCGGTACCGCAGGGCCCGAACGGCCCGCTGATTCCCGAGATCCACGATGCCGCCCCGCATGCGCAGTACGTGGCGCGCAAGGGCGAGATCAACGCCTGGGACAACCCGGAGTTTGTGGCCGCGGTGAAGGCCACCGGCCGCCGGCAGCTGATCATCGCCGGCACCATCACCAGCGTGTGCATGGCGTTCCCGGCGATCGCCGCGGTGGCCGACGGCTACCAGGTGTTCGCGGTCGTCGATGCCTCTGGCACCTACTCGAAGATGGCCCAGGAGATCACCCTGGCCCGGGTGGTGCAGGCCGGCGTGGTACCGATGGACACCGCCGCGGTGGCCTCGGAGATCCAGCGCAGCTGGAACCGCGACGATGCCCAGCAGTGGGCCGAGATCTACACGAAGATCTTCCCGAACTACCAGCTGCTGATCGAAAGCTACCTGAAGGCGCAGGACGTGCAGAAGAACCACGAACAGCTGGATTCGCAGCGCAGCTGAGTTGCCCCGGTGCCGGCCGATCGCCGGCACTCCCCCGAACAGGAGACCCACCATGTCCAGTGAACCGATCCGCGACCCGGCCAGCGACCACCTGCTGACCCCGCAGAATTCCGCTTTCATCATCATCGACTACCAACCGGTGCAGGTGAACTCCATCGCTTCGATGGACCGCCAGCTGCTGGTCAACAACATCGTCGGCACCGCCAGGGCGGCCGTGGCCTACGGGCTTCCCATCGTGCATTCGACGGTGAACGTCAGGACCGGCCTGAACAAGCCGCCGATCCCGCAGCTGCGCAAGGTGCTGGGAGACCATCCCACGTACGACCGCACCACCATCAACTCGTGGGAGGACGTCGAGTTCCGCAAGGCGGTAGAGGCCACCGGCCGCCGCAAGCTGATCATGACCGCGCTGTGGACCGAGGCCTGCCTGACCTTCCCGGCGTTGGATGCCCTGAAGGAAGGCTATGAGGTATACGTGGTGGTGGATGCGGTGGGCGGCACCTCGCTGGCGGCGCACGATGCCGCGTTGCGTCGCATCGAACAGGCCGGCGGCCAGTTGATCAGCGTGCCGCAGCTGTTCTGCGAACTGCAGCGCGACTGGGCCCGTTCGGAGACGGTGCCGGCGTTCATGAACCTCTTCATCGAGACCGGTGGTACCGCCGGCATCCAGTTCTCGTACGATCGTACCGAGTGATTCCGTGGCGGCGTGGGCCTTGGCTGGCGCCGCTCTTTTCCGGTAGTCGAGCATGGCTCGACCCTACAGAGACGGACTGCGATGGCCTACGCCCGTATTGTTTCAACCGCCGACAACTACCTGCACCACATCAGCAATGGCCGCTTCGATGTGGACGCGGACGAACCGGCATCACTGGGTGGCCAGGGCGCCGGTTTCGCGCCGTTCGACCTTTACCTGGCCTCGCTGGCGGCGTGTACCGCCATCACCCTGCGCATGTATGCACAGCGCAAGGGCTGGGAGCTGGGCGAGTTCCATGCCGAGCTGCGCTCGGAGCGCGATGAGGATGGGCGTTTCCATGTGCATCGCGTGCTGCATGCCAGCGCCGGGCTGAGCGATGCGCAGTGGCAGCGGCTGCTGGAGGTGGTGGAGAAGACCCCGGTGACGCTGGTGATGCGCGAAGGTGCGCGGATCACCAGCGAGCGCGGGAGCGCAGCGTAACCCCATCCACGCATGGCGTGGATCTACCCGGGCCAAGCTCGCCGGGCATGGCCCGGCGCCCCTGGCTCAACGCCGTGAATGCAGCACGGTGCGCTGGCGCATCGCGTTGAACTCCTGCTCCACCTGCTGGATGTCCTCGACCTGGAATCCGGCCGCGTCCAGCACTTGATCGGCGGCCGCCGCCGCCAGCGGATCGTCGTCACGCTGGCGCCAGCAGCGCGCCGGCAGGAAGTAGCCCACTTCGCTGCGCCCACGCATGATCACCACCGGCCGACCGGCGTACAGCAGGAACTCCGCCAGATGCTGGCGCAGCCCCTCCACCGAAACGTAGGCCGGCCCGAGCCCCAGCAACTGGCTGGACGGCTCGGGACTCTCGAACAGTTTGCGACGGCTCATCCACTCCTCCTTTTGAACAACGCGTGGTCTCCTTTCCATAGACGGACGCATCGCAGCGCCCCCGCCACGCCTTGCGTGATCCAGATCACGCCCGCCACCTAGAAGCCGGTATTGAACTCCAGCTGGAACACATCGATGGACAGCGGCGAGCCGGACACTTCCTTGGCCGCCATCCACTTGCCGCTGATCCAGCTGCGCGCGTCCAGCGCGTAGGCGCCGCCCACGTAATAGCCACGCGCGTTGGTACCGCCCAGGTGGAAGTTCGGATCGTTGTAGGCATCGGGCAGCGCATCGGCCTCGATGTGCTTGTAGCCCAGCAGCGCCTGCCACTGGCCCTTCTCCTTCAGTTCGGCGGCACCGAAGGTGGCCTGGACCATCCATGCCGTGTCGCCACTGCGGAAGGTGTCGATGCTGGCGGCGCCACCGGCGCCGTAGTTGTTGACGATGCCGTTGTTGGCGCGGCTGAACATTGCCTGCTTGTCGTAGGCCAGGTTGCGGATGTAGTCACCGTCCAGGCGCAGGCCGATGCCTTGCGCCAGCTGCGTGTCCCAGCGCAGGTTCAGCGTGGCCAGGCGGAACGCCGAGGCCAGGCCGACGTACTGCGGGGTCGGCGTATTGGCCGGATCCAGCGGGTTGCGCGCGATGTCGCGGATCAGCATCAGGGTGTTGCCCTTCTGCATGAACGCCGGGCGTGACCAGTCGGTGTCGCAGCCCACGGCGCCGGCGTACAGCGCGCACGGCGAAGACAGGCGACCGCTGATGTTCTTGAAATCGTAGTAGCCCAGCGCCGCACGCAGCGCATTGTCATCGTTGAAGCGCCAGTTCACGCCCACCTGCGCGCCGGACAGCCATTTGTTCTCGTTCGGGGTCTTGACCCGGCTCTGGCTGGGCGAGCTGTCGGAGGTGTACTCCAGCGGCACCACCGCCAGGTTGCCAAACAGCTCAACACCACCATCATCGAGGTCGTACTTCAGGTTGGCCGCCAGGCCATCGAAGTTGAGGTCGTTGGAGAACAGCGTGTCACTGGTCCAGAACGGATTGCCGAAGCGGCCGCCACGCACGGTCACCCAGTCGGCCGGGCTGTAGGCCAGCCAGGCCTGGTCCAGCCACACGTCCTTCTTGCTCAGGCCGCCACCGAGCTGCTCGGTGGTCGACACAGGGCCGTTGCTGCTGCCGCTGGCCAGGCGCACCCCGGCCGTGGTGTGCTGCCCGATCATCGCCTCGATGCCCAGGCGGGCGCGGATCCGCCACAGGTTGCGGCGGTCCTGGCGGGAGTTCAGCAACGGCGGCAGCTGCAGGTTGGTATTGGTGTTGGTGTCAAAACCGTTGCCGGCGTTGATCGACGCCCAGTTGGTCTCGATGTCGCTGTTGCGCTCGGAGAAGAAACGCGACTCGCTGCGCACGCGCACATCGCCGGTGACCTTGATGCGCTTGGTCCACTCGGCCACTTCATTCGGCGCCGCCCAGCCTTCGGACTTGGCCTGCGCCATCACGTCCTGGCGCACCTCGTCACGGATGCCGTCGCGCACGCTCTGCGGCACATACGGCACGCGCACGTCGCCGGCTTCCAGCGCGATGCCTCCGCTGGCGGCGCCAGCACCGCTCACGGCCGTGCGCTGTGCAGCGGCCGCTTCGGCTTCTGCCTGCACCAGCAGCGCCTGGCCGTCTTCGGGTTTCAGTGCGCCGCTGGCGATCAGGCCCTTGATCAGCTTGACCATCGTGGTTTCGGCGGCCATCGCACCGGCCGGTGCGGCCAGGCTGAGCAGCACGGCGCAGCACAGCAGCGCCCGTCGGGCCGGCCGCGGGCGGCGGGAGTCGGTTCGTGCGCGGACGTGGTCGTTCATCACGGTTCTCATTGAAAGAAGGGAAATCACGGAAGTCGGGAATCAGGCACCGGGCCGACGGCCCTGGATCAGCACGCGGGCAGGAAAATCAAGCGACGGCGGCGGTGCCTGGTCGACCTTGCCGATGCGGCGCAACGCATCGAGCACGGCCGCATCGGCCTCCTCGTTGCCACTGCCGCGCACCAGCTCGACCTTTTCCAGGCGACCGTCGGTGGCCAGCCACACATTCACCTGCAGCTGGAACGCCAGGCGCTTGACCTTGTCATCGCGCGCAATCGCCTGCTGCATCAGGTAGCCCAGGTAGCGCCCATAGGTGGCATTGCCGGCGCCGCCACGGCCTACGCCGGACGAACCTCCACCACTGCCGGACTGGATGCCGAAGTTGTCACCACCGGCCTGCGCATCGGCATTCATCGTCACCGGGTCGGCGTTGTCCGGGGTCGGCGTCGGCTCTTCAGCCGGTGTCGGCTGATCCAGCGGCTCCGGTTCGGGCATCGTCTCTTCTGGCGGTGTTTCCGGCTCCGGCGGCTTCTCTGGGGGCGGCGGGGGCGGTGGTGGCGGTGGCGGCAACGCCAGCATCGGTGGTTGAACCACCGGCCGGCGGGTGCTGGCGGTGTCCTTGAACAGCAGCCACCACACCGCGATACCGAGCACCAGCAGCGCGGCCAGCACCAGCGCCACGGTCACCAGCAACTGGCGACCGCGCATGCCGGGCTCCGGCCGAGGGGGTTGATGGGCCGTCATGCCTCAGCCCTGCGCCTTGCCGGTGACCAGGCCGACCTGGGCCAGCTCCAGACGCCGCAGCAGGTCCAGCACTTCGACCACGCGGGCGTACTGCACCTGCGCATCACCGCGCACGATCACCGGGAAATCCGGTGTGGTCGCGCGTTCGGTGCGCAGGCGGTCTTCCAGCTCAGCCATCGTCACCGGGTAGGCATCCAGGAACACCTGGCCGCTGGGATCAATGGTGATCGCCTTGGTCTTCGGCTTCTCCAGCGCCACGCTGTTGCTGGCCTTCGGCAGGTTGACCTCGATGCCGGGAATGGAGGCGTTGCTGGTCAGGATGAAGATCACCAGCACCACCAGCAGCACATCGACGAAGGGCGTCACGTTGATGCCCTTCTCGCGCTTCTTGATGCCGAACTTCGCCTTCTGGCCCATGGCGCGCCCCTCAGCCCTGGACCGCGGCCGGGCCGCGCCCGTCCTGCTCTTCGGCCAGGCGCGCGGCGAACTCGTCGATGAACACGGCCATGTCTGCGCCGATCGCCTCGGCGCGCGCGCCCAGGTAGTTGTAGCCGAACAGCGCCGGAATCGCGACGCCCAGGCCGGCCGCCGTACACAGCAGCGCCGCCGCCATGCCCGGCGCCACCGAGTTGATGTCCACCGCGCCGGCCATCGCCGCCACCACGAACACCAGCATGATGCCGATCACCGTGCCGAACAGGCCCACATAGGGTGCACCTTCGATGGTGGTCGACAGCCAGTTCATGCGCCGTGCCATCGCCTCCTGCTCGCGCACCATCACCGCATCCATCGACGCGCGGATGGCGCCGATGGTGGCCCCGCTCAGATAGCCACTGTTGCCATCGCGCTGGTGGCGCTGCTGCATTTCATCGATGGCGACCTGGTAGATGCGCCACAACGAGCCATCGTGCATGGCGGTCGGTGCCTTGCCCTGGCGATCCATGTCGGACAGCGTGCGCAGCGGCACGCCGCCCAGCTTGCCGAAGCTCTCAGTGAACGCTGCATTGGCCTTGCTGGTGCGTCCGAAGTGGCGCCCCTTGGCGATCATGATCGCCCACGACAGCAGCATCATCAGGCCGAGGATGGCCACCACCACCCAGGCGTCGAACGGCATCGCCTTGAGGATGAAGGCGAAATGGCTCTGGCCGGCCGACTGCTCGTCGGCACCGTAGCTGATCAATCGCGAATCGGCACCCTGCGCGGTGGCGTCGGCCAGCAGCAGGGCGGCCGGGCGTGCGACCCGCGAGATGCGCAGCTCATCCAGCGCACCTTCGAAATTGGCCAGCGGCTGCGTCGCGCCAGGTGCATCGGCGCCCACCACCGGTGCGGTATTCAACGCGGGCAGCTCGCCACTCAGCTGGGCGACAACACGGCCATTGAGGTACAGCTGCAGTGCGCCCTTCTCTGCGGTCAACGCGAGGTGCGCCCACTGCCCTTCCGGAATCGGCTGCGCCGGGGTGCTGCGCTGGCCGTTGAGCTGCACGAACGGTACGCGGTTCTCGATGCCCAGCACCAGTTCGGCAGTGCCGTCGCGACGGGCATAGATCGCCTGCGCGGCGTTGTTGCTGCCGGGCTTGATCCAGGCCGAGATCGTCAGCGGCGAACCCGCTTCCTGCGCCAGCGAGGCGCTGGCCGGCAGCGGCAGCGGGCCCGCGCCCAGCTGCACACCGCGTCCGATCACCGAACCCTCGGACGGCGGCACCACGGCACCGGCATTATTGCCATAGGCGGTAGTGTCACGCGCCGGCGCATTGGCTTCGGCAAAGTGGTAGACCAAGGTGTAGTCCGGGTCGAACACCTGCTGGCCATTGCCGCTGGCCGGCGCCTTCTCGTTGCCGTAGTACATCCAGATCGTCTGCGGCGCGGCGGCACTGACCGCCGGCACGTCCACCCAGACCAGGGCCAGGCCCAGCTTGGGGTCGAACTGTTCGATCTGGTGGGCCAGCACGGTGCGGCCATCACCCGAGACGAAACGCAGGTCGTTGCCCGCATCCTGGGTGCCATCGAAACCGAAGTTGCCGGTGTGCAGGCGCAGCAGCAGCGGCGTCCGGCCCGGATCACCGGCCAGGCCCGCGCCCTGCGGGCCGGCGTCGACGGTGATCGGTTTGCGGTACTTCCATTCGGCCTGCCACCAATTGGCATCGGCCGCAGCAGCGGGCAACGCAACCAGCGCGGCCAGCAGCAGCAACACTCGGGAAAGCAAACGGTCCATGCGAAGGGTCTCCGGAGAACGCATGTTCAAGGGCAGGGTCAGTAACTGGTGCTGATGTTGAAATGCAGGCGCGGATCGTCCTTGCGCGTGACCGGGCCATCGGCATAGGGCCAGGCGTAGTCCAGGCGCAGTTGCAGGTGTTCACCCAGACGCAGCTGCGCGCCCAGGCCGACCGAGGCCAGGTTGTACTTGTCGCGCTGCTCGGGCAGCGGCCGGCGCAGGCGCAGGTAGGCCGCGTCGGCGAAGCTGTAGACACGCAGGTCGGTACCGCTCCACAGCGACCACGCCGGAGTACGCCATTCCAGGCTGGCCAGGCCGCCGTAGTCACCGATAGCCTCGGCCGACAGATAGCCGCGCACCGTGTACATGCCACCGGCGGCGAACTGTTCGGCCGACACCAGCGGTGCGTCGGTCACCTGCAGCGAGCCACGCGCGTACCACTGCCAGTCGCTGCCGAAGGTATGGGTGTTGGCCACATCGGCCTTGAATGCCACGAAACTCGGATCAGCCCAGTAGCGCTTCTGGCCGAAGGCGGTGGCATCGCTGCCATAGCCGAACAGGCGGCGGGTGCCGGCCACCAGCTGGGTGTTGATGCTCAGCTGGTCCTGCTCGCCCTGGCGTACGCCCACGAAGGCCAGCGTGATCGGCGCGTACTTCAACGGCGTCTTCAGGCTGTCCTTGCCCATCTGCGTGTCTTCCTCGGTGTCCTTGAAGTCCACACCGAGGCTGAGCTGGCGCCACCACTGGCTGCTGCCGGGCAGGCGATAATTGACCTTGAGCCCGATGGAATGACCGTTGCCGATCACATTGGTGCCACTGCCCGTGCCGACCTGCCCCCCCGCATTGAGTACGCGGCTGTCGGACTTGTAGCCGGACGCTTCCAGGCTCCACGGCGTGCCGTCGAACGGCATCGTGTACGAGGCCGAGAACACCTTGGCCTGCTTGGTGTCTTCCGGTGCCAGGTACACGCCGATGTTGGCGCTGTGCCCGCGCTTCCACAGGTTGTCATAGGCCAGCGACGCACTCAGGCGCAGCTTCTCGGTATCGGCGCTGTGGTCGTTGTTGAGCGCCGCACTGGCGCGCCACGGCGACTTCTCTTCGACCTGCAGGTCGACATCCATCGTGCCCGGCACCTGGCCTTCGCGTACCAGCGGCATCACCTGGCGGCGGCCACCTTCATTCAGCGCGGTCAGTTCCTTCTGCGCCTGGTCGAAGTCAGGCACCTTGCCTTCGGCCAGCGCCGGCACGCGCTCGCGGATGCGCTCGGGTGATTCATGCTTCGTGCCCACTACGCGCAGCTGGCCGATCGGGGTCTGCTGCACCTTCAGCAGCACCACACCGCCGCTGACCTGCTGCTCGGGCAACTCGACGTAGACCGACTGGTAACCGGCCTGCTGGTACAGCGCATTGACCGCATCGCGTGCCTTTTCCACATCGGCCAGGGTCTTGCCGGGGCCGAGGAACGGCTCCACCGCGCGCTCAATCTGGCGCGGGTCGAGCACCGTGTTGCCGCGCACGATGTATTCATTGATGTTGACGCTGGGCGCGGGCGCTGCGTCCTGCGCCAGCAGGGGCAGCGGCAGCGCCGCCAGGGCCAGCACCAGCGGATGCAGGCGCAGCGGGAGGCGGACGGCTCGGCACGGAACAGGAGTCATCGAAGGCATCGCGTCGTATCGAAGGGAGTGGCCAGGGAGCGGCGCGTGGGTCTACCAACAGGACGTGTACGTCGCGTCAAAACCGCCAACAGTTTTGTGACAGCACTGTCATCTTTTGACGGCGCCGGAACAGCTGCGGGCGGAAGCTTCCTTCGCCACACGTCTACATTGCAAAGTGTCGATTGCCGCAGGAGATTCGCTATGCGAGAGCCATTGATGACGTGGGGCCGCCCTGCCCTCGCCCTTGCCTTGCTGCTGGCACTGCCATCGGTACGCGCGGTCGAGGCGAAGAAGCAGGAAGACGCTGCGCCCTGCATCGAAGTGCAGGTCAACGGGGAGCGCATTCCCGCCTGGGAGTGTCTGCAGCGCAAACTGGCGCCAGCACCGAGATCGGCGAAGTCGCCGGCGTTGCCTGACGCCGAGCGCTTGATGCGGCAGCCCGGCAACCAGCTGATGCAATACAACCTGGAAGGCACGCGACAGCGCATGGGCGATGCGTTCGGTCGCTCGGTGGTGCCACAGCGTCCGGCACGCTGAACCTGACCGCCTGTAGAGCCGAGCATGTGCCCGGCTCTACGGGGTGCCGTCCTGCGCGACAGCGGGCACGATGCCTTCGGCCGGCACCGGCGGCAGCGCCGGCACCGGCAGGCTGCGCGGCTGGCCCGCCTGTTGCAGTTCCACTGCACTGGCACTGATGCGGACGAGTACTGTCGATGGGCCCAGACGCTGGCCCGGCGCATACGCCTGGGCGGGCTGCCCGTCCACCGACAGCAATGCCAACGGCGCGTACTCACCGGCCATCACGCCCAGCACGGCGACGTCGGTCTGCACCGCGCCGGGCGACAGCAGCCGTACCAGTGGCACGCTGGCCGCCGCATCGAACCCGGGCAATGCTGGCTGCTGGGTGTGAGCCTCGCTGGCTGCGGCCGCAGATACCGGGCCGACCAGGGCCACGCCCCAATAGACCACCACCGCCAGCAGCAGCATCGCCGCCAGCAAGGTCATCATCCGATTGCGATCCCAGCGCCTGCCATCCATGTTCCGCACCATCGCCACGTTCGTGTCCGCCCACGCTAGCAGCCACCGCTGACGCTTTTGTTTCATCATGCAGGCCTACGCTGGCAGGCATCGACCAGGACAGGAGGCGACGTCGATGCAGCACATGCCGCGTGGCTTCACCCTGCTGGAACTGATGGTGGTACTGGTGATCATCGGCATCTGCACGGCTGGCATCGGCCTGGGCCTGGGCAGCCTGCTCGACCCCGGGCGGCAGCTGCGGCAGGAAGCCGAGCGCTTGGCACAGCGCCTGCAGGTGGCCCGCGACGAGGCCCGCATCGATGGCCGCACGCTGCGGTGGCAGGCCGACACTGGCGGCTATCGCTTCAGCCGCCGCGACGGCACCGGTTGGGCCGACGTGCAGCGCGACGACCTGTTGCGTCCGCAGCGTTGGCAACTGGCCGGCATTACGGTGCAGCCGACCACGCCCATCGAGCTGAGCCCGGAGTGGATCGGCGTTGCGTGGGAACTGAGGCTGTCGTTGGAGGGCCGTCAACTGCGTCTTCGTGATGATGGCAGCGGACAGTTGCAGGTCGTGCAGTGAAGCGAAGCATGCGCGGATTCACCTTGATCGAGGTGCTGATCGCTTTGGCGATCGTTTCAATTGCACTGGCAGCCGTGATGCGTTCGGTGGCGGTGGCCACCGACGATCAGTCGCGCCTGCGTGACCGCCGCCTGGCACTGCTGTGCGCGCAGGACCGCTGGCAGGAGCTGCGCCTGGCCGGTCAGTCGCCGCAGGAGACGCGGCAGCGCTGCACGCAGGGGCGTGGCAGTTTCCTTGTGCTCCAGCACCTGGGTACAGGTGCCGACGGGCAACCGCAGCTGGAACTGAGCGTGGTGGCCGAGGAAGCGCCACGCCAATCATTGGCGCGGATGCAGTTGCCATGGACCGCCTCCCCATGAAACGCCCCACGCGCGGCTTCACCCTGATCGAGGTGATGATCGCGATCACCATCATGGGGGTGCTGGCACTGATCTGCTGGCGTGCGCTGGACAGCGTGGCCAACAGCGACCAGCGATTGCGCAAGGCCGATGCCGAGACCACCACCGCACTGCGCATACTGCAGCAGTTCCAACGCGACATCGAGATGCGCGCAGACGACGCATTGATGAACGGTGCGGTGCGCCCGGCGGATCGACCACAGCGATTGCTGCCACCTTCGCTGGTGAGCGAGCGGCACCCGGATGGCACCTTTTCGCTGGAGATTACCCGCAGCGTCGGCAGTGATGGGCTGCGCTGGCAACGGGTGCGCTGGTGGCGCCAGGGAAGCACGCTGTGGCGGGCCAGCGGTGCAGCTGCGGACCGGTATCCACTGCCGGCGCCGGAGCAGGCGAAGGGCCTGATGGTCGCGCGCGATGTGCAGCAGTTCGAGGTGCGTGCCTGGGAGCCGGGTGCCGGTTGGGCGATGTTGCCGAGCGAGGGCGAGGTGTTGCCGGCCACCGGGTTGGAACTGCGACTGGGGCTGCGCGATGGGCGTGGACCGTTGAGTTACCGGCGGGTGCTGGAGCTTTAGGCCCGTCCCTTGTAACGCATCCACGCATGGCGTGGATCTACGATGGGTGCCGACCATGCCTGGGTGAGTTCCCACCATGCCTGGTTGGGTGCCGACCGTTGGTCGGCACTGTTGCTGGCCCCGGCATCCACGCATGGCGTGGATCTACTGCCGACCGAGGTCGGCATCTACCCGCGGCGCTACCGCTCCTGCCGCCGGGCGCTCTCCCGCACCCGGCGGCACCGTGTCGGTGATCCTCACCGCTGATGGCCGCTCCCTGCCCTCGGTGCCGTCCTGGCTGGGGCCGCCACCGTTCCGTGGCGGCTGGCCCGATGCTGTCCGTTCTTCCAGCTCCGTCGCATCCACGCATGGCGCGGATCTACGGTGGGTGCCGACCGTTGGTCGGCACTGTTGCAAGAGCCCTAACGGCGCTGCTTGCCTTCGTCGCGGCTGGCCTGCGGGAACTGGAAGGCGCTGTTGGCGTCGTAACCGCTGTTGGCGGTGTTGCCGCGCGCCGGTGGATTGATGCTGCTGGTGCCGCTGCCGAAGCCCAGGATCTGCACGCTGATCACCGACGGCTGGTTGCGCCGTGCGTCGTCCTGGCTCTTGCGCATCACATCCTGTGCGGCCTGGCTGGCACTGCTGGCCGCCGCACTGGCCGAGGCCAGCGCATTGACGTTCACCGTGGCCAGCACCGGCAGGCCCTTGCTCTCGCCCTGCACCTGGATGTTGGCAGCATTGAGTACCTGCAGTGCGGCCAGATTGATGTTGCCCGAGACGCGGATACCCGCCTCGCCCGCATCGATGGTGCCCAGCGGCGCGATCAGATCGACATCGCCCGGCGGCACTTCGGGAATCGGGTTCAGCGTCGCGAAGCCCGCGCCGGTGGCCGGTGCCTGCGGCGACAGCAACACATTGCCCCAGTTGTCGTAGATCCGGCGCGGCGGCGTGTACAGCAGCGTGGTACGCGAACCGCGGCCGGCATTGATGTCGCCCTGCTCGGTCCAGGCCAGGATGTCGCCACCGAACGCGGTCATGACACGCGACAGCCCCAGCAGCACGCTATCCTGGCTGAACAGACGGATATCACCTTGGCCCTGCGTGATCAGGCCGGAGCTGGCCGGCGGCACTTCACCGGCAACACCCAGCACGATCTGCCCTCCGGGCGCCATCAGCTCGATGTTGCCACCCGCCTCGGTGCGTACGCCGGAGCCACCGTACATCACGATATCGCCGGTGCGAACGAGGGTCGCTCCTGCTGCATCCTTGTCCGGCACCAGCGTCGCGATGGCTTCACGGCCGCGCAGGTAGGAACCAAAGCGCGGCCCGTTCCGATCGTTGTACTCACGGCCGCCTTCGCGCAGCTCCGCGTAGTAGACCTGGCGCAGGAAGATGCGCTGCTGTTCCTTCGGCAACCGATCGAACGCCGCCAGCGCTTCGGCGCCATCAACGGCCAGCCCGAAGCGCTGCTGCAGCCACTGCTTCAGCTCCTTGTCATAGATCTTGGCTGCCTTGCCAGGCTGCGATGCCAGCGACTGCGCCGGATCGGCCAGGTTGGACGGATCCAGGTAACGCGCGCGCACGGCATCGAACGCGATGTGTGCGTTGCCGGCGGTCACCGCGATGCTCGCTCCAGGACGGGTGTCACCCTGGATCAGGCCACCGCGGCTGACGATGCTGCCGCTGTCTTCCTGGCGAAGCTGGCGGCCCGCACTGACGTCGACATCACCCGGGCCGAACACCGTCACGTTGGTGTGCACGATGTCACGGTCTGCCTGTACCACCGTAAGATCCGTGCTGGCATTGTTCAGCGCCATCACCGTGCTGCCGAGGATGTCCGTGCCCGCGCGGAGCTGTACCGGAGCCGACACGTCGTACCAGGTGCCGACGGTGCGCGTCATGCCGGGGCTGGCGCCCAGCACCCATTCACCGCCGGTGCGCAGCCCGATGATGTCGCCGCTACCGGCATAGAAGCGGTTCGGCTGCCCGCCGCCGGAACGCGGCGTCGACAACATGGGCCGATTCGGACCGAAGGCAAACAACGGGGTTGCGTCCGCGCTGCCAGCCTGGTTCGGCACCACGGTGCCATCCTGCGAAAGATTGGTCAGCAGCAGCGCACCGCTGGGGGTAAAGGCGCTGAATGCCGGATCAAAGGGCGATGGCAGGCGGGTGTCCGCGCCGGAACTGCTGATCGTCGGCGCATCGCTGGCAGCCAGGATCGAGCGTCCGGCGAGCATCTGCAGATTGCCGTTGGCGCCTGGCGCCGTCAGCAGCACGCTGGACGGCTCGGCGCGCGACAGCTTGATGTCACCGCTGGCCGCAATCACCTGCAGGCGCGATGGGTAGATCCAGTACGCCGCCCCGCCGATCGTCCGTTCCGTGTTGCCGTCACCCATGATTTCCGTTGTTCGCTGCGCGATCGGCACCACATCGCCGCCCGCCGAGAACAGGTTGATCGCCGTCGACGGTGTCCAGAGCGAGAAGCCGCCGACGCCCAGCAATCGCGCGCCATCCTCTGCTGTCACCACATTTGCATTGAACAGCCTTACCCGGCCGGCATCGGCCGCCGAGGAAAGGACCACGTCGCCGCGTGCCTTCAGGTCCGCAACCGAATCTCCCAGTACCAGGACCGGCCCACCCATGGCTGCACTGGTGGTCGCACGATAGGGATCCATCGTGCGCAGGCCGTTGGCGATGGCCTGATAGTTGTTCGGTCCCACGACACTGCCGCCGATGCGGGCAGCGTCGACGCTGAGATGTCCACGCAGATTCACCAGCACGCCGTTGAGCTCAAGATTCTGCTGGTTCTCAACCTGCGAATAGGAGGTCGCCGCCACCAGCGGATTCAGCGCACCGGCGCTGCGCAGCTGCAGATCACCGCCACCGGTCTGTACCAGGCGGCCATCGTCGACACGACCGGTCGACGCCACCGCCGCGTTGATCGCCGTCGAATAGCGCCCGCCTCCGAGCACCGCTTGTGCATCGCCCTTGGCGGACGTGACGCCAGCGTTCCGCCCCGCCTCGATCTCCACATTGCCGCCGCCCAGAGTGCCGATTCCGGTGAATCCGACCATGCGTGGCGTCGACGTCGCCGTCGTTCCCGTGATCGCATAGGTACCGAAGTTGACCCACCAGCTGCTCGCCACCGGTTCCACGCCGGCCACATTGCCGGTGCCTTGCCGCCACAACCATCCGCCGACAGCGCTGCTGGCGCTGTCGGCTTTGTCGCGCTCGGTACCTGCGGACGAAGACGTCGCCCACGTTGCCCCGGTCACGTCGCGGCCGGCAATCACGCTCAGGTTGCCGCCGTGGTCGGGATACCACGCACGATAGGCAGCCAGCGCCGCATCGTAGTCACCTGTGGCCTGCTGCAGGCCCAGCAGTGCGCTGCGCCCGTTCAACGGGCTGCGCTCGGACTGGAAGCGCTCGTCGTGGCCGTTGCCCAATGACACCGGCGTGCCCGCCGTGTAGACACCGAATACCGAGCGCATCTGCACATCACGTGCCGCCAGCAGCTGCAGATCGCCGGTGCCAGTACGCAGCACACTCCACATCGGCGTGCCGTGTCGCGGCGGGTCCATCGTGGTGACCTCGCGCGTCTCGCCCGGCATCAGGCAATACCCTTCGCTGAGCTGCCCGCAGATGGCCTCCTCGGTCATGCCGATCATCTCGCCAAATTCCCTGACGCTGGTTCCGGCAAGCGACGGATCGCCTGCAAGTTCCTCCGCGCCGAACTCGGTGAAGATGTATGGCGACGTGATGCAGCTTGCAGCCACGCTGCACAGTGCGTCTTCGTCACGGCCAAGGTGCGCGGCCAGGTCCTTGATGGTCCGGCCCACCCAGGAACCGTCAACCCCCAGGCGTTGCGCGCCGTCGGGGGTCAGCAAGCGATCGCGGATGAACTTCATCTGCTTGCTGGCATCACGGATCGCGCCGTAATGGGTATCGGACAGCGTCAGGTCACCGCTGGCACCGAAGCGGCGCGTACGCGGGTCCGCGGCATCGGTGTCGGCGCCGGCGACGAGCGACAGGTCCCAGGAGGTTGTGCCTTCAGGCAGCATCTGCGCCAATGCCCAGTTGCGACCCTGGCGCCCATCGCTGCCGGTCGGTCGCAGCTTGATCGGCGTGCCCCCTGGCAATTTGACCGTGGCCATCGATGGAATGAGTGCACCGCGTGCCAACGGCGTGCGCGCGGCCAGGCGCAGCTCGATCGGCAACGGCACGCCGGCCGGCCAGGTGTGCGCGGCAACGCTGGCCTCGCCACGAAGCTGGAAACCTGCAGACAGCCTCGCTCCGGCCGGTACCGACAGCGCCTGCGCCAGCACGCTGCCAGCCGGATGCACCTGTCCATCAACGAGGGTGACCGCCGCCGGCAGCACCGTGCCTGCGGGCAGTACCAAGGGCCCGGTCAGGGTCATGTCGACCGGCAGCGTGGTGCCTGCCGGAAGCTTCACAGCCTGAACCTGGATCGCGTAATTCAGCACCGCATTGGCCGGGAACCGCGTGCCGATGTCCAGCACGACACCATCGCCGGGGACCACAAGATCAGCGCCGAAGGGAGTGACGCCCAGGCCGAACACAGCGCCCTCGACCAGTTGCCAGCCGGCATCGTCCGGACTGGCCGGCGGGGGCGCA
The DNA here is from genome assembly GCF_050435725.1 of Stenotrophomonas sp. AN71. Taxonomy (NCBI): domain Bacteria; kingdom Pseudomonadati; phylum Pseudomonadota; class Gammaproteobacteria; order Lysobacterales; family Lysobacteraceae; genus Stenotrophomonas; species Stenotrophomonas sp. AN71. The sequence goes on along the minus strand of NZ_JBNDKU010000001.1, from coordinate 199,016 downwards.
AAGCCATCGTTGATGCTGCCGTAGACATTCAGGTCACCGGCCGCACGCAGCCGCAGTGCGCCGGATTCACCGAAGCCGCGGCGTGCCGGGTCCAGGCGGTTGGACTGCGGGCCATAGCGATAGCCGGACAGATCCAGGTCACCACCAACGGTCAGGTCACCCTCGGGATTGGCCGCCGACGCCACACCCACGACATCCACCCCGGGTCGCAGGCGCACGCTGCCCAGCGCGGCCAGACGCGCCGACAGGTCGGCGTTTCCCAGCGCAGCATTCATCCAGGCCGTGCTGTCCGGATCCACCACGCTGTCCAGCCAGGCCTGCGTCACCATCTGCGATCGATGGCCGTTCACATCCGGTGTGGTCGCCAGCGGTGCATCCTCATAGCGGCGTACCGCGGTGACGAACACATCGCGTGCGCCCACGACCTGCACGCCTGCATCGCTGCGGATCGCTGCATCCGATCCGCCACTGCGCGGCACGTTCAGCGCGAGCGTACCGCGCGCCCGGCCATCGTTCTGGCCAGGCGCCGTACCCACCGCTACGCCGGTGCCGCTGCGCACGTCGATCTGGGCGGTAGAGCCCAGAGCCAGTGTCCCCGTGCGGCTCTCCAGCTCGACCATGGCGCGGTTGGGGCTGTCGATGATGCCGCCGTAGCTGTCCACGCGCAGTGCGGTGCCGTGCGCATCCAGGGTGCCATCCACCTGCAGGCCATCACGCGCCGCCAGGCGGATGCTGCCCACCTGCTCACCACTGGCGTCGATCCGACCGCGAACCCGCAGCGCACCTCCATCAACACTGATATCGACCTTGCGCGCCTTCACTTCGTCGCCGATCAGAAGGTCGCCCTGCTTGAGCTGGAAGCTGCGTGCTCCGGTCACGCCGTCGTGGGTCAGGCGCTGGTTCAGCCCGCTGAAATCCTGCAACTGCTGTGCGCGAACCACCAGTTCGCCGCCGTCGTAAGGCACCGTGCTGCCGCCCACGTCCTGGCGGCCCGAGGCCTGGCCGAGTATCTGGCCGGCAAGATCGACACGCCCGTCACCGGCGCCCAGCGCGGTGACGGTGAGGCGACCGGCGCGATTGTTGCGAGCAGACAGATCGATGCGCGAGGCCGCGTCAGTCTGCACACTGCCGTCGCCTGCGGTGAGTTCCGCGTCGCCGCCCCAACTGTAATTGTCGACGTCATACAGGCTGACCTTGCGCCCCGAAAGATCCAGGTCGGCCCTGCTGCCCAGGCGCAGTGAATGGTCGGCGTTGGCCGACAACCTGCCAGAGGCAAGTGCGAACCGTGTATCGAGCACGATGTTGCCGGCGCGAAGATCGAGCTCGGCCCCGAGCGCGTCGGCGCTGCCACCGGCAGCGGTACTGCGCGCGGACAGTGTGCCGCCTGTCTTCACCGCCAGCTTGGCGCCGGCTTCGCCGGTGATCAGCGGCGCCTCGATGTCCAGATTGCCGCCACTGAAGGCCCAGCCCTTGCCCGCCACGTAGTCGCCTTGGCGCTGGTAAACCGTCAGGTCACCGCTACCGGCAAACACCAACTGGCGCGCGGCCTGCAGGTTCACTCCGGCAAAGCCCAGCACCTGGCGCCCGGCATTGGCTTCCGATGAGGGGCGCGAGCGCGTCGACGGTGCCAACCGCAGCGTGTCGGTGATGATGTCCAGCTGCCCGCTTCCCAACCGGCCGGCGATTGCTGGCCCCACCGGCTGCGTCTTCGCATCCCCCAGTGCCGACGTAGCGCCCTGCTGGCCCGACCAGGTCAGCTCCGCTGCAAAGATGCGCGCGCGGTCGTTGCTGTCACCGTAGCCATGGATCGCCGGTGCACCCAGCACCAGACTGCGCAGGCTCGGCTTGCCCGTTGCGGCATCCCGCGTATCCAGATCCACGCTGCCGAACACGTTGATCGCCTCGGCGGCATTCAGGCGCAGGGTTTCCAGCGCAGGCGCGCCGACAGCGGTATTGCCACGCAGGAGATCGCGCAGGACCTGCTGGTTCAGCATCAGGCCCGGTGGCAGCGCCGAGGCGCCAGCCGCCCGCGCGATGGCTTCGGCCGTGCCCAGGTTGATGTTGCCCATGCCCAGCGCCAGTTCGCGTGTGCCGTACACGGCGCCCTCGCGCAACTGCAACTGACCACTGGAGGCCACGTTGATGCTGCCCTCCGACACCAGGCGAGCCTGGCCGGCACAGGTCGCCCCCGGGTCACAGGCGCCGATGTCGATGTTGACGCTGGTACCAGCACTTCCCGTTGCCGGTGCCAATACTTCGGGGAGATCGTTGGATACCGCCAACAGCCCGCCGCCGACCTGGTAGACATAACCCAGGCTGGAAGGCAGCCCGGCGGCGCCCAGACCGACCGTGTCGATTCCCGCCCCGGCCTCGATCACGATGCCGCGACCACCATCGACCGCACCGATCAGGACTTCAGGCGCACGCAGCATGGCGCCGCTGCGCACCACCACGTCCTGGCCAATCCCCATGACATCGATGATGGACGGCGCAACCGAACGCACGCGCGCATTGACGACCAGGCGCGACGGTTGCAGTGCATTGAGCGCATCGGCTTCGATGGTCGACCCCTGCAGGTCTGTGCTGGCCTTGCCCCCCGCAGCGATGATCTCCAACGAGCCAATGGTGCTGATGCGTGCAACTTCCACGCTGCCCCCCATTCCGCCGCTGCCGGCGGTGGGCTGGAAGCGTGCCTCGCCCTGGAAGCGAAGCGCGGACGTGCCCTGACGGCCGGCACCATCGCCCAGCTCAAGCCGCAACGTGCCGGCATCGACCGTCTGCCAGCCGCGCGGCAGGCCCAGTCGCTGCGCACTGGCCGCGACGAAGGCGTTGTAACTGGTCTCGTTGTATCCCGAGTGTCGCCGCACAGTCGCAGCAGGGGTCAGCAGCAGGTCGGTCAGTAGCGGCGACACGGCACCGCCCAGTCCATTGGCCCGATGCCCAGCGACCCGCCATGAGCCGGTGCCGGTGGACAACGCTGTCGTGGCACCGGTCGGGCCACTGGCACCCAGTTCGACACGGAACGCGCCGGGTTGCAGCGCGAAGCTGGCTGGCAGCAGCGTGTAGGTGCCGGCTGCAAGCCCTGGAACTCCCGCGGGCACCACGACCTGCTGGCCCACGACCGGGTCGGCCGAGCCATCGGACAAGCCCAGCGGGGCAGCGCTGCCCGCATATCCCGGCACGATGGCGTAGACCTCATTGCCGGACTGGCTGAAGCCATAGCGCGGATTGGCATCGGCCAATGCGTGGCGCAGGATGTCCACCGAACCGCCGCGACCGCCGACAAAGGCGGCGCCGGTCAGTTCTCCTCCTCCGGACATGTCCAGCACCGCGCCGGGTGCCACGTCGGTCTGGCTGCTGACGAGGCGGATGCCGATGGGCACTGCGCCTCCCCCCACATTCCTTGGGGTAACGGCAGCCCCGTCCAGCTGCCATTGAATACCATCCAGCGTGCCGCCGTAGGGCAGGCTCACGCCTGCACCGCTGGTCGAGGTCAGGCTTCCCGGCAGCAGCGAGACGCTCGAGGCCGCGATGCTGTTGGTGTCGGTACCGCCGAGCACAATGCTGCCCATCGGCGCGCGCACCACGCCCGCCTGCTCGACGGTCGCCGCGGTGAGCATCAGGCTGCCCAGCGCCGACGATGGCGTCGCCGGTGCGACGCTCCCCAGCCCATTGATGCGCAGCACCCCGGCCGCATCCTTCCAGCGCGCGTCGGCCGACGCGGCGACCGGATCCAGGCCGGCGCCAAGGCGACCCGACGCGCCGGCCACCGGATACACCTGAGCGGCGGTAACTTCCAGGCGTCGCGCTGCAAGCAGCTCGGCATCGATCGCGCCTGCGCGCGGGTTACCCTTCAGCAGCCGCACGTCACCGCTGCTGCGCAGGGCGATGTCATCAAAACCATTCAGCAGCACCGTATCGCGCACGTCGATCAGCTGAGCGTCGGCCTGCAATCGATGCTGTTGTCCGGAAGCCAGTGGCGCTTCGCCGCTGACCACGGTGGTTTCACCGGGAATCACCGCCCAGCTGGGGCGGGACAGCTTCAGATACGGCGCATGCAGGGTGATGGTTCGACCTGCCGCGGCACCCGGCAACAGCCCGATGGAGCCGGCCAGGCGCAGGCTCTGGCCCAGCTGCAGATCGATGTCGCCCTCACTGCGGACCGCAGTGAACAACGACAGGTTGTCGAACCCACCCTCGCGGATCTGCTGCACCGACAGATTCGCATGGCCGTATATGGGTGCAGCCGGCGCCGACTCCATCTCGCGCTGCTGGCCAAGGGCGAGGAATCTGGGTACCCGCACGTCATCGCCCGCGGTAGGTGCGTAGACCCCGCCGCCAAAGGCGATGCCCAGGGTACCGCCACGCGCACCGCTGCCGCCCGCGGCGGCATGCATATCACCCTGCAGATAGAGTGCATTGGCCGAGCGCAGCACAATCTGCCCACCGTCACTGTCCACCTGCTGCGTGCCTTGGCCGTCGATATGCAGCGCCGTTGAACTGCCGTCGGCACGCAGCCGTGCGCCGCGCTCGACCACGATGAAGGCATCCACCGGGCGATCGCTGACGTCGCCGGCACCTTCCCAATCCAGGGCGCCGCCGATCTCGATGCTGCCGCCTTCGCGCACCAGCCCGCGCAGCCGCTGGGCCGAATCCTTCTCGCTGAAGGCATCGCCACTGACATCCAGTTCCGCCCCCGCCGCGATGCGGTAGGTGCGGCTGTTGGCCTGCCCGTCAAACAGATCAATCGCCGTGCGCACGTCATCCAGCCGGATCCGCCCGCCAGCCGCATGCAGGCGCCCTTCCACGGCGATATTGCCCGCACCCCGCAGTTCAATGGACTGTGCCGGATCAACCTGCACGCTGGCACCCTTGCCGATGCGCAGATCACCGCCGCGGTTGCCGAACTGCGAGCGCAGCAACAGGCCTGCACCGGCCCGTTGGCTGATGCGGCCACTCAACGGATCGGCGCTGTAGAGCGGGGCCAGCCATGCCTGCACGGCATCCTCGCGGGTGACGGCCTTCAGCGCGTCGCTGGCCAGGCGCAGGCCCGGCATGACCACCTCCACCTGCGCGCCATCGGCCACTTCCAGGCCGTTGTGCGCATTGATGTCGTACTGGCTGAAGCCACTGCCGAACAGCGCGCTGCGCAACGTCAGCACGTCGTTGGCCTGACCGTCGCCACCGATGCGGATATGCCCGCCATCGGTCAGTGACAGGCTGCCACTGCCCTGGCCCAGCGCGCTGATGCGTGCGTCTTCGGCCAACGTCAGTCGGCCAACATCCCCTCTGCCGGTGTCCAGATTGCTGGCCTGCAGGCTGACGCTGCCGCCTTTGCCAATACGCGCCTTGCCGGCACTGTCGACCCGGCCGCCGGCGTCAACGCTCAGTTCGCTGCCACGCCCGACCACCACGTCATGGCTGTTCTCCAGCAGCAGGCGACCGCCATCGCTCCACGCCTGGCCCTGCGCCGCAGTGGGGTCCAGCAGCAGATTGCTCCAGCGGCCGGCAAGGTCGATGCGTGCATGATCGACGATCTCTACCCGTCCACGCCCGGCCTGCAGCAGCGGAACCACCGGACTACCGGCCACAGCCAGCAGATTGCCGGCCTGCAGCTGGCCGCCAGCAATGCCGATATCACCGCCGAGGCGGATGTCACTGGCGGTGAGCACCAGCTGCCCGCCATCCTGCAGGCGCAGCTTTCCATCGATGGCGATGCTGCCGGCGGTGGCCAGGTCCAGGCGTCCCCATTGCTGCTCGCTCAGGCGGCCCGCGTCCAGCCACAGGGTGTTGCGCTGCGGCGCCGATAGGGGCGTCTGCAGCGTCCAGTCCGCGACGGGCAGCGCGCCCTCCCCGATGCGCACCTGGGTATCGAACACCGCATTGCGTCCTGCGCTGTCATAGCGCCCCAACCACAGTTGCGCGTTACGTGCCACCGCCGTCTGGGCCTGCGCATAGCCATCCTTGCCCTGGTCAGGCGTCCTGGCCTGCTGCGCGCCCTGGAACACCTGGGTATTGATATCGCCCTGCAGCACCGCAGTCGGCGCGGAAATCACCAGCCGGCCAGCATCACGCCCCACCGTGTAACCGTTGTCGACCCGTTCGCCGGATGCCACCAACGGATTGCGGAAGGCCTCGCTGACGCCCCAGCGCTGGTGATCGACCTCAAATCCTTTGTACAGACCGGCGTACTGCATCTCTGCCGGCGCGTCGTCCAGGCGATACAACTGCCCGTCGGTGCCGCGCAGCCAACTCTGCTTGATCACGCCGGACTGCACATCCAGGCTGCCGCCGGCCAGATTGATCTTCGACCCGCCATGGGTCACCACCTCGCTGCCAGACAGCTGCACGGTGCCGCCCTGGGCCGCCCATTCGCCAATCGAGTGACGCTGGTTGTCCAGATAGCCTCCCACTTCGAGCAGGCCGCCACCGGCATACCAGCGCTCTGCGGCATGACCGCCGGTACCGGCCGCCACGCGCTGCAGCTCGCGACGATCGATCCAGACCTCGCTGCTGATCAGCGTGCCGCTGTCACGGTTGTCGGGTGAATCGCGCAGCTCGTTGCCCTGCACCTTCACCTGCACGTTGTTGCTTTCCATCGCGATCCGCACGCCCACCGCGCCGGAGACATCGACCTGGGCACCATTGCCCACGTAGCTGCGCCGTGCCGCGTCGCCCACTACCTGGCCTCCGGTAGCCACGGTCAGCGAGCCGTCCTTGAAGTTGATATCGCCTCCCGAGACGATCTCCACGCGCGACTGGTCACGGCGGTCCTGCAGCCGCGAGAGGTTGTCGAACGTGCCTGCGCTGCTTGCCGCGCGTAGCGCATCCTGCTCCGTCGATGCCTTGATCAACGCGTCGCGCTGGCTGTCCAGCACAGCACTCTTGCCATCGTCCTCGATCAGCACCGCAGTGGTCGCGCCGGAGTGCAGCGTCACCTGGCCCTGGCGGTCGCTGATCGCGTTGAGCAGATGGATGGTGCCGCGTTGGCTCAACGTGGTGGTGGCGACGACAACACCGGCCTGCTCGACCTTGCGACCGGCCAGAGTGATGTCGCCCTCGCGCGCCTGGATCAAGCCGCTGTTGCGCACGTCGCCCGCGCTGCTGCCCTGTACGAAGCGCGGCGCGATTTCGTTGCCGGCCGTGGTCGAGGCCGTGTTCTGCGCGGTGCCGACGCCGCGACGGATCACGAAACTATCGCCCGCTGCCAGCTGCGTCTGGCCCTTGTGCGTTTCGATCTGCCCGGCATTCTCCACGCTGTTGCCGGCCAGCAGCACGTAGCCGCCGCCACGGGTGGCGCTTGAAGGTTCGTGGGTGGCGATGCGCGCGCCCTGCTCGACCATCACCTTGCCGAAGGCTTCGGTCAGCGCGGCGGTGTTGCTGTCGGCGCTGAACAGGCCATTGTCACGGAACTGGCCATCACTGATGCGGGCAGCGGCGGCGACCAGGTTGCGGACGTTGACCTGGCTGTTGTTGCCGAACACCACACCATTGCGGTTGGCCACGAACACCGTGCCAGTGGCCTTCAGCTGGCCGAGAATCTGGCTGGGCCGGGCACTGGGGTCGTTGACTCGGTTCAACACTGCCCAATCCGGATTCTGCTGGAAGGTCAGCGTGGTGTTGCCACCGATGTTGAAGGTCTCCCAGTTCAGGATCGCCTTGTCGGCGGTCTGCTCGATGCTGACCTGGACCCGGCCATCGCCGCCTTGTGACTGGATGGCGTCACGCGCGTTCAACCAACCACGGGTCAGTGGGTTCTCATCGACCTTCAGGCCGTCCCTGCCCAGGCCGTCGGCCACGACGAAGCCGGCCTCCCGGCGTGCCTGCCGGGCCTGCTCCTGCAGCCGCTGCTGCAGTGCGATGGCCTGTGCGGCGGTGCCGAGGTTGTCGATCGACTGCTGCAGCTTCTGGCGTGCGGCGTCCTGCTGTTGCGCCGGCAACTGGAACTGGATCGGCACCCCGTTGGGCATGCGCCCGCTCTGCGCCGCCGCGCCCTGAGCCGCGCCGCGATCCGCGAACCATCCTGGGCTGAAGGCCTGCTGGGCCTGACTGGCGGGCGCGATCACCGTACCCAGCGCGACCGCGACGGCCCATGCCATCGGGTGACTGCGGCGCAGCATGGACGGACGGGAAACGGTCGTGAGCGGATGCGACATCTGGACCTCGTCAACCTGATTGGGCGGCCGCAGCCGCATCACTGTCTGATGGATGGGGCGATGGGTGCCCTGCCCCTGTTAGACGGGGCTGAGGGCGTGAAGCCGACATCAAGAAGGCGTGCACCACAATGAACAAGACGCCGGCAATCGCGCCGGCGACTGTTCATTCCATTGCGGCACCACGGTCGGCTCAGCGACGCCCGATACCCGCGCAGGTACCGGGGTTGTTCAAGCCCGTCGCCACACCCGCCACGGCGAACCGGCTGCGGATCGCTTCGACCCAGGTACTGCCGAGCGGAACGAACCGGTGCGCGCTGAGCGCCGCTTGATTCGTTTCGTACGCCAGAAGCTCAGCGTTGGTCAGCACCGATTCGGTCGCGACGAAACAGGGATGCCACGTCCTTCCCGACCGGGAGCACATACGCAAGAAGGCGCCGACCTCGCGGCCGGCGCCCGTTTCAGCGATACCGCTGGATCAGCGGCCGACGCCGGTGGTGCAGGTGTTGGCGTTGCTCAGGCCAGTGGTGGCCGAGGAGGACACCAGATTGTTGGCAACCGCTTCACGCCAGTCCTGGGTCAGCGGGATGAAACCATGCGCGCGCACGGCGGCATCGTTGTTGCCCGCGGCGCCCAGGTTGTAGTGGTTCTGCAGGAAGTCGCGGATCGCATTGCGAGCCAGGGCGACGCGGTAGCACTGGCCGAACACGAAGTTGGTGTAGCCGGCGATCGGATAGCCCGTCGACGGGTTGGTGAACACCGGGACCCACTTGGCCGGATTGGCGATATCGGCAGCCGTGGACGGCGGAGCGATGGTGTTCAGGGTGGCAGCAACGCTCACCTCATCCGGCGAGTAGCCCTTCAGCTTGGCAACCTTGGTGGCGTCCTGCAGGTTCGGGATCACGTCCGGACCCACGTAGCCGATGCGGCCGTCAGCGGCGTACACGGCGTTGTAGAGCGAGGTGCCACCGGTGGCCGGTGCAGCGATGAAGTTCGACGGCACGGTGGTGAACAGGTTGGCGAAGGTCGACTGCACCGAGAAGGCCGGCGCGCCGTTGGTCAGCTTCAGGTTGGTACCGGCAACGTCGGCCGGCTGGCAGGCGCTGGTCAGGAAGCGGGTCAGCAGCTCGCTGGTGCCGCTGCTCTCGCCACGGTAGACGACCTGGATCGGGCCGGTACGGCCGGTGCCGGTGGCGGACCAGTCGCTGATCTTGCCCGAGAAGATGCCGCAGGCCTGGGCCACAGTCAGGTCAACCGCCGAACCGGCCTTGTTGAACGGAATGGTGACCGAGGTGGCGACCGACGGCAGCTGCAGCAGCGGGCCGAACTTGGTGGTCGAGGTCGCGGTGTTGTAGGTGGCGTTGTAGGTGTCGATTTCGGTCTGGCTCAGCACCGAGTCGCTGCCGGCGAAGTGGACGTTGCCGGTACCGTTCGGAATGAACAGCGCGATCTTGTTTTCCAGGAACGCCTTCTTGCCGGTGCCCGAACCGGTCACGGCGTAGCTGAAGTTCGACGGCAGGATGCTATCGGCCTGGCCCTTGTACAGATCGGCCGGCAGCGAAGCGCCACCACCGTTGACGAGCGACTGCTGGGCCGAAGCGGCGCCAGCAGTGGCAAGCAGCGCGGTAGCAACCAGCGCGGCCAGGGTCTTGTACTTGTTCATGATCTTCTCCTGAAGGGTTTACTGCGAAGGGAAACGCCAAGGGAGGAACGGTCACTACACGCCTGCTGTCGCTGAGGGCCTCCCAGCCCGCTCTGCGACGACGTGGCTATGCTGGTCCGCGCCGATGACAGGCCGCTTAAGAAACCTGTGGAAGATCGAGAAAAGGTGTGGAGGATTGTGTGGAGAATCGAAGGTGCGCCGCGCTGCGCGCTTGCCGGGCATGGCCCGGCGCTACCCGTGATGCGCTTTGCGCATCACTGCACCATAGGTGTTGAGGATGTCAGTAGATCCACGCCATGCGTGGATGGATCACCCGCCACGCGCCATGTACGGCGTATCCACGCATGGCGTGGACCTACCCCACCAACTGGTTCATTTCCATGATCGGCATCAGCACGGCCAGCACGATGGTCAGCACCACACCGCCCATCACCAGGATCATGGTCGGTTCCAGCTGTGCGGTCAGTGCCATCGCACGGCGTTCGATCTCGCGCGAGATCGTCTGCGCGGCGCGATCCAGCAATGGTGCCAGCGAGCCGGTTTTCTCGCCGCTGGCCACCAGGTGTACCAGGATCGGCGGATACACCTTCTGTATTTTCAAAGCGGAACCCAACGCGGCGCCTTCGCGTACGCGCGCGGATACGTCATCGGCGCACCGCGCCAGCAGCGCATTGCCCAGGGTCTGCCGTGCCGCTTCCAGTGCGCGCAGCAGCGGCACGCCGGCATCCAGCAGGATCGCCAGCGTGGAGGCGAAGCGCGCACTGTTCACGCCCAGCACGAAGCGCCCGACCATCGGCACCCTCAGCAGCAGCGCATCCCAGCGCAGGCGAAGCTCGGGCTTGCGTAGTGCCAACCGCCACGCCACCACCAACGCAGCGATGCCCAACCCCACCCACACGCCCCAGCTGCGCACGAACGCGCTGGCGGCCAGCATCACCTGCGTGAGCATCGGCAACGTCTGCCGCGCCTGAACGAACGCGGTCACCACCTGCGGCACCACGTAGCTGAGCAGGAAGATCACGATCGCCACCGACACCAGGCTGATCGCCGCCGGGTAGATGAAGGCGGTCAGCACCTTGGCCTGCAGCGCATTGCGCTCTTCGATGTAGTCGGCCAAACGCTCCATCACCCGTGCCAGATCACCGGAGTCCTCACCGGCGCCCACCAGCGCACGGTAGATCGGCGGAAAATCACGTTGTCGCGCCGCCAAGGCCACCGTCAAGCGCTGGCCGGCACGCACGTCGGCGCGCACCGCGGTGAGTGCCTGGGCAACGTGCGGGCGCTCGGCCTGCTCGATCACCGCACTCAATGCGCCTTCCAGCGGCAAGCTGGCGGCCAACAGGCTGGCCAGCTGGCGGGTGGCCCAGGCCAGCTCGCTGGCCGACAATCTGCGTGCCCCCCAGCCGTTACCGGTGCTGCGTGCCGCGCTTACCTGCACGGGCGTCAGCCCACGCCCGCGCAGCAGCTGGCGCGCACCACGCTCACTGTCGGCGTCCAGCTGCCCCTTCTCGATGCGGCCCTGCGCGGTGGCGGCCTGGTAATCGAACAGTGCCATCGTCGCCTCAATCGTCGCCGGTGACGCGCAGGATCTCTTCCAGCGTGGTCACCCCGCTGTCGACCCAGCGCTGGCCGTCCTGCCGCAAGGTCCGCATACCGGCACGCCGTGCCGCCTCGCGCAGCGCGGGCTCGCCCTGCCCTTCATGGATCAACGCCCGCACACGGTCATCGACCACGAACAGCTCATGGATGCCGGTGCGCCCGCGGTAGCCGCTGTTCGCACAGGCCGGGCACCCCACTGCACGCCACACGGTACGGCCCTCGCCATCCATCTCCGCGCGCCGGCACTGCGTGCACAGCCGCCGTACCAGTCGCTGCGCCAGCACGCCGCGCAGCGACGAGGCCAGCAGGAAGGGCTCTACGCCCATGTCGGCCAGCCGGGTCACTGCCGAGATCGCATCGTTGGTATGCAGCGAGGCCAGCACACCATGGCCGGTCAGCGATGACTGCACCGCAATCTGCGCGGTTTCCAGATCACGGATCTCGCCGATCATGATGGTGTCCGGATCCTGGCGCAGGATCGCACGCAGCGCGGTGCCGAAGCTCATGCCGATGCGCGCGTTGACCTGGATCTGGCCGATGCCGGCGAAGTCGTACTCCACCGGGTCCTCCACGGTGAGGATGTTGCTGGTGCTGCTGTCGAGCTGGCCCAATGCCGCGTACAGCGAGGTGGTCTTGCCGCTGCCGGTCGGCCCGGTCACCAGCACGATGCCGTGCGGCTGCCGGATCAAGCCGGTGAAGGTGGCCAGGGTATCGTCCGCCATGCCCAGCCTTCGCAGCTGCAGGCGACCGGCATCCTTCTCCAGCAGGCGCAGCACGGCACGCTCACCATGCCCGGTCGGCACCGTGGATACACGGATGTCCAGCGGCCGGCCGCCGACCCGGATCGCGATGCGCCCATCCTGCGGCAGGCGCTTTTCGGCGATGTCCAGGTGCGCCATGATCTTGATGCGCGACACCAGGGCCGCATGCAGGGCACGCCGTGGCTGCACCATGTCGCGCAATGTGCCATCCACCCGATAGCGCACCACCGAGTGGGTCTCGAACGGTTCGATGTGCAGGTCGCTGGCGCCATCGCGCGCGGCCTGGGCCAGCAGTGCATTGATCATGCGGATCACCGGCGCATCATCCTGCGCGTCCAGCAGGTCGGTGACCTCGGGCATGTCCTGCATCAACCGGTCGAGATCCACTTCGCTTTCAGCCGCACCGACCACGGCGGCGGCGTCGCCCCCATCACGATACTGTTCGCCCAGTCGCTGTTGCCACGCATCCGCCTCCAGCGTCTGGAACGGCAGCGGACCGTGGCGCCGGCGCAGCTCGGCTACCGCCCATGCGGCGGTGCCGGTGGTACCCAGCAGCACTGGCTCGCCGCCGACGTCTGCCAGCATCACGCCATGGTTGCGCACCCAGGCATAAGGCAGTGGCAACGGAACTGCAGTCATGGCCCGATCACCAGTTCGGGCGTATAGCCCAGTCCGCGCAGCCGTTGCAGTGCCGGGTCCAGCGTTGCCGGATCACGTGGCAACCGTACCCGCAGGCGCTGCCCACTTTCGCCCGGCGTTGCCTCGGCATAGGCCTGCAGGCCCAGCGCCCGCACCTGTGCCACGCCCTGGCTGGCACGCGCCGGATCCAGCCCCTGCGCGAACTGCACCAGCTGTGCATCACCCTCGCCGGCCGGGTACAGCGCGGCCAGGCTGGTGTTCTGCAACGGCTGGCCATGGCCATCGCGTGCATTGCCCTGGCCCAGCACGGACAGGTCCTGTGGTGGCAGCTGCGGCGCCGACAGCGCCGGAAGGGCCCAACTCTGTACCGGCTGCGCACCGGCCTGCGCGTTGCGCATGTAGTCGTAGCGGTCACGGGTCAAACGCTGGCCGGCGGCCGGGTCACGCACCACATGCGGGCGCAGGAACACCATCAGGTTGGTCTTGGCGCGCTTGCGCGTATCGCTGCGGAACAGCGCGCCGAGCACCGGCAGCCTGCCCAGTCCGGGCACAGCATCACGGCCGTGGCTGACGCTGTCTTCCAGCAGGCCGCCCAGCACCATGATCTGGCCATCGTCCAGCAGCACACTGGTATCCAGGGCGCGCTTGTTGGTGATGATGCCGGCCGTGCTGTTCGCGCTCTGCGCGTCGATGCTGCTCACTTCCTGGTAGATGTCCAGCTTCACCGTGCCACCCTCGGAGATCTGCGGGCGCACCCGCAGCTTCAGGCCCACGTCCTCACGCACGATGGTCTGGAAGGGGTTGTTGCTGCCACCGCCACCGTCGGTCACGTAACGGCCGCTGACGAACGGCACGGTCTGCCCGACCATGATGCTGGCCGCCTCGTTGTCCAGCGTCATCAGGTTCGGCGTGGACAGGATGTTGGCGCCACCCTTGCTCTGCAGCGCATTGGCCAACGCCTTCATGTTGAGGATCTGGCCGACGCCGGGCAGGTTGATGGTGCCGTCGATCACGCCGATCTTCAGTCCATCCTTTGGCAGCACGTCCAGCGTGGTACGCGCCGTGGTGTTCAGTCCACTGCCGCCGGTAGTGCCACCGAAATGGGTGCCGCCGAAGGTACGGCCATTGCCCAGCATCCACTGCACGCCCAGTTCGGCCGCGTCGGTCTGGTTGACCTCCACGATCAGGCTCTCCACCAGCACCTGCGCACGGCGCTGGTCGAGCTGGTCGATCACCCGCCGCAGGTTGCGGTACACCGGTTCCGGCGCCGAGATCAGCAGCGTGTTGGTGGCCACGTCGGCCTGCACCGAGATGCCGTTCTGGCTGAACCCGGTGCTGCCGGCGTCGATCGGGTCACGGCGGCCCGGGTCCAGCCGCTGCGATTCCAGCGCATTGCCGCCGGGCTTGGCCTGCTGCGGTTGCGCCGACTGTGCGGGCGTTGTGCGGCCGGTTTCGCCGGGCAGTGGCGTGACCCCTTCGTTGCTGCCCATCGCCGGCGCATCGCTTTGCCCGGCCACCACCCCGCGCAGCACGCCAGCCAGTTGATTGGCCTGGGCGTTGCGCAGGTAGACCACGTGCAGATTGCCGGACTCGTCCTGGGCGCGGTCCAGTTTTTCCACCAGCTGCCGTGCCAGGCGGGTGCGGCCAGGGCTGCTGGAACGCAGCAGCACGCTGTTGCTGCGCGGGTCGGCCATCACCACCACCTTCTGGCTGGGTTCGGCGCCCTGCGCATCGAGCAGCGGCGCGACCATCGCCGCCACGTCTACCGCAATGCCCTGCTGCAGCTTGACCACATCGGCGTCCATTCCCGCCGGCGTATCCACGCTGGCGATTACCCTCGCGATGCGCTCCAGGTTGTCCGCGTAGTCGGTAATCACCAGGGTGTTGTTGCCTGGGTTGGCGGTGATCGGGTTGTCCGGGCTGATCATCGGCCGCAGCACGGCGACCAGTGCGGCGGCATTTTCGTAGCGCAGCGCGAAGGTACGCGTGGTCACCTCGCCGCCTGCACCACCCGCACCGACACGGCCACCGAGCAGCTTGGCATCGGCCTGCGGCACCACCCGGCTGACGCCGCCGGTGTCGACCACGGCAAAGCCGCGCATGCGCAGCGCCCCCAACAGCAACTGGTAGGCCTGGGTACGGCTGACCGGGCCATCGGAAACCACGGTCATCTTGCCGGTCACCCGCGGGTCGACCAGGAACTGGCGGCCTGTGAAACGCGCGGCCATGCGCAGTACACCGCCGATATCGGTATCCACCAGATTCAACTGCACCGGCTCATCGCGGGCGTCCTGCGCCAGCACCGGTGCTGGAACGTGGGCCATGCCTACGATCAGAGCCAATGCCGTGCTGCAGGCGAGGCTGCGCATCGCCCTCATGAATGACCACCTGCGGGGGCCGCCATCACGATGTTTCCGGAAATCCGTGCCGCTGGCATGTTCGCGTCCCCTGTGCGTGTCAGTTGCAGCTGCTGAAGCTCGATGGCCGGGTCGGCCAGCAGCGGCAGCAGCCAGTTCCATAGCGCGTCGGCCGGCACAGCCTGCACCTGCAGGTGCCAGCGTCCATCGCGCAGTTCGATATGCAGCCCGTCGGCCAGTCCGGCCGCCTTGATCTGCTCGCGTAGCCCAGCCAGCGTCGGTCGTTGCCCCTGTGCTTGTTGCTGGCGCTCGCGCGCTCGCAGCAGCGGCGCCAATGCATGGGCCTGCGCCTGCAATCGAGGCAACTCGGCCTGCCAGTGGCTGCGCTGCTTCAGCAGCGGTTCCAGCCAGAACGACCACAGGCCCGCTGCCAGCAGCGCCATCACCATCACCAGCAGCATCAGCCGGTCACGCGGTGGTAGGCGTTGCCAACGTTGCTGGAGGGCAGCCATTCCCTGGTCCAGTTGCAGGGTACGGGTGGTCACTGCCCGGCCCCACTCACCCGCAGGCGCCCACCAGCTTCGCGTGCCAGCTGCAGGCCCCGTGCCTGCACCGCCTGCTGCCAGTGCTCCAAACGTTGTGGATCATCGGCCAACGCCTGTGCATCGGCGTCCAGCTCCAGCTCCAGCTGGCCCGGCTGGTAAAGCAGACTGCGCACCTGCCCGCCCAGCTCTGGAACCGCCTGCAGTGTGCCGGCCACCTGCAGCTGCAGTGGCGGCAACGGCGGCGCCGGCAATGGCACCGCCAGTGCACGCCGGGCCTGCAGCACCGGGTCCACCACATCGGTGATCTCCGGGAAGTGCGCGCCGAACTGCCGTGCCATGTCCTGCTGCAGCGCTTCGCCTTCGCTGCGCCAGCGCGAGACCTGCAGCTGCAGGCCCAGTGCCGCCAGCAGCACCGCCGCCAGTGCCAACCCGATCGCCAGCCGCGGTGCCTGACGAGCGTGGCCCGGCAGCGGCAGTGACCACCCCGGCAATGGCCCGCACACCTGCAGTTCGTGTGCCAGTGCTGCCGCAGGCAGCTGCTCAGGCCATGCCGACGGCACGCTGTCGATCCACTGCACAACCTGCACACCGGACTGCTGAAGACGTGCCGCCAAGGCCGGCATCACGCTGCCCGCGTCGCGTCCACCGCACCACTGTACGAAGCCTCGATCGCGCCCGCTGCGCACCAGCAGGTGTTCGCCGCTGGCCTGCAGCGTCGCATGGCCCTGCTTCCACGGCAGCAGCAATGGCGTCGGGTACAGCGCCTGCAGCTGCAATCCGCACGAGGCCAGCGCCTGCGCTGCCTGCGCAATCGCACGCTGGCCCAGCCACGCCACCGGCACGGTGCCGTCGGCAGACTGGGCGCCATGGGCCAGCGCCACCTCCTGCAGATCATCCAGCAGCATCGCCTCCACTTCGCCCTGCAGCGCGGCCTGCAGGCGACGCCCGGACAGCGGCGGCAACGGCAGCTCCAGCAGGATCAGGTCATGCGGATCGAGGCAGGCCAGCACGGCGGCCTGCGGATAGCGCTGGCCGAGTACCGCCAGCGCGTCACAGCCGTGGGCGAGCACGTCGCCCTTGTGCAACTGCGCCCACTCCACCGTGCTCTCGGCACGCAGGGACTCCAACACTGGCAGGCGCACCCGCAGTTGCACGTTCATGCGCCGATCCTCGTCCACACCCGTTGCACGCGCACGCCGTCGTCGCGGTACTCGCGCCAGATCAGCGCGCGGAAATCAACCTCGCTGCCATCGGCCTGGACCCGGCCGACGGCGAGGAACCACTCACTATGGATACCCAGGGGAAGCACGGCCATCTGCTCGTTGTTCAGTTGAAGTCGGTTGGCGATGTCACTGCGGTTGAGCAGCCAGTGACCACCGTCGCGTTCGCTGAGCAGCGCCTGCAACCGGCCACGTTCGATGCCCGGGGCAACGGCCTGCAGCACGCTGAGATCGCCGGTGTTGGCATTGACCAGGGTCTGCGCCGGGAGCACCACGGTGCGCTGCGAAAGCGCCTGCACCGCCACCGGATCGGCCCCGGCCAGCGCCTGCTCGATCAGCGATTCGCGCGGCAACGGTGCCTGTGCCTGGATATCGCCCTCGCGCAGCCGCGCCTGGATGTGGTCGGCTGCCGCCACACACGCGCCCGGCGCCAGGCCCTGTACGCCACACAGCGCCATGAACGCGCGTCGCGCATCGGTGTCGGGCCGTCCATGTGCCAGCAGGTTGCGCAGGTTGAACAACGACTGTGCGTCCACCAGCTGCAGTTGCACCGGCAGCGGTGCCTGCAGTCGCAGCGGCCGCGCCCAGCGTCCGTTGCGCACCGTGGTCAGCTGCTCGCGGGCGTCCTCGCGCAGCTGCAGCGCCGCCCGTGCCAGCGTGGCATCCACCGCCATGCGCACCTGCGCGCGCAGCTGCTCACCGCGCAGCGCCCGCAGCTGCGCCGACTGCCGGGTCAGCAGGGCGGTGGCGATCACCGCCACCAGCGCCACCACCAGCATCGCCACGATCACCGCCATGCCTTGTTGGCGGGCGCGCGGAACCGAACGCCTCCGGGTTGCCATCGAACGTCCTCACAGTTGCCAGGAGCCGATGTCCGCATTGCCGGCATCGCCGCCGGGTTTGCTGTCGGCGCCCAGCGAGAACACATCGATGTCGCCATGGGTGCCGGGAATCTGATACTGGTAAGGATGCCCCCAGGGATCATTCGGAAGCCGATCAAGATACGGCGTGACCGGTAGCGCGCCGCCGCCCTGCGGCGGCTTCACCAGCGCCTGCAGACCCTGCTCCGCGCCGGGATAGCGACCGTTGTCCAGCTTGTAGAGCTTCAACGCCTGCATCAGCGCAGCAATGTCCTGCCGTGCGGCGACCACGCGTGCCTGGTCCGGACGATCCATCAACCGCGGCACGATCAGCGCGGCAAGGATGCCGATGATCACCACCACCACCATGATCTCGATCAGGCTGAAACCCTGCTGCCGAGCCCTGCGACCACGTACCTGCCTTGCCATTGTTCCGCCCTCGTCATCCTGGAAGAGACCGCTGCGCCATGGTCAGCGGTGCATGTGTCAGTACGATAAACATCCGCCTGCAATCCGCTGCGGCTGCGCCTGTAGATGCGCGACGCGTGCAGCTGGCACATACGCCGCGTCGAGCAACGCCGGCGGAAGCTCGCACAGCGTGTCTTCGATGCAACCCAGAAGCAGTGGCTGCGCGCAGGCCTGCAGCAGGCGCACGCATTGCATCGGCGCCCACGCTGCACCATGGCCGAGGCCGATGAACTGCCGATAGGCCTGGTGATAGCGCAGATCGTCGTATACGCGCTGCGCGCTGTTCAGGCCGCGCAATACCACCAGCACTGCTGCGCGCTGCAGCATGCGCGCATCACCGGCTTCCGGCGGCAGCAGGCTCATCACTGCGTCGGGCCAGGGGCTGAGCTGCGGATCGAGCACCCTGCGCAAGGCCAGCAGGGGATGGGTACTACTGTCCAGCGTGGCCCAGCGCGCGGCATCGGCCCAGGCATCGCTGGACAACACCCAGACCCAGGGATGCCCATAGCGCTGCACGCTCACCGGCGCATGCCGTGCCTGCTCCAATGACTGGCTCAGGTGGCGATCCAGCTCCAGCATGCTGATCCTGCGACTGTCTGCCATCGGCGTCGCCTGTGCTCCGCGACGCGTGGTGCGTCGTACTCTGGAGAAGACGTCGGCGAGGCCATCGAAGCGACAGTGCGAATGCAGACCTGTGCACTGCGTGGCGCTCCATCGGCTGCGTCATCGCAACGTCATCCGCCTGCAGGCTTCATGGTCCAGCAGAGGTGCTTCGCCACCGCAACGACGGGCCAGCACGGCCACATCGCTGCGGGCAGCAAATGCCGCCAGTGCATCGGCCATGTCCATGTCATCGAGCCATGACGCCATGGCGGCGCGCAGCGCGGGCAGCCGCCATCCCTCCATCACGCCATGGGTGCCCGCCACGAACCAATGCCACAAGCGGTGATGCAGTACCTGTTCATGCAGCTGTGCGAGTTCATCCATGCCGTGCATCCCCATCAGCAGCAGCGCGCGCGCCATCGACGCCGGGGGCAATGCGCCGCCCTCGGGGAGCGGCAAGGCCTGCTGCTGCAGGCGCAGCAGCATCGACAGCGGGTGTGACTGCGGATCGAACTCCAGCAGCACCGCCTGCTGTTGCCACTGCGCGTCGGACACAACGCACACCCAGGGCGATCCATAGCGATGCACCATCAACGGCCGTCGTTGCGTGGTTTCCAGCAACGCCGACAGATTGCGGCGCAGATCCAGCACACCGATGGTCTCGTTGCGCATCCTTGGCCTCTCCTTGCTTGCAACGGCCCTGCGCGGCGCGCACGGCCAGCCCGTTCATCTATCCAAGGACGGCGATGCCACCCGGAAAGCGACGCAGATCCAGCGACATCGTCAACCGCAGCTGCTCCAGTGCGGCGTCCGGATCATCGATGCGGAAACGGCCACTGACCGGCGCGCGCGCCAGCGCCGATTCGCCCAGCAGCACCTTGCCCCGACGGTAGCGGTTGATCTCGTCCACCACCTCGCGCAGCGGCGCACGACGGAACACCAGCATGCCTTCGGTCCAGGCACTGACTTCCGCTGCCACGGCCTCGGCGACCACGCCGCTCAGGCGTTCGTCATAACGGGTCTGCTGCCCGGCCTGCAGCTGCAACCGGCCCTGCGGATGTTCGATGCGGGCGCTCCCATGCAGACAGGTCACCCGCACCTGGCCGTTGGTGTTGCGCACGTCCAGGCGCACCGCACCTTCATCGGCGATCACACAGCCCGGGCCGGCGAACAACGCCAGGCGCAAGCCGGCCTGGGTCTCGATGGCCGCCTGGCCCTGCATCAGCTCGAAGCCCTCGCCCTGCGCGTCGACGCGGCGACGCAGACTGCTCTGGGTATCCAGCTCGATCCTCAGCCGCGGCAGGGGCGTGATCTGCAGGCGCTCACCGGTGCCGGTATGGAAATCGGCCGCCATCGCCGTGACCGACGGCCACAGCCCCAGCGGCGGGCGGATGGCCGCCACCACGACCAGGCTGGCCGGCGCGGCAACAGCGGCGCCAAGGAAAGCACGGCGGCTCCAGCGCTGCACGGGCGTCGGCGCCACCGGCTGGCGCGCGGCGGCCGGTAGCTGCTCACCGGCCAGCCGCACCTGTTCCCACTGTCGGCGCGCGCGCCCGAAGGCCTCGCGGTGGCGCGGATCAGCCTCGCACCATGTGCGGAACGTGCGTGCATCGGCGGCGGTGGCCTCACCCGAGGTCAGCCGCACCACCCACGCGTGGGCCTGACGCTCAACGGCATCCAGCGGGCGGTGCGGGCGATCGTCAGGATCCATGGGAGCTCATGCCGGACCCGCGGGCTACGGGGTTCTGCTCGGCGTCAAAGTGTAGACGGATGCCGTCGCTCAGAACCGCACCTGGCGCCCCTGCCCGCTGCGCTCGGCCAGGTAGTCCTGGGCCGCCTTCAGTTCACGCTGCACCAGCCGCAGCGATACCCCCAGCTGTTCGGCCACCTCGCGCTGCTGCAGGCCATCGACACGGATCGCCAGCAGGATGCGGCGACGGCGCTCGGGCATCCGCTGCAACAGCCCGACCATGTCCTCCAGTGCGAACTCCAGCTCGGCCGCCTGCGCAGGACCCGGCGACGGATCGGCCATGTCCATCAGCGTGTCCACTTCTTCCAGGCTAAGCAGGCGATGGTCGGCACGCTGGCGGTCGATCACGGTGTTCATCGCCATGCGCAGCAGGTAGGCCGCAGGGTTCTGCACCGCGTCCAGGCGGTCACGGCGCGCGCTCAGTCGCATCCAGGTGTCCTGCAGGGCATCGCCGGCCAACTCCTCCGAACCCAGCTTGCGCACCAGGCGGCGTTTCAGCTCGTCGTAGGCGCCCAGTAGATGGTCCATCAGGTCAACTGCCCCAGCCGTACTGTTGCTCATGTTCGAATCCTTGAAATCATGGAAGGGGCACGCGCCGGCCACAGTCGTGGTCGGTGCGGGAAGGACGGATCTGCAGCGTGACCGGCTGCGGCAGCGCAGCGGCCTCGGCGGCCAGCACCAGGCCCTGCACTGCCTGCAGCAGGCGCGCATCGCGGTGAGTGCTGCCACTGCCGGATAGGAGTTCGGGTTCGCGTACCTGGCCATCGCGGTCAACACGGAAGCGCAGCGATGCGGCGTAGCCGCCCGGGGCAAGATCGGGGTCGTCACAGAAGGCCGCGCGCAGGCGCTGCTGCAGGCCGCCATAGCGACGGCGGCGCTCGGCTTCGGGCAGTTCGGCGTCCCCCACCGTTTCGACCGCAGCCTGCGTGCCCCGGCGCAACACCACCCGCTGCTCGCCGATCACCTCGGCCTCGATGCCGGTGTCCTGCAGCAGCATCTGCAACGCGGGCAACGGTGGCAGGCTGGCACGAAGCTGATGACTGCTGCGCCCGGCGGCAAGCTCACCCGGGTACATCACCGACCACCCGCTGATGACGCTGAAGCGCTCGACCGCCTGTTCCAGCGGCTGCGCCGGGATGTCGTAGGCATGAACATCGTCCCCCGCAGCGGCGACGGCAGCGCAGGACAGCAGGAGCCAGGCGGCGATGGCCAGCTTCCAATTACTGACTGCATGGTGTCCATTCAGCCCCCTGACGTAGAACACATGACCCTCGGCAGCGACAGCGGCTGCAAGCGGGTCAAACCGTACCGGGACCACATGTCATTGCGATGACCACCGCCGAAGGCCGCTCCGGGTGGGGTCAGAGCCCGTCGCCCAGCAACGGGATCCGACCCCATCGGGCATCGGAATCTGTCGGGGGGCGGGTACAACCCGCCCCAACCCGTCCCTCAAAGCGGCAGCTGGGTGGTCTGCTTGATCCGCTGCATCGGAATCTCGGTCTTGGTGTTCTGCACCCCGGCGATCCGGTTCAGGTGCTGCATCTGGAACTGGCGGTAGGCATCCAGATCGGCCACCGCGACCCGCAGCAGGAAGTCGCAGTCACCCGCCATCAGATGACATTCAAGCACTTCCGGAAAAGACTTGATGCTGTTGATGAAGTGATTGGTGGTGTCTTCGTCCTGCCCACGCAGCCACACGCGCACGAACACGGTGAAGCCACGGCCAACCTTTGCCTCGTTCAGCAGGGCGACGTAGCGGTCGATATAGCCACCCTCTTCCAGCAGCCGTACCCGGCGCAGGCAGGCCGACGGCGAGAGTCCCACCTGGCGGGCCAGCTCCAGATTCTGCAGGCGGCCGTCGCGCTGCAGCGCGTCGAGGATGCGCCGGTCAAGGTTGTCAAGCTGGTACTGCATCCGATTTCATCCTTTACGCTTCTGGCCGCATGGAATCTCAATATTCCCGAATCGAATGGCATCAACGCAACCCGATTTCGCCATTGGCCCGCTAGCATGGGCCACCCCCACCTCGTTGTCGCTCCATGGACGCTCGTACCACCCTCCCCCTGCCTGACGCCGCCTGCGATACCGCCCCGCGTGCCGAATTCCTGCGCGGTCTGCGCGCCGCCGTGCCGGTGATGATCGGCTTCATTCCCTTTGCGCTGGTGCTGGGCGCGCAGGCCGCACAGAAGGGACTGACCGCGCTGGAAGTGCCGCTGATGACCGGCCTCAATTTCGCCGGCGGCTCCGAATTTGCCGCCGTTGAGCTGTGGGCCTCGCCGCCGCACATCGCGCTGATCGTGGCGATCACCGCACTGGTCAACAGCCGCCACCTGCTGATGGGCGCAAGCCTGGCCCCGTTGCTGCAGCACCTGCCGCGCCGCCGTGTGCTGCCGGCACTGTTCTTCATGTGTGACGAGAGCTGGGCGCTGGGCGTGGCCGACGCGCGCCGGCGCGCCCTCGGCTTCAGCCTGGCCTACTACCTGGGCGTTTCGGCTGGACTGTATACGGTCTGGGTGGCGTGCACCGCGCTGGGGGCGATCATCGGCCCGATGCTGGGCGACATCCACGCCTATGGCTTCGACATGGCCTTCCCGGCCGTGTTCCTGGTGCTGCTGCGCGGCATGTGGCAGGGCATGAAGGCCGCGCGGCCATGGCTGGTCAGCCTGGTGGTGGCCGCTGCCACCTACCTGCTGATTCCCGGCGCCTGGTATGTGGCCAGCGGGGCCCTGGCCGGCCTGGCCGCGGCCTGGCTGCTGGCGGAGGAGGCGGCATGATCTTCAACGGACTGATCCACTGGACCTCGGTGCTGACCATCGTGCTGATGGCCGCCGCCACCTACCTGACCCGTATCGTCGGCTTCCTCGCACTGCGCAACCGCACGCTGAGCAAACGTGCGGTGACAGTGATGGAGGCCGCGCCGGGCTGCGTGCTGATCTCGGTGATCGCCCCGGACTTCGTTGCCGACAAGCCGGCCGACCTGGCCGCGCTGGCAATCACGCTGCTGGCCGCCACCCGTTTGTCGATGCTGCCGACCGTGCTGATCGGCGTGGTTTCTGCCGGTGCGCTGCGTTACCTGATGGGCTGATGCTCATCCGCCGGGCATGGCCCGGCGCAACCCACATGCCGACACACCGGTAGCGCCGGGCCCTACCCGGCGGAGCGCGCTCCGCTGCGACACCCGGTCGCACGCACGCGTGCCCGCCCGCTTGACCAATATCAAACCGCCCGCCGCCGTGCGGGCGTATCTCTATGCAGGACCCGAACACGCCGGCGCTGCCGGCCTCCAAAAGGACCCTGCGATGAGCTACACCCCCGACAACGCCCAGCTGCTGAACGCCCTGCAGAACGTCATGGTGATCTCCACCACCGACCTGCAGGGCAACATCACCTACGCCAACGACCTGTTCTGCACCCTCACCGGCTTCGCCCGCGAAGAGCTGATCGGCCAGCCGCACAGCATCGTGCGCCACCCGGACGTACCCAAGGCCGTCTACAAGGACATGTGGGACACCATCAAGGCCGGCAAGACCTGGACCGGCATCGTGCCCAACCTCGGCAAGGGTGGCGTGCTCTACGTGGTCGACACCACCGTGCAGCCGCTGTTCGACGCCGAAGGCAACATCACCTCCTACATCAGCATCCGCCGCGTGGTGAACGACCTGATGCAGAACTACGACCTGGTCGAGTTCAGCAAGGAAAAGTTCGACGACTTCTACGAGGCGGCGTGAACGCCGTCCCCGCACGCCTGCCCATCGGTCGCCTGCTGGTAGGCTTTGCCTCCGAGTCGGGCAATGCCCGCGCCCTGGCCCAGCGCCTGGGCGCGGACCCGGATCTGCAGCCGCACCAGCCGCAGGTGCTCGCGTTCAACGATATCGACGTTGCCAGTCTCGGCCAGGGCGACGTGCTGCTGGCCATTTCCAGTTCGTTCGGCGATGGCGAGCCGCCGGCCAATGGCGAGCAGTTCTTCGAAACGCTGCGCCAGGCTCCGGCCCTGCCCGGCCTGCGCTACGCGGTGTTCGGCCTCGGCGATACCGGCTACCCCCGCTTCTGTGGCTTCACCAAAGCGCTGGACGCGGCGCTGAGCGAGCGCCAGGCGCAGCCGCTGCTGCATCGCGTGGATGCAGACCTCGGCTACGAACACTTCTTCCGGCAATGGCGGCCCGTCCTCGGCCAGGTGCTGGGCGGCGATGCGAGTGCAGGCCAGCAGTTGCGCCTGCAGGTCACCGCCTATGGCGAGGACAACGCCTTTGCCGCACCCATCCTCGAACGCCGCCGCTTGAACAGCAGTGATCCGGCCGCGTGGCATCTGCAGTTGGACATCAGCGGCAGCGGCATGGCCTACCGCGCCGGCGACACCCTGCACGTGGTACCGGAAAACGATCCTGCGCTGCTGCAGGCGCTGGCCACCTGGTATGGCGACAACGCCGCCGTGGCCGCCCTGCATGACCGCGAGCTGCGCCTGCTGGGCAAAGGCGTGCTGCGCGAGCTGGCCAGGCTCGGCGGCAGCGAGGCACTGAAGGGCCTGCTCAGGGTCAGCCAGAAGCGCGAACTGGACGCCTATCTGTACGGGCTGGATCTGCTGGACGTGCTGCAGGACCACGCCACCCCGGACAGTGTTCCTGTGGCACGCCTGCGCGACCTGCTGTCACCGCGGTTGCCGCGCGCCTACTCGATCGCCTCGCACCCGCACAACGGACAGCTGAGCCTGTGCGTGCGCGAGGTGCGCTACACCCTGCGCGGCCGCGAGCGCTTCGGCACCGCCACCGGCAGCCTGTTGCGCGGTGGTGCCAACGCCCGCGTGTACTGCCGCTCCAATCCCGGCTTCCACCTGCCCGATGCGGATGCAGCGCCGTTGCTGCTGGTGGGCACCGGCACCGGCATTGCACCATTGATGGGCCTGATGCAGGAACTGCAGGCCAGCAGCGGAACACGCGAGGTGCGCCTGGTGTTCGGCGAGAAGCATCGCGCACACGACTACCTCTACCGTGAGCAGCTGCAGGCGTGGCAGGCGCGTGGCGCGCTGGCCGGTCTGCATACCGCGTTCTCGCGCGACGGCGCCGACAAGGTCTACGTGCAGCATGTGCTGCTGCAACGTGCCGATGACGTGCGCGGTGTACTGTCACGCGGCGGCCATCTGTACCTGTGCGGCAACAAGCGTCACCTGGAGGGTGCCGTGCGCGGGGCGATCGATGCGATCGGGGGTGAGGGTCACTGGGATGCGCTACGCAGCGAAGGCCGCATCCACTGCGAGCTGTACTGACCCACCGATCCTGTAGAGCCGAGCCCATGCCCGGCGTGGCTGCACTTCACAGTTCCCGTTTCGGCGCACTCCGGAATTCACGACCTGCACGTGCTGGCTGGATCGGCGTCAGCCAGCGCGGCGCCCCACAGGCAGACAATGCGATCCAGCGCCAGGCCACTGCGCGAATTGCTGAAGAACACGATACCGTCGGCCGATGCCGGCCGCATCAGGAATCGGGCGCGGAACCCGGCCTGGTTGCGTCCATCATGACCGACAGCGACGCTGCCATCGGGCAGGTGCTCGATGAAGTGACCCAGCCCATAGACCATTTCATCCGGTTGCCGCGGCGTGCCCAGTTCCGCAGGCGAATACAGTTGCGAGAGCCGCGCTTGCCCCAGCGGATGCACGCCGGGACTCCCCTGCATGCCCGCGATCATCCAGCGGCTGAAGTCGCGAACGGTCGTTGTCAGCGTTGAAGGTGCCTGCTCGACGTAGTAGCGCATCGGTACCGGGGCGCCATCGTCGCCGTGCCCTTCCGCAGCGCCCGCCAGCACCGCCGGCGTCATTGCCACGCTGCTGCGGGTCATGCCCAGTGGATCGAACACCAGCTGGCTTGCCAGATCCTGGTACCGCTGCCGGGTCGTTCGCTCGATGGCCAGCTGCATCAGGGTGTAGCCACCACCGGAGTACTGGAATCTGCTGCCGGCAGGGGCGATCAGTTCAACCGCGCCGCGCCCGTTCGTCTTTCCTGCCAACGATTGCTCCAGCGTCGGCAGCTGGGTGAAATCGAGCCAGCCTTCGTAGCCTCCCAGGCTGGTTCCGGCGGTGTGTGAGAGCAGATGCCGGTAGGTGATCCTGCGGTAGTCGTAGGGCCCATCTGCCAATGGCCAGGGCACCACGGCATCGGCCACGGGCGCATCCAGGTCGATACGTCCCTGGTCGGCCAGCCGCATCGTCACCCAACTGGCGATCGGCTTGGACAGTGAGGCCGCAACGAACACCGTGTCGGGGGTCACCGGCACCTTGCCGGCGTGATCGGCGTAGCCGAATCCCCGTGCGTAGACCAGGTTGCCGCCGACGATCAACCCCACGGCTGCCCCCTGGATGCGCGCCTTCTTCATGATGGCGGGGACCTCGCGTTCGATGACACGCGCGAAGGGAGGGCTGCGTTCTTCCGGCTGCGGGGGTACCGCGTGGACACTCGTGCAGAACGCTCCGAGCAGAACAAGGGCCGGCCATCGGCGGGTGCGGGGGCTGGCCAGTGGGCGTTTCGAGTGTCGAACAAATGGGATGTGCATGGTGCGCTGCGCTGCCTGGAGTCTGCGAACTGCGGAGGAAATGCCCGGGTGCCGGCAAGGGCATGGCATGGCGCGGATCTCCTCGATGCAGGACCACCCGCCTGCGCAAGCATCTCCCGTGCAACGCAGGTCGCGGCAAGTCCGTCCGCCGAACCGCTCCAGACAACAGCTCAACGCCTCAACGCCATCGCCGCGTCACGCATCCACGCGTTGCTTCGGTCATGACAGCCCGAGTGCATGCCGCAAGGCCGCCACATGGGCGCGTCCCACCGGCAGCTCCGCGCCGTCGCTCAGCACCAGCCAGTAGCGGCTGCCCGAGGCCGCATGCAGCGTGCGCACATGGCGCAGATTGACCAGGTAGGAACGATGGCACCGTACGAAGTCCGGCGGTAGCACGCCGCTCAGGCCGGCAAGCGATTTGTCGTGCAGCTCGCTGCGGCCGTCGAGCAGGCGCAGCTCGCTGTAGTCACCGTCCGCACGGATCCACAGCACCTGCGCCAGCTCGACCAGCGCTGTGCCCTGCGCGCGCCATATCCCGAGATAGCGGGCGCACCCGGCGCGGTAGTGCCCGGCATCGAGCAGGCGCTCCAGCGCCTGGCTGAGGCGTTCGCGCGAGAAGGGCTTGGGCACGAAGTCCAGCACGCCATGTTCGAAAGCCTGCAACGCGCGCTCGCGATGGGCGGACACCACAACGCAGTGATAGCGCCCGCACACCGCGCGCCGCAGCAGCTCGAAGCCATCGTCCCCCGCCAGATTCAGATCCAGCAACAGGCCATCGTAGACATTGCGCTGAAGCCTGTCGCCCGCCGATTCGAGGTCTTCGACGGCATCGAAGCGCGCGCGGGTGCCGGCCAGCTCGGTGCACAGCCGCAGCAGGCGCTGGCGCACCAGCGGTTCGTCCTCCACGATCAGGATGCGCATGTCATCTCGATCCGGCCACGCCAGTCGTCACCCTCGATTCCCTGGATGAACTGCCAGCCGCCAGGGCAGGCCGCTGCCAGGCTGGCTTCGATGTAGCGCGTGCCGGTGCCACGGCCACGGTGCGGCGACGAACCACGGGCGCTGCGCAGCTCAAGTACCCAGCGATCCCGCTCGCGATGCACGCGCAGCCGGAACGGGCGCTGAGCGCAGGCGATGGCGCCGGCGTGGGTCAGCGCATTCTCGATCTGCGCATGCAGAACGCCGGGAGGCAATGACAACCGCATGTCAGCGGCATCGATCTCCAGCACCATCGCCCGATCCAGCGCCAGGCCGACGATATCCAGATGACTGCGGCACAGGGCCAGCTCGTCCTGCAGTGGAACGCTCTGGCGGGCGCTGCTGTCGCGCAGGCGGTCGAACTGTTCGGCCAGCGATTCGACCATCCGGCTGGCCCGTGGCGGCGCCTGTTCGATCAGCTCCTGCAGGCAGGTCAACGTGTTCATCAGCCAGTGCGGCTGGATGCCCCGCTGCAGCAGCTGCAGCGACAGCTGGGCACGTTCTTCGCGCAGGCGCGCGTTGTGGTGGTCCAGGGCGCGCAGCTGCGCCGCATGGCGCAGCAGCAGAAAGCCCATCAGCACCGACAGCAGCAGGAAATACGGACCATCAAGGAAGGCACCGCGCTCGACCGCCAGCGCCAGCGCACCGGCCAGCACCAGCGCCAGGATCGGCCAACGCTCCTCCGGTGCATCACCGATACGCAGCAGCAATCCTGCCGAGGCGAGCAGGCTCGCCAACAGGATCCCCGTGGACCGGCCGTCGAAGCCCGGCAGGAACACGGCCGCCGCTGCCAGCATCAGCAGGAAAGCGCTGCGCGCCCACCCGGGGACCGCCACGGCGAAGCGCCGCGCAAGATAGGCCGGCAGCAGGACCGCCGCAGCGGTATGCAGTGCCAGCAGCGCCAGCAGGCGCGGGCCATGCCACGGGTAGGCATACCCCAGCAGCGGGCGCCAGGCCTCAACCACCGGCAACGCCAGCCCGACCGCGCACAATGCCAGCAGCAGGCGTGCATCCGGCGTGCGCCGGCGTCCGCGCTGCACCGCCAGAAAATAGAGGCACGCGGCCGCGAGTGCTCCGGTGGCGAAGGCAGCGATCAGCCAGGGCCGGATGACGCCGCCGTACAGCATCTCCGCTGGCGCCACCATCGCATTCGCATCTGCACTGTGCAGGGGAACGCGCTGGTGTTGGCTGGACGCGAGCACCACCAACTCGTCCTTGGCGCCGGCAGCCGAGGGCGGCAGTTCGCGCACGATGTCGACAAGACCGGGGCGCTCCTCCACCGGGGTGCGGCCCACCACGCCGTTCCCCGGCAAGGACTGGCCGTTCCAGTAGAGCTGGCTGGCACCGCGCAGCGACAGGCGCAGCGCACGACTGGCGTCGCCTGGCGCCGAGATCGTGGTTGATCGCCAGCGCAGCCAGTAGGGATCGCGCCAACCCGCGAGGACGCCCTGGTCGAGCGGGCGCCAGTCCACGTCGCCCGGCGGGCTTTCCGGCAACTGCCCGATGGCCGACAGCGTCGCAGGCGCCATCTCGCCCGCCAGGATCTGCACCGCAGACTCGTCCGGCGTCGACACAAGCCGCCACGCGCCGACGGCGGCGATCAGGACAGCGAGTACGGCCAGGACGCGAGGAATCTGCATGCGTGCATCGTATCGGCTGCAAGGAGACATTGGACAGCCACGGGGAGACGTTCGGCGGCCCAGCGTGGCTGAGTCACCACGTGCGGGCAGATGCTGGCTCCGCAAGCACCCGAGCCCTGACCGGAGTCCAACATGTTCCGCAATCCCTGCCCCGCTTCCCGCCACCGTTGCCCCCGCCTGCCCTGGACCGGACGACTGGTGGCGCTCTGCATCGCCCTCGCCGCCGCACCGGCGTTCGCAGGCGACGCGCCCGCGGGCCTGGTCTTCGTGCCCTATGCCATGAAGACCCAGAGCCACGGCACCATCGCAGCCGAAGAAGCGTTCCTGGAGGTGCCGCGCCGGCACAGCGAACCCGATGGGCCGCGTATCCGCCTGCGCGTGGTGCGACTGCCGACCACCGGCGGCGATGGCCGCGCCGCACCGGTGGTCTATCTTGCCGGCGGCCCGGGCGGCTCGGGCTTCGGCGCCGCGCTCGGCCCACGCTGGCCGGTGTTTGACCGGGTCCGTCGCGAAACCGACGTGCTGCTGCTCGACCAGCGCGGCACGGATTTCTCGGAAATGCCCCCGGAGTGCTCGCACACGCACCGGTTCGATGATGCCCGGCCGCTGCAGCGCGAGACTGCACTGGCCGCACTGCGGGGCACCGCGGCCAAGTGCATCACCGAATGGCGGAAGGGCGGCGTCGACCTGGGTGCCTACACCTCCGCCGAGAGTGCCGACGACATCGATGATCTCAGGCGCGCGATGGGGCTGCCGCGCGTCAGCCTGTGGGGCATGAGCTATGGCACCCATCTGGCGTTGGCCACCATTCGCCGGCATGGGCCGCGCCTGGAGCGCGTGGTGCTGATGGGCACCGAAGGACCGGACGATACGATCAAGCTGCCGCTGGCAGCCGATGCCCTGCTGGCAGACCTGGCCATCGTCGCCGCCGCGCAGGGCTTCGAGGATCTGCAGGGTTCGGTGCGACGCGTGCTGCAGGCGCTGCGTCGCCACCCGGTGGAGGCGGGCAGCGCCCTGCATGGCGGCAGAAAGGTCGTCTTCGGTGAGTACGACGCCCAGATCGCGATCGCCAATGCGCTGGGGCGGCGGTCGACACAGCAGATGCTGCCGCTGCTGTTTCGTCAGGCCGAAGCAGGCGACTACAGCCTGCTGGCAGGCTTCGTGCTGACGATGCGCGAAGATCTGGGCACGTTCCGGGCCATGCCTCTGGCGATGGATATCGCCTCCGGCCAGAGTCCGGGGCGCCGCGCCCGGGTTGAAGCGCAAGCGCGCGACAGCGTGTTTGGCGACGCCCTGAACTTTCCGTTCCCGGAGCTGGCCGATGGCCTCGGGCTCACCGATCTGGGCGAGTCGTTCCGCGGCCCGCTGCACAGTGACCTCCCGGTGTTGTTCATCAGCGGCACGCTCGATGGCCGCACCCCGCCCGCCAATGCCCAGGCACTGCTGCCGGCATTCAGCAAGGGACAGCAGATGGTGATCCGCGGCGCCAGTCATGACAACGAACTGTGGCTGGGCAATACGCAGATTGCCGAGAACATCGCCGGTTTCCTCGGCGGTCGCTCGATCAACGAGGCCGTGCTGGAGGTACCAGCGCCGGTCTTCATCACCCGCATGGGCGAGCGCTGAGGCCTGCGGCGCCGGGCCCTGCGAGGCGCTAGTCGACGATCCGGCCGTCCACCACGCGCGCCACCTGCTGGCCGAACATCGCCACGTCCTGCGGGTCGTGGCTGATCAACAACAAGGGGATGCCGGTCTTGTCCAGCACTGCCTCCAGTTCCTGGCGCAGATGCTGGCGCAGGTCGTGGTCGAGCGCGGCGAACGGCTCATCCAGCAGCAACGCCTGCGGCCGGGTCACCAGTGCGCGTGCCAGGGCGGTGCGCTGGCGCTGGCCGCCGGACACCTGCGAAGGCAGCAGATCCCCCATGTGGTCGATGCGGAACGCCTGCAGCCATTGCTCCACCGCATCGATGCGCCGGCTGCGCGATGGATTGAACCAGCCGCGTTCCAATCCGAACGCCACGTTCTGGCGCACGCTCAGGTGCGGGAACAATGCGTAATCCTGGAACACATAGCCCAGCCGGCGACGCTGCGATGGCAGGTCCATCCCGGTGGCTGCATCGAACAGGGTCTGGCCCTGCAGGCGGACATGCCCCTGGTCTGGCCGAAGCAGCCCGGCCACCGTCTTCAGGGTCAGGCTCTTGCCCGCGCCGGAAGGACCGCACAGCACCACCTGCCGTTGCGTGCATTGCAGTGATACATCCAGCACGAACTCCTGGCCCGCGGCCCGCAGGCGACGCTGCACCCGCAGATCAAGCCACATCGCGCAGCTCCCGGCGGCGCCCGCCTACCAGCCGCGCGGCCAGCAGCAGGATCACGATGCACACCACCGAGGTCAGGATCACCAGCACATTGGCCCGGCCATCCTGCCCGGCCTGCACCGCCTCGTAGATAGCGATCGACAGCGTCTGGGTGCGGCCCGGAATGCTGCCGGCCACCATCAGGGTGGCGCCGAACTCACCCATCGCACGTGCGAATGCCAGCAGCAACCCCGCAAGGATGCCGCGCCAGGCCAGCGGCAGCGTGATGCGGAAGAACACCGCCGCCTCGGAAACCCCCAGCGTGCGCGCCGCCTGCTCCAGCTGGCCATCCACTTCCTCGAACGCTGCGCGTGCCGGCTTGAACACCAGCGGCAACGAGGCGACCGCCGCGGCGATCACCGCCGCCTGCCAGGTGAATACCAGGTTGATGCCGAACCAGGACTGCAGCCACGCACCGATCGGCCCATTGCGACCGATCAGCACCAGCAGGTAGTAGCCGAGCACCGTCGGCGGCAGCACCATCGGCAGGGTCAGCAGCGAATCGAGCAACTCACGACCCGGGAAGCGCCGCCGCGCCAGCAGCGCACCCAGCGCCACGCCCAGCACCAGGTTGATCGCCGTGGCCCAACCGGCCACCTTCAGCGACAACCCCAGCGCGCTCCAGTCCAGATCCATCCGTCAGGGCTTGCCGAACCCGTGCCTGGCCAGGATCGCCTGGCCTTGCGCCGAGCGCACGAACGCGGCGAAGCGCTTGGCTTCGACCGGCTGCGCGCTGGCCTTGGTCACCGCCAAGGGATAGGCGATGCGCCCAGCGACCGGTACGGCAAACGCGCGGCGCACGCGATCCGGCATGGCCTGGGCATCGGTGGCGTAGACGAAGCCGGCGTCCACTTCACCACGTGCCACGTAATCCAGCGATTGACGTACATTCTGCGTGGTGATGGCCTTGCCCTGCACCGACGGCCACAGGCCGGCCGCTTCCAGTGCGCCCTTGGCATAGCGCCCGACCGGCACGCTGTCCGGGTTCCCCAGTGCGATGCGCTGCACGCCGGCACCGGCCAGATCCTTCAACACGCGCGGCGGCGCCTTGGCCTGCGGCGGTACCACCACCCACAACGCGTTCACCGCGAACACCTCGCGGGTGCCCGCCGCCAGCAGATCCTGCTGCTGTGCCTGGTCCATCGTGGTTTCATCGGCCGATGCGAACACGTCCACCGGCGCACCACGGCTGATCTGCTGCAGCAGCACACCGGAGGCGGCGAAGTTGAAATCGACCTTGGTGCCCGGGTGCGCCTTCTCGTAGGCCGCGCCCAGTTCGCGGAAGCTCTCGGTCAGGCTCGATGCCGCCGACACCGTCAGGTCGGCCGCCCAGGCCGGCATCGCAGCCAGAATTCCCAGCAACAACAGTCCCGCTCGCTTCATGGTCGGCCCCTTGGCTGTCTCGTCAGTCCGGATCGGATTCCCTGGCCACGGCCAACGCCGCCAGCCGTTCGGGTTGCAGCAACAGCATCTCACGTTGGTTGACTGCAATCACACCCTCGTCGCTCAGCCGGCGCAGCACCCGGCTCACCGTTTCCGGCGCCATCCGCAGGTAGTTGGCGATCTCGGTACGGGCCATGCTCAGGTTGAAGCGGGTGGCCGAGAACCCGCGCCGTGCATAGCGCTCGGAAAGATCCAGCAGGAACGCCGCCATGCGCTCCTCGGTGCGGTGGTTGGCGGCCAGCGTGGCGACCTTGCCGATCTCGGCACTGAGCAGACTGAACAGCCGTGCCTGCAATCCCGGCATGCGCGTGGCCAGCAGGCTCAATCGCGGGAAGGAGATCCGGCACAGGTACACCGTGTCCAGCGCCACGGCATTGCAGGGGAAACGCGCGCCATGGATGGCATTGAGCCCGATCACCTCACCGGGCAGGCTGAAGCCCAGTACCTGCTCGTTGCCCTGGCTGTCATCAACGAAAGTCTTGACCATGCCGGCACGCACCGCCGCGATCGAGTCGAACGGGTCGCCGGCACGGAACAGGTAGTCACCCGCCTGGAACGGCCCCACATGGTCGACCAGCACGTGCAGCTCGCCCAGCGCGGTCTTGTCGTAGCCCTGCGACATGCAGGCATCGGAAAACGCGCAGGTGCTGCAGAAATGCAGTGCGTCGCCATCATCGGCCGCCGCCGGGTTGGGCGTGGAGAGATGGGAACGGGACGGTACGGAAGGAGTGAGGGGCATTGCAGCAACGCAGGAACGAAGGCCCTCATCATACGACAGCGACCTTGAGCCCCTCGTGCGCAAAGCGCTTACTCCGCCGCAGGCTCTGGACGCCGGTGCGGGCCACGTTGGCGCACGCTGTCGCGCACGTCCACGTCGAACTGCAGTTGCAGCAGGCTGTCGTCATCCAGCGCAATGCTGAAGCCCAGGCCATCGCGGCAGGGCAATCGCTCCGCCAACGCCTCGACCCCTGCACGCGGCAGCACCAGCCGACAGAACGTGCCACCATCCAGCAGCACCGCCTGGTCGCCGGCGTGCAGCGACAGCGCCACGCCCCAGCCGCCACTGCCGCCGAAGCGGGTCAGGTTCTCCAGCGATTCGCCGGCCAGCAGCCGTGCCAGTTCCTCTTCATCAACGCGCAGGCGCATCGATTGCTGTTGCAGCTGGACTTTCATGGTGCGATGGACTCCCATTCCGACGGGGTATTGCAGTTGAGCAGCAGGGCGCGATCCTCAGCGGCCAGGGGCAGCCGGGTAACACCCAGGCGTTCCTGCAGGGCGCGCAGCGAACGACGCGCCAACGGATCATCAACCAGATCCTGCAGCACGCGGCGGCAATGATCATCGATCTGCAACCGCATCGGCAACGGCTCGTCGGCAAACACGGTGCAGGAACTGCCCTCGCCCGCGTGCAACTGCTGCAACAACGCCGGCGTCATCCGCGGTGCATCCACCGGCACCACCCAGGCCGGGCCATCGGGCATCTGCATCGCCACGCTGTAGAGCCCGCCCAGTGGACCGCAACGCGCGACCCGGTCCGGCACGCCGCCGAAGGCCGGGTAGTCGCCACTGATCCAGACCCGTCGTGCGCCGGCCTGCTGCAACACGCGCTGCATGTGTTCCAGCAGGGTGCGGCCCTGCCATGGCAGCAGTGCCTTGTCGCGCCCCATCCGGCTGGACAGGCCACCGGCCAGCACGATGCCGTCCATCGACCCACTCACCGTAGAGCCACGCCATGCGCGGCTGCGCCGATCAGGTACGCGGGAAACGCCCCATCCACGCATGGCGTGGATCTACTGGATTCCTGGCGCTCTTCCACGCGGGGCGTGGATCTACGGAGGTCAATGGCTGTGATGGTGATCATGTGCGGGTTCATCGTCCGCATGGCACAGGCTGCAGCCTTCACTCCACACGCTGTCGCCATCCTCGTAATGCTCCTGCTTCCAGATCGGGCACTGGTGCTTCACCGCCTCGATCAGCTGTCGGCACGCGCGGAACGCCTCGTCGCGATGCGGGCTGCCTGCGGCCACCACCACGGCCACATCGCCAATGCTCAACCGGCCCCTGGCGTGTGCCACATAGAGTTTCAGCTTCGGGCCGAAGCTGGCCTCGACCTCGGCGGCCAGGCGTTTGAACTCGTTCAACACCAGCGGCTCGAACAGGTCATAGGTGATCCCGGTCACCACGCGCCCCACGTTGAGGTCACGCACCTTGCCGATGAACACGTCGATGCCACCAAAGCCCGGATCGGACACCGCCGCGATGCCCTCGGCCGGATCGATCGCCGCCTGCGCGCGCTCCACTACCTTCACGATGATCTTCCCGCTCATGGCTCAGCCCCCGCTCACCGGCGGCAGGATCGCCACCCGGCCATCGTCCGGCAGCGCGTCGCCATCGCGCAGCACGCGCTGCTGGTCGGCAAACGCCGAATAGTCCAGCAGGCCTGCGCGGAAGCCCGGCCAGCGCACGAGCAGCAGCTCGCGCAGTGCCTGGCGCAGGTCAGCCACGGTACCGCCCTCCACATCCACCGCAATCTCGCGGCTGGCGTCGAGATCGGAAAAAGCACCGAACAATTGCAGCGTCACCTGTCTCATCACGTTTCCTGGCTCACCAATCGCACAGGATCCTGGTGACCCCAGCCATGCACGCGCACATAGGTACCCGCACTGGCCAGGTCACCGTCGGCCTCCAGCACCACCCAGGCGTTGGCCTGCAGCATGGACATCAAACGGAACGACTCCTGCCCGGCCAGCACACGCGCAGTCAGGCGGCCCAGTCCGTCCACTTCGACCCGCGCCCGCGCGTGGAAGCGCAGGCCGGGCGGCGTGCGCACATCGGCCTGCAACGGCAGCTGCAGCACGGCTTCCTGTGGCAGCCCCAGCAGGCGGCGCAGCACCGGCTCCACGAAGAAGCGCTGGCCCACCGCAGCCGATACCGGGTTGCCCGGCAGCCCGAAATACAATGCGCCGTTGGGCAGCACCGCGAACAACAGCGGCTTGCCCGGGCGGATTGCCACCTTGTGGAACACGATGCGGGCGCCACGGTCACGCAGCGCATCGGGAACGAAATCGTAGCGACCGGCCGACACCGCGCCGGTGCTGATCAGCAGCTGCGCACCGGCGGCCAGTGCTTCATCCAGCACCGCATTGAACGCGGCCACCTCATCACCCACCGTGCCCTGCCAGACCACCTCGGCACCGGCGGCCTGCAGCCGGCCGACCAGATAGGGTCGGTTGCTGTCACGGATCTGACCCGATTCCAGCGTCTGCGCCGCCTCGGTCACCAGCTCCTTGCCGGTCGCGACCACCGACGCCTTCGGCCGCGCCACCA
This sequence comes from Stenotrophomonas sp. AN71, assembly GCF_050435725.1. Classification (NCBI taxonomy): domain Bacteria; kingdom Pseudomonadati; phylum Pseudomonadota; class Gammaproteobacteria; order Lysobacterales; family Lysobacteraceae; genus Stenotrophomonas; species Stenotrophomonas sp. AN71. Next base: position 162,113 of record NZ_JBNDKU010000001.1, on the reverse strand, counting down.
CCGCCACCTCGCCGACGCCGATGGCATGCAGCAAGGTGCGTGCATTGATATCCAGCACCTGCCCGGCCTGCAGCACACGCTCGCCTTCGCTCACGTCCTGGCCGCGCAGGCGCACGTGCTGGCCCGGCTTCGCCGGCGCCTTGAGGGCAATGCGGGTCGGCCGGCCGTCCGCGCGGGAGAGGATCTCCACCTGCTCCACCGGCACCACCGTATCCAGCCCGGACGGCATGCGCGCACCGGTCATGATTTCCCAGGCGCCCTCGCCACCCTCGACCCCTCCATCGCCGGCGGCCTGCCAGCCCTGCACCGCGAACTCGGTACCAGCATCGAACACCGCACCGTTGGCGCGCAACGCGAAGCCATCCATCGCCGAGTTGTCGAATGGCGGCAACGACTGCCCACTGTGGATATCGCTGGCCAGGGTGCGGCCGGCAGCCTCATGCAAAGGCAGACGCTCGGCCGGCAGCGGCGTGGCCGCGTTCAGCAGGTGCTGCAGCGCTTCGCTGTAAGGAATCATGCGTGGCCACCACCATCGACCATCGCCAAGGCGTGGCCCAGCACCGGCGCCAGGATGTCCAGGCACTGCGCCGCTGCCTTCGGGCTGCCCGGCAGCGCGAACACCAGCAGGCCGCCCAGCTGTACCACCTCGGCCCGGCTCAGCCAGGCCATCGGTGTGTGCTGCGCGCTCAGTGCACGCACCATCTGTGCCAGACCGTGCACCGGCCGTGCGTTCAACGAACGCAGCGCCTCCGGGGTCAGGTCTCGCGGACCCAGCCCGGTGCCGCCGGTGCACAGGCACAGGCGCACGCCCTCGGCCGCCAGCGCCCGCAGGCGGCCGGCCAGCGGCTCGATACCATCGGGCAGCACTTCGGCAGACACCACGTCGCCACCCAGCCGCCGCAGGCCGCTGACCAACGTCGGACCCGACACATCGTCGTAGGTGCCCACGCTGGCGCGGTCACTCAACGTAATCACTGCACACGCAGCGCCCCCAAGCCCCTTCGGTGCAAGCGGCTTGAAACGCGCGTGCTCAGCCTCGTCCATGCCATCGGGGTGCAGCCAGACGCCACGCTTGCCGCCCTCCTTGAACAACAGACGGATGCCTTCGATGCGCAGTGCAGGCTCCACCGGCTTGCTCAGGTCGTACAGGGTCAACAGCGCCGCGTTGACGCCGGCCAACGCCTCCATCTCCACGCCGGTGCGCGCCTCGCTGGCACATTCGCACCACACGCGGATCGCCTGCCGTTCCGCCACCGGCGCGCAGAACACCTGCACCAGTTCCAGCGGCAACGGGTGGCACAGCGGCATCAGCATCGAGGCCATCTTGGCGCCCTGCAGGCCGGCAATCTCGGCCATCACCAGCGCATCGCCCTTGGGCAGGCGGCGTTCGACGATCAGCGGATAGGCCACGGGGCCCGCATGCAGCTCGCCGACCGCCACCGCACGGCGGCGACTGATGCGCTTGTTGCGCACATCGGCCATGTGGAAGGCCGCATTCCATTCCCCACTCATCGTGTTGCTCATCCTCCGATGGACGCCAGATGCGGAGTCAGCCCGGTCTGGCCCTGGTGCAGGCCATGCCCGGCCGCTTTCAGGCCAAGCTGGGTGGTGATGCGCGCCAGCAGCGCGTCATGGTCGCCGTCGTTCTGCAGCAACGGGCGCAGCGGCACGCCGAACTCGCCAAACAGGCACAACCGCAGATCGCCCCTGGCGGTCACCCGCAGGCGGTTGCAGCCCTTGCAGAAGTCACGCGAATACGGGGCGATGATGCCGATGCGGCCGCGATGGTCGGGATGGCCGAACTCGCGCGCCGGGCCGGCGTCAGCTGCGCGCGGGCGCTCGTGCCAGCCGGCAGCCAGCAGCTGCTCGATCACCACATCAGCGCGCAGGTGATGGCGCTGGAAATAGGCTTCGTTGTCGCCGGTGCGCATCAGTTCGATGAAGCGCACGCTGAAGGGGCGCTCGCGCAGGTAGTCCATCCACTGTGGCAGCTCGTCGTCGTTCAGGCCGCGCAACAGCACCGCATTGAGCTTGATCGCCGGCAGGCCCAGCGCCTGCGCCAATGCCAGCCCCTGCTCGATCTCCGGCAGACGGTCGTGCCCGGTGATGGCCGCGAAGCGCTCGCGCTGCAGGGTGTCCATGCTCACGTTCAGGGCGGTCAGCCCGGCGCGGTGCCAACCCGGCAGGCGCCGCGGCAGCAATGTGCCATTGGTGGTGATGGCCACCTTGGCGATGCCCGGTACCGCCGCCACGGTTGCGATGATCTCGTCCAGGTCCTTGCGCAGGCTGGGCTCGCCGCCGGTCAGGCGGATCTTGCTCATGCCCAGCGCAGCAAAGGCACGCACCAACCGCGCGATCTCATCCACCTGCAGGAAGCGCGGGCGGCCATCGGCCTGGTAACCGTCAGGTAGGCAGTAGCTGCAACGGAAGTTGCAGGCCTCGGTGAGCGACAGGCGCAGGTACGGAAAGCTGCGTCCGAAGCTGTCGGTGAGTTGGCTCATGGCTGTTCCACCTCCTGACTCCACCGTGCCACCGGGTGCCTGAACGGCCTGTCGATCCGAGCCCCCAGAGTGCGCCGGGGCGTTGGAGGCGTCAACCTCGGCCCCGCCCGTCCGCTTCCACCAAGCCCCCTATACTCGGCGCGCCCTCCACACCCTGCCCGTCCCACCCAAGGCCCCCTCAATGCCCAGCGCCAGCAACGCACGCCCCGGTAGACCTCTGCGTGATCACGTCCGCGCCAACGCCTTCGCACTGCTGATGCTGCTGACGCCCTGCACTTACGCCATGGCCGCCGATATGCCGGCGGCCTCACCGGGCGATTCAGCAGAACTGCTGGCACGTATCGCCCGCGTCGAAAACGGGCTCTCCAGCCGCATCGTCATCAAGGGGCGGCCCGGCCAGAAAACCCCCTTGGCCGAGCGCATGGCCTATCACCATGTTCCCGCGGTCAGCATCGCCCTCATCAACAACCATCGCATCGAATGGGCACGCGCCTACGGGACCCTGGAATCGGGCAGTCAGCGTCCTGCGACACCGGACAGCCTGTTCCAGGCGGGCTCGGTCAGCAAATCGGTCACCGCGGTGGGCGCACTGCGCCTGGTTGAACTCGGCCGCCTCAACCTGGACGGCCCCGTCAACACACAGCTGCGGCAGTGGAAGGTACCCGACAATGCCTTCACCCAGCAGCAACCGGTCACATTGCGCGCGCTGCTCAATCACAGCGCCGGAATGAACGTGCACGGCTTCTTCGGCTACCCGCAGGGCCAGCCGCTGCCCACCTTGCCGCAGATACTGGAAGGCGTTGCGCCTGCCACATCGGACCCGATCCGGGTCGAGGCGACACCGGGCACGGCATGGACCTATTCCGGCGGCGGCTACACGGTCATCCAGGCACTGATGAGCGACGTCAGCCAGCAGCCCTTCCCCGACGTCATGCAGGTGCAGGTACTGGATCCGCTGCAGATGCACGACAGTACGTTCGCCACCGAGCTGCCGTCCACCTGGCGCGCGCGGGCTGCCCATGCCCATCCTGCCGATGGCAAGCCGGTGCCCGGCGGCTGGTATGTCTACCCCGAATCGGCTGCCGCTGGCTTGTGGACCACCGCCAGCGATCTCGCCAAGCTGGTGCTGGAGGTGCAACAGGCCCAGCATGGCGCGCCGGGGCGAGTGCTTTCCGGCCCGATGACCGACGCCATGCTGACCCGAGGCCTGGGCGAGTATGGGCTGGGGTTCTATGTCGAACGGCTGGGCGCAGGCAGCAGCTTTGCACATACCGGCGGGACCCACGGATTCCGTGCGCAGCTCTACGGTTACTCCAACACCGGCCAGGGCATCGTGGTGCTGACCAACAGTGACAGCGGTGCGGCGCTGGTGGACGAGATCCTGGTGAGCGTGGCTGCCGAGTATGGCTGGCCAGAGTTTCAGACCATCGAGAAGACCGCGCTGGCGCCCGACCCTGCGGTGAATGCCGAAGTGGCAGGTGACTACCTGCTGTTGGACAAGCCTGCGCACGTGGTGGCCGAAGGGGATCGCCTGTATTTCCAGAGCGATCTGTTCGGCGCGCAGCGCATGGAGCTGTTCCCGCTGTCGGCGCGCACCTTCTTCATGACCGCGCAGGACATGACCCTCCAATTCCCGGTGGCGAATGCAGGCAAGGTGGAGGGCTTTTCGTTGAATCGGGGTGCGACGGTCTATCCGGCTACGCGGAACCAGGTGGACGAATAGCGCACGTCCACCGACGCTCAGCTCTCCCTGCTCACCCACTCCCAGACCCGCTCCCAGATTTCCGGCGCAATGGAGATCCGCTTGCCCGGATGGTCCGGATCGGCCACGCGGAACCCATGGTCCGCCTCGGGATAGACCCAGTAGTCCAGGTTGCTGCGGCCACGTGACAGGAAGGCCACCATGGCGAAGTCGGTATTGATGATCGGCGCCTTGGCATCGTCGCCGCCCTGCACCAGCAGCAACGGGATCTCCAGCGCCAGCATGTCGTCGACTACGGCATGCGGGCCAAACCCGGACCAGCGCCGGTTGGTCTCACCCATGAAGCGTTGTTCCAGACCGAGCGGGTCAGCGTTGATCGCCTTGATGGCCGCGAAGATTTCCTCGACGGACGCCTGCGCCTCGGCACGGGAAATTTCGCCGCGCTCGGCGCGCAGCCGTTGCTCGATGACGAAATCGTGGTACTGCGGCAACGCCAGCCCGCCCCAGCCCACGGCCTTGTCGGCGTGCGCGAGGCCTGCCACCGCGAAGACATACTGCGCCCCTTCCGAGCCGCCGATGACCACCACCCGGTCAACCTTGTCGCCCAGCGTGCGACGCGCCGCTGCAATGGCCAGCACCGTGCGCGCGATCAGGTTGTCACGGGACAGGCCCGCACGATAGACCGGCCCATCCAGAGGAATCGGCCGCCCTTTGGCTTCATCCAGGTGCATCCGTGCGGAGAACGGAATGCCAGGCTTGTCGATCAGCAGGAAATGCGCACGGTCACGGAATGCGAGAAGGTCGCGCGGGAAGCTGGTGCCCTGGCTGCCATCGCTGAAACTCTGGAAGTGCGGGAACGCCCCGGACCCCGGCAGCCAGACCACCAGCGGGCCCTTCTGCTGCGCGTTGACGGTGTCGATATGCCAGCTGATCTCACCCAGCGCCGGGTCGCGCACAACGTGGCTGTCGAACTGTGCCGGCGTTGCCGCCTCCAGGGCGGCGGCCGGGCCTGCCAGCACGGCCAGAACCAGGGCCAGGGCCAGGATCAATCGCATGGCGTTCCTCTTGACGTGAAGCGGCGGTGCTCGACTACATCTCACACCCACGCGCCATGCCACAAGTGAGGGAGGTATCGATCGGCAATACAGGCGCATTGCTCACCCATACCCATCCCGGGCATTATCCAAAGCGGGATTTGAGGACCACAGAAGGCACCACCAAGGACGCCGAAGCCATGAAACGGAGTGCGTACTTCTTCACGTTTGCCGTCCTCCTCTGCGGCCCGTTGCCCGGCAACGCCCAGGAGAGCGAAATCCGCCTTGTATCAGAACAGCCCTCGCCCCTTACCCGATCCGTATTCGTCGCCCCCAACGAAACGCGTTTTTCCGGCAGCGCCGAGGTGACGGGTACGGTAGAGATCATGTGGGAGCCCTCCTACGAGGGGTATCCGGGGTATTTCCGTGTCGCGCTCAAGCCCGATGTTCGGAGCCAGAAAATACTGCCCCATGAAGTCCGACGCGGTCCCGTGCGCGAGATATGGCTCCGCAACGCCGATACCGCCGTCGCGACGCTGATGACACCGGCCCAGAAGAAGGCGGTTTCGACCGGGCGGCAGATGTTCGCCGCCCAAGCCACCCTCATCATCCGCTCCTATCGCACAGCTGTTGACTGCGATACCCGGGCCTACAACGCACTACTGGTGTCTGTTGTCGGGCCGCCACCTGCGCTGAGCGCAATGGCCCGTCCGCAGGAGATTCCGGGCTGCTAGAGACCAGACCCCGATGCAACAGGGCGTGGTTCCAGGGCCGGCAACTTCCGCCATGACGGCACAGGACGGCGTCTCGCGTCCGTGTTAGCGTGCGCCGACCGATGCTTCAGGATGAACACAGGGACGTCCGCCGATGGCAGGCAAGCGCAGCAAGAACAGGATAAAACGCGCCATCATGGTCGCACTCTGCACTGCGCTGTGCGCCTGCGGTCTGGTGATGGACAGTTCGTTCGACACGATGCAGGAGGCGATCGACTCCGACCAGGTGAACAAGGGATGGATTCCCGCTTGGGTGGCGCACGAGGCGACCGATCTGCGCGAGGTGCACGACCTCGATTCGAACACCAGCGCGCTGGCGTTCACCAAGCCCCCTGCGGTGCCATTGCAGTTGCCTGCCGATTGCCAGGCGACCACATTCAACAACAGTGATCCTGTTGCGTTCAATCGATACTGGTGGCCCGGCGAGGCAACGCTCAGCAGGTCGTACAGTGCCTTTCGCTGCGCGCCGGAATCCGGAAATTCGGTCTTCGTTGCAATGAACAGGACCACAGGCCGCGTGCTCTTCTGGCGCACCTACGCGCGGTAATGCAGCTGTGCTCCCTCCCACCAGGAATCACCGATGTCCATCGCACGTGCACGCGTCACCGCCCTCGCCCTCTGCCTCCCGGCCTGTCTGCCCGCTCACGCTGCACAGAACGCGCCCGCCGACGTCAAGGCGATCGAACAGGTGGTCGAGTCGTTCCGGACTTCGCTGATCAACAAGGACAAGCCGACCTACATGCGCCTGTTCTTCTCGGACAGGGCGGAAGACATCGGCTGGCAGTTCGTGTCCGAGGACGTGCGCCTGCAGGACATCCGCAAGGCCAAGCCTGACGCGATCAAGGCGCGGAGGATCCCCGCCAACAACTTCATCGCACTGATCGATGGCGCCGTTGCGTCGCCGAAACCGAAGGAGGAGAAGTTCTCCAACACGAAGATCGAAACGGATGGCGACGTGGCTTCCGTGTCCTTCGACTACAGCTTCCACGACGATGGCGTGAGGACCAACTGGGGCAAGGAGATGTGGCAGCTGATCCGCACCGAGCAGGGCTGGAAGATCTTCTCGGTGATCTATTCGATCCGCGATTCGCGCAGCCCGGCCAACTGAAGGGTTGTTCACTCAGGCGCCCACGTTCTCCGACAGGGGCAACAGCGATCCGACGCTTTCCCGACGCGCACCTGCACATGCTGGGGCAGATAACCTCATGGCAGGACGGGCATGCAGCCACCTCACCCCAGGAACAGCGGCAAGTACCCGCACGGCAAGACCGGGCTTCGCCGCATCTTCCATACGCTGATCCATTCACGCGATGGATTCATCGCCACCTTCCGTGGCGAAGCGGCGTTCCGGCAGCTGTTGCTGCTGCATGCATTGCTGATCGCCACCGCGTTCCTGCTGGACATCAGCACGGTCGAACGGGCGTTGGTGCTGGCCGTGTGCTTCATCAGCCTGCTGGTGGAACTGCTCAACTCGGCCATCGAAGCGGTGGTCGACCGGATCTCGCTGGACCACCACCCGCTGTCGAAGAACGCCAAGGACATGGGCAGTGCTGCACAGACCACCGCGCTGCTGATGGTGGGCGCGGTGTGGGGCGTGATCCTGCTGGGCTAGACCACACCCGTGCACGCCGGGCATGGCCCGGCGCTACCGATGCGGGAATGGCTTACTGCGCCGCCATCGCGAAATCCAGGCCCGCACACACCGCTGCCACCTGGGCGTCGTTGCACTCCTGCGGGCTGGTGCGCGGGCTGTCCGGGTAGACCTCGGTGGTGGTGGCAAAGCGTGCATCGGTGAAGCCTGCACAAGCGCCGATCGAGCGCGACTCGCCCCAGACCACACCCGGCGACTGCAGCGGCAGGCCGACCAGGTTGCCCTCGGCATCGGCCGGGGCGATGTGGGTGACCGGCGCCACGGCGGCGATCAGCGCTTTCTGGAACTCGGCCTGCGGATCTTCGCTGTTGCCGATCACGTAGAAGCCATCGGGAATGCTGTCCAGCTCGAACGACTTGCCGTCGCGGGCGCAGCGCGCCGGGTCGAATTCCTGCAGGTCGCTGTCGGTGGTTTCGTGCAGGTCCAAGTGCACCAGAAGGCTCGGCTTGCGCTCGGCCACCCAGCGCATCAGCGCGGCGGCTTCCTCGATCTGGCCGCCGTCACGGAAGCTGCGGTTCGGGTCGATGGCATCCGGGTTCCAGCGCTGGATGCGCTCATAGCCCCACGGGCTCACGCACGGCGCCACGATCAGGTTCAACCGGCCCAGGTAGCGCTCGGCCTGCTGCTCCAGGAACTGCAGGGCGCCATGCACGCCACTGGTCTCGTAGCCATGGACGCCGCCGGTGATCAGCGCGGTCGGCAGCGCCGGGTTCCAGTCGTGGTTGACCACGGCGAACAGCGGGTAGTGGTCCGGGGCATAGTCCAGCTGGCCGTACTGGATGACGTCGAAACTGTCGTCCAGGCGCTCAAGCGCGGTCACCACGTCGTCGTGGTAGCTGCGCTGGCGCTGCTGGCGGGCCCGCCACTGTGCGCGTTCCGCGTCGCCCCAGGGCTGTCCAGGGGTGCCGATCGGGTAGAACTGCGCAACAGTCATTGGGAACTCCAAGGGTCGAACGGGATGGGTGCAGCCGGACATTCTAAGCCTTGTGGCGCCTGCCGGTCCCCACCCCCGCCCCCGCCTTCATCCAGCCAGGGTCATCTGGTTGTAAAATCAACGGTTTTTGGCACCCAACCCCTTGATGGCGAACGCAGCGCAGCCGGTCCTGGGTGGACCGGAGTTCCTCCGCCTGCTCGCCCGTCTCAGTGACGGCGCGATGCCGGCCACCAGTCCCGCTCTGACCGATCGTCTCGGCCAATGGGTGGACTGGAGCCGTGCCGTGGCCTTGTCAGGAGCCTTGGGCGGACGCCTGCCCGAGCCCGGCGAGGCCGCCGAAGCGATCGACGATGTGCTGGCCGACTGCACCCAGGCCCACACCAGCCTGCTGGCCTCGATCAGCGAGGATGCCGAGGCCGAGCGCCTGCTTGACCTGGCCGAGGCGGCCGCTACGCCCAACTTCGCCTCGTTGCGCCAGCGCTACCGGGTGCTGCAGCAGGCCATCCAGACCGCCACCGGGCGCCTGCGCGGGCGCCTGCGCGACCAGCTGGTACAGGTTTCGCCCGAGCTGGCGCGGCTGGCCGAGGTCGATGCGGTGATGGAACAGACCCTTACCCCGCGCGAGCACAGCCTGCTGGCCACCGCGCCGGCGGTGCTCGGCGCCCGTTTTGAACGCGTGCATGGCCAGCCCGGCTGGCGCGCTGCCTTCCGCCATGACATGCGCACGCTGCTGCTTGCCGAGCTGCAACTGCGCTTTTACCCGATCGAAGGGCTGCAAGACGCCCTGCGCTCCCACTGACCGGAACATCATGTCCAGAACTGCTTTCCATGTCGTTGTTTTCCTTGTCGGCCTGCTGGCCGTGTGCTGGATCGGCATTGGCTATGTTTCGGTGCACCCGGTGGGTGCGGCGGTGGCCGCGATCATCGCGGCCTGCTACATCGCCGGTGGCGTGGAGCTGTATCGCTACCGCCAGGCCAGCAATGGCCTGCGCAGCGCGCTGAGTGACCTGTCCAGCGCCAAGGAGCGCCTCGCCCCCTGGCTGGATCGCGTGCCGGTGGGCCTGCGCAACGCCGTTCGCCTGCGCGTGGAAGGCGAGCGCACCGCCCTGCCCGCACCGGTACTGACCCCGTACCTGGTCGGCCTGCTGGTGCTGCTGGGCATGCTCGGCACCCTGCTGGGCATGATGGACACCCTGCGTGGCACCGGCCTTGCACTGCAGAGCGCGACCGACATGGCCGCCATCCGCGGCTCGCTGGCTTCGCCGGTACAAGGCCTTGCGGTGGCGTTCGGCACCTCCATCGCCGGTGTGGCCAGCTCGGCAATGCTGGGCCTGTTGGCCGCCCTGTTGCGCCGCGACCGGCTGCAGGCGGTGCAGCAGCTGGATCGCGCGATTGCCGGCGACCTGCACCCGTACTCGCAGGCCTGGCAGCGCGCCGAATCGCTGCGCCTGCTGCAGGCGCAGTCTGCAGCAATGCCGGCGCTGGTCGACCGCCTGCAGGCGATGACGCAGACCTTTGAACAGCACAGCACGGCCGCCAATGAGCGCCTGCTGGCCGGCCAGGCCGAGTTCCTGACCCAGAGCCAGGCGTTGCAGGAACGGCTGGCGGTGTCGCTGCAGCAGTCGTTGCGCGAGGGTGCCGAAGCCAGCGCCGCCGCGATCGGTGGCGCGCTGCAACCGATGGCCGAAACCACGCTGGCCGGTCTGGCCAGCCACGGCCAGGCCCTGCATGCGCGGGTTGAACAGGCCGTGCAGCAGCAGCTGGCCGGCCTCAGCGATGGCTTCGAGCGCAGCCGCGTGGCCACCGAGGCCAGCTGGGCCAAGGTAGTGACCGAACAGACCCAGGCGCAGCAGGCGCTGGTGAATGATCTGCGCCAGCATCTGCGGGCCTTCAGCGACGGCCAGGGTGCGAGCGCCGAAGCGCTGGTCACCCACATCGGCGAGCGCCTGCAGGCCGATGCCCGCGGCAATGCCGACGCCTGGCGCGCCGCCGCCGAACAGCAGCAGACGCTGAATGGTGCACTGGTCGAGCGTCAGCAACAGGCCCTGCTGGCCGCCAGCCAGCAGCTGGACGAACGCGCGCAGGCATTGCTGCAGGCCCTGGATGAACGCCACTCCGCCGGCCAGTCGCTGCTGCAGGAGCACGAGCAGCAGCGCTCGCAGGACTGGCAGGCCGCGCAGGCTGCCGCCGCCGCTGCGCACGCCGAACTGCAGGCCAGCCTGGACAACCGAGAGCAGCATCGCCAGGCGCGCTGGGACGCGGTCAGCGCCGAGCTGCAGCAGGCCCACGCCGGCCTGCAGGCGCAGCTGCAGGCCGGCGACGAACAGCGCCTGCAGCGCTGGAGCGATGCCTTGCAGCACGTGTCCACTGATCTGGCCGAACGCCTTGAGGCCAACGGTGAACGCCTCGCTGCCCAGCAGCAACACGTCTGCGACGCCCTCGCCGGAACCGCGCAGCAGATCGGCGAGAACGGCCGCGTGCAGGCCAGCGCCACCCTGGCCGAAGTCTCCACTCTGCTGCAGACCGCCGCGGCCGCGCCGAAAGCCGCCGCCGACGTCATCAATGAACTGCGCAGCACGCTCTCCGAAAGCCTGGTGCGCGACAACGCGATGCTGGAAGAACGCGGCCGCCTGCTGGCCACCGTGCAGACCCTGCTCGATGCGATCAACCACGCCTCGCACGAACAGCGCAAGGCAGTGGACGCACTGGTCGGTGGATCGGCCGAACTGCTGGAACGCGTCGGCAACCGCTTCACCGACCACATCGCCGCCGAGACCGGCAAGCTCGATGGCATCGCGGCGGCGCTCAGTGGCAGCGCAGGAGACGTGGGCCAGCTGGCCGGCGCCTTCGGCGAGGCGGTCGCGCAGTTCGGCGGCGCCTCCACCGAGCTGTCCGGCCGCCTGGAACAGATCGGCGGCGCACTGGATGCCTCGCTGGCGCGCAGCGATGAACAGCTGGCCTATTACGTGGCCCAGGCGCGCGAGGTGGTCGACCTCAGCCTGCTGTCGCAGAAGCAGGTGATGGAAGAACTGCAGCAGCTGGCGGCCCGCCGCGGCAAGGCCGGCAGCGCATGAGCGACGAACTGGAGGTCGACGGCGGCTCGCATGCCCCGATCTGGGCCGCCTTCGGCGATCTGATGTCGGTATTGCTGGGCGCGTTCGTGCTGATCCTGGTCGGCGTGGTGGCCGTGCAGCTGGAACTGTCGCAGCGGCTGGACCAGGAAGTGAAACAGCGCCAGGCCGAAGCCAAGCGACTGCAGACGTTGGAGCAGGCACTGGCCGGCCCACTCGCTGCCGGCCGCGTGACCCTGGTCGATGGCCGCATCGGCATCAGCGGCAGCGTGCTGTTCGCGCTGAGCTCGGACCAGCTGCAGCCGGAGGGCCAGGAGCTGCTGCGTAGTCTGGCCGCGCCGCTGGCTGCCTACCTGGGCACGCGCGAAGAGATCCTGATGGTCAGCGGCTTCACCGATGACGCGCCGGTGCGCGAAGGCAACCGTCGCTTCGCCGACAACTGGGAGCTGTCCGCACAGCGCTCGCTGACCGTGACCCGCACCCTGATCGCCGACGGCGTTCCCGCCGATGCGGTATTCGCCGCCGCGTTCGGTAGCGAGCAGCCGGTCAGTTCCAATGCGAGCGAAGACGGCCGCGCGCGCAACCGCCGCGTCGAGATTGCGCCGATTCCCAAGCCCAAGGCCCCGGATGGCAAGTAAGCCTCCCGCGCCGGATAGCCTGCGCGCCCTCGTACGTGATCTCGACGCGGGGTCGCGAGCGCTGGCGCACTACCCACAGGTGCCGATGCGTGAGCAGGTTCAGCGCGAGTGGTCCGAACTGCGCAGCGAACTGCAGGTACGCCGCTCGCTGCGTGCAGAAGCGCCCACTGACGGCGGCCCACTGAACTCGGCAGTGCTGGTGCAACGCATGCTCGACACGATGCAGGCGACCAGCCCGGGCTACCTGCGGCATTTCATCGACTACGTGGATACCCTGTCCTGGCTGCAGGCCCTGCAGGACGGCGCCGCCAGCGCTGCGGATGCCGCGAAGCCCAAGCGCACGCGCAAACCCCGCCAGACGCCGAAGGGGTAGTGCCGGCCGCTGGCCGGCACTACCACCTCACAACGGATGAACATGTCACCAGACAGTCATCTGTCTAGCGCACCATTTTCACGTTGACCCACGGCGCCTGCGGCGCTCGCGGTCGCATCGGTAGTCTCCCCTTTTGAACTCCATGGGCTCCGCCTGCGCGTGGTGGCTCGTGCCTGCCTGAGTGTCTGCATCATGACGAAGACTTTGTTGGCCGCCGCGCTGTCCATCGCGCTGGCTCCTGCGGCTTGGGCGCAGGATGCTGCCCCGACCTCCGGCGGCGCGTCCGCTACCGACCTCGACGCGGTTTCGGTGATCGGCAGCGGCGAAGCGCGCCAGGTGCAGCGCATCACCCGCGAGAACCTCGACATCCTGCCGCCGGGCACCAGCCTGCAGAAGACCCTGAACCTCCTGCCGGGCGTCAATGCGCAGTCGGCCGACGCGCTGGGTACCAATGAGCAGTCGATGACACTCAGCCTGCGTGGCTTCAACTCTACGCGCCTTGGTTACACCCTGGACGGCGTACCGCTGGGCGATGGCGCATACAACAACTACAACGGCCTGACCATCAACCGTGCGCTGATCAGTGAGAACATGGCCGGCGCCGAACTGGCGGTGGGCATCGGCAGCCTCGGCACGCCCTCCACCAGCAATCTCGGCGGCACGATCTCCTACACCTCCGACCGCCCGGCACAGGAACTCGGCGGCCGCGTGGTGCAGACTTTCGGCAGCGATGCCAACCGCCGCACCTTCGTGCGCGTGGACAGCGGCGAATACAACGGCTTCTCCGGCTACGTCTCCGGCATGAACGCCGTCTCGGACCTGTGGAACGACCAGAGCGCCTACAACCAGTCCACCACCAGGCAGTTCAATGCCAAGGGCGTGTGGAACTTCGGTCGCGGCCAGATCACCGGTTTCGTCGATACCTCGCGCACTACCCAGGCCGACTATTTCTATCTGTCCAAGGACGAGATGGCACGTGGGCTCGGTTGGGACTGGGGCGGCTACGCGCCTGACTGGAACAAGGCCGTGGCCAAGGCCTACTGCAACACCGCCAGCTTCAACGCGAAGAAGTGCGACAGCAGCGGCCCGGACAAGGACGCCGACGGCGCCTTCACCGCTGGCCAGATCCTGCGCGACGACAACCTGTACTACCTGGCCGGCGACTTCTTCCTGGCCGATGGCTTCAGCCTGCGCGCGCTGGCCTACCACCACGATGACCGCGGGGAAGGCCACAACTGGAACAGCGGCGCGTGGTCGAACAAGGGCACCGCGCAGGAAATCCCGATCATCTTCCGCAACACCATCTACACCATCGACCGCGACGGCGGCACGCTGTCGTTCGATTGGGAGCTGGGCGCGCACCGCATCGAAGGCGGCGTCTGGTACGAGCGCAACACCAGCAGCGCCGAGCGCTACCAGACGGCAGTGGACGGCCCACGCGACCTGAGCGGCATGAACACCCTGCCCTCCGATGTCGGCGTGTTCGCCCAGCGCACGCGCTGGAAGACCCATCAGTTTTTCCTGAAGGACACCTGGCGCCTGCTCGACGACCGCCTGACCCTGGAATTCGGCGCCAAGAGCCCGCACGCCACCTCCGACGCGCAGGCGATGCCGGGCGACGCGAAGACACCGATCTCGCCGAGCTCGAACAACCAGTTCGCCACCGGCTCGCTGAAGGCCAGCAAGAATTTCCTGCCGAGCATCGGTGCCAACTTCCGTCTGGCTGAGCATCACGAGATCTTTGCCAGCTACGCCGAGAACATCGCCATGTTCCAGGGCGGCTTCAAGCTTGGCCCGCAGGCGGTCAGCCAGGCTACCTGGAACGCACAGGCCGATCTGAAGCCGGAAGAATCGCGCTCGCTGGAGGCTGGCTACCGCTTTGTCACCGACACCCTGCAGGCCTCGATCGCGGCGTACAGCGTGCGCTTCGACAACCGCCTGCTGCAGTACAACCCCTGCGACTCGCGGCAGGCGGTCGGACCCACCTGCGGCAACCGCTTCTACAACGTGGGCGGCGTCGACAGCCGTGGCGCCGAGCTGACCGTGCTGTGGACCCCGAACGAACACTTCAGCTGGTACACCTCGGCCTCGCTGAACCGCTCGACCTATGCGTCCAATTACGTGCAGGCCGGCGTCGAGCAGCAGATCAAGGGCAAGATCCAGACCGACACGCCCAAGCAGCTGCTGGCCACCGAGATCACCTGGCGCGACAACGGCTGGTTCGCCAGCCTGCGCGGCAAGTACACCGGCGAGCGCTTCTATACCTATACCAATGACCAGGGCTTCGGTGGCTTCACCGTGTTCGATCTGGCCGGCGGCTACGACTTCGGCCAGGTCAGCTTTGCCAAGGGTGTGCGCCTGTCGTTCAACGTGACCAACCTGACCAACAAGCGCTACGCCAGCAACCTGGACTCGAGCGTGTTCGCACCCAGCGACCCGGCCGGCAAGCTGTATGTGTTCCATGCATCGGCACCGCGGCAGGTGTTCGGTACCATCGACCTTCGCTTCTGATCGACCGCCCGGAGTCCACCGATGCTCGCTACCGCCCTGCTGCTGGCTACCCTTTCCGCCAGCGGCTACTCCGCGCCGCATGAGGCTGCCGGCGCGCCGCCGCGTGCCCTGCAGCTGGGCGGCCGTACCTATGTGGACAAGGGCCTGGTCGCGGCCGGGCGCCTGTCGGCGGGCACGGTGGACTTCCTCGGCGACACGCTGGGCTCGTTCTCCTCACTGGCGGTGCAACCCGGCACCTGGCAGCGCACTGCCAAGGGCTACGAAGGCGTGCTGTGGACCCTGCCCGACCGCGGTCGCAATGATCCCGAGGCCGGCCTGTTCTACGACTATGCCGGCCGCGTCGAGCGCATGCGGTTGCGCATCGAGACCGCACTGGGCAAGCCCGGGAAGCTCGGTACGCTGACCATGGTGCCGGACAAGGGCCTGGTGCTGAAGGACTTCAACGGCCAGCCGTTCACCGGTGCCGACCCGGGCGACCACACCCTCACCCAGCGCAACGTGGTGCTACCCTCTCCGGCCAGCGGTGCCGGCGCGGGCAAGGTCTCGCTGGATGCCGAGTCGCTGCAGTTCACCACCGATGGCCATTTCTACATCGGCGATGAGTACACCGCCAACGTCTACTACTTCGACCCGCAGGGCCACCTGCAGGGCGTGATCGTGGCACCGCCGGCGATCCGGCCGCAACGCGATGGCAAACCCGCCTTCGGTTCACTGATGGCGCCGCAGACCGGGCGCCGCAACAACCAGGGCGTGGAGGGCATGGGTCTGTCGCCCGACGGTACGCGCCTGTTCGTGGCATTGCAGAGCGCCACGCTGCAGGACAGTGCACAGGGGAATGCAGCGGGCCGCATCAACACCCGTGTGCTGGTCTACGACGTGACGGCTTCGGCCACGCCACAGCAGCCGATCGGCCATTACGTGATGGCGCTACCGGCTTATGCGCACGACGGCAAGGGCAAGCTGGACCGCACCGCCGCGCAGAGCGAACTGCGGGCGTTGGATGCGAGCCGCTTTCTGCTTCTGGCCCGCGATGGCAATGGCCTGGGCAAGGACGGTGACGATCCGATCGTCTACAAGTCGGTGCTGCTGGTGGATCTGACCGACGCCACCAACCTGGCTGGAAGCCGCTATGAAACCGGCACAACGTCAGTGCTGGCCGACCCGGTAGATACTGCGTTGAAAGCAGACATCACGCCTGCGCGCAGCGACGAGCTGCTGAACCTGCTGGACCGCCCGCAGCTGGCCCGTGCGGGTCTGGATCTGGACACAAAGCGTGGCCCGCATGACGGCCTGCTGTCGGAGAAGTGGGAGGCCATGGATGTACTCCCGGCGCTGGACCCGCAGCATCCGAACGACGTGCTGCTGCTGATCGGCAACGACAACGACTTCATCGCCCGCCATTGCCGCATGCAGGGCGAGGTCTGCGACAGCCCGTACGACAATGACAACCGCGTGCTGGTGTACCGCCTGACCCTGCCTTGAAGCACCGCCGCGCCTGGCTCGGCGCTACCGAACGAATCCGATGCTTCCTGTAGAGCCGAGCATGGGCTCGGCTCTACAGAACCTCAGCCACGCAGGGTGGCGCCGCCGTCCACGTACAGGTCGCTCATCGCCACGTGCCCAGCCTGCTCGGACAGCAGGAACATCACCGAGTGAGCGATGTCGTCGGGGGTCGCCAGCTTGCGCAATGGAATGCCGGCCTTGTAGGTCTCCAGGTTGCCGGCGATTACCCGCTCGGCACCGTGCTCGTCCTGCCACATGCCGGTCTGCATCGGGGTCAGCGTAGAACCCGGGGCCACGATGTTGCAACGGATGCCCAGCGGCGCCAGCTCCAGCCCGAGGCAGCGGGTGAACATCGTGGCAGCGGCCTTGGAAGCGGCATACGCCGCCATGCCGTGCCGCGGCACGCCGGCAGCGTTCGAACTGACGGTGACCATCGCGCCCAGGCTGCGCGGTGACATCACCCGCGCGAGCGCACGCCCGACATGGAACACCCCGTCGGCATTGACCGCGAAGACCCGGCGCCAGTCGGCATCGGTGGTCTCGGTGACGCCCCCTGCATGCAGCACGCCGGCGACGCTGGCGGCCAGCGCGATCGGTCCGATATCAGACTCCACCCGATCCACCAGCGCCTCCACGGCTGCGCTGTCGGTCACGTCGAGTGCGAACGCCTGCACCCGCGTATCGGCCACGCGTGGCACCTCGCGATCAGTCGCTACGACCATGCACCCTGCCTCGGCCAGCAGCCGTACCAGTGCCTCGCCGATGCCGCCGGAGGCGCCCGTGACCAACGCCACGCGGCCTTCAAAACCGCTCAACTGCATGTTGCGATCTCCTCTTGCTCATCCCATTGACGCAGGCGCTCCGACAACCATGGCGCCAGCTGCGCCACCGCATCGCGGCCGGTCAGCTCGGCGTGCAGGAACGGCAGTTCCAGCGCCTGGACCGTGCGCGCATGTGCCCGCCACAACGCCGACTGCAGCTGCGGCCGCGCCTGGTGATCCCGACCAGCGCGCACATGCACCAGCGTGCCATCGAACGGCCGGTGGTGATGTTCGCGGATCAGCCGATTGGTGCCGGTCACCGCGCGCACCACGCCATCAAGCACGACATCGGGCAAGCTGCCCAGCGCACTGCCGCCGCGACGCAGGAAGGCCAGGATACGTTCGCGACTGTCCAGTTCCGGATGCGCATCCGGGTCGTGCCCTGCGATGGCCAGCAGCGCACGCAGCGCAGCAATCGGGTCCGGTTCCGGCTCGGCCCGCCAGCACTCGCTCGGATAGGCGTCCAGCAACACCAGCTCACCCACTTCGCGCCCAATTTCATGCAGGCGAACCGCCATGGCCTGGGCCAGGATGCCACCCACCGACCACCCCAGCAGGTGCACCGGCCCCTGTGGCTGCAATGCGGCCACGCGCTGCACGTAGTCGTTGGCCATCGCTTCAATGCACGAAGGCAGCGGCTGGCGCGTATCCAGCGCAGGCGACTGCAGGCCATACACCGCGCGTGCGGGCTGCAGGGCGCGCGCCAGCGTGCGGTAGTTCCAGGCAATGCCGCCGGCCGGGTGCAGCACGAACAGCGGCGATGGCTGCGCTGCACCCGTCGTGGCCAGCGCGATCACCGGGCCCAGCGCATGGTCGGCCGGTGCCGGGGGCTGCGCAATGCGCGCGGCAAGTCCAGCCACCGTCGGCTGCGCAAACACCGCGCCCAGGCCCAGTTCGCAACGCCAACGCTGCTCGATGGCCAAGAGTAGATGCACGGCCGACAGCGAGTCACCGCCGAGGCTGAAGAAGTCCGCATCTACCGCCACCGATGCCGTGCGGCCCAGGGCCTGTGCGAACAGCGCCGCGAGCTCCTGCTCCAGGGGGGTGCGTGCGGCCAGGCCGGCCATCTCCTGCTGCGGCGGCTTGGGCAATGCGTCGCGATCCAGTTTGCCGTTGGCGGTCACCGGCCAGCGATCCACGCCGACGAAGACCGCAGGTACCATGTAGTCGGGGACGCGCGTGGCCAGATGGCTGCGCAGCACCGCAGCATCGGCCAATGCGGAAGGCACGTAGGCCACCAGCCGCGCATCACCCGGCCGATCGTGGCGCAGCAACACCTCCACACGCTCCATGCCGGGCAGCTCGCGCAATGCCACTTCGATCTCGCCCAGCTCGATGCGCAACCCGCGCAGCTTCACCTGGTGGTCGCTGCGGCCGAGGTACTCGACGGCGCCGTCGGCACGCCAGCGCGCCACATCGCCGGTGCGGTAGATGCGTTCACCCGGCAGGAACGGGTCGGCCAGGAAGCGCTCGGCGGTCAGGTCATCACGGCCGAGATAGCCACGTGCCAGCTGTACGCCGCCCAGGTACAGATCACCGGCCACGCCAACCGGCAGCGGCTGCATCCCGGCGTCGAGCACATACAGCCGGGTGTTCCAGACCGGGAAGCCGATCGGTACCGGACGCGAGGTGTCATCGGCCGACGCCGGCCAGTAGCTGACGTCCACCGCGGCCTCGGTCGGCCCATACAGGTTGTGCAACTCGGCCTGCACGCGTGCATGGAAGCGGTCGCGAAGCGAGGCGTCCAGCGCTTCGCCGCTGGTGAACACCCGGCGCAGCATCAGCCCGTGCGACGCCGGCGCGGCGAGGAACGCATCGAGCATCGACGGCACGAAGTGCGCGGTGGTGACGGCGTGCGCATGGACCAGACGTGCCAGCTCGCTGGGATCGCGATGCGCGTCGGGGCCGGCAATCACCAGCGTGGCCCCGCACAACAGCGGCAGGAAGAACTCCCAGACCGAAACATCGAAGGTCGCTGGCGTCTTCTGCAGCACCCGGTCATCGGCGCCAAAACCATAGTGCCCGCGCATCCAGAGCAGCCGGTTGACGATGGCGCGGTGCTCGATCAATACGCCCTTGGGCTCACCGGTGGAGCCTGATGTATAGATCACATAGGCCGCATCGCTGGGCGCCGGATCGGCCCACGGCGCAGCGAAACTGAGTGCGGTCCATTGATCGGGCGCCAGCACCGGCACTCCACCCAGGCGCCCCTGCACCTCGGCCGCTGCCAACACGCATACCGGCTGCGCCGAAGCGATGATGCGCGCCAGCCGCTCATCGGGGTGCGCCAGATCCAACGGCAGATAGGCGGCACCGGCACGCAACACTGCGACCAGCGCGATCACCAGCTCCAGCGAACGCGGCAACGCCACCGCCACCACGCTGCCGGGACCAGCCCCCATCGAACGCAGCTGTGCCGCCAACGCGAACGTGCGCGCCTCCAGCGTCGCGTAGTCCAGTGCGATTTCGCCGAACACCAGCGCAGTGGCCTGCGGGTCGCGGTCGATACCCTGCTGCAGCAGTTCAACCAACGTGGTATCTGGCAATGCATGCGCTTTGGCGTTGAAGCCGTGTACCACCTGCTGCGCTTCCGCGGCAGTGGCCAGCGGCACCTGTGCAATGTCCTGGGCGTCCACTGCGGCCGATACGAAATGCAGCAGGCGCTGGGCGTGCGCCTGCACGTCTTCGCGACGGTACAACGCCGGATTGGCCTCGATTTCCAGATCCAGCAGATGCTCCCCATCGCCGCGGAAGCCCAGCGTCAGATCATCCACCGGCCCGGTGCACAATACCTCCAGCGTGGCCTGCACTCCCGGCAACATCATGGGTCTGTAGAACGGCTGCACATTCACCATCGGCCCGTGCAGGCGCTGCTGTGCGCCCACCAGGCCGAGATCACGGCGCAGCTGCTCACCCCGGTAGCGGCCATGCTTTCGCCCCTGGCTGAGCAGTCGGCCCAACCCGCGGGTGAACGCCTCGACGCTGACGCTGCCCTCGCCCGCCGCAACACGCAGGGGCAGCACATTCATCACCATCGCCGGAACGCGCGCCGACGCGTTGCCGAGTCGGCCCATGTAAGGCACACCCAGCACCACTTCGTCGGCCGCGCTCATCCGGCGCAGATACTCGGCTGCCAGCGCTGTCAGCACGTCCGGCCACGGTTGCAGCCAGCGCACCGAAGCCTGCAGCAAGCGCTCGCGGAATCCTGCATCAAGCGGCTGTATCCAGCGCAGCGCGTCATCGCTGGCCGGCAGTGTGCCGGCCAGGCCGGCGGCCGCCGGTGCTCCCTGCATCCGCTCGCGCCACCACTGGCCGGCCTGCTCGCGCCGGGGATCGGCGCGGTACGCGGCATCGTCGGCCAGCACGCCCGCCAAGGCGGGCAGCGCGTCCCCACTACGCCCGGCATACAGGGCGCAGACGCGGTCACTGAACAACGCCATGCCATAGCCATCGGCGGCCAGGTGATGCACGCGCACGTACCAGACCCAACGCTGACCGCCCAGCGCGAACAACACCTGCTGGCTGATCCGGTCGCGGGTCGGGTCGACCGCGCTGAGCCGGTCGGCCTGCATCAGCACCCGCGCCGCAGCATCCGGGTCTGCGTCGCTGGACACATCACGCAACGACAGCAGCGGCACGTGTGCCGGGTCGTGCCATTGCAACGGCTGGCCGTCCGCGCCCTCGGCGAAACGCAGCGCAAATGCCTGCGCCTCGGCCGCGGCCTGGTTGGCCGCTGCCGTGAAGGCTGCAACGTCCAACGGCCCCTCGATCCACACCGCGTGCGCGGTATTGAAGGACGGATTTCCCGGTGCCAGGCGCTGGGCGAACCACAGCCCGGTCTGGGCCTCGGTCAATGCCACCGGCGTGGCCAGCGCGGCGGCGTTCATGCGGTACGTACGGCCTGCAGTGCCTGTACCACGCCCCACCACTGGCGCAGCGTGGTGTGCTCGGCCAACTGCGAGAACTCCAGCGGTAACCCGGTATTGCCCCACGCCAGCACCAGGCCGAGCATGCGCATCGAGTCCAGGTCCAGGTCCATCAGGTTATCGTCATCTCCAATTTCTTCCGGAGCGCACTCCAGCACCCGCGCCACATCGGCACGCATGCGCTCCAGGTCCAGCGCGTCAGCGTTCGTTTCCATCACAGCACCTCAAGCAGCTGGTCGGTCGTCATCGGCACGCCACAGGTCCGCGCGATCCAGCGCAGTGCCTGCTCGTGGTCCTCACGCGAAAAATCGGCCACGGCATCGGCGGCGATGAACGCCTCGATATCTCGCTGGAACGCCTCGACCAGGGTGGCGGTGCAACCAATGTGTGCGTACACGCCGGTCACCAGCAGCTGGTCACGGCCACGCACGCGCATCAGCGTTTCCAGGTTGCTGCGCTGGAACGCGCTGTAGCGGTGCTTCACCAGCACATGCTCACCCGGCTGCGGCGCGAGCACTTCGATGATCGGTTCGTGGTCGGCGCTGCGGCGCATGCCCGGTCCCCATAGATCGGCCTGCAGGCCACGGTCGCGGCGATCCTGGTCACCGTGCTGGGCGGTGTAGAACACCGGAATATCGTGTGCACGGCAGTGCGCCAGCAGGCGCACGATGTTGTCCACCGCTGGACGCAGCGGCGTGCTGCCGGCGTCGAACGCGGCCAGGAAGTAGCGCTGCATGTCATGCACCAGCAGCGCGATGCGATCGCGCTGCGGGCGCCATGGGCCACGTGGCTGCGGCAGCTCGGCGGCGGTCGGCAAGGGATAATCGGTGATACGGGGCAGCGCCATCAGCGCGTTCCTCCTGTCTGTTGCAGATGACGCGCGCGCAGCTGCGCACGCAGTTCGCGGCGGCTGATCTTGCCGACCGCTGTGGTATCGAAACTATCAACGAATACGACCTGGTCAGGCACCTTGAAGGCCGCCAGGCCACGCTCTCGCATCCACGCCTTCAATGCGGGCGCCTTGAATGGTTCGCCCTGTGCGATCACGAAAGCGCAGCTGCGCTCGCCAAGATAGTCGTCTGGAATGGACACGACTGCAGCGTCGAACACGCCCGGATGGGCCAGCAGATGATCTTCGATCTCTTCGGCCGAAATCTTCTCGCCCGCGCGGTTGATATGGTCGCCGGCGCGCCCCTGCACCACCAGGTAGCCACCGGGCAGCTGCTGCACGCGATCGCCGGTGCGATAGAAGCCGTCATCGGTGAACGAGCGTGCGTTGGCGGCCGCATCGTTATGGTAGCCACGGATGGTGTACGGGCCACGGGTCAGCAGATGCCCCACTTCGCCCTCGGTCACCAGCCGGTCGTGGTCATCGACCACCCGCACCTCATCATCCGGGCTGATCGGCCGGCCCTGGCAGGCCACGATCAGCGCTTCCGGATCGTCCAGGCGGGTGTAGTTGACCAGGCCCTCGGCCATGCCGAAGACCTGCTGCAACGTGCAGCCGAGACCGTCGATCACCCGTCGCGCCGCCTCCGGCACCAGCTTGGCGCCGCCCACCTGCAGCACCTGCAGGCTGGACAGGTCATGCTTGCTGGTTGCAGCGGCCTGCGCCCACAGCAATGCCAGCGGCGGCACCAGCCCGCAGCAGGTCACCCGCTCGCGGGCGATCAGCGGGAATGCGGCGTCCGGGCCGGGGCCCGGGCTGAGCACCACGCGCGCACCGGCGTACAGTGCGCCGAAGAAGCCCGGCGAGCTCATCGGAAAATTGTGCGCGGCGGGCAGCGCCACCAGGTACACACTGTCGCGGTCGATGCCGCAGATCGCATTGCTGGCGCGGAACGAATAGATGTAATCGTCGTGCGTACGCGGAATCAGCTTGGACAGGCCGGTGCTGCCACCGGAAATCTGCAGGAACGCCACCGACTGCGGGTCCGGGTCGGCCGGCAGCTGGCTGCGGTCGCCCTGCAGCGCATTCAGGGCGATGAACTCCGCCGCGTCACCCTCGATCACCACCTCGCGCACCGCGGGCACCTCGGCCTGCAGCGCGCGCGCCAGCCCACGATGATCGAACCCGTCGTGCAGATCGGTGGTGACGTAGGCGCTGGCCTCGGCCTTGCGGGCAAAGTGCACCAGCTCGGTGATGCGGTGCGCAGGCAGCGCGTACACCGGCACCAGGCCGGCGCGGAACAGCCCACAGATGGTGGCAATGAAACCTGCCGTGTTGCCCAGTTGCACCAGCACCCGCTCACCGGGCTGCAGCCCACGTTCAAGCAGGCCAGCGCCGATGCGCCCGGCTTCATGCCACAACTGCGCGTAGCTCAACCGGACATCACCGGCGACCACCGCGATGTCATCGGCATAGCATTCGGCACGCTCGCGCAGGAAGGCCGGGAACGTCTCGCCCCGCCAGTAGCCGGCCGCGCGGTAGCGCGCGACCAGCGCGTCAGGCCAGGCCTGCTGCAGTGGCAGGCGGCAGGATGTCGTTGGAGTCGTCATGCTGCAGGCTCGATGGCAGGCGCGGGCTCATGCACTCCCAGCGCGTTCAACAGGGCAGCGAACTTCGCGGCGGTTTCGGCCACCTCGGCTTCCGGTTGCGAGTCGGCCACGATGCCGGCGCCGGCATACAGGCGCAGGTGCGCGCCCTGCAGGCGTGCGCAGCGGATCGCCACGTACCAGTCGCCGTCCCCCTGGGCATCGAGCCAGCCCACGGCACCGGCATAGAAGCCGCGCGGTACCGGCTCCAGTTCACGGATGCGCTGCAGCGCCGACAGCCGCGGCGTACCACAGACCGCGGGTGTGGGATGCAGCGTCGCCAGCAGCTCCGCGGCCGACGTGGCCGGGTCTTTCAGCGTGGCATGGATACGCGTACCGAGGTGCCACATGCTGGCAGTGGCGTGCAGCGCCGGGCGCGGCTGCGCATCGATATGGCTGCAGTACGGGGCCAGGCCAGCAACGATGGCTTCGACCACGTGACGGTGCTCGTCGTGGTCCTTGCTCGAGGCCAGCAGCGACTGCGCGGCACGTTCGTCGACGATCGCGTCAGCGCTGCGCCGCGCCGAGCCGGCCAGCGGATGCGACAGCAGCTGCGCACCACGCTTGCGCAGCAGCAGTTCGGGGGTCGCGCCGATCAGCCAGGCCGGTGCCTGCCCCAGTTCGACCGGCAACGGCACGGCGTAGGTCGCCACCGATGGATCGGCTGCCAGCCGTGCCAGCAGCACCTCCGGCGACAGCGCAGCCTGCGTGCGTGCCAACAGGCTGCGCGCCAGCACCACCTTGTGCAGGTCCTGCTCGGGCGCGCGCAGCGCCTGTACTGCGGCGGAGACCGCAGCGGCATAGTCCTGTGCCGCCGGCTCGGCCTGCAGTGCGCCGTCCAGCGGCGGTGCCGCCTGCGGCTGCAGCGGCAATGGCGGCAGCAGGCGCTCGGGCTGGTACAGCGCGTCATCAGCGCGTGGTTCAAACGGCACCGCCCCGACCAGCAGGCCAGGGCCACCGCGCTGCTGCGCGAAGAACGCCGCCACGCGCTCTGCAAGTGTCGCCAGCGCACCGGCCGGCAGCATCGCGCGGCATCCACGGGCATGTACATGCTGGCCGGCATGCTGCAACAGGAACAGCGAGGCGTCGTCGGTAGCCTCCAGGGGCGATGGCGCAGCCTCCGGCCACACGCCCTGCATCAGGGAATCGTTCATGGGGTCTCCTTCATGCGATGGGCCGCGGCCAGCGCGCACAGCAACAGCAGCAGCGCGCCCACCAGCAGGTATGGCAGGCTCGGCCCGCCGCGATACAACAGCGTGCCGAGCATCGGTCCGGCCACCATGCCCAGGCCCTGCGCCGCCGCCGCCGTGCCGGCGGCAGCACCCTGTTCCTGCGCCTGCACTGCATCGGCGGCCAGCGCCTGGAACGAGGGAAATACAAACCCCATGCCGAATGCCGCCAGTGCGTAGGCGGCGGGCAGTTGCCAGGCCTGTTGCACACCTGCCACCGAAGCAAAGCCGATGCCGGAGATCAACGCGCCTAGCATGATCCAGCGCCGCGGATGCACCTCCAGCTTCATCACCAGTACCTGCGCCAGGATCAGGCCGACGCCGACCGCAGTGAGCGCGATGCCCGCCATGCGTGCACCAGCTGCGGCGTCGAGGCCGAGGCGGTCGATCGCAAAGAAGCCGACCGTAACCTGGGCGATGGTCACCGACACCATCGCGATGAACGCCGCCAGCTGTGGCAGGCGCAAGCGCGGATCGAGGCGGCTCATGGATGGGCGGCGCGGCGCGGACGCGCCGACCACCGGTTCGGTGGCCGGCAGCCGCCAGGCCAGCAGGGCCAGGGCCAGAAGGGGCAGCAGCGCCGCCACGTACAACGCCAGCGACAGATTGGTATAGGCCAGCCAACCGGCGGCGGCCGGGCCCAGCACCATCCCCAGTGCATTGGCACTGCCCAGTCGGGCAAGGAACTGGGCGCGCTGCCCGGGCGGTGCCTTGTCGGCGATCAGTGCTGCCGCGGTGGGCGGAACAGCGGCGTAGAACAGGCCGATCAGCCCACGCGCACCCACCAGCACCAGCACCGACACCAGCACCGGCGGGACCACCTGCAAGGCCACGTCGATGAACACCGCCAACGCGATGTAGACCACGGTGTAGGCGCTCATCGCCAGCATCAGCACGCGCTTGCGGCCGATGCGATCACTTAGTTGGCCCCACGGGCGCGCGGCCAGCATCCACAGCACGCCGGCAGCGGTGACCGACAGGCCGGCATGCCATTCGGACAGCCCGAGCAAACGGACCACCGGGCCGATCACGGCAACAAACGACATCATTGCCATGGTGCCGATCAGGGCTGCCAACACCAGCGCCGGCAAGCCGGGAACGACGGGACGTGCGTGCATGGAACACCAGCCGTAACAGGAAAGGATCACCGGGCGCTGCTGCACCCGGTCCGGCATCCGCCCTGGTCAGGACTGGACACCACCCTTAAATGATAACGGCTCTTATTTGCATTTGATACCCATTCTCTTGAATGGGCATGCAACAGTGACCTCAGCGCGTTGCACGCAGACCCAGCAGGCCACGGCGCTTGAACCACCACTCCAGCGGCAGGGTCACCAGGGGCGGGATGGCCGCCAGCAGCGCCATTGCGCTCGCCCACCACGGCCAACGCAGGCGGACCGCAGCAAACAGGGTCACCGCTACGTAGACCAGGAAGGCCAGGCCGTGCAGCGGCCCGAACAGCTTCACCAGCGCCAAGTTGGCCATCGGGCCGTACTTCATCCACATGCCGATCAGCAGGCCGGCCCAGGTGATGGCCTCGATGAAGGCAACCGCGGCGAACAAGCGCCCGGTCGGGTGCAGCGGGGAACGTTGGGTCACGCGGGGCTCCGGCATCGGGATATCAAATGCGAATGATACGCAGATGCAAGGCGTGTGTAGAGTCGAGCGCTGCCCGGCTGCTTTTGCTCGAAGGAAGAATCGACCGCAACGACAGCCTCGTGTCCACCAAGGTGGACACCTACCGAAGCGTATGCGGCAGCACGTGCTCGCCGATCTCGCGCAGCACCTCGTCCACTGCCCGCCCGTTGTCGACCAGGTTGAACATCACATGCGCCACGCCCTGCGCGTGAACGCGCTGCAGGTAGTCGCGCAGCCCATCGCGGCCGACCTTCAGGCCCAGCGGCAGCGGCTGCGGCGGCGCCGACGGGTCGCGCTGCAGATCCAGTTGCATCGACTGCACGAACGGCTTGGCTGATCCACCGCGTTGCACCAACGCCTGTTGCCAGAGCCCGATGCGCCCCTCCTGCGCGGTCTCCTCGCGATGATAGGTGGCCCAGCCCTCGGCCTCGCGCGCGATCCACTGCAGGCTCTGCCGCGCGGTGCCCACCACCAGCATCGGAATGCGTGCAGCCGGCGCCGGCAGCACGTCGAAGCCGCCGGTGGCCTGCCGTACCGCAGCACGCGCGTCGGCATCGGGAGACAGCGCCGCGCGCAGCAGTGACCATCGCTCACGGAACGTCGCTGCCCTGCCCTCAAGATCCTCGCCGAATGCAGCAAACTCCTCCGGGCGGTCGCCCGAGCCCAGGCCCAGCACGAAGCGCCCGTTGCTGATCCGGTCCAGGCTCAACGCCGACTTCGCCACCTGCAACGGCTGCCGCAACGGCAGCACGATGGCCGCGCTGCCGACCGCGATGCGCTCGGTTGCCGCCGCCAGCATGCCCAGCCACAGGAACGGATCATCCAGCGCACTGGCGGTCGCGTCCGGCCCCTGCGGCACCATGAGCGGCACGTCGCGCGTCCACAGCGCGGCGAAGCCAAGGTCATCGGCCAGCCGCGCGATGCGTCGTGCCGCATGCGGATCGGCCAATCCCCGCGCCGCCGCCGGCGTCATCAGGCCCAGGCTCAGGCGCTGCTTCGGAAACACCAACGCGTGTGCAGCATTGAATTCACTCATGCCGACAGCTTAGCGTGCAGGACCGCGGCGTCGATGACGCACCGCCCGCCACAGGAAGAACACTGCATGCCGAGGATCCGCCCCGCCCACGCCGATGACCTGCCCGCAATCAGTGCGGTGTGCCTGGCCGCTTTCAACGCAGCGGTCGCGCCATCACTCAGCGAGGCCGGCATCGCCACCTTCGGCAGCGTCGCGGCCGCCGATGCGTTCGGTGCGCGCCTGCAAGGCGACAACCTCATCCTGGTGGCCGAGCACGAGGCGCGCATCGTCGGCGTGGTCGAACTGAAGGAAGGCCGGCATCTGGCGATGCTGTTCGTCGATCCCGCGTGCCAGGGCCAGGGCATCGGTCACGCGCTGTTCGAGGCGGTGCTTCCGCAGGTGCGCGATCCGGTATTGACCGTGCGCGCTTCGCTCAATGCCGTAGCCACCTACCAGCGCTACGGCTTCGCGCTGGACGGCGACGTCGGTGAGTTCAATGGCTTGGTCTACCAGCCCCTCGCCTACGCCGCGCCATCGTGACCGTGAGCGCGGCGATCAGACGAACATGCCGCCGGAGGCCTCCACGCGCTGGCCATTGACCCAGCCCGTGGACGGCGACAGCAGCGCCACCATCACCGGGCCGATGTCATCGGGCCGGCCGGCGCGGCCCAACGCAGTGATCGAGGACACCATCGCATTGACCTGGGCATCGTCGCGTACCCGGCCTCCGCCGAAGTCGGTCTCGATCGCACCCGGCGCCAGCGTATTGGCACTGATCCCGCGCGCACCCAGCTCCTTGGCCAGGTAACGGGTGAACACTTCAATGCCGCCCTTCATCATCGCGTAGGCCGAACTGCCCGGCAGCGAGAAGCGCGCCAGGCCGCTGGACACGTTGAGGATGCGGCCGCCATCGGCGATCAGCGGCAGCAACGCCTGGGTCAGGAAGTATGGCCCCTTCAGATGCACGGCCACGGCATGGTCGAACTGCGCTTCGGTGGTATCGGCAATGGATGAGTACAGCCCCTCGCCGGCATTGTTCATCAGCCCCTGCAGCGTATCGGTGCCCCACGATCGCAGGGCGTCGCGCAGGCGGGCGGCAAATTCGGGAAACGCGGCACTGTCGGCCACGTCCAGCGACAGCGCCTGTGCACGACGGCCGAGCGCCTGTACCTGCTGCACGACCTCGGCCGCCGCCTCGGCCTGCGCGCGATAGGTGATCACGATATCGGCACCGTCGGCGGCCAGCGCCAGCGCGGCATTGCGGCCGAGGCCACGGCTGCCGCCGGTGATGAGGACAACGCGGGAAGAAGCAGTCATGGCCAGGCACCTGGAAAGGAGAAGGTGCGGCCAGAGTATTGGGATTGCCGGCGCGCATAAATCGCGCGATGCTGATTTTACTGTTCAATCCCTGCGAACAATCCATGGATCGTCTCGACACTCTGCGGGTCTTCCTGCGCGTCACCGAACTGGGCTCCTTCACCCGTGCGGCAGACGGCCTGGGCCTGCCCAAGGCCAGCGTGTCGCAGGCGATCGCCCGGCTGGAGGCCGATCTGGGCACTCAACTGCTGCACCGGACCACCCGGCGCGTCCACCTCACCGCTGACGGCGCACAGCTGCAGCAACGTGCGCACGACCTGCTGGACGACATGGACGAACTGCAGAACCTGTTCAGGCGCCAGCCAAGCGAACTGAGCGGGCGCCTGCGGGTGGACATGCCAGGAGGCATGGCCCGCAACGTTGTGATCCCGCAGCTTCCCACCTTCCTGGCCCTGCACCCGGGGCTGGAGATTGAACTGAGTGCGACCGACCGGCGCGTGGACGTGGTGCGCGAGGGCTTCGACTGCGTGCTGCGCGTGGGCACCCTGGACGACAGCAGCCTGGTCGCCCGTTCGCTCGGACAGAT
Source organism: Stenotrophomonas sp. AN71 (assembly GCF_050435725.1). Classification (NCBI taxonomy): domain Bacteria; kingdom Pseudomonadati; phylum Pseudomonadota; class Gammaproteobacteria; order Lysobacterales; family Lysobacteraceae; genus Stenotrophomonas; species Stenotrophomonas sp. AN71. The sequence goes on along the minus strand of NZ_JBNDKU010000001.1, from coordinate 132,355 downwards.
GCGCATCGTCAACGTGGCAAGCCCCGGCTACCTGGCCGCGCACGGCGTGCCCGGGGTGCTCGCCGACCTGGACCAGCACGCGCTGGTGCATTACGTCGGCACGCTCGGCCAGCGCTCACCCGGTTTCGAATACTTCGATGGCCAGCGCTACCGCAGCTGGCCGATGCGCGGCGCGCTGACTGTCAACAGTGCCGATGGCTACAGCGCCGCCGCGCTGGCCGGGCTGGGCATCATCCAGGTACCGGAACTGGGCGCACGCGAAGCGCTGCGCAACGGCAGCCTGGTGGAAGTGCTGCCCGACTGCGTGGCCGAGCCGATGCCGGTCAACCTCGTCTATGCTCAACGCCGTCACCTGCCCCGCCGCGTCGAAGCCTTCATGACCTGGCTGGCCGGCCTGCTGGCGGCGGAGATGCAGCGCCCGCGCTGAGCGCACCGCAGCGCACATATGCCGCTCTTCGCGCCGCTCATGAGCAAACTGCATCAGCGCCGGCAGCCGGCCTTCCTACAATGCCGGCTTACCCCGCCTTTCCGAGATGCTGCCGATGCGCGCTGCCCTTCCCCTGTTGCTGCTGGCCACCGCGCTGAGCGCCTGCTCCCCGGCCCAGGCCCCGCTCGCCACGGCCAAGGCCGCCGAGGCCGCACCGGCCACGGCCATCGCCTGGCGCCAGGGCGACGTCGATGATGCGTTCACCGAGGCAGTCGAGAGTGGCAAGCCCGTGCTGCTGTACTGGGGCGCGGTATGGTGCCCGCCGTGCAACCAGCTCAAAGCCGGCCTGTTCAAGGATCCGGCCTTCATCGCGCTGACCGGCAAGTTCGTGCCGGTCTATCTGGACGGCGACGAGGAAGGCGCACAAGCCTGGGGCGAGCGCTTCGGCGTGCGCGGCTATCCGACCCTGATCGTGCTCGACCCGCAGCGCAATGAAATCACCCGCGTGGCCGGTGGCAACGACGCCGCCGAATTGACCCGTGTACTGACCGTGGCCGCCAACCGCCGCAGTGCGGTCGCCGCCACGCTGGCCACTGCATTGGCTACGCCCGCCAAACTGGGCGCCGAGGACTGGCAGGTGCTCGGTGACTACGGCTGGGAAGTGGATGCCAACCGCCTGGCCGGTGAGCGCAAGAGCGCCGATGTGCTGCGCCAGCTTTCCAGGGCGGCACCGGACGCGGCACTGCAGCGGCGCTTCACCCTGCTGGCCCTGGCCACCACCGAACATTCCAGCGCCTCGCCCACGGAGGTACGCGAGCTGCTGCAGGCGGTGCTGGCACACCCGGCCGAAGTACGTCGCAACCGCGAACTGCTCGGCTATGCCGGCGCTCAACTGGTCAAGCAGGCCAGCGCCGGCCCCGCCACCAGCAATACGCTGGGCCAGCAGCTGCTGGTGGCACTGGAGCGCGCCGATGCCGAGCGTGGCGATCGCGCCGACGATGCGCTGTCGCGTGCATTGACCGAAGTATCCCTCGCACGCCAGCAGCAACCCAAGGGTGCATTGCCTGACGCGCTGGTGGCGCGGGTCAGGCAGCGCGTGGCCGCCGCCGATTCCGCCGCCAGCGATGCGCATGCGCGCCAGGCCACGATCAGCAGCGCGGTGTATGCCCTGCGCCAGGTGGGCGACGATGCCGGTGCGGAAGCATTACTGCTGGCCGAGTTGAAGCGCAGCGAGCAGCCGTACTACTACATGCCCGAGCTGGCGGAGCTGGCCGAGCAGCGCGGCGACACTGCCGGTGCACTGGAATGGCTCAAGCGCGCCTACGACGGCGCACAAGGCCCGGCCACTCGCGTGCAGTGGGGCGTGCTGTACGTGGAAGGCCTACTGCGGCTGGCTCCGGATGATGCACCGCGCATCGAGCAGGCCACCACCTCGCTGATCGCCGAACTGGATGCGCAGCCGTCGGGCTATCACCAGCGCACCCGGCAGCGCTTCGAGCGCCTGGCGGGGCAGCTGAAGGCGTGGAGCGGCAAGCACCAGGGCGCCGAGACGCTGGCGCGATTGCAGCAGCGGATGCAGCAGGCCTGCGGCGACCAGGTGGATGGGGCGTGCAAGGAGTGGCTGAGCTGAGATCCAGTAGTGCCAGCCCATGGCTGGCAGCTTCATGCACTTCGGGCTGCCAGCCATGGGCTGGCACTACGGAACACGCCCATGCCTGACGCGCCTCTTGACCTCAACCCATGTTGAGGTGCGATAACGATCTCCGCAACGGCCAGCTCCCCTGGCCTTCCCCACGGAGATCGCTTCGATGTCGTACTCGCTTCCCCCGCTCCCCTACGCCTACGACGCCCTCGAGCCGCATTTCGATGCGCGCACGATGGAGATCCACCACAGCAAGCACCACCAGACCTACGTCAACAATCTCAATGCCGCCGTCGAGCAGGCGGGGCTGGCGGCGCAACCGGTGGAAGCGCTGATCGCCCAGCTCGATGCCGTGCCTGAAGCGCAGCGTGGTGCAGTCCGCAACAATGGCGGTGGCCACGCCAACCACAGCCTGTTCTGGACCGTGCTCAGCGCCGATGGCGGCGCACCCGATGACGACCTTGCCGCAGCGATCGACCGCGATCTCGGCGGTTTCGATGCGTTCAAGGACGCCTTCACCAAGGCTGCGCAGACCCGCTTCGGCAGCGGCTGGGCCTGGCTGACCAGCGATCGCGAGGGTCGCCTCCTGGTCGAGAGCAGCGCCAACCAGGACAGTCCGCTGATGGGCGCGGCAGCCGGCCTGTCCGGCAATACCCCGATCCTGGCGCTGGATGTCTGGGAGCATGCCTACTACCTGCACTACCAGAACCGCCGCCCGGACTACATCGGCGCGTTCTTCAACCTCATCAACTGGGCCGAGGTCGGCCGGCGCTACCGCCAGGCCAGGGCCTCATGAACGGCGAGACGCTGCCCTATGCCGGGCCGTGGGCGGGGGTCTTCCCCGCCCCGGCCCCGGTACCGTCGGTCGAGATGCCCCCGCGCGCGCTGCGGCGGCTGCTTGGCCATTTCCCGACCGGCGTGGCCATCGTCTGCGCGCGCGATGCGCAGGGCGAACCGGTGGGCCTCACCATCAATTCATTCGTGCCGGTCTCGCTGCAACCCCCGCTGGTACTGTGGAACCTGGCGCTGCACGCGCAGAGCCTGTCCACGTTCCAGCGCACCACCCGCTTTGCGATCAGCGTGTTGTCCGCCGACCAGGAAGCGCTGGCACGGCGTTTCGCCGATCCACAGGTACGCAACCGATTCGATGGCCTGCCGCTACTGGAGGACGACGAAGACGCCCCCCCGCGCATCGCCGGTGCGGTGGCCCACCTCACCTGCACCCGCCACGCACAGTGGCCGGTCGGCGATCACCTGCTGCTGGCCGGGCGCATCATCGAGGTCAACGAGAATGGCGGTGCGCCGCTGCTGTTCCATCGCGGCCGGTTCCAGCCGGGGCCCGCCGAGCTGCTGGTGGAGGTGCGGCCATGAACATCGAGGCGCTGGAACACATGCTCGCCGCCGGCAAGGACGGGGCACTACTGCGCTTCGGCCTGGGCAAGGGCTGGCTGGATGCGGGAAACCCGGTGCGCGCGGCCACTCACCTGGGGCGCTGCGTGGTCCTTGATCCGCAGTACTCGGCGGCGTGGAAGCTGCTGGGCAAGGCCTGGCTGGCCGGCGGCCAGCCGCAGGCGGCGCGCGAAGCATGGCAGCGTGGGCTGAGCGTGGCCGGCAGCAAGGGCGACCAGCAGGCTCGCAAGGAAATGCAGGTGTTCCTGCGACGCCTGGACCGCGAGCAGGCGGCCCTGGCGAAGGCCGGCTGAGTCGATCAGCTCGCGTTGGCCGATGCCGGTGCGGACATGATGTCCGCCATCGGCAGGCGGCGCGGCTTGCTCGGGAAGGCGTGACGCAGGATGCGCCAGACCACCTGGCCGAACTGGCGCGGCAGAGAACCGTTGTTGTAGTGCTGGCCGTAGCGGCGGCAGATGTCCTTCACTTCCTTGGCGATGGCCGCGTAGCGGTTGGCCGGCAGGTCCGGGTAGAAGTGGTGCTCGATCTGGTGGCTGAGGTTGCCCGACAGCACGTTGATCAGGAAGCCGCCGCTGATGTTGGACGAGCCGCGCAGCTGGCGCAGGTACCAGTGACCACGCGATTCATTGCGCAGGCACTCCTTCGGGAACGTCTCCGACTGGGCGGTGAAGTGGCCGCAGAAGATGATCACGTAGGTCCAGATGTTGCGCAGGCCGTTGGCCACCATGTTGCCCAGCACTACGGTCAGGAAGAACGGACCGGCCAGCAGCGGGAAGAACACGTAGTCCTTCAGCACCTGGCGGGCCATTTTGCGTGCCACCGGACGGGTCTGCAGCCACATCGCACGGGCACTCATGCGGCCCTTCAGCCAGCGGCCCAGGCGCAGGTCCTGCGCGGCCACGCCCCACTGGAACAGCAGCGCGAAGATCGGCGCGATGATCGGCTGCAGCAGGTAGAACGGCTTCCAGCGCTGCTCCGGGAAGATGCGCAGCAGGCCGTAGCCGATGTCATCGTCCATGCCACGCACGTTGGTGTAGGTGTGGTGGCGGAAGTTGTGGGTCTTGCGCCAGTTGTCGGCGGTGGCAACGATGTCCCACTCGTAGGTGTTGCCGTTGAGCTTGGGGTCGCCGGTCCAGTCGAACTGGCCGTGCATGACGTTGTGGCCGAGTTCCATGTTCTCCAGGATCTTCGACAGCGCCAGCAGCAGCGTGCCGGTGATCGCGGCCGGCCACAGCAGCGGCATCCAGAACAACGGCGAGAACGCCGCCAGGAACAGCAGTCCGCGGCCACCCACGCCGAACCAGCGCACGGCCGCGGCCACGCGGCGGATGTAACGGGTATCGGAGGCGCCGAGGCTGCCGATCACACGGTCGCGGATCGCGTCGAGTTCCTCACCGAAGGCATGCATCTCGGCAGTACTCAGGGCACGGTCGGTAGCGCGGGTCATGGCAGGCGTCCTCAGAGATCCAGGGTCAGGTCGGTGGTCGGTGCGCTCACGCAGATCCGTACCGGCTGTGCCGATTCGGACTGCAGGTCGCCGGTGCGCAGATGGCGGGTGGCGCCACTGACGCGGTCGCAGGTACAGGTGTTGCAGATGCCCATGCGGCAGCCATGCTTGGGCTTGATGCCATGGGCTTCGAGGCTTTCCAGCAGCGAGCGGCCACGCGGCACGCTCAACTGGCGGCCACTGCGCGCCAGTGTCAGCGACACCTCGCCTTCGCTGCTGGCGTCACGCAGCGGCGCCGGCGGGGTGAAGGCTTCGGCCTGGAAACCCGCCACCTGATGGGCCAGGCGCGTGCGCGCGGCCGCGACGAAACCGTCCGGGCCACAGGCCAGCACATGGCGCTGCGCCAGCGGCGTGTCATCGCCGGCAACCCGCAGATCGTGGGAATCGATGCGCGCGGCCGGCATCTCGCCGTCGCGGGTGGTCAGCAGGTGCACGCGCAGGTTCGTCTGGGCTGAGGCCAGTGCCTGCAGCTCATCACGGAACTGCAGATGTGCGGCCGTGCGCTCCCAGTAGAACAGGTCCACCGGTGCGGCCAGCGGACGCTGGCAGGCCTCGCGCAACAGGCTGCGCATCGGCGTGATGCCACTACCCGCGGCCAGCAACAGCACCGGTGCAGCGGCCGGCAGGTGGAACTCGCCGAAAGCGGCATCGAGGCGGAACAGCTCGCCCGGACGTGCATGGTGGACCAGATGCTGGCTGACCCGGCCGCCCTCCACCGCCTTGACGGTGATCGCCAGCTCGCGACGGCCCAGCCGGGTCGGGCTGTAACTGCGGTGCAGCACCCGCCCCTCAAGCTCCACGCTCAGGGTGACGTGCTGGCCGGCGCGCATGCCGGCCCAGTGCCGGTTGGTACGCAGTACCAGCGTTGCCGCGCCCTCGCCGGCCGGCTCGCGCCGTACCAGGCGGGCCATCGGCTCACGCAGGGTCCACAACGGATTCAGCTGGCCCGCCCAGAAATCGAACAGCGTCGGCGACACCCAGCGGTACGGGGAAAACAGAGAGGGACGGACGACAGCGCTCATGGGCGCACTATACGGGCGCACATACACCTGTGTATACATGTGTATATTGAACCGGATTGGGTATGATTCAGCCTCGCCCCACCGGAAGACCCATGGCCGCCGCGACCGCCCTGACGCCGAATGAAGATGCCAGCAGCCCGGCCCGCCGAACGGTGAGCCGCGAGGATCTGCTGGCTGCCGCGCTGAAGCTGATCGGCCCGCACCGCAGCCTGTCCACGCTGAGCCTGCGCGAAGTGGCCCGCGAGGCGGGCATCGCCCCGAACAGCTTCTATCGGCAGTTCCGCGACATGGACGAATTGGCCGTGGCACTGATCGACGTCGCCGGCCGTTCGTTGCGCACGATCATCGGCGAGGCTCGCCAGCGCGCCACCTCCAGCGCCACCAGCGTGGTTCGCGTGTCGGTGGAAACCTTCATGGAGCAGCTGCGTGCCGACGACAAGCTGCTGCATGTGCTGCTGCGCGAAGGCGCGGTCGGTTCGGACGACTTCAAGCATGCGGTCGAACGCGAGCTGCACTATTTCGAGGAAGAGCTGCAGCATGACCTGGTCCGCCTGGCCGCCCTCGATGGCGCGGTCCTGCACAAGCCGGAACTGGTATCGATGGCGATCACCCGCCTGGTGTTCGCGATGGGCGCCTCGGCCATGGACCAACCTCCGGAGAAGGATCCGGAGCTGGTCGAACAGATCTCCACGATGATCCGCATGATCATCGTCGGCGCACGCACCCCCGCCGCGTTCCGCCGCGGCTGACCAGCGCTGGATGCCGGGGGCGGATCCCTTTCCACAGGAAAGGGCTTTGCGCCCACCTGGCAAATCCCACCTGCATCGCATGACCACCGGCACGGTTGCGGCGCCAAAGTGTAATGTTATAACACCAGCATGATGCCCCTGGCCGCACGTACCGAACCGAATTGCTACGGCTTCGTTATATAGCCCTTGCTATATTCATAAGCCATTGCTTTTATATACATCAGCCAGGTCGCCCTCGCCGCCCTCCCTCCCCCAAGGACGACGCCCTCCTCATGCCCATTGCCACCTACCGCCCCCAATGTCTGCGCCTGGCCGCCGCCATCGCACTCGCCCTGCCGTTGCCCACGCTGGCGGCCGCGCCGCAACCCACTGAGCTGGACCGCGTGCAGGTGAAGGTCAGCACCGCCACGCGCAGCGAACGCCTGCTGTCGGACGTACCGATCCGCACCGAAGTGCTGCGCAAGGAAGACATCGCACTGCGCGCGGCCACCGATTTCTCGCGCGCCGCAGAACTGATCAACGGCCTGCGCGTGGAGAGCAACTGCCAGAACTGCAACACCAGCGAAGTGCAGCTGCTGGGCCTGCCCGGCGCCTACAACCAGCTGTTGTTCGATGGCATCCCGCTGCTGTCCACGCTGGGCAGCGTGTACGGCCTGGAACAGATTCCGGCCGGCTTCGTCGACCGCATCGAAGTGGTCAAGGGCGGCGGCTCGGCGCTGTACGGCCCGGGTGCGGTGGCCGGTGTGATCAACCTGATCCCGCCCCTGCCCGCGCGCAGCGGCGGCCACGTGCAGGCCGGCGTGGACGTGCTGAAGGGCACGCCACAGAAGAACGCCGATGTGCGGCTGGACCTGGTTGCAAAGGACGCCGATGCCGGCCTGTCGGTGATCGCCCAGCGCAACTGGAACAGCGGCATCGACTACAACGGCGACGGCTATACCGAGATCACCCGCAAGAGCCTCAAGGTCGGCGGGCTGCAGGCCTGGTATGCGCCCACACCGGGCACCCGGCTGCGGCTCGACCTGCAGGTCACCGACGAAACCCGTCGCGGCGGCAACCGCCTGGACCAGCCCGAATACTTGGCCAACATCGCCGAGTCGCTGGATACGAAGTACCGCCGCGGCAGCGTGTCGTGGGACCAGGAAGTGAATGCCGACGTCGACTTCCGGCTCGCCTACGCCTTTGCCGACATCGACCGCGACAGTTTCTATGGCGGCCTTGGTGATGTGGTCACCGATCCTTCCGCGCCCGGTTATGACCCTTTGCAGCTGGACCCGGACGTGGCCGGCAGCGCCGCATCACGTTCGTGGCGCCAGTACGGCCGTACCCACAACCCGCTGCACTACATCGACAGCCAGCTGAACTGGCGGCTGGGCGCGCATGCGCTGGCGTTCGGCGTGCAGTACAAGCACGAGGCGCTGCGCGACGACAACCGCAATGGCGCCGGCCAGCGCCTGGCGGTGCTGGAGGATGCCACCTTCCACAACCTCGGCGCCTTCATCCAGGACGAATGGAGCCTGCGCGACAACGTGGACCTGGTGCTGGGTGCACGCGTGGACAAGAGCTCGGAGCTGGACAATGCCGTGTTCTCGCCGCGCATCGCACTGGCCTGGCAGGCCACGCCGAACCTGAAATGGCGGGCCGGCATTGCCACCGGGTTCCGTGCACCGGAAATCTTCGTCGAAGACGTGCACGTGGATACCCTTGGCGGCGAGCAGGTGCGCGTGCGCAACACCGAGGGATTGAAGGAGGAGCGTGCGCTGACCACCCTGTTCGGCTTCGACTGGCGCTCGGATCCGGCCAACCCGGTGTGGAGCTGGGATGCCACCGCCTCGTATGCGCGCATCCGCGATACCTTCGCGCTGGGCGAGATCCAGCGCGGTGACGATGGCCGGCTCAGCCAGCTGCGCTACAACGCGTCCGGCTCGAACGTGCTGGGCATGGAAACCAATCTCGGCTGGCAGCCGTCCGCACAGTGGCGGTTGACCGCCGGCGCCTCGTGGTACCGCTCGCGCTTCCGCGAACCGCAGCGGATCTTCGATGACACCGGCGACGGCGGCAACACGGTCATCGAAAGCCGCGACTATCTGAAGACACCGCGCTGGAGCGGCGTGGCGCAGCTCAGCTGGATGCCGGCCGAGCCGTGGGAGACCTTCGTCGCGTTGCGCCACACCGGGCCGATGTCGGTGCTGAACAACCGGCTGGGCGAACTGCACCGCACCCGTTCGTTCCTGGTCACCGACCTCGGCGCGCGCTGGCACCACCACCTCGGCGCACAGGCACAGCGGGAAGTGTCGGTGGCCGCCGGCGTCAAGAACGTATTCGACCAGCGCCAGAAGGATCTGGAAGTGGGCGCACTGCGTGACAGCGATTACGTCTACGGGCCGCGCTTCGCACGCTCGTGGTACGTCAACCTGCGCTATGCGTTCTGAGCCACCGCGCAGGTTGCTGCTGGCCGCTGCGCTGCTGTTGGCGGCACCGGCCATGGGCGCGGACCTGCATGCACAGGTTTCCGCTTCGCTGATGCGGCCCGAGCAGCGCTCGCTGCGGCCAATGCAGTGGTCACCACCACCGAAGCTGGTGGCGCTCTATTTCGGTGCTGACTGGTGTGCGCCCTGCCATGCCTTCGTGCCGACCCTGCGCAGTGTGCGCGATGCATTGCGTAACGCAGGCGCCGATACCGAGGTGGTGTATGTCAGCCTCGACGAGAGCGAGGCTGCGCTGCGCCGCTACATGCAGGCACAGGACATGCCATGGCCGGTGCTGGACCCGCGCCGCGCCACGCGCATGCCAGCACTGCAGGCCCTGGCCGGGCTGGGCCCACCCAACCTGGTACTGATCGATGCCCACGGCAATGTGCTGGCCAACGGCTGGCAGGGCCGGCGATACGACGGCCTGCAGCCGGTGCTGAAGGAGTGGACCAAACGGGCGTGCGCGCAGGAGCAGGCGCGTTGTCCACCTGCGTTGTAGCGTCGAGCCTTGCTCGATTCATTCCATCACCGCGCGAACGGCAGCCGGGCATGGCCCGGCACAACCGCTACGGCGCCCCACCTTCGGCCTTGCGCACGAACGCTTCGAACAGCGCCAGCGTCTGTTCGCTGACATGGTGCTCGATGCCCTCGGCATCACGCCGGGCGGTATCTGGATCCACACCCAGCGCCAGCAGGAAGCGCTCCACGGTCTGGTGGCGCTGACGGCTGGCGTGCGCCAGCGCCTCGCCTTCCGGGGTCAGGAACACGCCACGATACGGCCGCTGGACCACCCAGCCATCACGGGCCAGCCGCCGCAGCATCTTCGCCACCGTCGGCTGGGCCACGCCCAGGCGGGTCGCGATGTCGACCTGGCGGGCCTCGCCGCCGTCGGCCAGCAGGTCCGAGATCAGCTCGACATAGTCCTCCACCAGCTCCATCCGGTGCGCCTCGCGCACCTGCCGGAAGCTCTCGACCTGGCGCTCGGCCTCGATCAATGGAGTGCTTTTCAGCGCTGTCGAATCATCGGTCTTGCCCACGCCTGCGCCTGTCCTGCCGGAGGGATCCGGGGTTGAAGCTGAATTCTGGACCAGTAACGCGATAAAGACGATTGTTTCACATTGCTAACCACTATAGCAGGGGCTATATTCGGGTCCATGAATACCCTCGCGCCCCGCGATCCTTCGGCCTCCACTCCGGCCAGCCTGGGTGCGCTCAACGCCTCGGTCGCGGTGCCCGACAAGGGCCATTGGTGGTTCCGCCTGCTGGCGTTCCTCGGCCCGGGCTACATGATCTCGGTCGGCTACATGGACCCGGGCAACTGGGCCACCGACCTGGCCGGCGGTTCGCGCTTCGGCTACCTGCTGCTGTCGGTCATCCTCATTTCCAACCTGATGGCGGTGATCCTGCAGGCGCTGTCGGCGCGGCTCGGCATCGCCACCGGCATGGACCTGGCGCAGGCCTGCCGCGCGCGTTACCCCAAGCCGGTGAACCTGGCGCTGTGGGCGCTATGCGAGGCAGCGATCATCGCCTGCGACCTGGCCGAGGTGATCGGCACCGCGATCGCATTGAAGCTGCTGTTCGATCTGCCACTGCTGTGGGGTGCGGTGATCACCGCACTGGATACATTGCTGGTCCTGCTGCTGATGAACCGCGGCTTCCGTGCGCTGGAAGCCTTCGTAATCGCGCTGCTGATGGTGATCTTCGCCTGCTTCGTGGTGCAGATCGCGATGGCCGCGCCGCCGGTGATGGCGGTGCTGGGCGGCTTCATTCCGCGCGCGCAGGTGGTCACCGATCCGCACGCGCTGTACATCGCGATCGGTATCATTGGTGCCACGGTGATGCCGCACAATCTCTATCTGCATTCGTCCATCGTGCAGACCCGCGCCTATCCGCGTACGGATGAAGGTCGTCGCAGCGCCCTGCGCTGGGCGGTCACCGACAGCACCCTTGCGTTGACCCTCGCATTGTTCATCAACGCCAGCATCCTGATCCTGGCCGCGGCTGTGTTCCATTCCAATGGCCGCTTCGACGTGGAAGACATCGAACAGGCACACCAGCTGCTGGCACCCATGCTGGGCGTAGGCCTGGCCTCGACCCTGTTCGCGGTGGCACTGCTGGCCTCGGGGCTGAACTCGACGGTGACTGCCACGCTGGCTGGCCAGATCGTGATGGAAGGTTTCCTGCGCCTGCGCCTGCCGCCGTGGCTGCGGCGCCTGCTGACGCGCGCACTGGCGATCATCCCGGTGGTGGTGGTGATCGTGATGTTCGGCGACCAGGGCGCGGTGAAGCTGCTGGTGCTGAGCCAGGTGGTACTGTCGATGCAGCTGCCGTTCGCGATCATTCCGCTGGTACGGATCGTGACCGACAGGATGACCATGGGCGCACTGGTCGCACCGCGCTGGCTGGGTGCAACCGCCTGGGTGATTGCCCTGGTGATCGTGGTACTGAACGTGAAGCTGCTGGTGGATACTTTCGCCGGAGCGTGACCCCGGTAGATCCACGCCATGCGTGGATCCCTTTACACGGTGTGGGGGTCAGAGCCCTTGCCTCCGGCAAGGGATCCGACCCCGCCATCTCCGCCTTACAGATGCAGCGCGATCGCCGCTTCGATCTGCTGCGGCGACTGGAACCCGGCCAGGCGCGTGCGTTCGTCACCGTCACGGAACAGGGACAGCGTCGGCGTCTGCCGCAGCCCCAGCTCCCTGAAGAACGCCTCACCCAGCACCTCCAGCTGCACGCGCAGCAACGTGGTGCCCTGCCCCGCCACGCTGTTGGCTACCCGGTGCAACGACATCTCAAGCATCCGGCACCCTGGGCACTGGTCCTTGTGGAAATCCACCAGCACCCGCGGGTGCTCGGCCAGCAGCTGCTGGAACTGTTCAGGCGTGGTGGCGTCGATGATCTGCATCGCTGTTGCTCCAGTAGTGGGCCAGGACCGCATCGGTCCAGGCATCGATGGCTTCGGCATGACGCTCGCCATGCGGCATCTGTTCGATCTCCAGCGGCGGGTAGTCGCTGCGGAAGTAGCGGATCAAGCGGTGCACCGCGCCGCAGTAGTACTCCTTCCCCCACTGCGTCTCGCCGGTGCCGAACACCGCCAGCTGCCGTGGGCGCTCGCCGCGCTCGGCGGTGCCGGCCACCCAGGCCTTCATCTCCGTCGGCGTACGGCCGGCGTTGTCGGTCCAGCAGCCCAGCAGCACCAGGTCGGCCTCGTCGGCAGCCAGCGGAGGTGCCTGGCGCAGGTCGTCGGCCTCGTGCCAGTGCACGACATGACCCGCGGCGCGACAGCATTCGGCAATCTGCCGGCCCAGCTCACGGGTGTTGCCGCTCAACGAGGCAACGACCAGCAGGATGCGCAGCGCGGCGCCAGGCTCAGAGATCGTCGAAGCCGTTGTCGACGTTGGTCTTCTTGTAGCTTGCATTGCGCATCTCGAAGAAGTCGGTCTTGGTCTCGGTGAAGTTGTCGGCGTAGGCCTTGATCCACGGCATCACGTTGTCGGTGGTGTCGCTGTACAGGCGATCGATGCCGAGCATGCCGGCCATCTTGTTGGCGCGGTACTTCACGTAACGCACCATCTCGTCCACGTCGATGCCATCGATGCCGTCCAGCACCTCCGACGACCACTGGGTTTCCAGCTCGATGGCATGCTGGAACGCCCCGTGCACGTAGTCGGTGAGCTCGTGGGTCTGCAGTTCCGGGTTCTCGCCGATGATCGCCCGGATCAGCTCGCTGATGAACTTGGTATGGGCCAGTTCGTCGCGGTTGATGAAGCTGATGATCTTGCCGGTGCCGGTCATGCGGTTCTGCCGCACCATGTTGTAGAAGTAGGCGAAGCCGGAATAGAAATTGATGCCCTCCAGGATCGAGGACTGGATCAGCGACTTCAGCAGGGTCTCGGCGGTCTTCTCACGCATGAAGTCGTCATACGCCCCCATGATCGGTGCGTTGCGCTTGATGATCGTCGGGTGGGTACGGGCAATCTCGAAGATGCGGTTCTGGTTTGGCAGGTCGGTGATCGAGGCCAGCACGTAGCTGTAGCTCTCGTTGTGGATCACTTCCTGCTGGCCGATGATCGCCGCGTTCGCATGCGCCGCCGGGTCGGTGATGTACTCAGCCACGTTGTAGATGAAACGGGTCTGCGGCGAATCGAGCGTGGCGAGCAGACCGATGATCGAGTCGTAGGCGTTCTTCTCGCGTCCGGACAGCTCGCCGTACTGGCGCGCGTCCAGCTTCATGTCCACCTCGTCGGGAATCCAGAAGTTGGTCGAAAGCTCCTTGTACGCCCGATAGAACGACGGGTACGGGATGTCGTTCCAGTTCAGGATGCCGCTGGTGCGGCCATTGATGATGCCGGTGCTGCGGTTGGGGTGGCGCGGTTCGAGGATCTTGATGCGGTCGAGCGGAGTTGCCATGGTCGTTTGCCTTCGTTCTTTTCCCACCGGGTTGCCGGCCAGCGGCCGGCACTACCATTGATCAGCTGGCGCACCACTCGCATTCGCTGATGTCGATGTCGTTGGAGCGCACGTAGTAGGTCGTCTTCAGGCCTTCGCGCCAGGCACTCAGGTGCAGCTCCAGCAACGTGCTGGCGCGGATGGTGCTGGGCACATACAGGTTGAAGCTGATCGACTGGTCGACGTGGCGCTGGCGGCGCGCGTTCTGGCGCACACTGGCGAACTGGTCGACCTTGTAGGCGCCCTTCTCGTAGTACGGCCAGGTCTCCAGCGACAGGCCCGGCGCAGCCACCGGCCGCCGGAAGTCCTTCTTCTCCTCGTAGTAGAACGCGCTGTAGATCGGGTCGATCGATGCCGTGGACCCAGCGATCTGGGCGGTACTCATGTTCGGCGCGACCGCCAGCAGCCAGCCGTTGCGCAGGCCGTGCGTGGCCACTTCGCGGGCCAGGCTGTCCCAGGCGGCACCGCTGTAGTCACGGTCACGGAAGTAGCGCCCGTTGTGCCAGTCGCTGTCGGCGAACATCGGATAGCTGCCCTTCTCCTTCGCCAGTTGTGCGCTGGCCTGGATGGTCAGGAAGTTGATTCGCTCGTACAGGCGGTCGGCCAGCTGCTCGGCATCCGGCGACTCCCAGTGGATCGCCTGCTGTGCCAGCAGGTGGTGCCAGCCGAACGTACCCAGGCCGATGGCGCGGTACTTGCGGTTGGTGATCGTGGCCTGCGGCACTGGCAGTGCGTTGAGGTCGATCACGTTGTCGAGCATGCGCACCTGGATCGGGATCAGCCGTTCCAGTACGTCGGCGGCCAACAGGTCATCCGGCGCGCTGATGGCGCGACCGAGGTTGATCGAGGACAGGTTGCAGACCACGAAGTCGCCGGCACGGCGGGTGGTGACGATCTGGTCGCCGCTGACGATCTCCTGGATCATCCGCGTCGGGCTCATGTTCTGCAGGATCTCGGTGCACAGGTTGCTGGAATAGACCATGCCCGCGTGCTTGTTCGGGTTTCTCCTGTTTACCTCGTCGCGGTAGAACAGGAACGGATTGCCGGTCTCCAGCTGGCTGAGCATGATCCGCTTGAACAGGTCGATGGCCTTCACCGTGCGCCGGCTGATGCGCTCGTCGGCCACCAGTTCGGCATAGCGGTCGCGGAAGCTACCCTGGCCGCGCTTCTCATCGTAGAAATCCTGCAGGTACCAGCCCTTGGCCTGCTTCACCTCGTGCGGATCGAACAGATACCAGTCGGCACGGCGTTCAACCGCTTCCATGAACAGATCGGGCACGCAGATGGCGGTGAACACGTCGTGCGCGCGCAGGCGCTGGTCACCATTGTTCAGGCGCAGGTCCATGAAGGCTTCGATGTCGCGGTGCCAGATGTCCAGGTAAACCGCCACCGCACCTTTGCGCTGGCCGAGCTGGTCGACCGACACAGCGGTGTTGTTGAGCTGCTTGATCCACGGCACGACGCCGCCGGACGAGTTGGGCACACCGCGGATCGGAGCACCGCTGCTGCGCACGTAGCCCAGGTAGGCGCCGACACCACCGCCGTGCTTGGACACGCGTGCGATATCGGTGTTGGAGTCATAGATGCCCTGCAGGCTGTCGTCCACCGTGTCGATGAAGCAGCTGGACAGCTGGCCACCGACCTTGCCGGCATTGGCCAACGTCGGCGTAGCTACCGTCATGTACAGGTTGGACAGCGCCCAGTAGGCCTCGCCGACCAGCTGCATGCGCCGCACGCGGCCGCTCTCACCCGGCCCGCCCTCCTCCTGCATCAGGTACAGCGCGATGGTCAGCCAGCGCTCCTGCGGCAGCTCGTAGACCTCGCGGCTGCGGTCGCTGGCCAGATAGCGCGTGGCCAGCAGGTACAGGCCGTTGTAGGCAAACAGACGGTCGCGTTCCGGGTCGATCATCTCACCGGCCTGCTGCAGCTCTTCCTTCGAGTAGCAGCGCAGGATGTCGTTGCTGTAGATGCCGCGGTCGGCCAGGCTCTCCTGCAGCCCCACGTACGAGCCGTACTTCAGGCCGACATCGTAGAAGCGGTTGCGGCTGGCACGCTTGTACAGGCGACGCAGGTAGATGCGCGCGGCGAACTGCTCCCACTCCGGCGCGACGAGGTCCACCCGCGACTCGGCCTCGCGGATCAGCAGATCGACCAGGTCGTCGGCACTGAGGCTGGGCTTGCGCTCGACCATCGCCTGCACCACACGGCGGTAGTCGCTCACATCCAACTGCGGGAACTCGGCATGCACGGCGTCGATGCTGCGTTGCAGGCGCGCAGCCTCGAACGGCAGGCGACGGTTGCCGGCTTCCTTGGTGATCCAGGTCGGCACACGCTCGCCGCCAGCGCGCAAGGCGTCGCCGGCGCCGGCCAGATCGGCCACGCGGAAGGTACTGTCGGTCATGGTGGTGAAACTCCAGGCTCGCACGCACTCTGGCGGTCGATGCCATGGCGGCCCTGCACGCGATACCGGCGCACGGGGCGGTCGGGGTGGGATGCCAACGCGCGGGAACATCAGATCGTCGGCAACTGCCTGCGCCTGCGGCCGGTATCCGGGCCGTGGGGGCGATCTGGGTCCGCGCGATGGCGGCCGCGTCGACACGGCAAGCCTTCAGGGGCGGGCCGCGGGACGTTTGCTGCATGTCCGGCGGCGGCGGCTGACCGGGAGTGACGGCCACAACATAGTGTGGATATCCAGTGCCGTCAACACAAGATGCAGTAATCAGCACATGCCGCGACGATCCGTCGCAGGATGCCGTGTTGCACCTGCAGTGCCTTGTCGACACCGCGTGCGGCCCCAGTTCGGTACAACATCCACTTTCCCCGGAACACCGCCCATGCGCGCTGCCCAGTACTCTTCCTTCGGCGACCCGGCCGACGTCCTTGCCGTTGCCGACGCCCCCCTGCCCGAACCTGGCCCTGGCGAGGTGCGCATCCGCACCGTGCTGGCCTCGATCCACAACCACGATCTTCTGACCGTGCGCGGCCTGTACGGCTACAAGCCAACGCTGCCCGCCATCGGTGGCAGCGAAGCACTGGGTCTGGTCGATGCGCTCGGCGAGGGTGTGGACGGTCTGCAGATCGGCCAGCGCGTTGCCGCCGCATCGGTGCACGGCACCTGGGCCGAAGCCTTCATCGCACCGGCGCGGATGGTGATCCCGATGCCGGAAGCCATCCCCGACGAGATGGCCGCACAGCTGATCGCCATGCCGTTGAGCGCGCTGATGCTGCTGGAGTTCCTGCACGTCGAGGCGGGCCAGTGGGTCGTGCAGAACACCGCCAACGGCGCCGTCGGCAAGTCGCTGGCGATGCTGGCGCGGGCGCGCGGCGTGCACGTGGCCAATCTGGTGCGCAATGCCGAAGCAGTGGCGCAGTTGCAGGCGCTGGGCATCGATCATGTGTTCGACACTTCGGTGGACGGCTGGAAGGACCGTGTGCGTGAAGCCACCGGCGAAGCACAGGCGGCGGCCGCAGTGGACTCCATCGGCGGCGACGCCAGTGGCGACCTGGTCGACCTGCTCGGCCACCACGGCACCCTGGTCTCGTTCGGCGTGATGAGCGGCGAACCCATGCGCATTCCCGCCGGCGGCCTGATCTACAAGGAAGCCACGGTGAAGGGCTTCTGGGGCAGCAAGATCAGCCAGGCGATGGCGGTGGAAGACAAGCGCAGGCTGGTCGGCGAGTTGTTGAAGCGTGCGGCCGGCGGTGAACTGACCCTGCCGGTGGAGCGGATCTTCGCATTGGACGACATCGCCAAGGCGGTGAAGGCCGGAGGCGGTTCGGGCCGAAACGGCAAGGTGTTGCTGCACCCGTGACAACCGGGGTCAGATCCCTTTCCGCTGGAAAGGGATCTGACCCCCCAGGAGGAGTGCGGACCAACGGTCCGCACCCACCGCACCGGTCGATAACAAGGCCAGTTATTTCGTTAAGAACCTGTGATGTATAACTGAATGCGCTTTCGTCATTGGAAGGTGCAGGTACCTGCATGCGGTACTGACGGCTCCTCCCCCGTTCGGCGTTGTCGCTTCCATGTACCGCACCACCTTGAACCTGCTTGCCGGCGCCATTGCGCTGGGCCTATCCGCCGGCGTTGCCGGCGCCGCTGAAACCGCCGATACCGGCAAGGACAGCACCACCCTCGGCGCCGTGCTGGTGACCGGCTCGAACATCAAGCGCAGCGATACCGCCGGCCCGAACCCGGTGCAGATCGTCAGCCGCGAACAGATCGAGCAGACCGGCCGTTCGACCCTCACCGACGTGCTGCGCAACCTGTCGGCCAACGCCGGCAACAGCTTCGACGAGCAGTACACCGGCAGCTTCGCCGCCGGCTCGGCCTCGATCGGCCTGCGTGGCCTGTCGCCGAAGAACACGCTGGTGCTGGTCAATGGTTACCGCGTCTCCAACTTCGGCTTCGCACTCAATACCCAGGACACCTTCGTCGATCTCAACGCGCTGCCGATCAGCGCGGTCGAACGCATCGAAGTACTGAAGGATGGTGCCTCGGCGGTGTACGGCTCCGACGCCATCGCCGGCGTCATCAACATCATCCTGCGAAAGAACTTCCAGGGCGTGGAGGTCGGTGGCGGCTTCGGTACCGCCACCCAGGGCGGCTTGAACGAACGCAAGGCCAACCTGCTGGCCGGCTTCGGTGATCTTGAACAGCAGGGCTGGAACGTGCTGTTCGGGCTGGACCTGCTCAAGCGTGATCGCCTGGACGCCGATCAGCGCGCCTATACCCGCAGCGGCGATTTCCGCGACAAGCCCGGTGGCCGCCTCGCCGGCTGGTCCACCGCCGGTGGCAACTGGCTGACCAACCCGCGCGCACCGCAGCCGTTCGCCAGCTGCCCCGAGGGCAGCCAACTGCGGCCCTACAGCGACTTCGGCAGCACCCTGCCCGGCCAGGCCTGCGCCTTCAATGCACAGCCCTACAAGACCCTGCAACCCGGCGCCGAGCGCCTGCAGGCATCGCTGAGTGCGACCTACCGTTTCAATGACAGCGTCGAGGCCTTTGCCGATGTGCTTTACAGCCACAACAAGGCCGACCAGATCTTCAGCGCGCCGCTGACCGTCGGCCCGGGCCTGCGTGCCTACAATCCGGCCACCGGCACGCTGATCGACGTTCCGGCGGTGTTGCCGGTCGGCCACCCGAACAACCCGGGCGGCGCACCGCTGCCGTTCGAGTACACCTTCTTCGATCTCGGCCCACGCCTGAAAGACAACACCCAGGTGTTCTATCGCGCCCTCGCTGGCGTGCGCGGCAGCGGCCAGCGCTGGGACTGGGAAGTGGCGGCATTGACCTCGCAGAGCGCGCAACGCGAGTACGTCGACAACTTCGTCAACCGCTATGCGTTCGAGCAGATCCTGCGCGATGGCAGCTACAACTTTCTCAACCCGTCCAACACACCGGGCGCGCTCGATGCGCTGCGCCTGCAGACCAAACGCCCGGGCTGGTACAAGCTGCACTCGCTCAACGTGAAGGCTTCGACGTCGCTGTGGGAGCTGCCAGCCGGTGCGATCGGCTTCGCCTGGGGCGCCGAGTTCCGCAAGGAATCGCTGGATGCGCGCACCAGCGCCCAGGTGCTGTCGGGTACCGAGCTGCGCCCGGCCATCAACGTGGTCAACGGCGAGCGCCAGGTCAGCGCCGCCTACGCCGAGCTGAGCGTGCCGCTGCACCGTACGCTTGAACTGCAGGTGGCCGGACGCGGCGACCACTACGACGATTTCGGCAAGGCGTTCTCGCCGAAGGTTGCGCTGCGCTGGCAACCACTGGACAGCCTGCTGCTGCGCGGTTCGTTCTCGCGTGGCTTCCGCGCACCGTCGCTGCCGGAGATCGCACCGGGCCAGACCGTCAGCTATGGCTCGGTGATCGATCCGTTCGACCCGCTGCAACCGGGCGGCAGCCGTGGCGTCACCAACATCCGTACCGGCAACCCTGACCTGAAGGCCGAGCGATCGCGCAACTTCAACGTGGGTGCAGTGTGGTCGCCCGATGGCGATACCAGCATCGGCCTGGACTGGTACCGCATCGAACAGGACAACCTGGTCAAGCCGGACAGCGCACAGTTCATCGTTGACAACCCGACGCTGTTCCCGGGCCGGGTGCAGCGTGATGCGCAGGGACGCATCCAGTTCATCACCAACCAGTATGCCAACCAGGGCGAACTGACCACCTCAGGCCTGGATCTGGATGCAAGCCGCACGTTCCGCACCGAGAGCTGGGGCAACCTCACCGTGGCCGGCAGCTGGACCCACCTGCTCAGCTTCAAGCAGCCGCTGGTGGCCGGGCAGGCACCGTATGACGGCGCCGGCAACAACCGCCACGGCGCACTGCCGCGCACCCGCGGCACCACGTCGCTGAACTGGGCGCTGGGCGATTGGAGCAGCACGCTGAGCCTGCAGTACGTGAGCGGTTACGACCAGCGCGTGGCGACGGCAACCAGCAACCCGGGCCTGCGCGACCGCGTCAAGCCGTATCACCAGCTGGACCTTTACGTGGCCTACGAAGGTATTCCCAACACCACGCTGTCGCTGTCGGTGCTGAACCTGACCGACAAGGACCCGCCGTTCGACCCGGCCGGTGGCTCCAATGGTTTCGACATCAGCCAGTACAACCTGCGCGGGCAGTTCGTCTCGCTGGGGGCGCGCTACCGGTTCTGACCGCCGCTGTAGAGCCGAGCCCATGCTCGGCTGCTCTCCCGGAACCAAGCAGCCGAGCATGGGCTCGGCTCTACAGAGGTGTGCGGACCAACGGTCCGCACCCACCGCATCAACGGCTCAGGTGCAGGAACTGCAGGTGTCGTTCGTACTGGCTGATGATGTCGTTGATGATCTGCTTGCGGCTGTAACCCACCAGGTCGTAATCCTGGCTGCCTTCGAACAGATGCACTTCGGCGCGGTAGTAGCGCTGGTTGCGCAGCTGCTGCGCGGCGAACGACGGGGTCAGGTAGCCGCTGAGGATCACCCGGTACAGGAAGTCCTGTTGTTCGCCGTGGTTGACCGACAACTCCATGTCACCCGCCTCGAACCGTGTCTGCACGTCCCAGCCCTGCCCGCGCAGCTGCTCGGCCACCGCTTCCATCGCCGGCTTCACCGTGTCGTCCATGAAGCGGTAGACCTGGTCGCGTACCGGGAAGTGCATGGCCTGGCTCAAGCGCTGGCGCCAGCCCTGGTGGTGGCGGTCGTCACCGATCAGCGGCGACGGCCGGTACTGCAGCGCGCGTTTGCGATGCGACTCGTCACTGAAGGCGCGGGTCAGGCCCCACATCATCAACAGCAGGATCGCCGAGAACGGCAGCGACGCCAGCACCACCGCCGATTTCAGCGCATCGATACTCCCGGCCAGCAGCAGGCCGGCAGTCAGCACCGCGATCACCGTGCCCCAGAACACGCGCAGCCAGCGCGGGCCATCGTCCTCCGGCGCACCGCCATGCGAGGACAGCGTGGACAGCACCACCGCGCCGGAATCGGCCGAGGTCACGAAGAAGATGAAGCTGACCAGCACCGTCACCGTGATCACCGCGCGGCTCCAGGGATAGCCGTCGAGCAAGGCGTAGAGCACCGTCGGTGGATCATCCACCGCCAGCTGCGCCAGCTGTTGCTGGCCGTGGTGCAACACCTGGTCCAGCGCGCTGTTGCCGAAGATCGACAGCCACGCCAGGGTGAAGCCGAGCGGGATCAGCAGCACGCCGAACACGAATTCACGGATGGTGCGGCCG
The DNA here is from genome assembly GCF_050435725.1 of Stenotrophomonas sp. AN71. Lineage (NCBI taxonomy): Bacteria > Pseudomonadati > Pseudomonadota > Gammaproteobacteria > Lysobacterales > Lysobacteraceae > Stenotrophomonas > Stenotrophomonas sp. AN71. The sequence goes on along the minus strand of NZ_JBNDKU010000001.1, from coordinate 110,963 downwards.
CGCGAGATGCGCGCGATGAACAGCCCGACGAACGGCGCCCAGCCGATCCACCAGGCCCAGTAGAACACCGTCCAGCCGCCCAGCCATTCCGGGCGGCCGCCATAGGCATACACGTCGAAGCTCTTGCCGACCACACTGCCCAGATAGTCGCCCAGGTTCTGCATCAGCGTGCTGAGCAGGTACTGGGTGGGACCGGCGCACAGCATGAACAGCACCAGCGCGATCGCCAGCAACATGTTGATGTTGGCCATCCAGCGCACGCCCTTCTCCACGCCGGACACCGCGACCGCCACGGCGGCGCCCATCATCGCCACCACCAGCAGGATCTGCACCAGATTGGAATGTGGCACGTTGAACAGATGCGACAGACCGGCGTTGAGGTGCAGCACGCCAAAGCCCATGTCGGCGCCGATGCCGAACACGGTGGCGACAATGCCCAGTGCATCCACGGTATAGCCGATCGGGCCGTTGATGCGCTTGCCGATCAGCGGATACAGCGCCGACCGCAGCGCCAGCGGCAGGTTGTGGCGGTAGGCGAAGTAGGCCATCGCCATCGCCGCCAGCGCGAACACGCCCCAGCCGTGCAGGCCCCAGTGCAGGAACAGCAGCTGCATGGCCTGGCGTGCACCGGCCTCGCCCGCGGCCGGATCGCCCTGCGGCGGCTGCAGGTAGTGGGTCAGCGGTTCGGAAACACAGAAGAAGAACAGGGTGATGCTGATGCCAGCGGCGAACAGCATGCCGGCCCAGGAGAGATAGCTGAACTCTGGTTCGTCATGGTCGGCGCCGAGCTTGATGCCACCGTACTTGGACAGCGCCACGCCGACCACGAACACCAGGTACAGGGTCATCGCCAGCAGGTAGTACCAGCCGACATTGAGCGCGGCCCAGTCCTGTGCCTTGAGCAGCAGGCGGCCCGCACCGAGCGGGAACAGACTGACGAACAGCGCGAACGCCACGACAATGATCGCCGCGAAGGCGAACACAGGTCGAAGGGTGCGCACCGGGGATTGTTGCGGCTCCAGTACATCCATGGGGCGGCGTTCTCCGGTAGATCAATGGGTTAGCCCATTGATTCTGGCTGAATCGCGGTGGACAGAGCATGAAGTTGCGGCCTGCAGTCACAGCTCGCGCGCGTAGTTTCGTGCTATCACGCGCGCGCCGCCTGCCCGCTGCACGTCACGACATCACATGCACCGCGCAGAGTTTGTTGCCGTCGGGGTCGCGCAGGTAGGCCAGGAACAGCTGGCGACCGGCCATGCTGCGGATGCCGGCGGGATCTTCGATGGCGGTGCCGCCGTGGGCCACGCCGGCATCCTGCCAGCCACGCACGGCCTCGGCACTGTCCAGGGTGAAACCGATGGTGCCGCCGTTGGCATGGCACGCCGCTTGCCCATCGATCGGCGCGGTGACGATGAACATGCGGCCATCCTTGAAGTAGACCAGACGACCTTTTTCATCGAAGACGCCCGGGCGAGCGCCGAGTGCGGTGAACAGGGCATCGTAGAAGCGATGCGCGACGTCCATGTTGTTCGTTCCAACGGTGATGTGGCTGAACATGCGGGCACTCCCTGCAGTAAAGCCGCAGTGTCGGCGAGCGCGGCCTGCATCGCAAACCCGCCCGTTTCGCGTCTGCACCGCGCCCCCGGGGTTTGTCGTGGGCGCCAGGATCACCCTATAATGGGAATCATTCTCATTAGTGATCGATGCCGATGGCCGTGCCCGCCGCCTCCAGCACCGCGTTGGCGGGGTTCTACCGCGAACACCATGGCTGGCTGCTGGGCTGGCTGCGCCGGCGCACCCACAACGCCGAGTGCGCCGCCGACCTGACCCAGGACACCTTCGTGCGCCTCCTCAGCCGCCGCGTCGATCCCTCCGAGCTGCGGCTGCCACGCGCCTATCTCAGCACCATCGCACACGCCCTGCTGGTCAACCACTGGCAGCGCGCAGACCTGGAGCGCGCCTATCTGGCCGCGCTTGCCGCACAGCCGGAGCCACTGCATCCGTCGGCCGAGGAACGCACGCAGGCGCTGCAGCTGCTGCACGCCATCGCTGACATGCTGGCCGGGCTCGCTGAACGCCCTCGCCGTGCCTTCCTGCTGGCGCGGCTGTCCGGGCTGGGCTACGCGGAGATCGGACAACAACTGGGCGTTTCCGAACGCATGGTCAAGAAGTACATGGCGCAGGCGATGCTGCATTGCCTGCGGTTGTCCGGCGATGCCGCAACATGAGCATTGCACTCACCGGCCCCGCCCTGGAACAGGCTGCCGAATGGTTCGCACTGCGCGAGCAAGGCTGGAGTGCTGACGAACAACGCCGCTGGCACACCTGGCTGCAGGCCGACGTGCAGCACGCTGATGCGTGGCGGCGGGTCGAATCAGTCTGGCACGCCTTCGCTCCCCTCTCCGCGCCAGCGGCGGCAAAGGCCCTGGGCGTGCTCGGCCAACGCCGGCGCCAGGCGTTGCGAGGGCTCGGCGGAGCACTGGGTATTGGCGCGCTGTCCATGCTCGGCCTGCGCGGCGTGCAGGTGCAGCGCCAGATGCAGACGCGGCGCACGGCCGCCGATCGCACCGGACACTGGCGACTGGCAGACGGCAGCCAGCTGTGGCTCAACGCCGGCAGTGAAGTGGCCATCGACATCGGCGCTGAACGACGTGCACTGCATCTGCTGCGTGGCGAACTGCTGCTGCAGACCGGCCACATTCCTGCCTTCGCCCACCTGCCCCTGACCGTGCATGTGCCGGGCGCACGCCTGCAGCCGATCGGCACCCGCTTCGCGGTCGGGCGCGAGGCACAGGACACCCGTCTGGATGTGTTCGAGGGCGTGGTGAGCTGCCTGCCGCAGTTCGCCCGCGCGCAGGACGTGGCGGCGGGGAGCGCAGTGCGGATCGGCCCGCTTGGCGGGCTTGCAGTGATTGAAGCGGATCCGCTGCGCGGAGACTGGCAGGACGGCCGCCTGCAGGTGCAGGACACACCGCTGTTGCGGGTCATCGAGGAGCTGGCCCGGCATCATCAAGGCCATCTCGGTTGCGACCCGGCCCTCGCGGACCTGAAGGTCACTGCGGTCCTGCCACGCCTGCACAGCAAGCAGGCGCTGCAGCTGCTGGCCCGTGCGCTGCCGATCCGCATCGAGCAGCGCTGGCCCTGGTGGACCGTCGTACGCCCGCGCTGACATCGCGGTTCCCCTTTTGCGCCCTCACCGGGCCCTACAAGGGAACCCATTGCGGATATCGCCGCCCCCATGAAACTGCCCTGCCCTTCCCCTCGCCCCCTGGCCATCGCCCTGTGCCTGGCCCTGGCCACACCCTGCCTGCTGCCCGCCACAGCCAACGCCCAGCCAACTGCGGTGGCCGGCTGGCGGATTCCGGCTGGCCCGCTTGACCAGGCCCTGACCCGATTCGGCCAGCAGTCCGGCCTTTCGATTGCCGCCGACGCACGCTTGACCCGTGGCCGCCACAGCAACGGCCTACAGGGCACGCTGGACACCGATGCAGCCTTGGCACAGCTGCTGGCCGGCACCGGCCTGACCTTCCAGCGTGATGCCAATGGCGTTGTGCTGCAGGCCGCCCCGGCCGCCGACGCCGGCGTGCGCCAGATCGGCACCCTGCGCGTGGCCGGACAGACCAGCGAAGGCGCTTCGCCGTGGGGTCTGGCCGATGCCGATGCGGTCTACCGTGACAGTGGCTCGCGCGTCCACCTGGACCGCCAGCAGCTGGAGCGATTCCGTGGCCAGTCGATCGGCGACGTGCTGGCCGGTGCGGTCGGCGTGCATACCGGTGATGTGCGCAACGGCGGTGCGCTGGACGTCAACATTCGTGGCCTGCAGGGCCAGAACCGGGTCCCGGTGATCATCGACGGTGGTCAGCAGGCCATCGACGTGTATCGCGGCTATGCCGGCGTGCAGCAGCGCAGCTATCTCGACCCGGACCTGATCAGCGCGATCAGCATCGAGAAGGGACCGAGCCTGGCCGCCAACGCCGCCAGCGCGATCGGCGGTGTGGTCTATATGGAAACGCTGAACGTCGATGACATCCTCGACGACGGCCAGGCCTGGGGCCTGCGCGTGCGTGGTGGCGTGGCCGACAACAGCATCGACCGCACGCGTGTATTCAAGCAGGTGGCGCGTGGTAGCGAGAACCGCAACAGCCTGCGTGACCCGCGTGACTGGAACGGCAGCGTGGCCTTCGCTCAGCGCGGAGAGGACTGGCAGCTGGTGGCCGCCTATGCGCGTCGCCGCCAGGGCAACTACTTCGCCGGCAGCAACGGCGCCCACCGCTACGACGATCAGCACCTGTCCAGCGGCGGCACCGGTATGTCCAGCCAGGCGGTTTCGGATATGTACCACCCGGGTGATGAGGTCCTCAACACGCACACCGACAATGAGTCGGCCCTGCTCAAGTTCACCTGGACGCCCACCCCCGACCAGCGCCTGGAGCTGAGCCACCGCTTCTTCAACTCCAGCTTCGGCGAGATCATGCCGTCGGCGATCGGCCGCGTGGGCGAGTCCAACGAATGGGTGACCTATGTTGACAAGGCCAACACCATGTTCCAGTTCGAGCCTGGAAAAATGCGGGTCAATGCCACCTCGCTACGCCATCGCTATCGCCCTGAGGCGCATTCGTGGCTCGACCTGAGCAGCACGCTGTGGCTCACCACCGCCACCAGCCGCATGTTCAACAGCAACGTCGCCAACACACCGCTGTTCAAGAACTTCCCGGGCGATTCGATGCCCGACACACTGGGTGAGACCTATGGCCCCGGCCTGCAGTCGGACGTGAAGACCCGGCGCTGGGGCGTGGACAGCAGCAACACCACGCGCTTCAGCAATAGCCTGGGCGACTGGACGCTGCGCTACGGCGCCGCCTTCCAGCACGAGGACACCGCGCCGAATTCGCCGGTGCTGCCGGTGGACTTCAACAACAACCGCTACCTGCGTTCGGGGACGCGCCGCGAAACCAGCGCGGTGGCCTCGCTGCAGTGGCAGCCGTGGGACTGGCTGTCGCTGACTGCAGGTGGCCGCTTCATCGACTACCGCAGCCGTGACCGCAACCGCGTGGCCTTTGTCAGCGAATCGCGCGACCTGCGCTACACCTTCGCGCGCCTGAGCAAGGCCGGCCAGTTGCTGCCGGGCTGGTACAAGGAGTGGTACCCGGACGCACAGGGCAACTACACCTACGACTCGCTGCGGGCCACGCCCTACGGCGACAGCACGCTGGGCCAGACCTACGACTTCGATGGTTTCATCCGCGACCCGCGCGGCGCCAACGGTTTCTACACCAAGCAGATTCCCACCGCGTGGGGCTACAAGCCGGCAATCCGCCGTTCCGGCCACGGCTTCGCGCCGTACGCCGAGGCCCGCTTCAACCTCGATGCGGACATGTTCTTCTACGTGAAGTACGCGCAGGGCTGGAAGATGCCCAGCCTGTTCGAATCAACGCTGGGCAACAGCACCTCGGCGCCGGTGGCCGACCTGAAGCCGGAGAAGAACCGGTCGTGGGACATCGGCTTCAGCCTGCTCAAGCAGGACCTGTGGCGCGATGGCGACCGCCTGGCGTTCAAGGTGGCCTGGTTCAAGAACGATATCGACAACGCGATCACCCGCCGCTTCGACTCCAGCAACTGGGCGTTCTATGTCGACAATGTCGACAATTACACGGTGTCCGGCTACGAGCTGCAGTCCGGGTACGACGCCGGCATCGCGTACCTGGACCTGTCGGCCAGCTACTACCAGCGCGCACGCACCTGCGATGCCGCCACGGCCAAGCGCCTGCGCGAGGACCCGTATGCGAAGTGGAGCAAGCTGGACACCACGCCGGACTGCGTGGACGGCGGCTTCGGTACCTCGTTCGTCAACGCGCAGAACCCGCCGAAGTATTCGATCCACAGCACGCTGGGCCTGCGCCTGTTCGACCGCCGACTGGATACCGGCCTCCGCCGCACCTACAACAGCGGGCCCACCCACGAACTGGACAAGCCCTGGAACACCACCGGTTCGACCGGCCTGCAGAACATCTACCTGCCGACCGCGATCTATGACTTCTATGCGCGCTGGCAGTTCACCCCGAAGGCCGACGTGGAACTGGTGGTCAGCAACCTGCGCAACACCTACTACATGGACACGCTGGCGATGAGCCTGATGCCGGGCCCCGGCCGCACCACGCGGCTGAACTTCACCGCCCGCTTCTGAGTGCTGCAGAAACAGCGGCGCCCCGGGGAGATCATCCCCGGGGCGTTTGCTTGCGGCGGCTCACGCGCTGGCAGGTGCCAACCTTGGTTGGCACAGCGACGCGTTACTTCGCGGTACTGAGCAGCAGCACCGCGACAGTGACCAGTGCGATGCCGACCCAACCGATCGGGCGCAGGCGGTTGCCGAACAGCAGGCGACCGCAGGTGGCGGTACCGATCACGCCGATCGCACCCCACATTGCATACGCAGTGGCCAGGTCCATGTAGCGCACCGCCTGGCCCAGCAGGGCAAAGGCGATCCAGACCATGACGATCGCGCCAACGCCCCAGCGCCAGCGACGGAAGCCTTCCGACTTGGCCACCATCATGTTGGCGGCAACGTCGATGAGGGCCGAGCAGATCACGAAAAACAGTGCCAGGGTATTCATCAGTGCGCCTCCCCGAGGGTGACACAGACGATGCCGACCACCGCCAGCACCAGGCCGGCCAGCTGCTGCAATGACAGGCTCTCGCCAAACACGCTGATGCCCACCACCGTCAGCAGGGTCAGGCCGAGGCCTTCCCACACCGCGTAGGCCACACCGACAGCGATGCGGCGCACCGACAGGGCCAGGAAGTAATAGGACAGCGCCAGCGCACCGGCCATGATCAGGTAGCCGGTCCAGCCGCCGTCACGGGCGGCATGGGCCATGAACGAAGTGCCGACCACCTCGGCGACGATCGCCACGGTCAGGCAGGCCCAGGCGACCAGCGCGCCGCGGGCGGGAACAGTACGGGACATGTGAAGCTCCTTGCAGGACGGGGACCGCGCCCCGTCATCAGTAGATCCACGCTGTGCGTGGATGATCCGGAACGCCCCGCAGACAGGGGCGAAGGCGGGCAGTATCATCGCTTTTTACGGTCGAATCAAAATGGATTCCATCGACAGGAGCGATAGATCGATGCCCTACTCCCCCGAATCCCTGCAGGCCTTTGTTGAAGCCGCCGCACTGGGCTCGTTCTCGGCCGCGGCACGCCGCCTGCGCAAGACCCAGTCCACGGTCAGTACCGCCATCGCCCATCTTGAGGCCGACCTGGGCGTGAGCCTGTTCGACCGCAGCGGACGCTACCCGCAGCTGACCGAGGCCGGCCGCCAGGTACTGGGCCACGCGCAGGAGATTCTCGCTGCCGATGCGCGTCTGCAGCTGCTGAGCGTACGCCTGGCCGCGCCGGTCGAGCCACGCCTCACCGTGGTGTTCTCCGATGTCTACCAGTTGGATCCGCAGCAACGGATATTGCAGCGCTTCGCCGAGGCGTTTCCGGAGATCGAACTGGAGTGGCTGGATGCCGAAGGCGAGGACGTGCTGGAGCTGGTCGGCAGCGGCCGCGCAGCGTTGGGCCTGCTGCCCCGCCAGGATGGCTATCCGGACGACCTGGCCGTGCAGCCGTTGGCCCACCACAGCGAACTATCGGTGTACGTGGCACGCGAGCACCCACTGGCCAGCGCCGGCCGCCGTGCTGCCGCGCAGCTGGCGCGGCACCGGCAGGTGCGCTTGAGCGCCGAGGTCGACCACGCCCGGTTGGTCACTGGTCTGGCCTGGACCGCCACCGATTACCTGATGGTGATGGAGATGGCCGAGGACGGCATCGGCTGGGCCGAGCTGCCTCGGGCGCTGGTGCAGCGCTACGACCGCGGGCGGCTGGTGGAACTGATGCTGCCGGGTTGGCCACGGCGCATCCACAGCGACCTGCTGTGGCGACGCGACACGCCACCGGGACCGGCCGCTCTGTGGTGGGCCGACGCGCTGGGGTGACACGAAAAAGGGGACGGAGGGGATTAAGTCGTTTTCGGCACTGTCGGGTCACAAACGAATTAATCCCCTCCGTCCCCTTCCATCGTTGCCGGCCAGCGGCCGGCACTACCGATCAGCGATGGGCGAGTGCGTAATCCAGCGCCGAGCACACCGCCGCCACCTGCGCATCATTGCACTGCTGCGGCGTGGCCCGCGGGCTGTCCGGATAGACCTCGGTGGTGGTGGTGTATTTCGCCCCGGTGATGCCTGCGCACAGGCCCAGCTTCACCAGTGGGTACTCGATCACGCCATGCGCCACCACCGGCGAACCGATGATTTCGCCCGTGTCGTCGGCCGGAGCGATGTGGGTGACCTTCTCCACCGCCGCGATCACCGCCTGCTGGAACGCCGGCTGCGGTTTCTCGCTGTCGTCCACCAGATAGAAGCCATCGGGAATCAGCCCCGGCTCGAACGGCTTGCCATCGCGCGCGGCGAGCGCCGGGCGGAACTCGCTCTCGTCGCTGTCGGTGGTTTCGTGCAGATCGATGTGCAGCACGAACTGGCCCTGGTACGGCGCGATCAGTTCGATGACGGCGGTCGATTCACGCGCCGGGCCATCGATGCGGAAATTGCGGTTCGGGTCGATCGCATCGTAGTTCCAGCGGTTGATGCGTTCGAAGCCCCACGGATTCACGCACGGCACCACCAGCAGGTTGGCCTTGCCGGCATAGTCGGCGGCGTGCTGTTCCAGGAATTCCAGCGCGCCCATCACACCGCTGGTTTCATAGCCGTGCACACCGCCGGTGACCAGCGCGGCCGGCAGTGCCGGGTTCCAGTCGCGGCTGCGCAGGGCAAACAGGGTGTAGGTCTCGCCGGCATACTCGAGCTGGCCATAGGCCACCGTGTCGAAGCGCGGGGCCAGTGCCTGGATGCGCGGCAGCACCTCCTCGTCATAGCGACGCAGGCGCTGCTGGCGGCCACGCCACGCCTCCCGTTCCACCGCCCCCCACGGCTGGCCAGGGGTTCCGACGGGGTAGAAGGCAGCTTGGGACATTGCGGATCTCAGCGGGTCAGTAAGCAATCAACCACTCTACCACCGGGCCAGCGGCATGAACCGGAGACGCATTCCATTGGCGAATGGAATCAGCAATAATTCTCATTTACGACCTTCCACGACCTGCACTGATGTCCATCCACGCCCCGCAACCGGCCCGCCTGCCGCTGGCCGCCGCCCTCGCCCTGTGCCTGCTCCCGGCCGCCAGTGCCTTTGCCCAGGACAGTGCCACTACGCTGGACAGCATCCAGGTCTCCGGCAGCTGGCTGGGCACCGGCCTGCATGACAGCGTCAAGAGCTTTGCCGGCGCCCGCACCGTGGTCGATCGCCAGCGCATCGAGGCCAGTGGCGCGGCCAGCATCGGCGATGCCATGCGCCGCATCCCTGGCGTGCAGGTCACCGACAACTCCGGCACCGCTGGCAGCTCGGTGTCGCTGAACATTGGCGTGCGCGGCCTGACCGGTCGCTACTCGCCGCGCTCGACCGTGCTGCTGGACGGCGTGCCGCTGGCGGTGGCGCCGTATGGCCAGCCGCAGCTGTCGTTCGCGCCGACCAGCCTGTCCAACATCGAGTCGATCGACGTGGTGCGCGGAGGCGGCGCGGTCCGCTACGGGCCGCAGAACGTGGGTGGCATCATCAACTTCAGCACCCGCGCCATTCCCACTGAGGCCGGCCTGCACGGCGAAGCCGGCGTGCGCTACAGCGCCTATGACCATGGCGGCGGTGACAGCACCCAGTACAACGCTTTCATCGGCGGCACCGGTGACAACGGACTGGGCGCCGCCCTGCTCTACTCCGGCCAGGATGGCCGCGGCTGGCGCCAGGGCAGCGATGATCGCTTCAACGATCTCGCCCTGAAGTTCGCCTATGCCATCGACGCACAGCAGGAGCTGCGCGCCAAGCTGTCCTACTACGATGTGCGCTCGTTGACCCCGGGCGGCCTGACCCGCGCGCAATACGAGGCCGATCCGTTCCAGAACACCCGGCCCACCGATTTCTGGAAAGGCCATCGCACCGGCATCGACCTCGGCTATACCAACACGCTGTCGGCCAACAGCGAGTTCGAAGTGCTTGCCTATTACAACGAGAGCAACCGTGCCAGCTCGCTGATCAACGCCGCCAACACCCAGCTGACCGTACAGCCGCGCGACTACCGCGTGCTCGGCATCGAGCCGCGCTACACCCAGCGTCTGCACTGGGGTGCCAGCGTGCACGACATCACGGCTGGCTACCGCTTCCTGCGCGAGCGCGGCAACGATCGCAGCTTTACCGTTACCCGCCGCACCGGTGCAGCCAGTGCCACCACCCGTTTCGACAACGCCACCAACGCGCATGCGTTCTACATCGACGACCGCATCGCGATCGGGCAGTGGCGGATCACCCCGGGCGTGCGCATGGAATGGATCGACATGGACCGCCGCCAGGCCGGTGGCACGGCGACCTTCAGCAGCCGCAACGACAAGGCCCTGCCCTCGCTCAACATCGCCTACCTGCTGACGCCGCAGCTGACCTTGTTCGGCAACTACACCACCTCGTTCGGTCCGGTGCAGAACATCCAACTGAATTCGCAGAGCGCCAGCAATCCGCTGAACCCGGAAGTGGCAAAGACCACCGAGCTGGGCGCACGTTGGCAGGATGGCGCACTGCGCGCGGAAGTGACCGTGTTCAAGATGCGTTTCGACAACCAGATCCTGCAGGTGCCGGGCATCACCCCGCCGACCTTCCAGAACATCGGTGCCACCGATCACAAGGGTGTGGAAAGCGCGCTGGAATACCAATTCGCCGAGGGCAGCGCACTGGCTGGGCTGGAGCTGTACGCCAACTACACCTGGACCAAGGCGATACAGCAGTCCGGTGACAACCGCGGCCTGGACGTGCCGTTCTACTCACGCGACACCGACAGTGTCGGCGCCCGTTACGCCCTGGCCGGCTGGACCTTCAACGTGTCCAGCACCCACCAGAGCGGGCAATTCTCCGATGCTGCCAACACCTGGGACGAGAGCGCCGATGCGCGCGTGGGCCGCGTACCCGGCGTGCGCCTTTGGAACGCGCAGGTAGCCTGGCAGGTGCCGGGTCTGGGCGACAGCGAGATCGCGCTGGGCGTGAACAACCTGGCCGACAAACGCTGGTACACCCGCAATGTCGACGGCAACGCCGGCCGCATGGTCGCCGCGCCGCGCACCTTCTACGTGCAGGGCCGCTACCGCTTCTGAGGCCGTAGCCGCCCGATGCAGTGACGGTGGCGATCACGATGGCGGCGTATCATGCCGCCACCATGTCATCGCCCGTTTCGCCATCGCGCCTGCATCTGGCCTTCCAGGGCCTGCGCCTGCGCCTGCGCGGCAGCGACCTGTGGTTCATCGCGCTGGCGTTGCTGGTCGGCCTGATCGCCGGCTACCTGACGTTGCTGCAGTCCGGCATCGCGCGCTGGCTGCAGGGCGCCGTATACGGGTTGGACGAAGGCATGCGCCTGAGTTCGCTGCCCGCACTGACCTGGACCGCGTTGCTGGTGCTGCCGCTGGGCGGCCTGCTGGTTGGGCTGGTCAGCCTGGCCGCCACCCGGCTCAAGCGCCCCCTGCTCGACGCAGTGGAAGCCAATGCCCTGCATGGCGGCCGCATGTCGATGCGCGACAACCTGATCGTGCTCACCCAGACCCTGCTGTCCAACGGCTGCGGCGCTTCGGTCGGGCTGGAGGCTTCGTATACCCAGATGGGCGCCGGCAGTGGCTCGCAGTTGGGCCGGGTGATGCGCCTGCGCCGCAACGACGTGCGCATCCTGGTCGGCGCCGGTGCCGCCGGCGCCATCGCCGCCGCCTTTGGTGCACCGCTGGCCGGCGCGTTCTACGCCTTCGAAATCGTCATCGGCGCCTACACGCCTGCCGCGCTGGCACCGGTAGCGGTGGCCGCACTGGCCGGTGCGTTCGTCGCCGACCAGGCCGGTATCGAGGCCTACCTGCTGCCAGCTGCCTCGACCATCGACGTGCGCGCTGCCGACTACGCCATCTACGGCCTGTTGGGTTGCTGCTGTGCGATGGTCGGCATTGCCGTGATGCGGCTGATCGCCTCGATCGAAGGCACCGTCAAGCGCAGCCCGCTGCCGCTGTGGGGCCGGCCGGTGGTGGGCGGCCTGCTGTTGATTCCGTTGGCACTGGCCAGCCCGCAGGTATTGTCCTCCGGCCACGGCGCGCTGCATCTGGACCTGACCACGCACCTGCCGCTGATCTGGATCGGCGGCCTGCTGACCTTGAAGTGCCTGGCCTCGGGCATCTCACTGGGATTCGGCTTCCGCGGCGGCCTGTTCTTCGCCTCGTTGTTCATGGGCACCCTGGTCGGCGCGCTGTTCGCCGGCCTGCTGGCGATGGCGACCGGCGTCCCGGTGATCGACGCCACCTCGGCCGCCCTGGCCGGCATGGCCGCGCTGGCCGCCGCCGTGGTGGGCGCGCCGATGACCATGGCCATGCTGGTGCTGGAAGGCACTCACGACTTCCTGCTGACAAGCGTGGTGATGAGCGCGGTACTGGTATCCAGTACGCTGGTGCGGCAATGGTTCGGCTATTCGTTCTCGACCTGGCGCATGCACCTGCGCGGCGAGACCATCAAGAGTGCCCGCGACGTGGGCTGGGTGCAGAACCTCAACGCTGGCCGGCTGATGCGCAAGGGCGTGGCCACCGCCCCTTCCGACCTCGATGCCGATGCCTTCCGCCAGCGTTTCCCGCTGGGCTCGGGCAGCCGCGTGGTGCTGATCAACGGCGAGGGCCACTACGCCGGCATCGTGCAGATTCCGCGCGTGTACGGTGATGGCGTGAAGCCTGATACCGCGATCGGCGAACTGGCCGAGAACCGTGACATCTCACTGTTGCCGGCAGCGGACGTGGTCAGCGTGATGCAGCGCTTCGACCAGGCCCAGGCGGACGAGCTTGCGGTGGTGGCTGCCGACGGCCAGGTGCTGGGCGTGGTCTCCGAGACTTTCGTACGCAAGCGCTACGCCGAGGAACTGGACAAGCGCCAGCGCGAACTGATGGGCGAACGTGTCGAAGACACCGATTGACCCCCAAAAAGGGGACGGAGGGGATTAAGTCGTTTATGGCACCTCCGGATCTCCACGCGTGGCGTGGTTCTACCGTCACGTGGCCGGGTTAGACTCCGGCCATGCGCTTCATTGAAACCTTCCAGGCCGGTCCCTTCGCCGACACCGTGGTCAGCCTGCTGGCCGCCTTCGTGCTGGGCACAATGATCGGCGCCGAGCGCCAGTACCGGCAACGCACCGCCGGCCTGCGCACCAACGTGCTGGTGGCGGTGGGCGCGGCTGCCTTCGTCGACCTCGGCATGCGCATCGCCGGCAGTGCCGAGGCGGTGCGGGTGATCTCCTACGTGGTGTCCGGTGTCGGCTTCCTCGGCGCCGGCGTGATCATGAAGGAAGGCATGAACGTGCGCGGCCTGAACACCGCCGCCACCCTGTGGTGCTCGGCGGCGGTCGGCAGCTGCACCGGTGCCGACATGCTGGCCGAGGGCGTGCTGCTGACCGTGCTGATCATCGCCGGCAACACCCTGCTGCGTCCGCTGGTCAATGCAATCAACCGTATCCCGATCAACGAAGCCGCCTCGGAAGCAACCTACGAAGTGCGCCTGAGCGTGGATGCCGAAGCGGTGCCGCGGGTACGCGAACGGCTGGTCGATGCGCTGGAGGCGGCGCAGTACCCGGTCGGCGACGTGCAGGTGGTCGAGCACGCCGACGCGCCCACCGATGTGATCGCCGTACTGGTCAGCACCGCCGTGAGCGCCGATGAGCTGGATGTGGTGCTGGCCCGGATGGAGCACGTGCCGGGCGTGCTGCACGCCACCTGGGAAGTCAGTACCCGCGATTGATTCATCCACGCATGGCGTGGATCTACCGAGATCGTGGCGCAGATGTGGTGCTGGCCCGGATGGAACACGCGCCGGGCGTGCTGCATGCCACCTGGGAAGTCAGTACCCGCGATTGATTCATCCACGCATGGCGTGGATCTTCCGAGGTCGTGGCGCAGTAGATCCACGCCATGCGTGGATGCTCTTCTCTCACCCACCCATGCGCTGCTGCGCGCGCAACAGCTTCCGGAACGAACCGCACTTCCGCGCATCCTCAGCCTGCGGGCACGCGGCGGCGCGCTGAAGGTGGCGACGTACCCGCTGCAGCTGGGTGATCTGCTGCTGCAGCACCTCGGCCTGCGCCAGCAAGGCGTCCCGATCCAGGGTGAGGCAATCCTGCTGCGGCAACGAGACGCCGATCTGCTGCAACGACAGTCCCGCCGCTTGACCCAGGCCGATCAGGGCCAGGCGCTCCAGCACCTGCTCATCATACTGCCGGCGCAGGCCGCGACGGCCCAGAACCTGCACCAAGCCCAGCTGCTCGTAGTAACGCAGGGTCGAGGCGGGCACGCCGCTGCGCTTCACCACTTCGCCAATATCCAGTTCACGCATGGGCTTGACCTCAAGTCGCCTTCAAGCACCAAGCTATGGGCAACTTCCCCGCAAGGCAAGGCCATGACCAGCATTTCCCCCGTTGACCAGAATGCCCTCTGGAATGGCCCCGGCGGCCAGACCTGGGTCAGTCAGCAGACCATCCTGGATGGCCTGTTCCAGCCGATGGCCGACCTGCTGGCCGTCGAGCTGCCGCAAACCCTCCGCCATCTGCTGGATGTCGGCTGCGGTACCGGCGCCAGCCTGCTGGCCGCAGCCACTGCGCGCCCGTCCGCGCGGTACACCGGCCTGGATATCTCCGCACCGATGCTGGCGCTGGCCCGCCAGCGTGCCGATGCCGCGGGACTGGACGCAGACTTCATCGTTGCCGATGCCCAACGGCATCTGCCGCCCGCTGCACACTTCGACTGGATCCAGTCGCGGCTGGGCGTGATGTTCTTCGACGATACCCGGGTCGCCTTCGCCAATCTGCACCGCGCGGCCCGTCCCGGCGCCGGCCTACGTTTCGTCGCCTGGCGCGGTGCCAACGAGAACCCCTTCATGACCACCGCCGAGCGCGCCGTCGGTGATGAGCTGGAGCTGCCGCCGCGGATACCGGGTGCCCCGGGTCAGTTTGCATTCGCCGATGGCGAACGGGTGCGGCACCTGCTGCAGGCCAGCGGTTGGAGGCAGGTGGAGGTGGTTGCAGTGGACCTGCCGTGCTCGATCGCCCGCGAAGACCTGCCGATCTATGTCGGCCAACTGGGCCCATTGGGACAGGCGCTGCGTTCCATGCCGGAGGCACGCGCCGAACGATTGCTGTCCACGGCACTGGCTGCGTTCGCACCATTCATCGAAGGCGACCGTGTCCGCGTGGATGCCGCCTGCTGGCTGGTACGCGCCCACGCCTGATACGGAAAGGGGACGGAGGGGATCAGGTCGTTCATGCCCCGGCTGTGCCGGAAACGACTTAATCCCCTCCGTCCCCTTTTTCTTCTACAGCGCCTCGCCGGCGTCGGCCAGGCGTGATTCGATCAGTGCGTACCACTGCTGCAGGACGTCGATCAACATGTCCAGCTCGGCATCGGTGCGTTGCGCCCTGCCGCTGCGCAGGCAGGCCTGCGCTTCCTGCAGCTGGGCCAGGAAGCCGGCCACGGTATCGGCCTGCAGGATCAGGCCCGGCAGACGCCGGCCGGGAATGCGCACCACGGCATGGTTGCCGAGCTGGCCGTACACGCTGAGGGTGGTTTCCGTCTTCATCGAGAGAGGCAGGAATTGGGCATTCATCGCGTGCACCGTATGAGAACCTGAACCGCCGGCAGGCGTGGAAGACGGGGGAGACGTTGCCACGTCCTGCCGACGGTCAGGGGGGACTCGGGATACCGGGGCATCCGCCCGGCGTGAAAACTTCAGCGTGGCTGCGCAACCCCTGCGATCTGCACGCGGCGGTTCGGCGCCAGGCAGGCGATCAGCTCCCGGCGGTTGCGCTGCTCGCATTGCACGATCGGGTCGGCGGCACCGCGCCCTTCGGCGCTGATGCTGGCTGCCGGCACCCCGCCCTGCACCAGCGCGCCACGCACGGCCTCGGCGCGACGCTGCGACAGGGTCTGGTTGTAGCTGGCACTGCCGATGCGGTCGGTATAGCCGGTGACCCGGATCGACTGCACCTGCGCGGCTTCGCGCACCTGCGCCAGGATCCCCTGTACCGCGTGCTGGCCCTCGGCGCTGAGCACCGCACTGTCGAAGCCGAACAGCGCGTCGGCCGACAGGCGCAGCGCCTGCTCGGGCAGCGGCGCCGGTGCCGGCGGTGCCGGTGGCCGCGGCGGCTCAAGCACCGCCGCGCACGACTCCGGCTTCCAGTAGCCGCCCTGGGCAACGCCTTTGTTGTCGAAACGCACCTGGAACTGGCAGGTGAAGTACTCCGCGCCCTGCGCGGTGCGGAAGTTGAACAGGTAGTTCCACTCGCGCACGCCCCACATGCCTTCGTTGAAATGCGGCGTACCCAACAACGTGTACAGCTGGCGCTTGGTCATGCCCGGTGCGAAGCGGCGCAGATCGGCGACGTCGGGATAGATGCCTTCCTTCAACGAGGCCTTGGATGCCTCGGGGAAGTGCACGGCGGTGGCTTCGGCGGGACCCTCGGCGGCCGGTGCATGGCTGCGGCAGGCCGCCAGCAGGCCCATCCCCAGGACCAGACCCAGCAGGGCGGCCACCTGGCCGGTGCGGGCGATGCGATGCTGTTTCATGTCATTCCCCCTGTAGACGTTTCCGCGATGCCGGGCCGCGCCTGCGGCCCGGCGGCGGGGATCACCACTGGATGCCGGCACCGACAGCCACGCCGGCCTCGCCACGGCTGTTGGTGGAACCACTGAACTTGTAGATCCAGCGGCCTCCCTCGGAGACACCCGAGATGCCGAGCGCCACACCCGACTCGCCGTTGTAGCTGCCGGCCGCGATCGAGGCCATGCTGCGACCTGCTTCACTCGGTTGCGGCAGTGCCGCGGTGGCCATCGCCGAAGCAATACCGGCCGAGGCGCGGTTGTCGGTCTTGCGCAGGTCGCGCTCGAACCCGCCCATGCGCTCATCGGTGTAGGCCTTGGACCAGTCCAGGGTCTGCGCCATGCCCGACTTCAACTGGTCGACGTTGACCGCGTCGGTGCCTGCGGTACCGGCAGCGACGTTGCGCACGGTGGTCGGGCCGCTGCTGGTGCTGCCCAGGGTGACACTGTTGTAGTTGGTGGCCCCGTTGGTGGTGGTGTCGTAGCGGATCGTGCCCTGCTGCGAGGCCTGCAGCTGGCGCACGTTGACCGCATCGGTCGCCTGCGAGCCGTCGGCCACATTGACGACCTGGCGTTCTGCACCGCTGGCACCGACCGAGACCGTGTTGGCCCGGTTCGCCACCGAGCCCGCACCCAGCGCCACCGAGTTGTCGGCCTGTGCCTGCGACCCATTGCCCAGTGCGGTCGAATTGGCTCCGGCCGCAGTGGAACCTGCGCCACCCGCTGCCGAGTTGGCACCGCTGGCGGACGGATCAGCCAGGTTGTTGGTGTTGTTGGCGCGGAAGCTGCCGGCCACGTTGGTGATGTTCTGGATCTTCTGGTCGGTGTAGGACTTGGACTGATCGATGGCGTAGTTCACGCCGTTCTTCAGCTGGCCGACATTGGTTGCATCGTGGTCGTCAGAGCCATCGGCGACGTGGGTGATCTTGCGCTCGCTGCCAGTGCTGCCCACCGACACCTCACCGGCGGAGTTGCTGGCACCGGTCTGCCCATAGGCGCCGGTGTAGCCGCTCTGCGCCCCGACGCTGGCCACCGACCCTGCGCCCAGTGCCACGCTGTTGCCGGCGCTGCTGCTGGCCCCGTTGCCCACCGCCACGCTGTTGGCGCCGGCCGCGCTGGCCTGCGGACCCACCGCCACCGCTTCGGCACCCGTGGCAGTGGCCGCAGTCGCGGTCGAGTTCACCGCCAGGTAGGGACTGCCCCCGCCGTTGCTGATGCGCTGGTTGAGGACCTTCAGCGAGCCATCCACCGCAGTGAAGGCGGCAGTGACATTGTTGTAGTCGCCCGTGGTGAAGGTGCCATCGGTGGCGATGGTGGAGATGCTGAACTTCGGCGCGGTCCACACGTTGGTGGCGCCGTTGTAGGCAGTATCGCCACCGAAGTAGCTGGCGATGGTGCTGTGGGTGCTGAACAGCTGGTCGCCGGTGATGGCATCGCTGCTGCCAGCCAGGATGCTGCCCGCGGCCACGTTGGTCACCTTCACCGCGCCGGTGCCGGTGCCCTTCAGCGAGACACTGTTGATCACGTTGCCAGCGCCATCGACGTCGTACTTCACTGCCAGCTTGTCGATCTCGCCGGTCTGGTCGGCCACGTTGGCCAGCGAGTTGCTGACCGCGTCGAAGGCGGTGCCGACGTCGTTGTAGCTGCCCTTGGTGATCGTGCCGTTGGCGGCGACGTTGTTGATCGAATAGGTCGGCGCAGTCAGCACGCCGCTGGCGTTGACCGCGGCGCCGCCACCGAGGTGGGTGGCCACGGCCTGGTTGGCGGCGAACAGCTGGGCGCCGTTGATGGCTTCACTGCTGGTGGCGCTGACCTGACCCGGGCCGAGGTTGCGCAGCGTGGTGGCAGTGCCGCTCTGGCCCAGCGTGGCACTGGCATAGTTGACGCTGCCATCGCCATTGAGGTCGTAGCGCAGTGCACCGGCCGCAGTGGCCTGCAACTGGCCCACGTTGACCGCATCGGTGGTGGCGGTACCGGCTGCCAAGTTGGTGACCTGGCGCTCCGCACCGGCCGCGCCGATGGACACGCTGTTGGCACGGTTGGCCACACTGCCGGCACCCACCGCGATGCTGTTGGCTGCCGTGGCCTGTGCGTTGGTGCCGACCGCGATCGAATCGGTGCCACTGGCCACCGCTTCGACTCCGGTCGAGTTCACCCGCAGGTACTTGGTGCCACCATTGCGGATGTCGGTGATCTGCGTGTTGAGGTTGACCAGCGAGCCATCAACCGCCGCGAACGCGTCGGTGGCATTGGTGTACAGGCCCTTGGCGATGGCACCGCCGGTGGAGATGGTGCTGATCTCGAACAGCGGCGCAGTGAAGGCGCCGCTGATCGGATCGAAGGCCGCGCGACCACCGAAGAAGCTGGCGATGGCACTGTTGGTGGTCGCCAGCTGGCCACCGTTGACCGCTTCCAGGCTGCCGGCGCTGATCGCGCCTCCGGCCAGGTTGCCGATGGTGGTGGTGCCGGTGCCGGCGCCGAGAGTGACCCGCCGATAGTTCGGATTGCCCGCACCATCCAGATCGTAGGTCACCGCTGCATCGGCCACACCGTTGATCAGGCTGATGGCGCCTTTCAACTGCGCCACGTTGACCGCATCGGTGTTGACGCTGCCGGCAGCAACATTGGTGATCTGGCGCTCGCCGCCACCGGCCGTGCCCACTGACACTTCGCCTGCGGAAACCTGCGGCGCGGTGAGGCCGTAGGCGCTGTAGCTGGCCTGTGCGCCGCGCAGTGCGGCCGAGCGGTAGCCGAGAGCAACCGAGTTGGCCTGGTTGGAGGTGGATTCGGCACCCAGCAGCGTCTGACCGTTGGCGGTACCGACGGCGCTGTCGCCGACCACCACCGAATGCCCCATGCGCGCGGCATAGTCGGCGGTCGGCACACCGGTCGGGTTGCTGGGATCGTTCACGCCATCGCCAGGGAAGGCGACATTGGCATCGACCTTCGGCAGCTCATGCCGCGCGTTGGCACCGATCACCACTTCCTTCGAACCGTTGGCGAAGGCACCGTCACCCATCAGCACCTGGTAGTCCTGCGCTGCATTGACCGCCCAGCAGGAGATGTCAGCCAGGGCAATGTCCAGGCACTTGGCCGCCCATGCCGGCGAATCCTTCGGCAGCAGCAGGCCCAGCAGGCCGCCCGGGTTGCCGTTGTTGATGTTGTAGATGTAGCTGTCGGAGGTGACGCCACCGATCAACGTGAGATGCGAGCTGCCGCCGGTGGCGGCGCCGCCGAGGCCGTTGAGGGTGCTGCCGACCGGTGACAGGTTGACCACCGGCAGGCCCAGCACGTTGACCGTCGAGTAGGTCTGCATCACGTTGGCGTTGCTGAGCTTGAGGTTGCCGTTGCTCAGGTAGCCGTTGCCACCGAACAGGCTGGTGGTGGTCGGCCCGATCAGCTGGCCGACATTGCCGACCAGGCCGCCGGTGCCGATGATCAGGCCTGCATTCGGATCAGCCGCCGCCGGTGCCTTCGGGCTGGTCGGCGGGATCGCCGAGGGCTTGGTCAGGCCAAGGCCGCTGAGCGTGCCTCCGACCAGGCCACCCACCGCGCTGCCGAGATTGCCGACGGCGCCGTTGAGATTGCCATTGAGCAGGTTGCCGACGGCGTTGCCGACATTGCCCAGCGTATTGCCGAGCAGCCCCCCCAGGCCGGTCGCCGTGGTGCCGTTGAGCACGCCGCCGACGGTATTGCCGACCGTACCGACGGTGTTGTTGAGCGTGCCACCGACTGCGCTACCCACGGCGCCGACCGTGCCGACAGTGCCGTTCACAGCGCCACCGACTGCGCCGACCGTGTTGTTGAGCGTGCCGCCGACTGCGCTACCCGCAGTACCGACCGCACCACCGACGGTACCGACCGCGCCGTTCAAGGCACCACCCACCGCACCGCCGACCGCGCCGACAGTACCGTTCAGAGCACCGCCCACCGCACCGACCGTGTTGTTGAGCACGCCACCGACTGCACCGCCGACCGTGCCGGCGGTACCGTTCAGCGCACCACCCACCGCGCCGACCGTGTTGTTGAGCGTGCCACCGACTGCGCCGCCGACCGTGCCGACGGTGCCGTTCAGCGCACCACCCACCGCGCCAACCGTGTTGTTGAGCGTGCCACCGACTGCGCCGCCCACCGTACCCACGGTGCCGTTCAGCACACCACCCACCGCACCAACCGTGTTGTTGAGCGTGCCACCGACTGCGCCGCCCACCGTACCCACGGTGCCGTTCAGAGCACCACCCACCGCGCCGACTGTGTTGTTGAGCGTGCCACCGACCGCGCTACCCACAGCGCCAACCGTGCCGACAGTGCCGTTCAGAGCACCACCCACCGCGCCGACCGTGTTATTGAGCGTGCCACCGACTGCGCTACCCACTGCGCCAACCGTGCCGGCAGCGCCGTTCAGCGCACCACCCACCGCACCAACCGTGTTGTTGAGCGTGCCACCGACTGCGCTGCCCACGGTACCGACCGTGCCGACAGTGCCGTTCAGCGCACCACCCACCGCGCCAACCGTGTTGTTGAGCGTGCCACCGACTGCGCTACCCACAGCGCCAACCGTGCCGACAGTGCCGTTCAGAGCACCACCCACCGCGCCGACCGTGTTGTTGAGCGTGCCACCGACTGCGCTACCCACTGCGCCAACGGTGCCGGCAGCGCCGTTCAGAGCGCCACCCACCGCGCCGACCGTGTTATTGAGCGTGCCACCGACTGCGCTACCCACTGCGCCAACCGTGCCGGCAGCGCCGTTCAGTGCGCCACCAACAGCACCCACGGCTCCATTCACCAGCCCACCGACGCCCAGCGCACTGCTCTGCGCGGCAAGGTTGGCCTGGCCCGCCAGTTTCAGGTTGCGATCGGCGATCACCTCCTGGCCATCCGGCCCCTGCACCCGCACGTTTCCGGCGACGCCGGTGTCGAAGGCCGCACTGATGGCACGATCATGGGTCTCACCCGGCAATTCTTCCTTGGCCGGCAGCGTAACCGCCGCCGTTGCCCTGGCCTGGCCCTGGCCGCCGATCGAATGGCCGGCCACCGCCAGCTGCGCATCGGCGCTGCCCTCGGCCGTGGCCCTCAGGCCGGAGAGCGAACCGGCAGAGGCACGGCCAATCCCGGCGGCTGCCTTGGCACCGGCATCGACCGAAGCCAGCGGGCTACCGGCGGCACCGACCTTGGCCGCGGCCCGCGCATCGGCGACTACGCCCAGCGGCGCCTGTGCACCCGGCGCGACGTGCGCGGCCAGCGACGCATCAACCTGTGCAGTCGGCGTGGCCGCGTGACCCAGACCAACATTGGCGCGAACCTCCGCAGCCAGCGCCGGCACAGCCACCTGCTTCGGTGCGGTGTTCGCCGCCAGCTTCACCTGTACGCTGGCCGGCAACACATCGCGCGCCACCGGCAGCGATGCGGTGCTCAGCTGCAGACCGACACGCGCATCGGCACTGATCGCCGGGCTGCTCTGCGCTTGGCGTGCCGCGGCCGCCAATGCCACTTCGGCATCGACCTTGACCGGCATCGGCTGCGCGTACTTGGCGGCCAGCGCCTGCAGGTCACGCAGCGATTGATTGGTTTCAGATGCCCCTGCGTGGCCACTGGCCAGCGCGCACAGCAGTGCCAGGGCCAGCGTGGTGGGCATCAACAGGAAAGCGCGCGGATCGCGCGCGGCGCTGCCGCCGCTATCGCCGGTGGCCAGTTCCGAGGCCACAACCAGAGCATTGAGCTGGCGGTTCCATACACGCCGGTAGATGCGGTTCATGAGCATTTCCCCCGTAGGCGAACAACTGGAATGTCAGTGGACTTGCCGTTAGGCAGGTGACTGACATTTCAGCGGTTGCAACGGTGCCTGCGCACTTCAATCCGGCACGGCAATCGCGCATTCCGGCAAATCCACGGCCGGAATCGGCAGCCGGTTATGCAGAAGCGGCAACGCTATCGGCAAGCGGATACGCAATTCCGGCATAAACAACCGGAAAACCCTTATGGCGCTTGATTCAGGCCGGCTGGCCGATCTGTGCCGGGGCACGCATCAGGGTGTCGCGCGGCAGTTCGCCGAATACCTTCCGGTAATTGTCGGCGAAACGCGAAAGGTCCCACAGGCCACAGCTAAGGGCGATGGCCTTCACGGAGCGACGGCTGGAATCGGCCATCGAAAGGCTGCGGCAGGCCGCGCACAGGCGCAGCATCGACAGGTAACGGTTGGGCGAGGTGCCAAACAGATCCTCGAATGCATAGCGCAGGCCACGTTCACTGACGCCGGCGGCGTCGCAGATCTCATTCATGTAGATATTGCGGCGCAGGTTGAGCCGCATGAAGTTCTCCGCACGCTGCGCGATCAGATAATGCGTGCGTCGCGCCCGGCTGCAACCGGGGCGGTCGGCCGCTCCTGCACCCAGCAACGCCTGCACATGCTCGTGCAGCAGGTTCTCGCTTTCTTCCGGCTGCAGGCCCACGCCCTGCCCCAGCTGCAGGTGCAGCTGCTGGTAATGGCGCGCCAGTGGCGTGGCTTCGCTGGCCAGGTTGAACAGCGAAAGTGCCTGCCCCGCAGGTGGCGTGCTGCGCAGGCTCAGTTCGGTCAGCTTGCGCTGCACCCGCGAAACCGGCACCAGCATCAACGTCATATGTGTACCCGGGCTCAGGGTGAACTCACTGATGCCCTCCGGCATGATGGTCAATGCCATGCCCGGGGTGAGCGGCACCCCATGACACCAGCTCAACGTTTCATCGGTGGCGTGCAGATAACCCAGCATCGCCCAGTCCGGCGGCAGCATGAAGCGGCCACGGCAATGGAAACCACAGCTGATGCTGCAGAACAGGGCTTCTTCATGCACGCGCGAGGCGAATGCCGCCCGTGGCCCGTTGCCATCAAGCAGCAGTAGTTCGACATCACATATACGAAGCACGCCGCTCAGCGTCGCCAGGTCAATCGACCGCAGGCCGCCGTCGTCGTCGCCGTCTCCTACCCCACCATCGACCATGACAGTGTTGTCCCCCGTTGATCCACCATGCGATGCGGCCCCCACTGCCTGACAGGGCCTGCACCGATCCACGAACCTCTTGCGTTGCCGTATGGAGCGCAGCGGCCTCGATACGGCCATCCCGGAAAATACGACTACTTGAACGCGAGTATGCCCGATAATACGCAGCGGTAAACCCACGGGCCGAAATGAAGAAAATAGATACACAGGTGAAGAAAATGTCGGAGCGAATGGCACGGTTTTCGCATGCGCCCGAATCCGGAATCACATTATCTACACGACGGTGAATCGTTTTGCCTGGGAATGGATTGCCGTCACAGAATCAGTCTGAAAATTTAAGGGTCAACAGGTTTCTGCCGAATTTGCATATAGGTTCCAGTTGCAGCGAACCGCCATTCAGGCAAAGTCGATATCACGGTGATCCGGCCATTGGAATTGGCCGCACCCAGGGGGACAGCATGACCACGCACGTATCGTCCGATGCTTCGACCAACGGCTCCGCGCCGTGCGGTCGCGGCCGTGCGGCCGGCGTCCCGACGGGAGACGATCACCCTGCTTGAGCACAGCGGGTCCAACCCGCCGTGCCTCCTCCGCCAGGACGCGCGGAGGCCCACGGACGATCCCGGCGGAGCCGGGCCACCGCCCAACGCAGGTGTACTGCATCCGCAGACAGGTAGAGGGAGACATTGGTCATGAACGCATCGATCCGCAAATTCCTGAAGGAAGAAGACGGTGTCACCGCGCTCGAATACGGGCTGCTGGCTGCCGTCATCGCCGGCATCCTGATCGCGGTCGGCAACGACCAGATCAAGGGGTTCTTCGAAACGCTGTTCAAGAACCTCTCGGCACTGGCCACCAAGGCGTCCGGCTCGACGACCTAAGCGGCGACCGCGCGCGGCCGCCAGGGCCGCCACCGCGGAGCGCATGGAACCAGGCGATGACCGTCCAGTGACGGACGACGGAGTGTGCGATGACACTACTGGGATTGTTGGCCATCGGCGTATGCCTGCGGATCGCGATCAGCGATCTGTATGCCCGCCGGGTACCCAACACCTGGCTGGTGGCCGCGTGCGTGATCGCCACCGCCGTGATCGTCGTCGGCCAGTTCAGTGCGCCGCGCCTGCCGTGGATACCCCACGTCGCGGGCGCGGCGCTCGGTCTGCTGGCGCTGCTGCCGTTCTACGCCGTGCGCTGGATGGGCGCTGGTGATGTGAAGTTCTTCGCGGTACTGGGTCTGATGCTGGGCTGGACCGCCCTGCTGCCGGTCTGGGTGATAGCCAGCCTCGCCGCCGGCCTGCATGCCCTGCTGGTAATGGCGGGCCGGCGACTGACCGTGCTGCTGCCCGGCCACCTGCAGATGCAGGTCAACCGCACCAGCCTGCAGTGGCAATCCCATCCGGCCCTGCGTGACATGCAGGCCGCCCGCCAGGGCCGGCGGGGCATTCCCTATGCCGCCTACCTGGCCATGGCCGCCATTGGCTGGGTACTGGCAAGCGTCTACGGAGGTGTGCCATGAACCATCGAGGTCCGCGCAGGCAGCGCGGCGTCGCCAGCATCGAGTTCGCCCTGATGCTGATGTTCGGCCTGCTGCCGCTGCTGCTGTTCACCTTCTCCGGTGTGATGATCATGGCCGCGCAGCAGACCCTGGCCACCGCCTCGGCAGAAGGTGCCCGCGCTTCACTGCGCTACGGCACCGCCGGCGAACGGCGCACCGCCGCCTGCGTCGCCGCCCGCTCCTCGATGCAGTGGCTGCTGCAGTTTTCCAAGCAGAACGTGGACTGCAGCAATGGCGGCACCAACGCCATCGTGGTCTCGGCACAGGCGCCCTGCACCGGCCTGGCCACCGCCCAATGCATGACCGTGACGGTCAGCTATGACTATGCCAGCTATCCCTTCCTGCCCGGCACCGCCACGCTCTACAAGTGGGTGATGCAGGCTCCCATCCGCAGCATCGCGGTCGCCCAGCTCGACCTCGGCAGCGGCACCTGATGATCGGCACTTTGGAGATGGTTCCATGCTCAAGTTGACCCGCATCGCTGCCGTCGCCCTGATCGGCCTGGCCGTGTTGCTGGCCCTGGTCGCCTTCATGATCGGGCGCAAGCCGGCAGCGCCCACCCTGGTTGCGCCGGTCGCACACAACGAGGCACAGGCGATCACGGTGGTGGAGGCCGTGGCACGCCTGCCAGCGGGAGAACCGATCAGCGCCAACGGCCTGCGCCTGGCCCAGCGCACCGCCCCGGTTGCAGGGGCGGTCACCAGCATCTCCGCCGTGGTGGGCAAGGTACCGGTGCAGGATATCGCCGAAGGCAGCCCGATCAGCAGCAGCGCCCTGGCGCAGGGTTTCTCGCTGCAGCTGCGGCCGGGCGAACGCGCACTGGCGGTACCCGTGGATGAACTGGTCGGTGCAGGCAACCGCATCCTGCCGGGTGACTTCGTCGATGTGTTCCTCAACCTGCGCAACACCCAACCCAACGTCAACGGTCCGGCCGAGGCCGCGCAGACCCGTCTGCTGCTGTCGCGCCTGCGCGTGCTCAGCTATGGCCAGCAGGATATCGCCCCGGTGGTCACCGAGACAGCGGCCGGCACGGACACCCGCAACGACCCGCGCGCGGCCGACATCACCGGTGGCAGCAGCAACCACGGCAGCGGCAACGAGACACCACAGCCTGCCCGCAGCGCCGTGCTGGCCGTACCGGTGGCCGACGCCAACCGGCTGCTGCTGGGCGCCCAGCAGGGCAAACTGTTCCTGGCACTGCGCAATCCCGCCGATACCGGCCTGCCGGATCTCGCACTGTTCCCGCAGTCGCGGGGGGTGATCGATCCGCTGCGCGGGCTGGACGCCGAGCAGCAGCTGGCGTTGCAGCGCCCGGAAAACCATGCCTTCGCCGGCATCGACGGCGATGGGCTGGCCGGTCGTGGCAGCGCACCGATCCGCAGCACGGTGGACGCGCCGGCCCGCGCACCCGCGCCGCGCCGCAGTGCACCGCGTGCATCGGGCATCGAGATCATCCGTGGTGACAGCTCCGCCCCCCGTGGTTCCCTTTGACCTGCCTCGAGCGCATCCATGACTGAACCTCGCCGCCGTCCACGCCCCTCCCCCCGCCAGCGCTGGCTGGCCCTGCTGCTGGTGCTGCTGGCGCCGGCAACGAGCGTGGCCGCCGACGATCTGGTGCTGCAGGCACGTGAGCAGCGGCCCTGGAACCTGCCGGCGGACCTGGAACGGGTCGCCATTGCCGACCCCGGCGTGGCTGACATCGTGATGCTGCGCGGACAGCGCCAGGCATTGCTGGTGGGCAAGATGCCGGGCACGACCACACTGCTGCTGTGGCATCGCAAGCAGGCCGAGCCACAACGGGTCCAGGTCCGGGTGCAGAGCGCGGTGCAGGGCGCCGCCAGCACAGGCGGCAACGACCTGGTGTTCACCCAGCAGGACCAGCAGGGGCTGCTGCAGGGAAGCACCGACAGCGTGCTCTCGCACATGCAGGAGCAACGCACCGCGGCGATGGCGCTGGGCAAGGACGGCGCACTGGCCGATGCCTCCACAATCAACAGCGGCGGCGTGGTGCAGGTCGAGGTCAAGGTGGTCGAGTTCAACAAGACCGCGATGAAGCAGATCGGCATCAATTTCCAGAATCGCAACGGTGGCTTTGCCTATGGCTTCGCCCGCCCTGGCACCGCACTGCCCGGCAACACCGGCCTGCTGCCGGGGATGAAGGAAGGCAACAGCAGCAATGAGGCGACCTCGCCGATCTCCTCTGCATTCCGGCTGGTGTTCGGCTCCACCAAGGGCCTGTGGAACGCCGACGTTGAACTGCTGCAGAGCAATGGCATGGCCCGCGTACTGGCCGAGCCGACGCTGGTCGCACTGTCCGGGCAGAGCGCCAGCTTCCTGGCCGGTGGCGAACTGCCGATCCTGGAGCCGCAGGGACTGGGCACCACCACCATCACTTACAAGCCGTTCGGCATCGGCCTGACCGTGACCCCGACCGTGCTGGCCGCCAACCGCATCGCGCTGAAGGTGGCCCCGGAGGCGAGCGATCTGGATTACAGCAATTCGATCATGCTCAACAACGTGCAGATTCCCTCGATCACCACCCGCCGCGCCGACACCACCGTCGAGCTGGGCGACGGCGAGAGCTTCGTCATCGGTGGCCTGGTCAGCTCCAACATCGTCTCCAACGTCAGCAAGATCCCGCTGCTGGGTGACCTGCCGATCATCGGCTCGTTCTTCCGCAATTTCGACTACAAGCGCCAGGACAAGGAGCTGGTGATCATCGTCACCCCACGCCTGGTGCAGCCGCTGGCGCGCAATACCGAACTGCCGCTGCCCGGCGAACGCGAGGCCAAGCCGCACCTGCCCGAATGGGGTTCCTGGCTGCTTGGACCGATCAGCCGTGATCCGGTGCCCGGCTTCTCGCGCTGACTCTCTGATGCCTGCGATACCACGCCCATGCCCTACGCCACCGCCCAACCACTGCACCCGCAAGGACCACCGATGAATCTGGTCCTGTACGGCATGGATCGCGAACTGCTGCCGCGGCTGGCCGCCAAGTTGCCGCCGACCTCCACCCTGCACTGGCAGGACAGCACGGCGCCGACCTCGGCACAGGATCTCCAGCGCGGCCCGCAGAACCTGGTGCTGCTCGACTTCCGGCCTGAGCATGCCGCCGCCTCCAGTGTGCTGGCGCAGCAGTTGCAGCAGACCCAGCCGGAGCTGCCACTGGTGGCAGTCGGTGCCACCAGCGCCGGCCAGGTCGAAGGCGTGGTACTGGCACTGCGCGCCGGCCTGCGCGACGTACTGGACCTGGACAGCGACAACGCCGGCATCGAAGCAGCACTGCGCCGCGCCTTGTCACCGCGGCCGGCCGCTGTGACCCAGCATGCGCACAAGGCGCGTCTGATCGTGCTGCTGGGCGTGCGCGCCGGGGTCGGCACCAGCACCCTGGCCGCGCATCTTTCGGTGCTGGCCCAGCAGACACGCGCATTGGCCCAGGGTGAAGCGTTGTTGCAGGATGGCCTGCTGATGGAGCTGGCGCAGCCCTCCGGTGACCTCGCCCTGTACCTCAATCTCGACAGCCGCTTCCACTACGAAGACGCGCTGCGCAACGCCAGCCGCATCGATGCCACCCTCGCCCGCACCGCCATGGCCCGTCACGACTCCGGGCTGGTGCTGCTGGACCGCGCCAGTGGCAGCGATGCGGTGCCGCCTTCCGACCCGGGCGCCCTGCTGCAGCGCCTGCGCGGGGTGTTTGCCAGTGTGCTGTGCGATGCCGGTGGCTGCCCGCTGCGGCAGCTGCCGCCGTTGCTGCTGGACCAGGCCGATGAGATCTGGCTGGTCACCGACGCCTCGATCGCCACACTGGTCTCGCTGGACCAGGCGCTGAAACACCTCGCCGGCCAGCGTGAGCGGGAGAAGCGACTGCAACTGGTGATCAACCGCCACGACGACAGCAGCGGCATGAGTCCAGAACAGATCGCGCGCCGCTTCGAGGTGCCGCTGCTGGCCACCCTGCCCGAACGCCCGCGCGTGCGCCTGGCCGCCAGCCAGGGCCACCTGCTGTTGCAGGATGCGCCGCGGGACCCCTATCTGCGTGCCCTCGCCCCGCTCGTGTCACGCCTGGATCCGGCGGCCTGCCCGGTCCAGCCGCACGGCCTGCGGGAAAGACTCTCCCTTGCCCTGGGTGGATCGCAATGGAAGACAAGGTAACCCCGTTCCCGCATGCCGTTGCCCGCGCGGCGCTGCCTGACAGTGCCCCCGGTCACCCGCCGTTCGCGCAGACCGAGCAGTACCAGAAGGTGCTGTCGGCCGCGCATGAGCACCTGCTCAACAGCATCGAGGACGAGCGTATCGACATCGATTCCTGGGCCCCGGACACCATCGCCCGCTGGGTGCAGGTGCAGACCGTGGGCTTCATCCAGGAATGGCGCA
Organism: Stenotrophomonas sp. AN71; assembly: GCF_050435725.1. Taxonomy (NCBI): domain Bacteria; kingdom Pseudomonadati; phylum Pseudomonadota; class Gammaproteobacteria; order Lysobacterales; family Lysobacteraceae; genus Stenotrophomonas; species Stenotrophomonas sp. AN71. Next base: position 81,336 of record NZ_JBNDKU010000001.1, on the reverse strand, counting down.
TTCCGATCAACGAAGAAGAAATGCAGGTAGTCGCCGAGGGCCTGGTCAAGGAGCTGACCGGCTTCGGCCCGCTGGACGATCTGCTGCATGACCCGTCCATCGAAGACATCCTGATCAATGGCTTCAAGGACGTGCATGTTTCCCAGAGCGGCCAGCTCAAGCGTGCCACCCAGCGCTTCACCGATGACACCCACCTGCTGCGCATCCTGCGCCGCATCCTCGCCCCGCTTGGCCGCCGCCTGGATGATTCCAACCCGATGGTCGATGCGCGCCTGCCCAATGGCGGCCGCCTCAACGCGATCATCTCGCCGCTGGCGGTGGATGGGCCGATGGTGTCCATCCGCAAATTCCGCAAGGACCCGTTCACCCCCGACGAGCTGTTGGCCAAGGGCACCTTCGACGCACCGATGCAGGCGCTGCTGAAGGCGATGGTGCTGGGCCGCTGCAATATCCTGGTTTCCGGCGGCACCAGCTCGGGCAAGACCTCGCTGCTGAACGCGCTGGCCAGCTACGTGCCACCGAACGAGCGGGTGATCACCGTCGAAGACACCGCCGAGCTCTCGCTCAACCATCCGCACGTAGTGCGCCTGGAGAGCCGCATCGGCGGCGCCGAGGGCCAGGGTGCCGTGAGCATCCGCGACCTGGTGCGCAACAGCCTGCGCATGCGCCCGGACCGCATCGTGGTCGGCGAAGTACGTGGCGCTGAAGTGCTGGAAATGCTGCAGGCGATGAACACCGGCCATGACGGATCGATGGCCACCATCCACGCCAACTCACCGCGCGACTGCCTGTACCGCATCGAGATGCTGGCGGGCTTTGCAGGCTTCCAGGGCAGCGAAGACAGCCTGCGCCGGCAGATCGCCAGTGCCATCGACTTCATCGTGCAGATCTCGCGGCTGGGCAGCGGCCGTCGCGTGCTGGTGTCGATCACGGAAATCACTGGCGTCAGCGACAACCTGATCACCACCCAGGAAATGTTCCGCCACGAAGTGCAGATCGACGGCGCCGGCCGCGAAACCGATCGCTGGATCGGGCTCGGCTTCCATCCGCATTCGCACAAGCTGGAACCGTTCCGCCAGCAGCTGCGCGAATCACTGTACGGAGACTTCTGAGTATGGGCACTGGCCTGCTGCTGGGCGTGTTGAGCATCATCTCGGTGCTGCTGGCGCTTGCGGTCTGGCTGTGGGGCACCGCCAGCAGCCGCGAGCAACGCCAGGCCTCACTGCAGCATGCCGAACAGCAGCTGGCCCGTGGCAGTGGCGGCAGCGTTCCCGCCGCCGGACCGGTAGCGTCTGCTGCCAACGATCCCGCGCGCCCTGCCCCAGTCGGTCGACGTGCACTGCCCTGGGACGGCCTGTTGCAGCGCGCCGGCCTGCAACCCGGCTGGAAACTTCCGCTGATGCTGCTGGTGCCCGGCCTGGTGCTGTCGGTGGTGGCAGCAATGCGCCTGGGCACCGCATGGATGTTCCCGCTGACCCTGCTGCTGTACCTGATGGCGGGCTGGCTGTGGGTAATGCGCCGGATCACCCGACTGCGTGCCCAGCTGCTGCACCAGATGCCCGATTTTCTCGACAACCTGGTCCGCCTGACCGCGCTGGGCAACAGCCTGCAGGCCGCGTTCCAGGTGTCGTCGATGCAGACCAGCGCGCCGCTGCGTGGCCTGCTCGATACCACGGTGCGCTATGCGCGCAGCGGCATGGATCTGGACCGTGCACTGAGCCTGGCCGCGCAGCCCTATCGCATGGATGTGCTGAAGGTGCTGGCCGTGGTGATCGGGGTCAGTGTGCGCATCGGCGGCCGTGCCGATCAGATCCTGCAGCGCATGGGCGACTTCATGCGCGACCTTGAACAGGCCCAGCAGGAGCTGGCCGCCACCACCTCGGAAACGCGCATGTCGGCCTGGGTGCTGGGCCTGCTCCCGCCGGCCAGCGCGGTACTGATGGCGATTTCCAGCCCGGCGTTCTTCCAGCCAGTGCTGCATGACCCGCTCGGCCACAAGATCCTGCTGATCGCGCTGGGGATGGAGCTGACCGGTGCCTTCCTGCTGTACCGCCTGGCCAAATCACTATGAACGCCTGCATGCCCCCGGGAGCTGTCCGATGAGTGCCAGTGCCTGGTTCGCCCTGTCGCTGCTGGTGCTGGCCGCCGGCGTAGCCCTGCTCGGCATCGCCGGCTGGGTGCGCAGCCATCGCGAGCACCGCACCTCGTCCACCTTGAAGACCGCCCTGCAGCCACGTGACGATGCGCGCGACACCAATGCCGCGCGCCGCGATTCGCTGGGCTGGCTGGAGCGTTTCGGCCGCTCACTCAGCGGCGGCCGGCTGGAGGCCGCCCTGCTGGCCAACGAGGACCGACTGCTGCTGGACCTGGCCGGTTGGAACACGCGCCGAGGTACTGCCATCTACCTTGGCCTGCGCCTTCTGCTGGCACTGCTGGTGCTGGCGCTGGCCCTGGCCTTCAGCAGTGCGCATGGCCTGGCCCGGGTAATGGTGGTGATCGGCGCACTCGCCGCCGGCCTGTTGCTGCCCAAGTTCGTGCTGTCCTCGTGGGTCAAGCGCCGCCGCCGCGCGGTCGACAACGAGCTTCCGTTGCTGATCGACCTGCTGCGCCTGCTGCAGGGCGTGGGCTTCAGCATGGATCAGAGCCTGCAGACACTTGGCGACAAGCTGCGTGATGCACTGCCGGTGCTGGGAGGCGAACTGCAGGAAGCCAACGTGGCCTACACCCATGGACGCAGCCGCGCTCAGTCACTGCGTCGGTTGAGCGAGGTCTATGCCGATGATGACCTGACCAGCCTGATGCAGCTGATCCTGCAGGTGCATGCACACGGCGGCGCGGTGCAGGAACCGCTGCGGCAGTTCAGCATCCGGCTGCGCGAACAGCGCCGCAACACGCTGAAGGAGAAGGTCGGCAAGCTGTCGGTGAAGATGACCGTGGTGATGATGCTGACCCTGTTGCCAGCACTGATGCTGGTGCTCGCCGGTCCAGCGCTGGTCGCGCTGGCCACCACCATGTCCAAGATGGGATCCCCCTGATGCCAGCCCTGCGCACTCCCTGCCTGCTGCTCGCCGCCGTCGTCATGGCTGGCGGCTGCGCCTCAACCACGCCGAAGTACATGCGTGCGCCCAGCCTCGCTGCGCCCGAACCCGAGCCGCAGGACAGCCGCAACGCCTATCTGGAACTGATCGAGCGCATGCAGCAGCAAGGCGCCTGGTACGCATCGCTGGCCCATGTCGACGCCTTCCGCCAACGCTACGGCGACCGCCCCGCCCTGCGCCTGCTGCAGGCCGATGCGCTGCGCGAGACCGGTCAGGGCGACGCCGCCGTTGCGCTGTACCGTGAACTCTCCAATGGGCCGCAGGCCGCCGCCGCCGCGCACGGTCTGGGCCTCATCGCAGCACGCCGCGACGACGACGCCGGCAGCGAACAGGCGCTTGCACGCGCCACCCAGCTGCAGCCCCTGAACACCGACTACCTCGGCGACCTGGGCTATGCGCGGTTGCGCGCGGGCCAGTTCGACCAGGCCCGCGAACCGTTGGCGAAGGCGCTGGAGCTCTCCCCCGGCAATGCCAAGGCGACGGCCAACCTGGCGCTGTGGGCCGTACTGCGTGGCGATGAGGCAACTGCCGAACGCCTGGCCACGCAGGCCAACCTCAATGACGAGACCCGCCGCAGCATCCAGCAGCAGGCCCAGCAGATCCGGGCGCGCCTGCAGCAGCGGCAGGCCGCCGCGGCGGCAGTGCCTCCTGCACCTTCCCGCGCGGCGGGCGGCGGAACGGCACCTCGCACAGGCAACACCGCGCAGCTGGCCGTCGAGCCGCGTCGTGACCTGCGTGATGATCGCGACCCACAGCGTCTGCCAGCGTCGATGCTGGAACGCTTCAGCAGCTCCGACCACCCCACCGGAAACACGCCATGACCGCGATGCTCCTGATCCGACGCCTGCTGCCTGTGGTGACGTGCGTTCTCGTTGCCGGTGCCGCGCAGGCGCAACAACAGCCGTTGACCGGACAGATGCTCGGTGGCGCTGCGCCGTCTGCACCTGCTTTGCAACCAATGCAGACCGAGCCTCTGGCCACGGTGGATCTGGTCGCGCCGGCGGCGCCCCCACCGGCCAGCGCGACCACACCGATCGCCGCCTCTGCTCCCGCGTCCGCGCCGCGACCGGCACGGCCGCAGAACGGTGAGACCACGCGCAGCCTGTTCCGGCTCCAGGCGTCCGGTCAACAGGCCGGGCCGCGCCTGCCGATCCTCGGCGACCAGGCCACCCTCAGTTATGCGCGGTACCTGAAAAGTTTCGAACACGAAATCCCGGATTTCTTTGAGACCGATGTTGCCCGGTCCAAGGGACCCTCCTCCTCCGGACGCTGAGGTCGGCCATGAGACGCCCACGCCAGTTCAGCTTCAACCGCCCTCGGGGCGGAATGTCGGTCACCATGATGCTGGTCATGCTGGCGCTGCTGGCGATGCTGGGCCTGATCGAAATCGGCTACCTGTTCTGGGCAAAGCGCGACGCGCAGAAAGTGGCTGACCTGGCCGCGCTGGCCGGTGCGCAGCGGCTGGAGCTGTGCACTTCGAACAACAGCGACAACAGTGCGGCGCGGCAGAGTGCAGTGGCCCAGAACAAGTTCGCCGGGACGCTGCAGATCCGCTGCGGCAACTGGAGTGCCAGCCGCGGCACCACCAACCGGTTCGTCACCACCGTCGACGCCAGCAACCCGCGCAATGCCGTGCAGGTGATCGCCGAACGCAGCGTGCTGCCGTTCTTCGGCCAGAACACCAGCCTGCCCACCGTAAGCGTACAGGCCGTGGCCCGTCGCTCCGAACCCACCGCCGTGTTCGCGGTCGGGTCGCAGCTGCTGCGCACCAAGGGTGACTCGCTGCTGCTGTCGACCCTGCGCATGGTCGGCCTGGATGTCACCAATGCGACCGTGCTGTCCTACGACGGCCTGGCCCAGGCCAATATCACGCCCTCCGGCCTGCTGAAGGCGTTGAACATCCCGGTGACCGCCAACCTCAGCGTGGCCGACTTCAACCGTCTGCTGTCGGTCAACAAGATCTCTCTGGCGCAGCTGGTCGATGCGACTGCAACGGTGGTCGGCCGCGATACAACGGTTGGCGTGCAGCTGCGGGCGTTGTCGGACCTGGTCGCCACGCAGCTGGACATCAGCAAGCTCAACATCGTGCTGGGCAGCCAGTCCGGCGGTGGCGGCCTGTTCGCCGAGGTCGTTTCACCTGACGGTACCGTCGGCAGCGCGCTGGAATCGAAGGTCAACGTACTCAACCTGATCACCACCGCGATTTCCATTGCCAACGACGGCAATGCCGTGACCGTGCAGGGCCTGAACCTGCTTGGCATCAACGTGCAGGCCGGTGTGGTCGAGCCGCCATCGATCGCCATCGGCGGCGTCGGCACGCGGGCCTACAACGCCCAGGTCCGGCTGATGGTGGACGTGGACAGCAACAACCTGTTCGCGCTCGGCCCGCTGCTGAACCTGCTGGGCACGCGCCTGCATCTGCCGCTGCATGTGGATGTCGCCAATGCGATGGGCACGCTGACCGGCATCCAATGCGGCGCCAGCCCTCCCAAAGCCACCATCCAGGTCGACTCGTCCGTGCTGCGCGCCTGCGTCGGCAATGTCGATCCCGCACAACGCTTCTCCAAGAGCAACGTCTGCGATGCCACGCTGCAGAACGAGCAGCTGCTGAAACTACTGGGCCAGCCGTTGATCAACGACAAGATCACCCTGCCGGCACTGACCAGCTCGCAGAGCCTGACCCTGGCCGCCGGCGAAACCGGCTCGACCCAGATCAATCCGCTCGCGCTCGGCAATGCGGTGTCGGATCTGATCAACGAGCTGCTGCGCGTGCTATCGGGCATGCTGAGCTCGCCCAAACAGGGCATGAGCGCCAACGATACGGCCAAAGCCCTGGCCGATCGCTACCTGCAGGCCACCTTCCCGCCCAACACCCGTTACGACGTGGACAAGCTGATTCCTCTGCTGCGCGATGGCGATCCCAGCCGGCAGCTGGCGCCGCTCAGCAGTTGGACCGTGCCCGGTGGGCTGCCCTATGCATGCGGACTGCTGAACCTGGCCACCTGCCACAAGGACGGCCCGGTCTGGGATGCGTTCAAGGTGACGGTGACCGGCCAAGGGCTGGGCGTCCTCGACGGCCTGCTCGGCTCGCTGGTCGGCGGCCTGCTGATCAACCGCTGCGACAGCCTGCTGGGCAACCTGATCGACTACAACGGCTGCGTGCGCAACAACCTGGCGTCCTACATCCAGACCGCGCCGGCCGGCTTCCTCGACGGCACCGGCGGCACCGGCGTCACCGCTCCCGACGGCAGCGTCAGCTGCAGCGGCCTGCTGTGCACGCTGCTCAAGCCGGTGCTGGCCGCGCTCAAGCCCGTGCTCAACAGCGTGGGCACGCTGCTGACCAACCTGCTGGCCAACGTGCTGGGCCTGGAACTGGGCCGAACCGACGTCAACGTGCAGTCGATCCAGTGCAACGCCGCGCAGCTGGTCTATTGACCGGTGACGGGCGCCCTTGGCGGCGCCCGCGCCCATGCTAGACTCCCGGCGGGGAACCACCTTCATCTCAACCCACACTTCATCCGTGGATGGTCTAGACATGCGAGAAACTTCAGGGGGCGCGGTCTTCGCCCGGCACGCGCGCGGCGCGGCAGTGCTGGCCGTGGCCATGATGCTGGTGGCACCGGCGGCGATGGCTGCACGTGGCGACCGCGAAACGGCGGAACAACCCGCTGCGCGCAGCGCACCGGTGGTGCGCAACACCGTGGATGAACTCAAGCAGCTGATGGATGCGCGCCAGCTGACCGAGCTGCGTACTACCTACAACGGCAACTACGGCGCCAGCCTGCTGTTCAACGCCAGTACCCTGACCTACTACGTTGCCCTGTTCCAGGAGAAGAACTTCTGGCGGGTGATCAAGACCGACGCGGTGGACAACGCCGAGCGCGTCTACCGCACCTTCGCGCAGCAGTCCGAGCAGCTGGCCCAGGTCTACATCGACACCACCCGCCTGGAAGCCGGCAAGCGCTACACCGAGCGCCTGGTGGCCTACAACGAAGAACGTCTGCGCAGCCTGCAGCAGGAAATGGAGCAGCAGCAGGCGCAGTCGGCACAGGTCAGCGCCGCGTTGCAGCAGGCGCAGCAGCAGGCGGTCAGCCTGAGCACCGATGTGCAGAGCACCAACAGCCAGCTGGATGCACTGCAGCGCCGCATCCAGATCCTGCAGGCCGAGCAGGGAAATCCTGAGCTGAGCCTGCCCAAGCCGGACAACCTGTCTTCGCCCGCGCCGGCCGCGGCCAGCAACGGCCGCTGAAGCCCGACCTTCCGCATCAACCTGCAACGGCGCCCCAGGGCGCCGTTGTCGTTTCTGGCCTTCATGGCTTGCTTTCAACGGCAGGCCTCATGCACCGCATCGTCCAGTTGCCTGCGTTGCACGAAATCCAGCCGCCTGCGTTTGAGCAACGTCTGCTCGCGTTGACGGCGGACGCGCTGGCACGCCACCGCATCCGTGCTGATCGTGATCACCGCGCCCTGCGCCCGCGCCACGCGGCGGCTGCGACGCGGCGACTTGGGCGTGGCGGCTGCGGGCGGCGCAACACCGCGCGACAGTGACTGCTCCGCCGGCACTTCCCAACGCCATTGCGCACGCCCCGGGCACGGTGTCTGCTGGTAGACCGGATGTGGACCGTCCACACACTTGTAGACATTGGTCTGCGCCGGCAACGTAACCGGCAGCAGCAGATACAACATCAGGGTCCATCTCATCTTCGGCATCCAGCGTCTCCGCAAGCGATGTGTCCATCCTCAGCGCACAGGCCATCACGTGGCCAGAGCGGTACGCGTCACCGCCACCGCAATCCAGCACAGCCATGCAATCCCGGCACCCGCGACGGCGCTGTACTACCCCAGGAACCGGCCTGGTTGCCGGCCCCGTCCCTCCATCCGCCAAGGAACCTGCAATGAGCAACTTCATCACCGTCGCCGATGGCGCCCGCATCTTCTACAAGGATTGGGGCACCGGCCAGCCGATCGTGTTCGCCCACGGTTGGCCGTTGTGCTCCGATGCCTGGGACCCGCAGATGCTGTTCATGGGCCAGAACGGCTACCGAGTGATCGCCCACGACCGCCGCAGCCATGGCCGCTCCAGCCAGACCTGGGACGGCAACGACATGGATACCTATGCCGACGACCTGGCCGCGGTGATCAATGCGCTGGACCTGAAGGACGCGATCCTGGTCGGTCATTCCACCGGCGGTGGCGAAGTGGCGCACTATATCGGCCGCCACGGCAGCGCACGCGTGGCCAAGGTGGTGCTGGTCGGCGCCGTGCCGCCGCTGATGCTGAAGACCGCCAGCAATCCGGCCGGCACCCCGTTGGAGGTGTTCGACGGCATCCGCAAGGGCACCGGCGGCGACCGCTCGCAGTTCTTCAAGGACCTGGCCACCCCGTTCTTCGGTGCCAATCGCGAAGGCAATGCCGTGACCCAGGGCATGCGCGATGCGTTCTGGCTGCAGGGCATGCTGGGAGGCGTCAAGGGCCAGTACGACTGCATCCATGAGTTCTCGGAAGTGGACTACACCGAAGACCTGAAGAAGATCGACGTGCCGGCACTGGTGGTGCATGGCGACGACGATCAGATCGTGCCGTTCGAAGCCTCGGCCAGGCTGTCCTCGCAGATCATCAAGGACGCCGAACTTAAGGTCTACAGCGGCGCGCCGCACGGCCTGACCGCTACCCACGCCGACCAGTTCAACGCCGACCTGCTGGCGTTTGCCCGCAAGTAACCACCCACGGCGGCGCCCCACCACGCCGCCGGAAAAAGGGGACGGAGGGGATTAAGTCGTTTGTGCACAAACGACTTAATCCCCTCCGTCCCCTTTTCTGTCAGATATCGCTGTGGTGATGAGGCACGGCGGCGGGCAGCGGATCGTGGCCGCCGACGAAATGGCGCACCACCGGTGCACGTTCACCACGATGCAGCCCGCGCAGCAGTTCCTGGATCGCCTTGTCATCGGCGGTGATGCGTTCGTGCTGGCGCAGGTGCTCCAGCCACGACGGGGTCACGAAATACTCCAGGTGAATGCCGGGGCTGGCCACATCCTCGACTACACCCCACACCACCGCGCCATCGCGACGGCGAATCGTTCCCAGCGCGCGCATCTGGGCCTGGAACGCGGCACGGTCGCTTGGTTCGATGCGGTACTCGATGGTGATCAGCACCGGGCCACGATCATTCGACACCGGTACCGACAGTTCGGGGGCCGGCCAATGCCCGGCCGGTCGCAGGTTGAGGTCCTCGGTACCGGCGATACGCACCCGCCACACCAGCACCCCGCCGATCACCGCGCCGGCGGCCGCCACCAGCAGCGCCAGCTCCGGCGATGTGCGCTGCGCCAGCGCGCCCCAACTGAGGCCACCGGCGGCCATGCCCGCAGAGAACACCATGATGTACAACGCCAGCGCACGTGCGCGCACCCAGGCCGGCACTGCGGTCTGCGCGGCGATCTGCAACGACGACAACACGGTGATCCAGGCGAAACCGTTGATCAGCATCACCGGCGGCAGCACGTACCAGCTGCGGGTCAGCGCCAGGCCGACCAGGCTCAGTGCCAGCGACAGCGTCGCCAGCAGCACCAGCAGGTCACGGTCCAGCTGTGCGCGCAGTTTCGGCAGCAGCAACGCGCCGCCCACCGCACCGATCCCGATGCAGCCCAGCAGCATGCCGTACTGCCCTGCTCCACCGTGCATCTGCCCGCGCACCACCACCGGCAGCAGTGCGTTCATCGCGGCAGCGAAGAAGAAGAAGCCGACCGACTTGATCAGCACCGCCTGCAATCGCCCCGCGCGGCTGGCGTAGCGCAGGCCGGCCTTCAGCCCAGCGCCGAAGCCTTCCGGCGGCAGGCTGGACTGCGCGGGGTCGCGCTTCCAGCCCCACACCACGAACAGCATCGCGGCGAAGGTAATGGCATTGAAACCGAACGCCCAGACCGCACCCAGCTGCGCCACGATCACGCCACCGATGGCCGGACCGATAGAGCGCGCGATGTTGATCCCGATTGAATTCAGTGCCACCGCCGAAGCCAGCATCGGTTGCGGCACCAGTTCGGAGACGATCGCCGCCTGCGCTGGCATCGCCATCGCGGCCCCGCAGCCCATGCAGAAGGTCAGCAGCACCAGCAGCTGCGGGGTCAGCAGGTCCAACGCGGTCAAGCTCGCCATCACCGCTGCTACCAGCAGCATCCAGCCCTGGGTGGCCAGCAGGTACTTGCGGCGATCAACGATGTCAGCGAGGGTGCCCGCCGCCAGCGCAAGCAGCACGATCGGCACCGTGGTCGCCGATTGCACCAGCGCCACCATCACCGGTGAGCCGGTGCGTTCGGCCATCACCCAGGCGGCGGCGACGTCGTTGACCCAGGTGCCGATGTTGCTGGCCAGGATCGCCAGCCAGATCGAGCGGAACATCTGGATCTTCAACGGGGACCAGGCGCCTGCGGCCTGTACAGGAGGTTGCGACGCGCTTGCATTCACCATTGCCATGCTCCAACGATCGAGGCGAACAGCGTGTCCTGGCCGCCGGACTGCTTCAGTGCAGGACCGGCATCGACCCAGGCCAGCTGCAGCTGCCATTGCCAGTGTTCGCTGGCCTGCCAGCGGGTTTCGGATTTGTACTGGGTGCCGATCCGGCGTGCACCTCCGGCACTGCCGGGCAACGCCACCAGCGGTGCCGGCGTGGTGTAGACCGCGTCGGCGCGACGATGCTTCCAGGCCATCTGTACGCCCAGCTCCGTCGTCACCGCGTCGTGCAGGCGCAGCGACAGGGTCGGCTGCACGTCCATCAGGTTGGCCGGTGCCAGCAGGCTGGCTTCGCTGAAATAGGCCGACTTCGGGAACAGTGCATTGAAGGTGCCCAGTCGCCCATCGCGCAGATTGCCATCGCCACTGGCGATGTCGGCCTTCAGTCCCAATCGTGGCTGCAGCGGCAGCGCCTTCCAGCGCCAGCCGGTATCGGTGGCCAGCGTCCAGGCGCGGATGTCGAGGTCGCCCGTGGCGATGCGCAGTTCACCGCCCTGCACCACCAGCTCGCTGTTCCAGTCCAGCGCGCCCGCTTGGCCGAACCAGCGCGCACCCAGGGTCTGTCGCCGCTCGATGCCGGACCCTGCGGCGAAGCGCGCGTTCTCGCGGCGGTAGTCCAGCAGGTACAGGTCCCACTGCCCGGGCCAGCGGCCGCGCGCCGTGGTGGCATACCCGCCCCACAGGTGCGCACCGGGTTCACCGCGATCATCAAAGGCACCAGGGCGGTTCTGCACCGGTCGCAGCGCCATCAGATCGACCACGCCCAGCCTCCCCGTCCAGCCCACGCGGGCGCCGTCGAAGGCCAGCCGGATGTTCGGCCCATCGCGCACCGACAGCAGGCGCGAGCTGCCGTAGCCCGCTTCCTGCCGTCCCAGCTGCAGGTGGAAGCTGCCGCGCTGCCAGCGCCAGTACGCCTGCTGCACATCCAATGCACTGCGGTCGGTCCGGCCCGGGCCGCCCGCTTTGCCCTCCTCGCCGTGCACGCCCAGCTGCACCTTCGCCTGCCAGGTGTCCTCCACATAACTGGCCGAGGCCAGCGCACGCAGCAGGCCATAGCCATCCTCCGCGCCGCCGATGCCGAACCGTGTCGGGTCGTAGTACAGGCCACGCACGCGCAGCGACGCGTCCCATTGCAGCTGGCCGTCGCCTGCCTCGATGCAACGGTCACTTTCGCAGGCCAGCACCAGTGCCGGTGCGACCAGCAGCACCAGGCTCAGAATGCGAAGCATGAGCATCCCATCGCACCCCAGAACGCGGTCAGGTCATTGGTCGGTGCCGCATGCTGCGCGGCATGCCCGTGCGCGCCATGGGTGCTGCAGGCAGCCCCGTGATGATGGTGGTGGGCTGCCGCCAGGCCGGTGGCCGCGCCGCCGACATGGTAGCCACCGAACCGGTTGACCGGCGACCAGTCCGGCATGGCCGGCGGCAGCTGCGGGGCAAGACCCGCATAGTCGGCGTCGGCATGCACGATGCGGCCACCGACCACGGTCAGCACGCTGGTGATGTCGGCGATCTGCGCGTCATCGACGCGGAAGAAGTCAGCCGAAAGCAGGATGAAGTCGGCCAGCTGGCCCGCTTTCAGGGTGCCCTTCACTGCTTCATCGCCGGAGAACCAGGCGCTGCCCTGGGTCCACAGGCGCAGGGCCTGCTCGCGCTCCAGCAGGTTCTCATCGCCGTACAGGGCCAGGCCGCCGACGGTGCGCCCGGTCACCAGCCATGACAGCGCCACCCACGGGTTGTAGCTGGCCACACGGGTGGCGTCGGTGCCGGCACCGACCGGCACGCCTTCGGCCAGCATCCGCTTCACCGGTGGCGTGTGCCGCGCCGCCTGCACGCCATAGCGCTCGACGAAGGCTTCACCCTGGTAGGCCATGCGATGCTGCACGGCGATGCCACCACCGAGCGCGCGGATGCGCTCGATGTTGCGCGGGGTGATGGTTTCGGCGTGGTCGATGAACCAGTGCAGGCCATCGAACGGCACCTCGCGGTTGACCTGTTCGTAGACATCCAGAATGCGGCTGATGCTCTCGTCGTAGGTGGCGTGGATGCGGAACGGCCAGCGCTTCTCGACCAGCAGCTTGACCACATCGTGCAGCTGCGGCTCCAGCTCCGGCGGCAGTTCCGGACGCGGCTCGTTGAACAGCTCGAAGTCGGCCGCCGAGAACACCAGCATCTCGCCGGCACCGTTGTGACGCAGCAGGTCATCGCCCTGACGCGGCTGCAGGATCTCGCTCCAGCCACGGAAGTCGTCTACCTCCTTGCCCTTGTTCTGGGTGAACAGGTTGTAGGCGATACGCACGGTCAGCTGATCGTCGCGGTGCAGCTGCTCGATGACCTGGTAGTCCTCAGGGTAGTTCTGGAAGCCACCGCCGGCATCGATCACCGAGGTGATACCAAGCCGGTTCAGTTCGCGCATGAAGTGACGTGTCGAATTGGCCTGATACTCGATCGGCAGGCGCGGGCCCTTGGCCAATGTCGCGTACAGGATCAGCGCATTGGGCTTGGCCAGCAGCAGCCCGGTCGGATTGCCCAGCGAATCACGCACGATCTGCCCACCCGGCGGATCCGGGGTGTCCTTGCCGTAGCCGCACGCGCGCAGCGCGGCACGGTTGAGCAGCGCGCGGTCATACAGGTGCAGCAGGAACACCGGTGTGTCCGGCGCGATGTCGTTGAGCTCCTGCAGGGTCGGCAGGCGCTTCTCGTTGAACTGCGCAGCAGTGAATCCACCTACCACGCGCACCCACTGTGGCGCCGGCGTGCGGTCGACCTGCGCCTTCAGCATCGCCATGCCGTCGGCGAGCGAGCGCAGGCCGTCCCAGCGCAACTCCAGGTTGTAGTTCAGGCCGCCGCGGATCAGATGGGTGTGGCTGTCGTTGAGGCCGGGCAGCAGGCGACGACCCTGTGCGTCGATCAGGGTCGCTTCGTTGCCCCAGTCACGCATGATGTCCGCGTCGCTGCCGACCGCGACGATGCGCCCCTCCTGTACGGCCAGCGCCTGCGCGTGTGGCTGTTGCGGATCGAGGGTGGTGATGCGGGCATTGCGGATGACCAGTGTGCTCATGCGACGCTCCTTGGACGTGGAATCGAGTGCGGCAGCGGCGCGGCCGGCCAGGCCGAGCGCCATCGCAGCGCCGCTGGCCAGCACCACATTGCGGCGGCCGTGATCAGGCGGATCGTGGCTCATGCGGGGTCTCCAGGAAGTCGTTGGCCGTCCAGCGCCCAGGCGCCGGGCCCGGCCAGCGCGAGGGCCAGCAGTACCGCGGTCCACATCACCGGGTACTCACTGCCGCCGCGCATCCAGAACCAGCCCTTGGGCAGTGCCAACAGAATGGTGAAGCCGATGAAGGCGGCCGCCGCAAGCGCGGCGATGCGGGTCTGCCAGCCCAGCAGCACGGCCAGTCCGGACAGCACCTGCAGCAGGGCCAACAGCACAGGCAGTGGTGGCGCCGCCGGCAACCCGAAGCCGCGCAGCTCAGCCGCGAAACCGCTCAATCCAGGGCCACCGAACCAGCCGAGCAGCTTGCCCAGCGCATGCGGCAGCAGGAATCCACCTGCCGCCACCCGCAGCATCAGCAGGGCCAGGTCGAGGCCATGGCCGGCCAGCATGTTCAGTGCCCGCCTTCCTGTGCGCCGAACATGCGCTTGGCGTACTGGATGCCGATGCCGTAGCCACCGCCGTGGTCGCGGGCGATACCGGTGGTCAGCTCATAAGTCTCGCCCCGTGCCCAGTCGCGCTGCAGCTCCAGCAGGTACTGCACGCTGGTCATGGGTACCGCGCCGGCCTGCACCATGCGGGTGACAGCGCGTTCATGTGCTTCCTCGCTGACATCACCACAGGCGTCGGTGATCACGAACACGTCGAAACCCTGCGCCAGCGCCGACAGCACCGGGCCGACGATGCAGACGCTGGTCCACAGCCCGGCCATGACCAGGCGTCGCTTGCCGATGCGGTTGATCTCATCGATCACCGGCTGGTCCTCCCAGGTGTTCATCGAGGTCCGGTCGAATACCGGCTGGCCCGGGAAGATCGCCGGCAGCTCCGGGAACATCGGGCCGGAGAACGATGCTTCCGCCACCGTGGTCAGCACCACCGGCACGTTGAAGCCCTTGGCGCCCTTGCCGATCAACGCCACGTTGTTGCGCAGCGCGGAGATGTCGATGGTACGGGTAGCGAATGCCATCTGCGACTGGAAGTCGATCAGCACCAGGGCGTGATCGGTTGGCGACAACAGGGCCGGGGCAGCCGTGGCGGTAGCAGGGTTCATGGTTGGACTCCGTGGGAAGCAGGATCAAGAGGAAGCAACAACGCGGCGTCGCCGGCCAGGAACTGGCTGGGACTGCAGCCGGTTTCCGCGCGGAAGCTGCGGACGAAATGGCTCTGGTCGAAGAAGCCCAGCTGCTGCGCCACGCAAGCCATCGGCAGATGGGCACCCGGCAACAACTGGCGCGCGCGCTCGATGCGGCGGCGGCGCACGTACCGAAGGGGACTGGCGCCGGTACCGCTGCGGAACAGCCGCACCAGATGGAAGCGGCTGACGCAGGCGGCGTTGGCCAGATCGGTCACCCGCAGCGGCTGCGACAGGTGTTCGTCGATGTAGCGCAGGGCGCGCTGCAATGCGACGGCCTGCTGCGGTGCCAGTGATACGACCGGCGAATCAGGCGGAGAAACGGTGGCCATGGAAGACGCCGCGAGGGGGTGGCCCATGGTGCGCGGACCGCACGAGATGCCCTACCCCCGTCGGACGAGGCCAGCACCTACCCGAATGGGGGAGGCCGCCGCCCAAGCACGCGGCGACCGAACACCCGCGCATCCAACGAATAGGCGCCTGGCCCCAGCACCAGCAGCGCCAACGGCATCAGTACCAGTGGCCAGGGCAGGTCCTGCGCGAACAGACCTGCCGCAGCCAAGGCAGCCGCCAACGGCATCAATGCGCCCAGCAGCAACATCGTCACCGCCAGCAGGCACAGCACCGTCAGCCACCCCGCGTGCGCGCCCGGGGTGCACAGGGCAGCGGCGACGCACAGGCGCAGCCACAGCAGACCCAGGCCCGGCCCTCGGTCGGGAAACATCACAAACAGGCGCTGCATCGCCAACCTCCACAGAACATGCCAGCGTGGGGACATGCCGGCGTGATAGCCGACGGCGCCGCCGCGCGCCTACCCCGTTCGGGTCACCCCGGCCTGCCCCGCACCTGCCAGAATGCCCGCCATGCGTGGCCGCCCCTTCCCCTTCCTGCATCGCCTGCCGACGCTGCTGACGTGCCTGCTGCTGTGGACCGCCCTGCCCGCCCTCGCCGTGCAGCGCCCGCCGGTGAGCGGCGGCCTGCCCGGTTACGAGCACACCGCCTGGCGCGTCGGACAGGGCGCGCCCGGTGACATCTGGGACATCGCCCAGGACCGTGATGGCCTGCTGTGGCTGGCCACCGGTTCAGGCCTCTACCGCTTCGATGGCCGCCGCTTCGAACGCCAGGCCGCACCGGCCGGCAGCCACTACCCCTCCACCAACATGGTCACCCTGGCGCGCGACGCCGACGACGCGTTGTGGATCGGCTACTTCCAGGCCGGTATCAGCCAGTTCGCACTCGGCCAGCTGCACAACTACGGCCGCGACCAGGGCGTGCCGGTCGGCGTGGTGCCGCACTTCAGCCAGGACCACGAAGGCCGACTGTGGGCAGCGATCAATGGTGGACTGCGCTGGTTCGATGGCCAACGCTGGCAAGCCCCGCCCGCCTCCGCCGGGCTGCCGGAACACCGCGTGCAATGGGCGCTGCACGACAGCCGGCACACCTTCTGGGTGCTGGCCGACCTGAAGATCTGGATGCGCACTGCAGGCCAGACACGCTTCCAGGACACCGGCATCGAGGTCTCGCAGATGGCCACGCTGGTGGAAAGCCCGCAGGGGGAAGTGTGGTTGGCCGACCGGGTGCGCGGCACCTCGCCGTTGGCCAATGCACAGGGGCTGCTGGCGGAGAATGAACGGGAAGCGCGACGGCTGCCGGATCTGGTCGCAACGCGGTTGCAGTTCACCACGGACGGCGCGCTGTGGGCGACGATGAGCCCGCATGGCGGTGTGGCCCGGATCATTTTCGAAGGCACGCAGGCCGTGCGCATGGAGCGGTTTGATTCGCCGCACGGCCTGACTGCCACCTCGGCGGTGCCGATCATCGCCGATCGCGAGGGCAATCTCTGGGTCGGCACCAACCTGGGCCTCAACCGCTTCCGCGCGCGCAGCGTGCACACGTTGGCGGTCGGCCCCAGTGATCCCTACCGCTCGCTGGTGCGTACCCGGGATGGACGGGTCTATGGCTACGGCGAAGACCTCAAGCCCTACGACCTGCGCCGCACCCTGCTGGACGGCAGCGCCGCGGAGCTGCAGGCCGCGGCACGCCAGGCGCCCACACCGATCTGGCAGTTCGACTGGGTCAACCTGGCGCGCACCGTCGAAGGCCGCACCACATTGATTCCGCTGCCCGCACCGTTCACCGGGCAGCCTCTGCATGCGCTGCTTTTTCCCGACGACACGCAGGCCTGGGTATGCACCGGCGAACGCGGTGTGCTGCACTATCGGGAGGGCCAATGGCAGCGCGAGGTTCGCCTGCCCGAGCAGGCCTGCTCCTCGCTGGCGCTGGACGGCCACGGCCAGTTGCTGCTGGGCTACGCCGATGGTCACCTGCGCCGCATGGGCACGACGGGCGTGGAGACCTTCGGCGCAACGCAGGGGCTGTCGGTAGGGCCGGTGACCGCCGTGCTGCAGCGCCAGGACCTGCTGCTGGTGGCCGGCGAAGCCGGGCTGGCCGCACGCGTTGGCGAGGGGCGGTTCGTTGCCGTGCGCACCGATATGGCCGGTGTGCTCGAAGGCATCACCGGCATGGTGGCCGATGCGGGGGGACATCTGTGGCTCAACGGCAGCCGTGGTCTGGTAAGGCTGGAGAGCAGCCAGCTGCGCCGCGCACTGCGCACGGGATCCCAGGTGACGCCGCGCCTGTTCGATGCCGTGGACGGCATGCCCGGCATCGCCCTGCAGAGCGGACCGATCTCCACCGCCGCGTTGGCCGATGACGGGCTGCTGTGGCTGGCCACCAACCAGGGCCTGGCGTGGCTGGACACCACCCGTTCGCACGTCAACACCACACCGCCCAGCGTGCGCATCGGTGATGTTCTGTACGGCAGCGAACGCCAGCTGTTGCATGACGGCCTGCGCCTGCCGGCGGGTACGAGCCAGCTGCAGATCGACTACGTCGCGCTGTCGCTGGCACGCCCGGAGCGAAACCGTTACCGCTACCGTCTCTCCGGTGTCGACGATGGCTGGCAGGACGCAGGCAGCAGCACGCGTGCGTATTACACCAATCTCGCGCCAGGCAGCTACCGGTTCGACGTCGAAGCCGCCAACGAGGACGGCATCTGGAGTACCACGCCGGCCAGCCGCAGCTTCCGCATCGCGCCCACCTTCATGCAGACGGTGTGGTTCAAGCTGCTGTGCACGGTTGCCGTGCTGGCACTGCTGGTGATGGCGGTGCGCATCCGCAGTGGCCAGCTGGCGGCGCTGTTCCGCGCGCGCCTGCAGGAACGCAATGGCGAGCGCGAACGCATCGCGCGCGACCTGCATGACACGCTGCTGCAGGGCAGCCAGGGCCTGATCCTGCGCCTGCATGCCATCAGCCAGTCTGCGCAGACACCGGAGCCAGTGCGCAGCCAGCTGGAGGCCGCCATGCAGCTGGCCGAGCGCAACCTGGCCGAGGGCCGTGAGCGGGTCAACGCGCTGCGCGATGGTCCGTTCGCTGGCCGCGACCTGGCCTCCGCGCTGGCGGACGTGCATGCCGAGTATGCCGGTCACGGCACCAATCCCCTGCGCCTGACCGTGGAGGGTACAACGCCACCACTGCAGACCGACGCCGCCGAAGAGGTGTTCCTGATCGGCCGCGAGGCGATCCGCAACGCACTGCGCCATGCCGATGCGAGCGCCATCGAAGTGGAACTGTCCTATGGCACGCGCTGTTTCATGCTGCACGTGCGCGACGATGGCGTTGGCATCACAGACGAGGATGCCGGCCATGGGCATTGGGGACTGCAGGGCATGCGCGAGCGAGCGCATCGGCTTGGAGCGGAGCTGCAGCTGTGGACCCGCCCCGGCCTGGGTACCGAAGTGGCGCTGGCGGTTCCCGCACGGCGCCTGTATCACCGCCGCGCCTCCCGTTGGCGCTGGCCCTGGAGCAGACCGAACCATGACTGAGACCCCTACCCCGATCGGCGTGCTCGTGGTCGACGATCATCCGTTGCTGCGCGATGGTCTGGCCGCGCTGCTGGGCGCACAACCCGACCTGCGCCTGCTCGGCGAAGCCGCCGATGGCGAGGAGGCCATCGCGCGCTACCAGCAGCTGCAGCCGGACGTGGTGTTGATGGACCTGCAGATGCCGCGCCTGGATGGCGTGGAGGCGATCATGCGGATCCGTGCACTCGACCCGCGCGCGCGCATCATCGTGCTGACCACCTACCGCGGCGATGTGCGCGCGGTGCGTGCGCTGCAGGCCGGTGCCAGCGCCTATCTGCTGAAGGACATGCTGCGCCACGAACTGGTGGACACCATCCGCATGGTCGCCGGCGGCCGCCGCGCACCGATCCCACCGGCGGTCGCCGCCAGCATCGCCACACACGTGGTGGAAGACCGGCTGTCGCCCCGCGAGACCGAAGTCCTGCGGCATGTGGCCGGCGGGTTGTCGAACAAGCGCATCGGCGAACGCATGCAGATTTCCGAACAGACGGTGAAGGCTCACATGAAGAGCCTGATGGACAAGCTCGGCGTCGGCGACCGCACCCATGCGGTCACCCAGGCGTTGCGACGCGGCATCATCAGCCTGGACGACACCGGGCTGGACTGATGCGTGCCCCCCGCGATCAGTAGATCCACGCCATGCGTGGATGAAACCGGCCACGCATCGTCACAACGTCTCGGCCAGGAATGCCAGCACCGCGGGGCCCACTTCGCGATCGGCGCGTGCGTGTCCTTCAGGCGTCCCACCCACCTGCAGATACGGCCCCACATCGTGGCGATGGGACGTGTGGCCCCCGCGATCAGTAGATCCACGCCATGCGTGGATGAAACCGGCCACGCATCGTCACAACGCCTCGGCCAGGAACGCCAGCACCGCGGGGCCCACTTCGCGATCGGCGCGTGCGTGTCCTTCAGGCGTCCCACCCACCTGCAGATACGGCCCCACATCGTGGCGATGGCTGGTCGGTTGCAGGATCGGCGTGATCAGGTGGCCGGCATCGCCGTAGTACAGGAACCGGTCCCGATCTCCGCGCCCGGCCGCTGCCAGCGTTCGCTGCGCAACCGCCAGCATCACGCCTGAATCACCCAGCCGGTCGTCTCCACCGCCCACCCACAACGTGCGCGCGGTGATCCTTTCAATCGGCAGCATGGCCTGGCGCAGGGCCGGCTCCCATTGCGGGCCGGGCCGTCCCCAATCCACGTCCTCACGGTACGGCAGCCAGGGCAACGGCCTGCCCTGCCAACTCAACGGCGAATGATCCACCGCGCGGAAATCGGCCGGGGCCACATCGCGGGCGATGCCACGGAACGGCGCCGGGGTGCCGACCCAGGAAACCGCAACGCGCAGCTGCGGCAGATGCACGGCGGTGGCCATGGTCACGATGCCGCCCCACGAACCGCCCAGCAGCCCGACCCGCTGCGGATCCACCTGCGGCTGCCGCTGCAGCCACAGCACTGCGTCGCGCACCGTTTCCAGTGGCACCTCGATCAGGTCCTTCGGCACACCTGGACCGCGGTACCACGCGATCGACAGCGCGACATATCCATTGCTGGCCAGCCATGCCGCATAGGCATCGCCGCCTTCGAATCCTCCTTCGGCCCCTCCCAACGCCACCAGCGCGGGACCGCGTGTTCTGGGCGTGTATTCGGGCGGCAGATACAGGTGCGCCTCGCGACCGCCGACCTCCACCCGTCGCACCTGTACGCCAGGCAGCATCAGATGGCGTTGCAGGGTACGCCGTGCCACCACGGTACCGGCCCGTTCCACCTCCAGTTCGAACGAGCGCGGCTGGAAGCCCATGCCATCGGCACTCCGTGGCCACTGCAGGGGCAGTGCTGCGGCTCGCCCGTCCTGCGGTCGCATCGACCAGATCAGACCGCCTGCATCGACGCCGCGATAGGTGCCCTGTTCCGAACCACTGCGGTCGGTGTCGACGACACCCTGCAGGTCGGCACGCAGCAATGCCTGCGACTGCCAGCGCTGTCCACGGCTGTCCTGCAGGGACAACCTCAGCTGCAACGGCTCGGCAGCCGCCAGGCCCTCGATGGTGATCGATGGGACACGGTCGGCGCGCCCCTGGTGGTCCTGCACTTCGACGCGCACCTCGGCCATCGCCGGCAATGCCAATGCCCCCAGCAACCAGCCCCAACAGCTCCGCATGCCCTGCCCCCAACCTGGAAAACCACAGGGTGTCGCCGTGCCGTCCCTCGCGGTGCACATCCTGCTGCCGATGGCATCAACCGTGCCAGCGCTGGCACCGGCCGTGATTCAGGCACGCGCCGCCAGGGCCGCCTCCAAGGTGGATCGATAGCTGCGGCTGACCGGCACGCGTACACCGCCGGCCAGTTCAAGCAACGCATCGCCGTTGTGGCGCTCGATCAACGATTGCACGCGCAGCGGATTGACCATCACCGAACGATGCACGCGCAACAGTCCACCCTCGGCCAGCCGATCGGCCAGTTGCGCCAGCGACTCGCGCAGAAGATGCAGCTGCGTTCCCACATGCACGCATGCATAGTGACCGGCCATGTCGATGTAATCGATCTGCGCCAGCGGCAGATATTGCACGCCTCCCGCCCCTGGTACCGCCAGCGTCCTTGCGCTTTCCACCTCTGGCTCGACCAACCCGGCCAAGCGCCGCGCGCGCTCGATCGCCTCCAGCAGCCGCGGCATCGCCACCGGCTTGAGCAGGTAGTCGGCCACCCCCAGCTCGAAGGCGCGCAGCGCATGCTGCGGCAGTGCGGTCACGAAGATGGTGTGCACAGCCAGCGCCGGCTGCTGTTGCGGCAACTCCCAACCGCGGCCATCGGGCAGTACCAGGTCCAGCAACAGCACGTCGAAGTGGCGCCCGCGCAGCTGTTCGCGCGCCTGCGCAAGGCTGGCCGCCTCGGCATCGACCCTCACCTGTGGAACCCGGGCCAGCAGCTGACGCAGCCGGGCACGCGCCAGTGCCACGTCATCCACCACCAGTACACTCAGCGGGCGGGTCACGTCCGCGCTCCCGGCACGCTCAGATGCACCCGGTAGCCGCTGCCGACGTGCGAGGCCTGCAGCTGGCCTCCCACCATCGCCAGCCGGCGACGCACCGCATCGAGTCCGCTGCCCAGCCCACGGCTGCTGGAGGGTCGCAGGCACGGATTGGAAATCCAAACACCGAGCATGCCGGCCTCCACCGTGGCGCGCAGTTCGATGTGCAACGGTGCATCCCCGGGCTGCCAGCCACTGTGCAGCAGCGCATTCTCGATCAATGGCTGCAGCAGCAGGCCCGGCACCAGCCAGGCCAACGCTTGCGCACTGGCCTGCAGGTGCAGATGCAACGCCTCGTCGCGCAGCAGCGATTGCAGCGCCACATGGTCCTGCGCCGCCCCCAGCTCATCGGCCAAAGGACGTTGCGGCGGGCATTGCAGGGTGTCGCGCAGCAGCGAAGACAACTGCACCAGTGCGGCGTCTGCCGCCTGCGGACGCAGCAGCGCCAAGCCACCGATGGCATTGAGCGCATTGAACAGGAAATGATGCTGGAGATGTTGCCGCAGGGCCACTTCGCGGGCGAGCTGCAGCGCTTCTGTCTGCGTCCTCAGGCGCTGCAGCCAGGCCAGCCCATGACCGACGCCGGCCACCGCGATGACGGTGGGCAATGCAAACAGTGCAGTAATGCCGATCGCGCGCACCACCTGTGCGGGCGATGGCAGCGGCTGCGCCTGCCAGAGCTGCAGCAGAAGATGGCCCAGCCCCCAGCCAAGCGCGGTCAACACCGGAGTCAGCAGCAGCCCCAACAGCAACCAGCCGATCAGGTGACGCCGTCCTGGCAGTGGCCAGCGCCGGCAAGCCGCCCACAACGGTGGCGTCGCCAGCATCCAGGGCAACTCGGCGCCGAGGATGAACAGCGCCGCCGGCAACAGGCCACCCGGCTGCTGGCTCAGGTGCACGGCGGGTATCGCGGTGGCGATCAGCAGCCCCCACAGGGCCAGCATCACCCACCGCGGACGTGGCAGCGACAGCGGCGTTTCAGGTGCGGGCAAGAGAAAAGCAGGGGAAACAGACATGCACGGCATCGAACAGGAACCGGGCACCATGCTAGGCGTCCGCGCTGTTTCCTTCCCGTGCCGGAAGCAAGGGCTTCGATCGATGAAGGGGCCGGATCCCTTTCCCGCGGAAAGGGATCCGGCCCCGGGCCATCAGTCGGCCTTGGCAGCCTCGGCATTCCACGCCGCCACCTTGGCCTTGGTCTCGGCCAACATCTTGTCCAGCGCCGCACGGTCATACACGTTGCCGCGCAGGATCACGCTGTCGATCTTCTCGGTCGCGGCGATGTCCTGCAGCGGGTTGGCGGTCAGCAGTACCAGGTCGGCGGCCTTGCCCTGCGCGACGCCGCCGTAGCGGTCCATCTGGCCGAACCAGGCCGGGCCGGAACGGGTCGCGGCCGACAGCGCCTGCGGTGCGCTCAGGCCCTCCTTCACGAACAGCTGCAGCTCCTGGTGCAGGGCAATGCCCGGGAAGTTGAACGAGTTGAGGAAGCCCGCATCGGTGCCGGCGATGATCGTCACGCCCGCCTCCTGCAGCATCGGCAGCACCGCAGCCACCTGGTGGTACTGCGCATGGCGCGCCTCGATCTGTACCGGCGTGGCCTTCGCTGCACGGTCCACGCGCCACTGGTAGGTGGCACGCAGGCCCGGGCCGATGTAGGCCAGGTAGGGATCGTTGGCGTGGTCATCCTGGTCGAGGAAGTCGAGGATGCGGCCACCGTTGAGAGTCGGGGTCACGAACACGCCGCGCCTGGCGAAATCACGGTAGGCGTGCATCGCGGTATCTCGGTCGAAGCTGGCATCCAGGCGCCGGTTGGCTTCGGCGCGATCAATGCGGCCAGCGCCGAAGTCCGCCGCAATCTTCGCCTCATCCTTGCTGCCGGCCTTGAAGGCATAGTCCAGATGCTCGATCGAGGCCAGGCCCGCATCGACGGCCTGCTCCACGGTGAGTGCCATCGGGATATGGCCGGAAGCCTTGAAGCCGGCCTTGCGCGCGGCGCTGGCCGAATACAGGAACAGCTCCGGCTTCAACGTGCTGTCGGTGATCTTCACGAAATCGACCTTGTCATGCTGCAGGCGGCTGATCGCCTGGTCGACGTCGGCCTCGCTGCCCACCTCGATCGTGCCCTTCCAGACCGGCTTGATGCCTTCGATCTTCGCGCCCGAACTGAGCAGACGCGGGCCGAACAGGGTGCCCTTGGCGATCTCGCCCCGCCACTGCAGCACCTGCTCGGGCAGGTCGCCGGAGCAGTCACGCACGGTGGTGATGCCATGGGCGATGTACAGCGGCAGCAGCGCCTTGTTCTCTTCGATCAGCGCCGGCCCCCCGCCGAAGTGCACGTGCATGTCCCACAGCCCCGGAATCAGGTACTTGCCGTTGGCATCGATCTGGCGGGCGGTCTTCCACTGGCTGCGCAGCTGCGCGTCCGGACCGACCGCGACGATGTCCTCGCCACGGATCACCACGCTCTGCCCCACCAGGCTGCGGGCGTGCTCGACATCGACCACGGTGGCGTTGCGGATCAGCAGATCGGCGCGCTCCGCCGCTGCGGCCGACAGCGGTGCAACGGCAAGAAGAATGGCGAGGGACAGCGGACGGGAACGGAACATGGACAGCATCCTGGTGGGCACGCCCAGCGTGCGGAGTGGAAGGGGTCGGTCTTCAGCGCGCCGCGCCGTGCTGGCGCAGCAGGGTTTCAATCTGTGAGTAGCCACGCTGACGCGCGTGGGCCAACGGCGTAATGCCATCGCCATCGGCCAGCTCGGGATCGGCGCCGGCGTCCAGCAGCAACTGCACGATCTGCACATGACGCGCCCCTCCATCGCCGAGCAGGATCGCTTCCAGGAGTGCGGTCCAGTGCAGGCGGTTGACATGGTCGACCGCCACGCCTGCGCGCAGCAGCGTGCGCACGGTGGCGACGTGGCCACGCTCGGCGGCAGGAATCAGCGCGGTACCGCCATAGCGATTTGTGCTGCGCAGATCGGCGCCGTGCGCCAGCGTCATCGCCAGGATCTCATCGAGGCCACGCGCACCGGCGTACAGGTAAGCGCTGTCCTGCAGTGCATCCTTGGCGTTGACGTCGGCACCGGCTTCGATCAGCTCGCGTGCGGCGTCCACGTTGTTGCCATGGGCAGCCAGCAGCAGCGCGGTGCGGCCCTGGCCGTCGCGTGCCTCCAGATCAGCGCCCTGCCCGATCGCCTCGCGCACGGCCTCGGCGTCGCCGCGGCTGGCGGCATCCCGCAGGTTGGCATCGGCGTCGGCCCTGGAGGTGGCGGTGCAGGCGGGCGTGAACATGATCAGCAGGCACAACATCAGCACGCGCGCCAACGGCGCAGGCCAGGCAGAGCAACGATGGAAGCGCATGTCGGTGTCTCCTCCTGTCCGTCGCCGCGACACAGCGCGGCGCTCGCAACGGCCGGGCATTGCCGGCCCCTGCCCTGCATGGTAGAAGTCGGTCCTGGTATCCAGAAGTGAAATGTTCAAATGCAAGACAGTGCCAAATCGAATAGAACGCTGTTCGAACTGGACCTGCTGCGCGCGCTGGTGATGGTGGCCGACTGCGGCAGCTTCACCACCGCGGCCACCCGCCTGCATTCGACCCAGTCCACCGTGAGCCAGAAGGTGCGGCGGCTGGAGGAACTGGCCGGGCATCGCCTGCTGGAACGTGGCCACCGCGATGTGCATCCGACCGATGCCGGTCACACCCTGCTCGGCTACGCGCGGCGCATGCTCGACCTCAACGAGGAAATGGCACAGGCGCTGGCCGGCGCCACCGTGGAAACCGCGGTGCGCATCGGTGTGCCTGAGGATTTCGTCAACGCGCAGACCACGCGCATGCTGGCCGCCTTCAGCCGCCATCACCCGCAGGTGAAACTGGAGATCAGCAGCGGCCTCAGCCGCGACCTGGCGCATGGCTTCGACCATGGCGAACTGGACCTGGTGCTGGTCAAGCAGCGCCGCAACAGCCGTCAGGCGGTGCATTGCCGGCGCGAGCCGATGCATTGGATCGACAGCCGACGCAGCAGCTGCCTGCAGCATGAGCCGCTGCCCTTGGTCACCTTTCCACCGCGTGGGCTGTACCGCGACGAGATGATCCAAGCGGTGGAGGCTCTGGGCCTGCGCTGGCGCATCGCCTTCACCAGCTCGTCGCTGAGTGGCATCCAGGGTGCGGTCGCCGATGGCATCGGCATCAGCCTGCTGCCGCGCCGCGCGGTCAGCCGCGAACACCGCATCATCGACGGCGAGCGTGGGTTGCCGGTCATCGACAACTACGAGATCGGCCTGCTGCATCGTACCGACGCCGATGAGGCCGTGCGTGCGCTGGCCAGCGAGCTGTGGCGGCAGGTGCAGCGCGAACCGGATTGATCACCGCACGTGGATGGAACTTGCACATCGATCATCGAAATCTGGTCAGACCTGTTCCACACGGGGGTTCATCGCCGGCTAGAGTGCCCGCTGTTTCCGTGCCCCACGGCGCTTTGCCATGTCCGACCAGACCCCCACCCGCTTCGACGCCCTGCCCGCGGCCCTGCAGACCCATCTGCAACACCAGCGATCGCAGATCGCCACACGCGTGGCCGCCGGTTTCCCCACACTGCCGGCGCAATGGCCGCTGACGGCCACCATGTTGCAGCGTGTGGTCGATGCCGAGCTGATCGATCGTGACGACTGCGAGGGCTGGGAAGCACTGGGCGTAGCGTTCGGCGATACGCTGGCCCAGCGCGTGCCGGGCCTGGCCTGGATGCAGGTCACCGATGCGTGGGGCATCGATGCGGTGCTGCGCTACGCCGACAGCAGCCTGCAGATCGGCGCCAGCACCCTGCTGCTCAAACGCGTTGAACAGGGCCAGGTGATCGACATTGCCCATCTGCTGGCGTGGCTGGAAGAGTTCGTCGCCACCCGCGCCGACGACTACGCCTGACCGACGCGCGCCGGCGATGATCGCATTCCATCCACGCACGGCGTGGATTTACCGCCAACGACCATCGACCACCACCCGGCGCTCCGCCGGGACCCCGGCCACGGCAGCCGGGCCATGATCGGCCCGCACCGCCACGAAGGTCGCCGGCCGGCCTTCGCCGATGCCGTGCTGCGGCAGCCCGATCACCTGCGCGGCATGGGTGCTGACCATGTCCAGTGCCAGCATCAGGTCGGCATCGGTATGGAAGCCGGAACGGTAGCCCAGCAGCATCGCCCGCTGCAGCAGATCGCCATTGCCATACGGCCACCAGCAGTCACGGATGTTGTCGTTGCCGGCGAACACACGCACGCCGGCGTCATGCAGCGCGCGCAATGGCGGGAACGGATGGTCGCCCGGTGCGTTGCTCATGATCGCCACGCCAGCGACGGCCAGCGCTTCACCCACCTGCAACGCGCGCACCAGCGGCACCTCGCCCAGCGAATACGCATGGCTTACCGCCACCCGTCCCTGCAGGCCGGCAGCGCGGGTGCGCGCGGCAATGCGTTGCAGCTGGGCCAGGCCGATCTCGCCGGGCTCATGCAGATGAATGTCCAGCAGCACGCCGTAGCGCTCGGCCAGGCCGAACAGCAGCGCCAGCTGGCCTTCCGCATCGCCATCGAGCGTGGTCGGATCGATGCCGCCCAGCACCTCCACGCCA
This sequence comes from Stenotrophomonas sp. AN71, assembly GCF_050435725.1. NCBI lineage: Bacteria > Pseudomonadati > Pseudomonadota > Gammaproteobacteria > Lysobacterales > Lysobacteraceae > Stenotrophomonas > Stenotrophomonas sp. AN71. Next base: position 53,817 of record NZ_JBNDKU010000001.1, on the reverse strand, counting down.
GCGGCGGCGGCCTGCTCCAGCACCACGGCGGTGCCAGCACAGGACATCACGCCCGCCTGCGGAAACGCGACCAGCTGGATGCGCATGATGTCGGCACAACGCAGCGCCGCCTCGCGCACAGCCTCCAGATGGCGCAGGCCGGTACTGCCATCGATATCGACATGGCAGCGCATGCCCACCGTGCCAAAGCTGCTGCATTGGCGGATCAGCGCTTCGGCACGATCAACCATCGGCGCGGCCGTCGCCAACGCGGCCTTTTCCACCGCCAGCCGCTCGCGCAGGCTGTTGACCGGCTGATGCGGGTGCCAGCGGTCACCCACGAAACTCTTGTCCAGGTGGATGTGGCCATCGATCAGGCCTGGCAGGACGGTAAAGCCCTGCAAGTCGACGCTTTCCGCCCCCTGGCGCGGCGCGGCATCCTCATTGAGGCCATTGATGCGTCCGTCACGGATATGAAAATGCAGCGGCGCGCCATCGCGGTCGACACCCCCATGAACGAACTGAAGCGTCATCGGAAACTCCCGGAAAACCAGAACAGGGCGCCATCGTGCCCCCCACCGCAACCATCGGCCAACGAAATATCTACATGCAACGCATTCATCAGAACGATGAATGACCCTGCGACGGCCGGTCGCAGCTACGCCGTGCATACCCCTGAACGGGTACCATAGCCCCCTGTTTCCGTTGTGATGCCGCATGGGCCCGTCCGACCGCCACGATCGTCTCCGCCGCTGGCAAGCCGCGTCCCTGCTCGCCGCCGCCCCGATCGCCAGCCTGTCCGCCACGGATGCGGCGGCCACCGCGCCGTTGCAGGCGCCGCCGGGCCAGCAACGCATCGCGCCGGCTGCGCTGGTCGAACGCCTGCATCAGCGTGTGCTGTCCGGGCAGAGCGCCACCGCCACCCTGGAACACTGGTGCGCCGAGCACGGCCTGGCCGAACAGGCGCGGGTGCGTGCGGTGCGCGTGCACGGCCAGGACAAGCCGGCCCCCGCCGATGTGGTGCAGGCGCTGGGCGCGACCCAACCGGGCACCGCCCTGCGCTACCGCCGCGTGCAGCTGGTCTGCGGCAGCCGCGTGCTGTCCGAGGCCGACAACTGGTACCTGCCCGGCCACCTCAGCCCGGCAATGAACCAGGTGCTGGACAGCACTGACGAGCCGTTCGGCCGTGTGGTCGGCCCGCTCGGCTTCCAGCGTCAGACCCTGGCCGACCAGACCTTCTGGCCGCCGCGCGGCGAAGGCGACCACGGTGTGATCCTGGAAGTGCGTGCGCTGCTGCGTGACCGCCAGCAGCAGCCCTTCAGCTACGTCATCGAGTCATACCTGCTGCAGGCGCTGCCCTAGGCGGCCACCAGATGTAACGACACCGGACAGTGGAACAGCAGAGGGCCCGGTCATGCCGGGCCTTCCGCTTTCCTGCCGGATCAGCGGAACCGGTAGTCCAGCTGCAGCCAGTACTGGCGGCCATACGGGTCGTAGTTGCCGACCGGATAGAACGGCCAACCGCCGCCATTCCTGTCCGCCGGCGGGCGGCTGTCGCGCAGGTTGTTGACGATCACACCCACCGACAGGTTCTCGCCGAACTGGCGGAAAACGCTGGCGTTGTAGGTCATGTACGGCGCGATGCGGCCACTGCCATCGGTCTTCGGCAACGAGCCGAAACGATTGCCGTACAGGGTCGTAGTCCAGTCGCCCTGGTTCCAGGTGATGCTGCCGTTGGCCTTGCTGCGCCACTGGTAGTCATCCAGCGAATTGCGGATGTCACGCTCGGGGTCGTCGGAGAACTGCTTGTACGTGTGCTCCAGCACCACGGTGTAGGCCAGGCGCGTGGTGAAGCGGCCATAACGGCCGGCGTCAAAACGCCAGTTGCCCTTCAGGTCCAGGCCGCGTACCGATTCGGACGCGGCGTTGATCGGGTTGATCAGTACACGGGTCACCTGGTCCGGCTGCACCGTGGCAGTGGACGGATTGCGGATCACCCGCGACAGCGCGTCCTGGCAGAGCGGCGACGCGAGGTCGCGCGCCTCGCCGCCCAGCGTGCGGCCCAGCCGGCAATCGGCCTCGTCGCGCAGGATGCGGCTGGTGTCCAGGCTGGTCACTTCGTTGTCGATGCGGATGTCGTAGTAATCGGCGCTGAAGTCCAGCCCTGCCAACGGCGACCACACCACGCCGAAACCATAGGACTTGGCCGTTTCCGGCTGCAGCTGCGGATTGGCGCGGTTGCTGTAATCGATCGACAGGCCGTTGTAGTCGCAGTTGGCGTACGCCTGGCCGGCCGTACGGCAGCGCCAGTAGTCGGTCATGCCCGGGTTGTAGCCTCGGGTCTCGGTGGCGAACACGTAGTTCATGTCTGGTGCGCGGAAGCTGGTCGCCGCGGAGCCGCGGATCAGCAGGCTCTCGATCGGCCGGAACTCGACGCCGACGCTCCAGGTCGCCTTGCCGATGTGTTCGCCGCCGGCGCGATACTGGTCATAACGCCCGGCCAGGGTGGTGGTCAGCGACTGCAGCAACGGCAGTTGCAGTTCAACGCCAGCCGCGTAGCGATCACGATCACCACCGGCACCGATGCCGGCGCTGGTGTTCCAGAACTCGCCGGTGCCCAGGCGCGGGTCCGGGCGGTTGCGGTAGCCCTGGCTGCCGGCCTCGACTACCGCCGCCAGCGCGGCGTCACCGCCGGGCAGCGCGAACAGGCGGCCGTTGACGGTGGCGCTGAAGGTCTGCAGCCACGCGGCATTGCGGCTCTCCTGGTAACCGGACAGGCCCTGGTACTCGTTCGGCGTCAGCGGCTGGAACAGGCGCGCCGGGTCCGGCGCATAGACCTCCACGCCGTTGCGCACGCCCAGCTTCGGGCCGAGCAGGTACTCATTGATGCCGGCCAGCAGCACCGGGCGACGGGTACGGTTCTCGTAGCGCGAACGGCTGTAGACCGCTTCGTAATCCCAGCCGCTGTCACCGATCTGGCCGCGTGCGCCGACATTGAACGACCACGAGTTTTCCAGGAAGCGATTGGCATTGCGCGGCAGGCCGCCGATTTCCTCCGGTGCGAAGCGACGGTACCAGCTTTCCAGGTTGCCGGTGGTCTGGTTGTAGAAGTAGTTGCGTGCCGAGGTCCAGGTCGGGGCACGGGTGTTGTTGTAGATGCGTGCGCTGCCCACCGCGACGTCGGCGAACAGGTCGGTGTGCTCGTCCAGATGGAAGGTCAACAGGCCATAGCCGTTGAGGTTGCGTTTCTGGGTCTGTACGGTCCAGTAGCTCGCCGCGGCCTCGTTGCTGCCGCAGTACCAGCCCTGGCGTGGGTTGTTGGCGCGGAACACGCTGCCCCCGTAGATGTCCGATGCGGCGTCGCAACCGTTCACGCCCGGGTCGATGTTGCGCCCGGTGGCGGCATTGCGCCGGTAGGCAATCGCCGTCGCCTGCGGCGCCTTGCCGCTCGGATCATCGTCCAGCGAGTCCATGAAGTCGCGCTGGCGCGCATGGATCGCCTTGCGTACGTCGAATTCGAAGCCGAACAGGCCCTCCCAGCGTTCGCCGGAACTGCCTCCGACCACCTGCACGCGCTGGTTGTCACCACCACCCTGCTGGGTGCCGCCGGCACGTACGTTCACGTCCACGCCGTCGAAGCGGTCCTTGAGGATGATGTTGACCACGCCGGCGATGGCGTCGGAGCCATACACCGCCGACGCGCCCGCGGCCAGCACCTCGATCCGCTCGATCAGCGCACTGGGGATGTTGGCCAGGTTGACCACGTTCACCGAACCTTCGTAGGCCAGCGGGTAGTCGGCCTGACGGCGGCCATTGACCAGCACCAGCGTGCGGTTCGGGCCGAGACCGCGCAGGTTGATGGTGTTGGCGGCCGGTGTGAACGTATTGCCGAAGTCCTCGCCCTGCACGTTGCCGGTGTTCTCGGTCAGCGCACTCAGGGCATCGAAGGCATTGCGGTAACCCTGGGCGTCGATCTGCTCGCGGCTGATCACCGTCACCGGTGATGGCCCTTCGACGCTGGCGCGCGGGATGCGCGAGCCGGTGACCTTCACTTCCTGTAGCGAGACGGGTGCGCTTTCCTGCGCGAAGGCCGGCAGCGAGGCCAGCATCAGGGACGACAGCGCGAGCACCAGCGGACGCGGGCGCAACGCCTTGTAAGAGGCGGACATGGGCTTCCTGGGGGAGTGGCGGAGAGTACGGGGGCAGCGCTCTGTGCGACGCATAACGATCCCGTAACGAAAGTGTCCTGAATGGGAGGTTTCAACGGAAATGACCAGCCCTGATGGGCTTATGCCTGAACCGAATCAGACCCGTTCGCTTTGCAACCGGATTTTTGCAACGAATTGAATGGCATGGCCGCGCGCGTCCTCCCATCGTGCCGGAATGAACAACAGCGTCCCCAACTCACACCTCGCCCCGTTGCGACCGGTCCTGCGCCGCCATCTGCTGCAGCTGCAGGCCGCACCGATCACCCTCCGCTCATTCCAGCGCACCGACCTGCCGCGCTGGCGCATCTTCGACGACCGCCGTCAGCGCGGCCAGCGCCATCCCCCTGGTGTTGACGAAGAAGCACGGTTCCTGGCCAGCATCCACCGCTCGCGCCTGCAGCAGGACAATGACCAGCTGGTGCTGGGCGTGTTCGATGACACCCAGGGCGCACTGCTCGACCAGTTGCAGGTTCGCCTGCAGTCACAGCATTCGCGCTGTGCCGAACTGCAGTCGCTGCAGCACCAGCACGCCTATCCGCAGGCCGCGCTGCAGGCACTGTGCCCGTTCCTGTTCGAGGATGTCGGCCTGCATCGCGTCTTCGTGCTGCTGCCGCCGGCCTGCACCACGCCGTTCGCCCAGGCGCTGCAGAACCTGGGCTTCACCCGGGAAGGCGTACTGCGCGACCACCATCTGGACGCGGAAGGATGGCAGGACCGCCAGTTGCTGGCGCTCACTGCGCCGGTCTGGCGCAACTGCCAGCAGCGGATCGGCTAGCGCACGCGTTCCAGCGTAGCGCCGGCGCCGGTCAACACCGAGCAGGCATGGTCCTGCAGTTCCTCGCCGCTGGCATCGTTGCCGCTGGCGGCGTCCACGCGGGTGGCCAGCAGGATGAAACCGGGGCCACCCTGCACATCGTCGCGACCGGCTACCACCAGGCTCCACTGACCGACGTCGTCCACGCCGCTGAGACCATAGGCCAGCAGATTCAGGGGGTTGGCGGTCAGCTCGGCACCTGGCAGCAGGTAGGCCCGGTATGAATGGCCGCGCAGCGGCACCGGCAGCGGCGACCAGTGCGGGCCAAGGGCGCCGGCCTGTGCATCCAATGCCTGCAGCACATCCGCACGCAGGCAGTCGACATGGATGTGAAGCTGGTGCTGGGAACGGCCGTGCGGCGAGTTCAACGCCAGGCTGGCCACGTTGCGCGGCAGCGGCTGGCCCAGCGCCTGTTCGGTATGGTCGCGCGCCTGCCAGGCAGCCGCAAAGTAGTTCGGCGCGCCGCGCTGGTACAGAGCGTGGCTCTCGATGCCGCTGAGCTTGTCCAGCGGCATCAGCAGGAACTGATAGTCACCGTGCGCATCCTTGACCAGCACGTCGCGTCGGTCGGCAGCCGTCTCCACCCGCAGGCAGCTGCCACGGGGACCTTCGGCCCCCTGGCAGTCACGCTCGATCAGGCGCCACAGCGCATCGGAGTGGGCTGGCGCCGGCACGCTGGCACAGGCAGACAACAGCAGCAGGACGGGCAGCAGCAAAGGGCGCAGGGACACGGCAACGGCTCACGGAACAGGCACGGCAGACGGTGCCGCGCTGCATTCTAGCCAGTGCAACGCTGCAATCAGTAGGTGCCGAACGGCACTTCTACCACGATCGGGGCCACGCCCTCGCCCGCCTGCAGGGTGTAACGGTCCAGCGCGCCGTCGTCATCGGCCTGCGGCAGGCGCTGGAACTGCAGCAGATAATGGCTGTCGCCCAGGCGCAGGGTGTTGCCATCGGCCTCCAGTGCAGCCCCTTCTGGAACCAGCAGGCCGCCCAGGTCGCTGTAGGCGCCGGGTACATCGGCGAAACCGTAGTCGGCCAGTTCGTCCACCCGCTGCATCGCGTACACGTGCGGCATATAGGGACGCGCCGGACTGCGGCCATTGCTCAGGTCGGTCACCCAGGCCTGCGGCAGGTGGTATTGCTCACGCAGCGCGGCCACGCCCAGCGAGGGGCTCGCCACCTGCAGGCAACACACCGGGCGCTTGCCCTCGCGATCGAGAATGGCGAATCGATCGCCGCGGGTAGCCGCCTGCGGCAGCATGGCGAACGCCAGGTTGCGCTGGGCCGGTGCGTAGCCGACCTCGGTCTGCAGGTTGCGCCAGGCACCAAACACCGGCGCGTCGGCCGATGCCACCGGTACCGGTTCGGCGGCGGAGGCGGCAAACGCCACGCCCAGCACCGACAACGCCAGTGCCGTGATCGTCTTGCCCTTGCTGCGGAACGCGCCTGCCGTCATACCGTGTCCAACACCTGCACCGGAATGGCCCGGCCTGCCTGCCGGCGTGCTGCCAGCCATCCCTACCACTATGCAATGGCTTTGCTGTGCCGGCAATGACCGGGTCGCTGACGCCTTTCGCGCGGCGGGTGCTATCGTTCCGGCCATCTTCCCCGCGCAGGAGCGCTCCCATGCCCGCCTTCCGTTTGTCCTTGTTGCTGCCTGCCTCGGCCCTGCTGCTGTCGGCCTGCGTCAGCACGCCTGGCCCGCAGGTCAAGGGCACCGGCCACTGCGACGCCAGCCAGCTCGGCTGGGCGATCGGCCAACCGGCCAACGAACCCAACATCCGCCGCCTGTCCAGCGAAAGCGGCGCCGGCATGGTCAACCCCATCGGCCCGGCCACCATCACCACCAAGGACATCCGCACCGACCGTCTGCGCGTGTACGTGGACAAGGACAACATCATCACCGCTACCCGCTGCGAGTAAGCGCCGCAGAAGGTTTCTGTAGAGCCGGGCGCACGTTCGGCTGCTCTTTCGTGGTAGCCGAGCATGGCTCGGCTCTACAGGGTTCAAGGCTCGGTATAGCCGGCGCAGTCCGGCAGCGCCTGGTCGGGATGGAATACCCCGTCACTGAAGCGGAACAACCGCGTATAGCTGCACGCCGGGTCCTGCTCGCTGCGCAGGTCCTTCTTCTTCAGCGGGCCCTTGGCCAGCGAATCCTCGAAGCGCGAAACACCGGCCGGGAACCGGGTGGCCACGGTCTGGTAGCGCAGCACCGGCATGCCGTTGGCGGCGGCATCCAGCGCCAGCTTCGCCGAGAAGCCGTACTCGTCGTGGCAGGCGCCGGCGCGCTGCTTCATGTCCTGCTCGCTGAAACAGGCGCGGATCATCGCATTGCCCTGCCATGGCAGAGTCAGCACGTCGTCGTCCACCTGGATGTCATCCTGCAGATGACGCACGCGCGCCAGCTGCAGCGTGGACGCGTCGGCACCACCGCCTGAGTACATCGTGCTGAATCTGACGATACCGCCCACCAGCACGTTCTGGCGGGCGCGCTGCCGCGGGTCGCTCACTGTTTCATCGCTGCCCACGCCCGGCGCCAGGCGCACGATCCAGGGCCACAGCGACAGCTCGCTTTCCTGCGGCACGTCGATGCTGACGTGGTAGACGTGCGGCTCGCTTTCGCCGGGCACCGTCTCGGACACTTCCAGCGAGGTCGGCCGGTCGCCGTCCTCGGCCACCGGTTGCACGCGCGCGCACCAGGCACGGTCGAGGGTGCAGTAGTGCATGCGCGCGTCACCCTGCCCGCTCTGTTCCAGCACCTGTCCCAGCGGCTCCATCACATTGCCGGCGGCGTCACGCTGCTGCGGCAGGATCGAGCCCTGGGCCGCCGCCAGCATGGGGGTGGCCAGCAGCGCGGCGCATAGCGTGGCGCGGGCAAAGGTCGTGGACATCCGGTCGGCTCCTGCGGGTGGGATTCCGATGGTAACCGTTGCCCGGGCGCGGTCGAGCCATGCTCGCCATTGCCCTTGTAGAGTCGAGCAAGCTCGACTCTACGTTGCCGTCAAGGCCCGCCGCAGTCGCAGCCATGCCAGCCCTTGGCCTTCGAGGTCTGGCCGATGCCGGGGTTGAAGGTGTTGCTCGGGTCCAGTTGCCGGTAGAAGTCCGCCAGCGCCGGCTTGGCCGGGTACAGGTGGCCGACGTTGTGCTCGGCCGGGTATTCGGCACCACGCTGGTCCAGCAGCGCCCACATCGCGTGCTCGATCGCCATCGGGTCTTCACCCTTGCGTGCGATGTAGTCCTGGTGGAACACGTGGCACAGGAAATGGCCGTAATACAGTTTGTGCAGCAGGCGGTCGTCGATGTCGGCCGGCAACTGCTCGAACCACTCTGCATCGTCGCGACGCAGCGCAATGTCCAGCGCCACGATGTCCTGTACCTGGTCGCGATGCACCTCGCGGTAGCGCACCGCGGCACCGGCCACGGCGAAGCGATGCAGGAACGCCTTGCGCCCCTCCTCTGCCGTGCAGTGGAAGTAACCGCCCTCATGATCGGCAAAGAAGCCCCGCAGCCACGCCTCGGTCTGCGCTGCGTCCTGCGCGGAAACCTTCAGCAGCAGATGATGTTCGTAACGCTGGCGGAACTCGCCCATGCGCCCGGGCAGGTGCGAAGGCAGCAGCCCGGTCAGCGCCTGCATCACCCGGTCGGTGACACCACGCAGGCCGAGCCGTTCGAACCAGCCATCGACCCGGCTCTTCAGCGCGAACGCAGCAGGCACGCGCGCGGTGCCGAGGCGGTCGATCAGCAGGAAGCTGTCCTTGCCGTAGCGTTCGCCGATGTCATAGGCCTCGCGATGGATGTACTCGCCGGCAATCGGCAGGCGCTCGAAGCCGGTCAGCAGCTGGCGCCGGATCGCGGTCAAGCTGTCGGTGCGGTTGCTGCCGATGTAGAAGACCTCGGCGGGCTCCTTCTCGAAGGTATCCAGGCGCACCGCGAACACCGCCAGCTTGCCTGCCGAACCGGCCGCTTCGAAGTGGCGGCTGGGGTCAGCGTTGAAACGTGCCGGGGTATCGGCATCGACCTTGCGCACTTCCTCGGAGTAACGTGGATCGGAGGCGGCGCGGCCGTCGCCATCGCCCACATCGGAAGCACGGTAGTCGCCCGCCTGCAGGCGCTGCAGGATCTGCTCGGGCGTATCACCCAGCGCGATGCCCAGATGATTGACCAGCTGCAACCGGCCCTGCGCATCCACCTGCGCATACAGCGCCAGCTCGGTATAGGCCGGGCCACGGCGCACCAGCGCGCCCCCGGAGTTGTTGCAGATACCGCCCAGCACCGAGGCGCCGATGCAGGACGAGCCGATCACCGAATGCGGTTCGCGACCGAGCGGCGCCAGCGTCTGCTCAAGGCGGTCCAGCGTCGCACCGGGCAGGCACAGTACCTGGCGGCCTTCGTTCAACAGCTGGATGCCGGTAAGGCGCAGCGTGCTGACCAGCACGATCGGACGGCCATAGTCGCTGCCATCCGGGGTGGAACCGCCGGTCAGGCCGGTGTTGGCCGCCTGCAGGATGATCGCCGCCCCCCCCTGCACCGCTGCCTGCAGCACGCGCCACAATTCCAGCAACGTACCCGGACGCACCACCGCCAGCACCGGGCCATCGCCGAAGCGATAGCCGCGACGAAAGCGGCGCGTGGCTCTGTCGCCGGTCAGCACATGGCGGTGGCCTACCGCCGAACGCAGCTGCGCCAGCATCGGCGCATCGCGGCTCATGGCAGCCGCACCAGGGAATCGCGGCCGATATCGGCGATGCGGTGTGCGCCGGTCAGGGTCATGGCAACGCGCATTTCCTTGGCGATCAGGTCCAGCAGATTGGCCACCCCGGCCTCGCCCTGCGCCGCCAGCGCGTAGACAAAGGCACGCCCCAACAACACCGTGTCTGCGCCCAGCGCCAGCATGCGCACCACGTCCAGGCCGGTACGGATGCCGGAGTCGGCCAGGATCTTCAGGTCACCCTGCACCGCATCGGCGATCGCAGGGAGCGCGCGCGCGGTGGACAGCACGCCGTCCAGCTGGCGGCCGCCATGATTGGATACCACGATGCCATCGGCACCGAACGCGACCGCATCACGCGCGTCATCCGGGTCGAGGATGCCCTTGATCACCATCGGGCCTTTCCAGAACTCGCGGATCCACTCCAGATCCTTCCACGAAATGGACGGATCGAAGTTGCTGCCTAGCCAGCCGATGTAATCCTCCAGCCCGGTCGGGTTGCCCCGATAGGTGGAGATGTTGCCCAGATCGTGTGGGCGCCCGAACAGGCCCACATCCCACGCCCAGTGCGGATGGGTGATGGCCTGGCCGATACGGCGCAGCGAGGCATTGGGGCCGCTCATGCCCGAGTGGGCGTCACGATAGCGCGCGCCCGGCACCGGCATGTCCACGGTGAACACCAGCGTCGTCACGCCCGCCGCCTGTGCACGCTCCAATGCATTGCGCATGAAACCGCGATCGCGCAGCACGTACAGCTGGAACCACATCGGGCGCTGGATGGCCGGTGCGACTTCCTCGATCGGGCACACCGACACCGTGGACAGGGTGAACGGAACACCGCGGCTGTCGGCCGCACGCGCCGCCTGCACTTCACCGCGCCGGGCATACATGCCGGTCAGGCCGACCGGCGCCAGTGCCACGGGCATCGCCAGCGTCTGGCCGAACAACTCGGTTTCCAGACTCAGGTCGGACATGTTGCGCAGGACGCGCTGGCGCAGCGCGATGTCGGACAGATCGGAAACGTTGCGCTTCAGCGTGTGCTCGGCATACGCACCACCATCGATGTAGTGGAACAGGAACGGCGGCAGCCTGCGCTCGGCGGCGGCACGGTAATCGGTGGAGGCGGAGATGATCATGGGGTCAACCGGAAGTAATCAGCCATGCGGGGAAGGTAGACGCGACGCCCGCGCACGCCGGGCTTCGTTGTCATCAAGGGTGCGCAGCGTGGTGTGCACGAACTCGAGATGGGCATGTGCCGCGGCGCGCGCGCGTTCTGGGTCACCGGCCAGTACCGCATCCATCATCTCGCGGTGCTGGTCGGACAACGGCGAGAAGGTCTTCGCCGAGGTATAGAGCTTCTCGCGGCTCTGCGAGATGTTGGTCTGCAGCAGCTCGAACAGGCCGCGCATCACCTGCAGCAGCACCAGATTGTGCGAGGCCTCGGCGATGGACAGGTGGAAGGCTGCGTCGGCCTCGGCTTCACCGGTGGGGTCGTCCTTGCCGTGCGCGTCCATCATGGTCTGGAAGGCCTGCGCGATGCGCGTGCGGTCCTCGTCGGTGGCCCGCAGCGCGGCATGCCAGGCGGTGGCACCTTCCAGCGCGTGGCGGATCTCCAGTACGTCGAAGCGGTACTCGGGGTCGCCCTGGAACAGGGGCAGGTACGGGGCCAGCGGCTCGTCCAGTGCCTGGCGCGCACGTGCCGCCGGCTCGGCCACGTAGGTGCCACCGCCCACCCGTGCGGTCAGCAGGCCCTGGCTGGCCAACTGCGCAATGGCCTCGCGCAGCGCCGTGCGCGAGACCCCCAGCTGTACCGCCAGGGCCCGTTCGGCCGGCAGCCGGTCGCCCGGCAGCAGCCGTTGTTCCTGCACCAGGCCGCGCAGCTGCGCGGCCACCTTGTCCGAAATGCGTTGCGTGCTCATGGCGCCATTGTGGCCCGAAGCGTGCAACGGTGGGTCGGCCTGCGGGACATGGCTCAGGGAATCATCCAGGTCAGCCAGTAGGCCTGGGCCAGGGTGATCAGGCCGACCATCGTAGTGAAGATCAGACTGTGCTTGACGGTGAAGCGGAACAGGTCCGATTCCTTGCCGGCCAGGCCGACCGCCGCGCAGGCGATGGCGATCGACTGCGGCGAGATCATCTTGCCGGTGACCCCGCCGGTCGTGTTGGCCGCCACCAGCAGTACGTCGGACACGCCGATCTGCTGCGCGGTGGTGGCCTGCAGTGCCGAGAACAGCGCGTTGGACGAGGTATCCGAACCGGTCAGGAATACGCCCAGCCAGCCCAGGAACGGCGAGAAGAACGGGAACGCCTTGCCGGTATGTGCCAGCGCCAGCGCCAACGTCGCCGACAGACCCGAGTAGTTGGCGATGAAGGCGAATGCGAGCACCATGCCGATCGAGTAGATCGGCATGCGCAGTTCACGCACGGTTTCGCCGAAGGTCCGCAGCGCCGAGCGGGCCGGCATGCGCAGCGCGATGATGGCGATCACCGCAGCCAGGATGATCGAAGTGCCAGTAGCCGAGAACCAGTCGAATTTGTAGATGGCTTCATAGCTCAGCGGCGCGTCCACGATCGGCGGCATCTTCTGCACCCTCTGGTCCAGCCCCGGCACGGGGATTTTCAGCACCCAGCTTTCCAGCGGGCCGCCCGCCGCGAACAGCGACTTGAACGGCTTGATGCTCCACAGGGTGACCATCGCGGTGAGGATCAGGAACGGCGACCACGCCTTGGCGATCTGGCCGACACTGTAGCGGGGCGCTTCCAGCGCCTGTGCCGCGGCCTCGGCGCTGGTTTCGGTATCGAAGCGGAAGATCCGGACCGGCTTCCAGCGGCGCAGGAACAGGGTCAGACAGACCAGCGACGCCAGCGATGCGGTGATGTCCGGCAGCTCCGGACCGATGAAGTTGGAGGTCAGGTACTGGGCGATGGCGAACGAGCCACCGGCGACCAGCACCGCCGGCCAGGTTTCCTTGACGCCACGCCAACCATCCATGATCGCCATGATCCAGAACAGCACGATCACGGTCAGGAATGGCAGCTGGCGACCGGCCATCTGACCGATCTCGAAGGCATCCAGCCCGGTCACCTGTCCCGCCACGATGATCGGAATGCCCATCGCGCCGAATGCCACCGGCGCCGTATTGACGATCAGGCACAGGCCGGCCGCGTACAGCGGCTTGAAACCCAGCCCGACCAGCAGCGCCGCGGTGATCGCCACCGGCGCGCCGAAGCCGGCCGCGCCTTCCAGGAAGGCTCCGAAGGCAAAGCCGACCATCAGCATCTGCAGGCGCTGGTCTTCAGTAACCGAGAGGATCGAGGCGCGGATGATGTCGAACTGACCGGTCTTGACCGAGACCTTGTAGAGGAACACCGCGCCGATGATGATCCAGGCGATCGGCCACAGGCCGTAGACGAAGCCGAAGCCGGCCGCGCCCAGCGCCTGGGTCAACGGCATGCGGTAGAACAACAGGGCCACGCCAAGCGCGATGGCCACGGTGATCGTGCCGGCCAGCCAGCCCTTCATGCGCAGCACGGCCAGGGCCACAAAGAAGAACGCGATCGGCAGCAGCGCAATCAGGCTCGACAACCACAGGTTGCCGGCGGGGTCGTATAGATGTTGCCAGGGCTGCATGGAGACTCTCGACAGGGGACGGAATTCGCTCCACCGCAAGCGGTGGTTCGTGGCGGCACAATTATTGGTAGTACCAATAATAAGAAACATCTGGCAGCCAGGGCGGATTTAACCGCCACTCCGACGAAGAGCCTATTAGACCATAGGGCTAGATCCTATATTGGTCATACCACTTTCGATATCAGGGCCAGCGCCTGTTCGGGGATCTGACCCGCCTGCCCACTTCGGGGTCGGACCCTCAAAGGGGCTCTGACCCCGTCCCCTTATCCCTTCAGATCTTCTTCTCCAGCCGCCGCATCACTGCCAGCACCAGCACACACAGCACGCTCACCCCGATCGCGATCACGTACTTGCCGATGCCCACGGCAATACCGATGGCCGCCGCCATGATCAGCGAGCTTGCGGTGGTCAATCCGCTGACCTGGTCCTCGCGTGAGCCGCGCAGGATAGTGCCGGCGGCGACGAAACCAGCACAGGCCACCACCGCCTCGATCAGGCGTACCGGGTCGACCTGCAGCAGGTCGCGGTAGCGCTCCTGCTGGAAATGTTCGGCCACCGAGTCGCCGAGACCGACGATCAATGCCGCCGCCCCGGCAATCAGCATGTGCGTGCGCAGGCCGGCGGCGTGCTTGCCCATTTCGCGCTCCACGCCAAGCACGCCGCCGAACAGCATTGCCGCGGCTACGCGCAGCAGGATCGAAACATCCTGAGTGAGTTCCATTGGAAAGCTCCGGGATTTTCCCGGAGCGTCGCGTGGCATCCGTGGCACAGAGGTGAAGGCCACACCACGGCCCGTTCACCCGCTAGCGCCGGGCCGTGCCCGGCGACGCCGTAACCCGCGTTCAACGCATCACTGTGCGAGGTAACCACCATCAATCGCGTAGTACGTGCCGGTCGCGAACGAGGCATCGTCACTGGCAAGCCAGGCCACCAGCGCCGCCACTTCTTCGGCGGTCCCCAGTCGCTTCAGCGCGTGGCGTCCTTCCAGCGTCGCGCGCACCTTCGGATCCATCTTCTCCAGCAGCGGCGTGCTGATGAAGCCCGGGCCGACCGCGTTGACACGGATACCGTCGCCCGCGTGTTCCCACGCTGCGGTCTGGGTCAGCCCGACCACACCATGCTTGGCCGCCACGTACGCGGTGGAACCGGCATAGCCCACCTGCCCGAGGATAGAGGCCATGTTGATGATGCTGCCACCCGAACCGGCCGCACGCATTGCCTGGATCTGCGCACGCTGGCACAGGAACACACTCGTCAGGTTCACATCGATCACGCGCTGCCAACCATCGAGCGGATAGTCGCCACTGCTGGCAGCCGTGCCACTGATACCGGCGTTGTTGACCGCAACATGCAGGCCATCGAGCTCCTGGATCGTGCGCTGCACCGCCGCCTCCACGGCAGCATCGTCAGTGACATCCAGCGCGATGCCGATCGCCTTTGCACCGGCGGCCTGCAACTGCGCAACGGTGGCGTCCACTGCATCCTGCTTCAGGTCCCAGACCGAGATGCGGGCACCGGAAGCGGCCAGGGTCTGTGCAACGGCCAGGCCAATGCCGGACACTCCGCCGGTCACGATCGCGGTCTTGCCGGTCAACTGGTAATCAATCATCTGCGTTCTCCATCGGTGGGGGGGTATTGATACGACGCATGGCCGCCAACCCTCCACGCTACGCGTCCGGTCGTGATGACGAAGCTGACAGTGTTTCCGCAGGCGATCGTTCCAGTAATGAAACCTCAACTGCAGTT
Organism: Stenotrophomonas sp. AN71; assembly: GCF_050435725.1. Taxonomy (NCBI): domain Bacteria; kingdom Pseudomonadati; phylum Pseudomonadota; class Gammaproteobacteria; order Lysobacterales; family Lysobacteraceae; genus Stenotrophomonas; species Stenotrophomonas sp. AN71. Next base: position 38,728 of record NZ_JBNDKU010000001.1, on the reverse strand, counting down.
GATGTAGGGATTCGCGTACGGATATGCCACCAAAACGCTGGCGTATGTTCAACAGGATCTTCAAGTTGGCCGTAATGACCAATCGGTTTGACCGTATTGGAATTACACGGGGACGATTCGCGGCGACAATGGGAAACGTTTCCAGATTCTTTGACACATTCATTCCACCCTGGCGTTTGCCTGCTCCTCCAGCGTGCCGTCGCTATCGCATCACAACGTGCTTGCACAGGTAGCGACCGGCTCCGCTCCCGTCGTGCAGACGCACGCTGGCGAGCTGCGGACAGGCACCCGCCCCCACTGCACGTGCCGAGCGATGTCCCGATATTTCACCTTTGCTGATTACCGCCGCTTCGGCCAACGCCATGGTTTCGACTATCGCGCTGATCCGGAACACCTGCGCGAGGACCAGTGGGCCGGACGCGGCGAAGTCAACGAGCAGTTCATGCGCGGCGGCATGAGCCTGATCGCCTCCGATGTCCATAATCGTTTCCCCTATGTCGCCACTGCGCAGCAGCGTCCCGGGTTGGCCATCCGCGTGATGCTGCAGGGCCAGGTCGATGTGCACATCCCGCGGCGTAGCGGGTTCACCCTGCGTGCCGGCACCGCGATGACGGCCCACCATCGCGAGCAGATCGAAATGAGCGGTGCGCACCCGGGCGAAACGCGCATGCGCGGCGTCAGCGTGATCGTGCCCGGCGGCATCGATCCAGAGCTGTTCCAGCTGCCGCAGCTGGAGAAGGCGCTGGACGCGCAGCTGGAATGCCGCCACTGGGCCATTCCACACACCATGCTGCCGGTACTGGGCCAGCTGTTCGACAGCCCTTGGCTGGACGGTATCGACGCGTTGTGGCGCGAGGGCGTGGCCCTGCAGCTGCTGGCGATCGGCCTGCAGGCCGAGGACCTGCAGACCGACCCGGTGCGCACGCTGCGCGCCGGTCAGCGGGAGCGACTGGAACGGGTGCGCAGCTATCTGCACGACGATCCGAGCCACGCGCACAGCCTGCTCGAACTGGCCCAACTGGCCTGCATGAGCCCCAGTTCTCTGCGCCGCCATTTCGCCCAGCAGTATGGAAGTTCGGTGTTCGACTACCTGCATGAGCAGCGCATGCGCCATGCCGAACAAGGGCTGCGCGAGGACGGCTGGACCGTCGAGCAGGCGGCCGCCGCCAGCGGCTACCGCCACCCCAGCAACTTCGCCGCCGCATTCCGCAAGCGCTTCGGTCTGGTGCCCAGCCGCTGGCGTACCGGTCCATCGAAGGTCGGCTGAACGTTCGTGCATCCATTGGCCGCACCGGACCCCGTCAGACCCGGCGCGGCTTGAACCATCAGCGGATGCCGTCGTCCTGCGCGGCCTGCATCACCGCTGCAGGCACCTGGCAGGGCCGTGTGGGATCGCTGTCGACGCGCCAGCCACGGCCCTGCAGTACGGCTGACTCGTCCTCACGCCCACCCTGTCCGGTCGTGCAATGGATGGTACTGGCCAGCACCTGGCCGTCCCGTCCCAGCCACTGGCGCAGTTCATAGCTCAGGCCGTCGATGGTCATGTTGCCCAGTGACAGATCGAGGATCTCAGGCACTCCACCGCCACCTTCATGTGCCGACACCCTGCGCATCGCGCCCGACGCGAACGTGCGTCGCAGCAGCACGCGTTGGTCGCCATCGAACAACGTGACTTCGTTCTTCCAGTCGTCATCGCGCCCGATGTACTTCCGGGCCCAGATCCGCCCGGCTGACATGGGCAGGATCTGCGCATAGATCGGCGGCAGCACCTCGCGGCCATCGGCCGACATCATTCCGTAGCGCCCGTCACGCAGGAAGATCAGATGCCCGGCGGTCAGCTCCTCGACCGAACCAAAGGATGCCGCCACGACCTTGTCCTGCTGCGTGTTGTAGAGGTGCGCCTTGCCTTGGTCATCTTCCAGCACCAGCAGCGGAGGAGCGATGTACTCTTCCCTCAGCCGCAGGCCGGGAGGCACCCGGTGTGGCCGCAGATCGGCGCCCATCCACAGGCGGGGTGATCGCTCGTCCGCCAGCGTGCCCAGTACACCGGCGTCGGTCGCGCGGTAGTCGACGACATCTGCCTGTTCGAACAGCACCCCGCCGTCACAATCGAGGATCGCCGCGCCAACGCCGGCATAGGCATTGCGCAGCCGCCAGGGCAGCTGCGGGTGCTCGTCGGAGCCCAAGGAGCGTGCCTGTGCGACCACCTGCCCCTGCGCATCGACGATCGACTCGACCTCGCCGTCGGCACGCAGCAGCCAGCGCCCAGGGCAATATTCCATGATCGTGGCGGTGGCGGGCCCAGGCAGGGCGACAAAGCGGCCGTCCGCCAGCAACCAGCCGCGCTGTGGCGTATCGCTGTCGAGGCCGTTGGCATGGCGATCCACTTCCAGTGGCCGGCCTGCGGCACGGTCGAACCGGACGCTGCTGCGATAGCGCGGCCACAATGTCACGCCCTGGTACAGCGCCCGATCCACGCGCTTGCCCGCCGCATCCACGCGTGCCCAGGTATCCAGCTGGCGCAGCCACCAGCCGTCGTCACCGGCCGGGCGCGCCTCGTCGAAGATGGCGCTCAGCAGCACCGCGCCTTTCTCATCCTGTACGCGGCATGGGGCGACGTCGTAGTCGCCGCAGATCACGTAGACCTTGCGGTCCGCGAAGGGTCCAGCCACCCAGATTTCCTGTGCATCGATGCGCAGGACTTCACGCCCGTCGAGACTGAAGATGCGTGCCCCGCCATCGCGCCCCTGCCAGGCGATCCGATCCGGCGCGATCACCGCCCAGTCACCAGCCTCGCGTATCGGCGCGACGTGTACTTTCCCCTGCACATCGGCCAACCCGGTACCCAGATAGCGGCCCTGCTCGTCGCGCAGCTCGACCTTCCAGAGCACATCGCTGCCTTCAAGACGGTCGCCGTAGCGGACGCCTGTCGTGGACCCGCGCAGCAACCGGCCCTCATCATCGAACCACTGCGAGCGCTGCGCTTTGCCATTGCCTGTCTGCGGGTACCAGTCGCTGCGGTACCAGCGATCCGGTCCCAGCGGGATGATGCTCGAGCGATCAGGCGCCACCCGCAGGCGCCCCTCCGCGCCCAGCAGTGGATCGCCTTCAAATCCACTCAGTTGCGGTGCGAAAGCGCCAGGGGCGGCCATCGCCGCAGCGGAGGCCGACAGCGCCCAGCAGAGAAACATCCTTTTCATCGTTCATACCATCCAGAGCAGCGCTGCACGCTATGCGATGGAGGTGAACGATGCAATCGCGGTGCCGCCGTTGCGCGGATGGATGCCGGTCCTTGGCCGGCATCCATCCCGACACCGCTCGTTCAGTACACCGGCAGATCGACGTAGCTGGCCTGCGCGGCACTGTGCCAGACCCGCTGCGTCGCCTTCTGGTAATCGCCCGGCTTGGCCAGGTAGATGTTCGGCACGTAGGTCTGCGGATTGCGGTCGTACAGCGGGAACAGGCTGGACTGCACCTGCACCATCACCCGGTGGCCCTTCTGGAAAGTGTGGTTGGCGTTGGGCAGGTCGAAGCGGTACGGCAGCACCTGGTTCGCCGCCAGCGGCTTCGGATCACTGAAGCTCTCGCGGTAGCGGCCGCGGAAGATCGCCAGGGACACCGGCAGCTCATAGCCACCCATCTCCGGCGCCGACGCTTCCTGGTCCGGATAGACGTCGATCAGCTTCACCACCCAGTCGCTGTCGGTGCCGCTGGTGGACGCCTGCAGGTGCACCACCGGCGCGCCACCGATGCGCAGCGGCGCGCTCAGCGGTTCGGTGATGAAGGTCAGCACGTCCGGACGGCCATCGACGAAGCGTTGGTCCTTGACCAGCCAGGTGGTCCACATGTCGCGGTCGCCGAAGCGCACCGGGCGCGGCACGAACGGCACCGGCTTGGCCGGGTCGGACACGTATTCCTCGAAGTCGCCCTCGCCTGCCGCCGGCGCCTGGAACGCCAGCTTGCCGCCGGCGCGCAGGTACAGCGGCTTGCTGCTGGCGGCACAGCCCCTGTCGCAGCTGCGCGGCCATCCCTTCAGGCGATCCCAGTGGTTTTCACCGGTGTTGTAGATCAGCACCGGCGGCGTATCCGCCTTCGGCGCGCCATCCACCAGGTACTGGTCGAAGAACGGCTTGAGCACATCGCGGCGGAACTGCAGCGCGGTATCGCCGTCGAACTTCAGCGCGCCAAGCTGGCTGCCGTCATAGTTCACCTGGCTGTGCCGCCACGGGCCCATCACCAGATAGTTGCGGTTGTTGCCGCTGTCGCGCCCTTCCATTGCCTGGTAGGCGTGGTTGGCGCCCCACATGTCTTCCTGGTCCCACAGGCCCTGCAGCCACATGGTCGGCACCTTCAACGGCGTCTTCGCCATCACCGCGTCCAGCGCCTGGCCCTGCCAGAAACCGTCGTAGGCGGGGTGCTCGACCAGCTTCTTCCACCAGGTCAGCTGGTCCACGCCGGTGAAGCGCGCGTAGTCACCGGCCGAGCCGATGCGCAGGAAGGTGCTGTAGTCATCGTAGCCAAGGCTGGGCAGCGGCGTACCCTTGCCGCGCTTCTCGGTCTGCATCGCGAAATAGTTGAAATTGACCTGGCGGAAGGCGCCGTAGTTGAGCCAGTCGTCGCCCATCCAGCCATCGACCATCGGGCTCTGCGGTGCGGCCACCTTCAGCGCCGGATGCGGGTCGGTCAGCGCCATCACCACGGTGAAGCCTTCATACGACGAACCGAGCATGCCGACCTTGCCATTGCTCTCCGGCACGTTCTTCACCAGCCAGTCGATGGTGTCCCAGGCGTCGGTGGAATGGTCGACCCTGGTGTTGTTCAACGGCCCACGCAGCGGCCGGGTCATCACGTAATCGCCTTCGGAGCCGTACTTGCCACGAATGTCCTGGAACACACGGATGTAGCCGCCATCGACGAACACCTCGTCGCCCTGCGGCAGCAGGTCGCGCATGCGCGGCGAATCACTGCGGTTGGCGCGGCCGGCGGCATCGTAGGGCGTGCGGGTCAACAGGATCGGCGCATTGCGGGCACCCTTGGGTACCACGATCACCGTGTACAGCTTGGTGCCGTCACGCATCGGCACCATCACCACGCGCTTGTCGTAGTCGCGGCCGACATCGGGTGCCACGAAGGGTTTGCCACTGATATCCGGGGTCATCGGTGGCGTATCGGCGGCCAGCACGGCGCTGGACAGGCAAAGGGCGATGGCTACAGCAACGGCACGCACACGCATGGACAACCCCTCCCGGCAGGAAAGCCCCAAGCCTACTCCTGCCCCGAGCCGTGAAGTGTGTGCAGGCTTTGCATTCTGCGGTGGATGCGGGCAGGACTGATGGCACATGTGCTGCCAGCTGCCGCTGCGTTCGCCGGGCATGGTAAGGCGCTACCGGTCGCCGTGCCCCGGGGAGCACCGGGCCACGCCCGGCGGATCCGTCAGGCCGCTTGAACCTCATGCAGCGCCAACCAGCGCCAGCGGCCCTGTTCCTGGCGCAGCACCGCCAACGACTCCCGCCATGCGGGCTGACCGCCATCGATCGAATGCCCTTCGCGATAGCGCAGCACCGCCAGCGGCGATGGCGCATCCACCGCCTGCACGGTCTCGATGGCGATCTGCAATCCCGGGCGTGCACCATGGCCACCGGCGAACAGCGCCTGCACGGCCTCCCGCTCCAGCCTGCGCCCAGCGATGCCGACCATGCTGAAGTCCGCGCAGAAATGCGCCATCAGATCATCCAGCGCGTCCGTGCCCACGTCGGCACGGAACCAGGCCTGCAGCTTGTCGTGCAGGAGGTGGATTTCATGTTCTGCGGTATCCATCAGGCATTCTCGGGTTGCGGAAGGAAAAGTGGCTGCGACCGGCGCAACAGCGTCAGCGGCAGCAAGGTCAGTACAGCGGCCAGGCCCAGCGCCACGCCCGTGGCCCGGGTCGGCAGCCATTGCATGGCCAGCGCCAGCAGCAGCGCGATGGCGGCCGTGCCAAGGCAGAAACTGAGCTGGCGGTTGAGATTCCACAGTGCACTGGCATCGCCCAGTGCGTCGCCCTCGACGCCATGGAAGGCCAGCGTCTGCGCGGTGCTGCTGCACAGGCTGCCGCCGGCCCCCATCAGCGCGAACAACAGCCCGGCCAGCGCAAAGGTCGGCTGCGGCAGGAGTGCCATCGCCATCAGGCCGCTGGCCTGCAGCAGCATGCCGATGCGCAGTACCGTGACCGGGCCGACATTGACCAGCAGGCGACGGCTGGCGGTGATCGCCACCGCCGAGGCCAAGGCCCACGGCAACATCAGCGCGCCGATACGCGCGGCGCTGTAACCGGCCTGGTGCAGCTGCAGCGTGCTGACCAGCTGGCTGCCGATGAACACACCCGGCACCGCCAGGTACACCAGCATCGCCAACCGCAACCCACGATGGGACAGCAACGACCAGCGGAGCAGTGGTCGCGCCTGCCGCCGCGCATGCCGCAGGTGCAGCATCGCCAGAACGCCAGCAACCACCAGCAACACCGCACCTGCGCCCCGATGGCCAGGCTCACCCAGCCAGGTCAATGCCAACAACAGCGCGCCCAGCGCGGTCATCGCGGTGGAGAGCGCATAGGCCTGCAGGGGCGGCGTACTGCGCGCGCCATTGGCCGGCATCCAGGCCAGCACCAGACTGATCGCCAGCATCGCCATCGGCAGGCTGGCCCAGAGCACGCCGCGCCAGGACAGCCATTGCACCAGCAACCCGCCCAGTGCGGGCGCCAGTGCCGGCACCAGCAACGCCACCAGCAGGATGCGCCGGGTCAGCGCGCCGCGTTGATCCGGGCCGCATTGCCGATAGGCCGCCGCCTGTGCCACCGGAATCAGCAGGCCACCGGCCAGCCCCTGCAACAAACGCCACCCCAGCAGCCAACCGATACCCGGCGCCGCACCCGCCAGCACGGCGGCAGCGGCAAATACCAGCAACGCCACCAGCAGCAGGCGACGCTCGCCGCACCGCGCGGCCAGCCATGGCGCCAGCGGAATCACCACACTCAGGCCCAGCATGTAGGCGGTGCCGACCCAGGCCAGGGTGCCGACATCGGCATGCAGCTCCGCCGCCAACGCCGGATAGGCCACCGTGGCGATGAACATGTTGATCAGGTCCAGGGCGAACACCAGCAGGAAGATCGCCTCATGGCGCAGGCGGGGTGATGGCATCGACGGCGCTCCAACAGGGAAGCGGCCAGCATGCCGGCCGGGCCTTGTTGAAAAAACAGGACAACGGCTGCAACACTGTCAAACCTGTTTTGACAATGATCCGCCATGGTCAGCCTCGATCGCTTCGATATCTTCCGCGCCGTGGTCGAGGCCGGCAGTCTGACCGCTGCCGCCGATCGCCTCGGTCTGAGCCGCGCGGTGGTCAGCTTCAACCTGAAGCGGCTGGAGCAGGAACTGGGCGTAACCCTGCTGCTGCGCAGCACCCGCCACCTGGCGCTGACTGAGGCCGGCGAGCAGTTCCTGCAGCACTGCGTGCAGGCGCTGGACGCGGCACAGGCGGCGATTGATGCCGCGCGCCGTGACCAACACCAGCTGCAGGGCGTGCTGCGCCTGACCACCACGCCGGAGTATGCGCAGCAGCGGCTGATTCCCGCGCTGGAGGCATTCCGTCTGCGGCATCCGGCATTGCAGCTGCACCTGTCGACGTCACCGGCACCGGCCGATCTGATACCCGAGCGCTTCGACCTGGCGATCCGCCTCGGCCGCCTGCCGGATTCGCAGCTGCATGCCACTGAGCTGGAACGGCATCCGCTGTGCGCAGTCGCCGCCCCAGCATTGCTGGCCCGCCTGCAGTCAGCCGAGGCCGCGGATGATCCCGTGCAGCTGGGCACCCTGCCCCGCCTTGGCTATCCGCGCCTGACCGATGTGCCAGTGGTGGCGCCCGATGGCAGCGATGCCCTGTTCGCCACCAACCCGGGCAATGCGGTGGTACGCGTGGATGGCGCCAGCAGCCTGCGCGCCTTCGCCGTGGCCGGTGCGGGCGTGACCGTGCTGCCGCGCTGGTTGATCGAGGACGACCTGGCCCTGGATCGACTGCGCCCGGTGCTGCGCCACCATCGCTTCCCGCAGCAGAGCGTGTACGCGGTGTACCCGCACAGCACGCAACCGTCGCCCAAAGTGCGGCAGCTGGTCGATTTCCTGCGCGACTGGTTCGCCACCTGAAAAGGGGACGGAGGGGATTAAGTCGTTTATGCATAAACGACTTAATCCCCTCCGTCCCCTTTTTTGCACGGCCCCTTGCGGGGCCGTGTCTTAGAGCATCAGCGCAGTACCTGCTCCACCAGCTGCACGTCCACGCTCTGCAACGGTTCGGCCGCGTTGCGCGACAGCTGCACCTGGTAGGTACCGCCGTCGATCTTCCACTGGCGGGCGTGTGCATCGTAGTGCGCCAGCGTCTTCGGCTCAGCCTCGATGCGGATGCGGCGCTGTTCGCCCGGCTGCAGGTTCACCTTGTCGTAGCCAATCAGGCGGATCGGCGTGGTGCTGCCAGCCGGCAGCTTCAGGTACAGCTGGGCCACGTCGGCACCAGCGCGCTTGCCGGTGTTGCGGATGTCGACGCTGGCGACCAGGCGCGAACCCTCCACGCTCACCTTCAGGTTTTCATAGGCGAACGAGGTGTAGGACAGGCCGTGGCCGAAGGCGAAGGTCGGGGTCAGGCCCTTGGCCGCCATCCACTTGTAGCCGACGTTGGCACCTTCGATATCGAAGTCGAACACATCATCGAACGGCGTGGCCGGCTTGAAGCCGAGGCCATCGATGTGCGGGCGCGGCAGCTGCGATTCGTCCACCACCCAGGTCACCGGCAGACGGCCGGACGGATTGACCTGGCCGGTCAGCAGCGCGGCGATGCCTTCGCCGCCGCGGATACCCGGGTACCAGGCCTGCAGCATCGCCGGCACCTGCGCCAGCCACGGCGTGCGTACCGGGCCATTGGTTTCCAGCACCAGCACGGTCTTCGGGTTGGCCTTGGCCACCGCCAAGATCAGCGCATCCTGGTTGTCCGGCAGCTGCATGTCCGGCAGATCCACCGACTCGGCGGCCCACTGGGTGGCGAACACGATGGCCACGTCGGCCTGCGCGGCAGCCTTGGCCGCAGCGGCAGCGTTGGTGCCGTCCACGTATTCGATGGTTGCATCCGGACGCGCCGCACGCAGCGATTCCAGCGGCGAGGACGGGTGGAAGATCACCGGGCCCGGCCAGGTGGTCGGCAGCACGCCCGGCACCGCGTTGGTGCCCTTGGCAGTCACGCCCACCATCGACGAACCACCACCCCCGATCACGCCCTTGTCGGCGTGGCCACCGATGATGACGATGCGCTTCATGCTGTCGGCCAGCGGCAGCAGGTTGCCTTCGTTGCGCAGCAGCACGCTGCCTTCTTCCACGGTGCGCTGGGCGACGGCGAAGCCGGCCTCGGCATCGACCTTCTGGTGCTGCGGCGGGTTGTCGAAGTTGCCGTGCAGGAACATCGTGCGCAGGATGCGCGCCACCATGTCGTTCAGGCGCGCCTGCGGCACCACGCCGCCATGCACGGCCAGGCGCAGCGGCTCGTCGAAGAACACCGCCGCGTCGAACACTTCACCGGCCGACTGCTGGTCCAGGCCGGCCAGCGCCGCCTTCGAACCACTGTGCACACCGCCCCAGTCGGACATCACGAAACCGGGGAACTTCCATTCCTGCTTCAGCACCTGGTTCATCAGGTAGCCGTTCTCGCAGCCGTAGGTACCGTTGATCTTGTTGTACGAGCACATCGCCACGCCCGGGCGGCCGGCTTCCAGCGCGATCTCGAAGGCCAGCAGATCCGACTCGTGCATGGCCTGTTCGCCGATGCGCACGTCGTGGAAGTTGCGGCGGGTCTCCATGTCGTTCAGCGCGAAGTGCTTCATCGAGGAGATCACATGCTGGCTCTGCACGCCCTGGATCAGCGCGCCCACCATCGAACCGGCCAGCAGCGGGTCTTCACCGGCGTACTCGAAATTGCGGCCGTTGCGCGGGTCGCGCTGTAGGTTGACGCTGCCCGACAGCAGGATGTTGAAGCGCTGCTGCCACGCCTCGCGACCCATCGTCGCGCCGCCGGCGAAGGCCACTTCGCGGTTCCAGCTGGAGGCGGTGGACGGGCCCGACGGCATGGCGGTGGCGAAGTCGCCCGGGCGGATGCCACCCGGATTGGTCACGCCCACACCGGCATCGGCCGACTGCTGCGACGGGATGCCCAGGCGCGCCACGCCCGGAACGAAACCGGCCGAACCGACCGCGCCTTCCGGCAGCTTGCCGCCGTCCTTGCCCAACCCGAAATAGCTGTGCAGCATCTGGAACTTCTCATCCTCGGCCATCGCCTTCAGCAGCAGCGCAGCGCGCGCATCGGCGTTGAGGGTGGTGTCCATCCACGGCGTGTCGCCATGCCTGTCAGCGGCATAGGCCAGGGTCAGCAGCGTGGCGCGCAGGGTGCTGCCCTCGACCTTGAACGGTGCACTGCTGGCGGCCTGGAAGCCGTCGCTGAAGTAGCTGGCATCGGCCTCCAGCGCAACCCGCGCCGGGTCGAAGCCAGCAGCCTTGGCCGACTCACCGGCGACGGCGCCGAGCAGTACTGCCGGCGCACCCAGCCGCGAGCGCGTGACCAGCGCCGGCAGCTGCGCGGCACCGGCGCCGGCATCGGTATAGACCGCTACGGCGTGGCGGCCATCGTCCAGGCGCAGGTAATTCAGGCCCGGCTGGTCGGGGCCTGATTCAGCGGCGATCGGCAGCCGGGTCAGTACCGCCTGGCCACGCTGGGTCTGGCCGTCGTCCTTGCCGGCGGTGATGAAGCGGTATTCGTAGCCCAGGCCATCGGCCAGCACCTGCAGCGGATCAATCTGGCCGATGCCACGCTGCACCTGGCGCACGCTGACCGCATCCACCTGCAGGGTCTTCAGCTGGGCCGCCAGAGCCGGCATCGCGGCGGCGTCCGGCGCCTGTTCCAGGGTGAGCACGGTGAATGCAGCAGGGTCGGCCCAGGCGGGGGCGGACAGCGCCGCGGACAGGGCCAGGGACAGTGCGAGCGGCTTTGTAAACGTTTTCATCAGCGGGCGTCATTCCGTTGCCAAGGCAATCGGTCCAGGGAAAGTGCCGCCGAAGGGTGCAGCGTTCATGCCGCGCAAGGGTTGCCAGGCAACGCCAACGGGCCGAAGGACGGGCCGGTCTGCGCGCGGGACCCTCCTCCCGGCGTGACAACCTGCCTGCCCGGGCCGCGCAGGGCGACCCATCATGTGAAGATTGTGCGAGGGCGTTCATGCCTGTCAACAGGACCTAAGTCACAGGGGGCATCCAGGGCGGTGGTTATCAGGCCATCACCGGCGGTCATCAGCATGCGGCGCGGGGCTGCCGATAATGCAGATCCCTGGCCACGAACCAAGCCCATGACCGTACACCGCGACTTCGACCATCTCTGGCGCGACCGCTGCGATACGTCCAGCCAGCGCGCACCGCGTGTGCTGATCCGCGTGTTCGTGGCTCCCGGTGAGCTGGAGCGCAGCGTGGCCTTCTACGAGCAGTTGCAGGGCGTGGTGGCCGATGCCGGGTTTCCGTTCCCGGAAGCGGGCCTGCGCCTGGCCATGGTCGGTGCATTCCTGCTGATCGAAGGCAGCCAGGTGGCGTTGGCACCGTTCACTTCGACCACCGGAACCCTGCTGGTCGATGACGTGCGGCCTTATCACGAGAAGCTGGTCGCCGCCGGCGCCGAAATCATCTTCCCGCTGCAGGTCGTACCCACCGGAGCCGCGTTCAACGCCGTGCATCCCGATGGCACGGTGGTCGAGTACGTGCATCACCGGCCGGATCCGCACGGGCGGTGACCCCCGCGATCTGCAGTAGATCCACGCCATGCGTGGATGCGCTTCATCCACTTGTCGAAATATTCGATCTCGATGGACATTCATCCACGCATGGCGTGGATCTACCGATTCGCTCGGCCCTCCCTATCCACGCATGGCGTGGATGCTTTACCCCTTCAGCAACCTGAAACCTGGCCCATCGATTCCGTTAGTAATTCTACTCACAACGCGAGTAGCATGTCCGGTCTCAGCCCCTGATACCGGCCCGTCGATACTCGCTCCATGCTCGCCGTTTCCGCCCATTCCTGCCGCTTCCAGCCCGCCCGGCGCCTCTCCTGGAGGACCGGCTGATGGGCGCCGTTGTTGCCCTCGACCGGCTGCTGGACGGTCGTCAGCTGTGGCGGGGCCCGGCCCGCCAAGGCCCCGCCAGCGACCACCTGGCCAGCGGACATCCGGCCCTGGACGCCCGCCTGCCGGGCGGCGGCTGGCCGGCCAGCGGACTGTGCGAGGTGCTGCAGGCGGCCCCCGGTGTGGGCGAACTGGCCCTGGTCTGGCCCGCGCTGGCCAAGCTCAGCCAGCGCGAACGCCCGATCGTGCTGGTCGCCCCGCCCTATCGCCCGCATGCCCCGGCCTGGGCTGCGGCCGGGCTGGACCTGGCCCAGCTGCAGATCATCCACGCCGCGCCGAAGCAGGCGCTGTGGGCCACCGAGCAGTGCCTGCGTTCTGCGGCCTGCGCGGCGGTGCTGTGCTGGCCACAACAGGCTGATGACCGTGCCCTGCGCCGCCTGCAGGTCGCTGCCGACAGCGGCCAGTGCCTGGGCTTCGTGTTCCGCGAGGCGCGCGCCGCGCGCAATCCCTCCCCGGCCAGCCTGCGCCTGCAGCTCGACCATGGCCAGGTGCAGGTGCTGAAGTGCCGCGGCGGCCTGCCGCCGGCGCAACCGTTGCCGCTGGCCATCACCCACTGAGGCCGCGCCATGCACTGGGCCTGCCTGTTGTTGCCGCAGCTGGCGCTGGACAGCGTGCTGCGCCTGCAATCGGACCCGCAGCGGCCGCTGGCGCTGCTGCAGGGGCCGGCACAGCGCCGCGTGCTGCGTGCGGTCAGCCCTGCCGCACGCACAATGGGGCTGCGTCCTGGCATGTTGCTGTCGGCCGCGCAGGTGCTGGTACAGGATCTGCAGCTGCACGACTACGACCCCACCATCGAGCAGCACACCCGGCAGCTGCTGGCCAGCTGGGCCTATGCCTACAGTTCGCAGGTCAGCCTCGATTTCCCGCATGCGCTGGTGCTGGAGATCGGCGCCAGCCGTGCCCTGTTCGGTGACTGGCTGACGATCGAGCAGCGGCTGCGCAACGAACTGCACGAACTCGGTTTCCGCCACCGCCTGGTCGCGGCCCCCACACCACATGCCGCGCGGGTGCTGGCCAATGTGCACGATGGCCTCGGCATCGACGCGCAGCAGTTGCCGACGATGTTGGCGCAGTTGCCATTGGCACGCTGCGGCCTGCCCAGTGATGCGGTGACCGTGCTGGGCCGCTCCGGCCTGCGCACGCTGGGTGCGGTGCTGGAGCTGCCGCGCGACAGCCTGGCCCGGCGTTTCGCCCCGGAGGTACTGCAGCAGCTGGACGCACTGCGTGGCCTGCCCACCGCGCCACTGCGCTACTACCAGCCACCGGACCGTTTCGATGCACGCATCGAATTCGAATACGAGATCGAATCCAGCCAGGCCCTGCTGTTCCCGCTACGCCGCCTGTTGCTGGACCTGGCCGCCTTCCTGTGCTCGCGCGATGGCGGTGTGCAGCGTTTCGACCTGCATTTCGAACACGACCTGCTGCCGGCCAGCGTGCTGACCATCGGCCTGTTGGCACCCGAACGCGATGCCGCACTGCTGTTCGAGATCGCGCGCAACCGCATGGAGGCCTTCGCACTGCCGGCCGGCAGCCGGGCGCTGCGCCTGCAGGCCGAGCAACTGCCACCGTTCATACCCGCCGCGCGCGACCTGTTCGATACCCGGCCAGCGCAGGCGATGCCCTGGAACCAGCTGCGCGAGCGCCTGCGCGCACGGCTCGGCGATGACGCCGTGCAATCGCTGGCCGTGCAGGCCGACCATCGCCCCGAACGTGCCAGTGGCACCCAGCCATCGGTCAAGCCGCCGGCTTACTGGCCGCTGCGCCCCGGCTGGCTGCTGGACACACCACAGCCGCTGCGCGATCCGCGCCTGCGCATCATCGCTGGGCCGGAACGGATCGAATCGGGCTGGTGGGACCAGGCCGACACGCGCCGCGACTATTACGTGGTGGAAACCGCGCACGGCCAGCGCGGCTGGGCGTTCCGCGCGCGCAACGACCCGCATGCGCCGTGGATGCTGCACGGCTGGTTCGGCTGAGCCGCCATGCACAGCGAACTGCCCGGCTACGCCGAACTGCACTGCCTGTCGGCCTTCAGTTTCCAGCGCGGCGCCTCGATCGCCGAAGAACTGTTCGCACGCGCGGCCGGCCAGGGTTACCGGGCGCTGGCGATCACCGACGAGTGCTCGCTGGCCGGCATCGTGCGTGCCTGGCAGGCGGCGAAGACCCATGGCGTGGCGCTGATCGTCGGTGCCGAGTTCCAGGTCGAGGACGGGCCGAAGCTGGCCCTGCTGTGCACCGACCAGGCCGCCTACACCGGGCTGTGCCAGCTGATCACCACCTGCCGGCGGCGGGCCGGCAAGGGCGAATACCGCTGCCTGCGCGACGACCTGCTCGGCCTGCCCGACGGCCTGCTGTGCCTGTGGCTGGACCGGCAGCCGGCCGCCACCGACCTGGACCTGCTGCGCGCCGGTTTCGATGATCGACTGTGGCTGGCGGTGGAGCTGCACCACGAACACGATGACACGCGCCGCCTGCAGCAGCTGCAGGTGTTCGGCGAGCGCCATCGCCTGCCACTGGTCGCCAGTGGTGATGTGCACATGCATGTGCGCCGCCGCCGTGCCCTGCAGGACACACTGACCGCGATCCGCCACCGCTGCAGCGTGGCCGAAGCCGGTTGGCGCCTGTTCCCCAACGGCGAACGCCACCTGCGCCCGCGCAGTGCGCTGGCCCAGCTGTATCCACCCGGGCTGCTGGCCGAAACCCTGCGCATCGCAGAACGCTGCCACTTCACCCTGGAACAGCTGCAGTACACCTATCCGCGCGAGCTGGTGCCCGAGGGCCACGACCCGGACAGCTGGCTGCGCGTCCTGGTGGAGCGCGGCATTCCCTGGCGCTGGAAGCGTGGCATCGAACCGGCCCAGCGCAGACAGATCGAACACGAGCTGGCGTTGATCCGGGAGAAGAACTACGCCTCGTACTTCCTCACCGTGCAGGACATCGTGCGCTTCGCGCGCAGCCAGGACATCCTCTGCCAGGGCCGTGGCTCGGCGGCCAACTCGGCGGTGTGCTTTGTGCTGGGCGTGACCGAGATCGATCCGGCACGCAGCAATCTGTTGTTCGAGCGCTTCATCTCCGCCGAGCGCGACGAGCCGCCAGATATCGACATCGACTTCGAGCACGAGCGCCGCGAGGAAGTACTGCAGTACGTGTTCAACCGCTATGGCCGCGAGCGCGCCGCCTTGACCGCAGTGGCGATCAGCTACCGTGGCCGCAGCGCGATCCGCGATGTGGCCCGCGCACTCGGCCTGCCGATGGACCAGGTCAACGAACTGGGCGCAGCGATGGACCACTGGGGCGGCCACGTACCGCTGCCGGAGACCCTGCGCGAACGTGGTTTTGACCCGGAAACACCATTGATGCGGCGCCTGCTGGCGCTGACCGCCGAGTTGATCGACTTCCCGCGCCACCTGTCGCAGCACCCGGGCGGTTTCGTGATTTCCGAGCATCCGCTGTCGACCCTGGTGCCGGTGGAGAACGCGGCGATGGCCGACCGCACCGTCATCCAGTGGGACAAGGATGACCTGGATGCCACCGGCCTGATGAAGGTCGACTGCCTTGCGCTGGGCATGCTCACCGCCATCCGCAAGTGCCTGGCGATGCTGCAGCAGCACGGCCTGCACAGCGGGCGCATGGATGCGATCCCGGACGAGGACACCCCGACCTACGACATGATCAGTGCCGCCGATACCATCGGCGTGTTCCAGATCGAGTCGCGCGCGCAGATGGCGATGCTGCCGCGCATGCAGCCGCGCAATTTCTACGATCTGGTGATCGAAGTGGCGATCGTGCGTCCCGGCCCGATCCAGGGCGACATGGTGCATCCCTACCTGGAGCGGCGTCGACTGTTGCGCGAACAGGGTCCGCAAGCGCTGGACACCCTGGAAGAACCGCTGTACCCGCCGCAGCTGGAACGCGTGTTCGCACGCACCCTGGGCGTGCCGCTGTTCCAGGAACAGGTGATGCAGCTCGCAGTGGATGCGGCCGGCTACACCCCGGGCGAAGCCGATGCATTGCGCCGTTCGATGGCGGCCTGGAAACGTCGCGGCGGGTTGGAGCCGCATCGCGAGAAACTGCTGGCCGGCATGTTGAAGAACAATTTCAGCCGTGAGTATGGCGAGCACCTGTTCGAGCAGATCAAGGGCTTCGGTGACTATGGTTTCCCCGAAAGCCATGCTGCCAGCTTCGCCCTGCTGACCTATGCGAGCTGCTGGCTGAAGTGCCATCACCCTGCCGCGTTCACTGCCAGCCTGATCAACAGCCAGCCGTTGGGGTTCTACAGCCCCGACCAACTGCTGCAGGATGCACGCCGGCATGGCATCGGTGTACTGCCGCTGGACGTGCGCCACAGCGACTGGGACTGCACGCTGGACTTCAGCAAGGGGCCGGCCGCGATCCGGCTTGGCCTGCGCCTGATCGAAGGCTGCAATGAACCAGCCGCGCGGATCATCATGCGCGAGCGCGCACGCCGCCCGTTCGACGACGTCGGCGACCTGTGCCAGCGCACCACGCTGGACCGCCGCCAGCAGGGCCTGCTGGCCGATGCCGGTGCACTGCGCGGGCTCAGTGGTCATCGTCATCGTGCGCGCTGGGATATCTCCGGCGTGGAAAACCGGTTGCCGCTGTTCGACCAGGCCCGCGCTACTGCTGAAACGCGCGTGCCGTTGCCCTTGCCCAGCGCCTGGGAAGACATGCAGGCCGACTACCGCAGCACCGGCACCACCCTCGGCCGCCACCCGGTCTCGTTCCTGCGCGCGCAGCTGCGCGGCCGCGGCTGCCTGGACGCGGCGCAGCTGGCCGGCCACGGCCATGGCCGCCGCGTGCGCATCGCAGGCCTGGTGCGCATGCGCCAACGCCCGCAGACCGCCAGCGGCGTCACCTTCCTCACCCTCGAAGATGAGACCGGCATGGTCAACGCCGTGGTCTGGCGGCACCTGGCCGACCGCCAGCACCGGGTGCTGGTCGATACCCAGCTGATGCAGATCGACGGTCGCCTGGAACGCGTCGATGGTGTGCAGCATGTCATCGTGCAACGCATGCACTGCCTGGATGAACTGCTGCAGGGACTGCGCAGCCACAGCCGCGATTTCCATTGACGATACACAACGTCACACAACCCACTCGCCATTGTCCGCCCGCATCCGCTATCGTCGGCATATCCAAGGAAGGACGACCCGATGCCCCGTGCACTGCTGCTGACCACCCTGGTGGTCTCGACCCTTGCCCTGTTTGTTTCCGGCTGGACCGCCTGGAACCTGCATCGCAGCCAATCGCCAGACCGCATCATCGAGGCGCGTGGCCTGGTCATCCATGATGGCAACGGCCAGCCGCGGGTGATCCTCGGCGCACCGGTTCCCGATCCACTCAGCCAGGGCCGCACGCAGGGGCCACGTGCCACCGCCCTGTCCGGCCTGATCCTGCTCGGCCCGGATGGTTCCGAACGCGGTGGCTACGGCACCAGCGACCGTGGCGGTGAAGCCGTGCTGACCCTGGACGATGCCAGCGGCACCACCGAAGTATTCAAGGTGGTGGCCAACCCGGACCGTGGCGCCAGCCTGATGGTCAAGCACCAGAACAACACCGGGGCCATGCTCACCTCCTGGCAGGGCAAACCCGAACTGATGTTCGTCGATGACAGCGGCAGGTCCTACTACCTGCGCCCGGGCGCCCACGCCGCTCCCTGACCGCCCCTGGCGACTGATTTGCAGAGTCGAGCCGTGCTCGACGCTACGCCCCACACACCGCTGCCAGGTCATCGGCCAGCTGCCGCTGCTGCGTCGAACCCAGCGCCGAACAGGTGATGCGCAGGCCATGTCCCGGCGCAGCCACCGCAAATACTTCGCCAGGGCGCACATGCCAACCACGCGAGGCCAGCGCCAGCACCTGCGGATGGCTGTCGGCGGGCAACGACAACCACAGATTGAGCCCTTCCATCGGTAGCGGCGTCGGCACGCCACGCGCGCGCAGCAGTTCCTGCAGTGACTGCAGGCGCTGCTGGTAACGCTCGCCCGCAGACGCGATCTTCGCCCGCTGCGGCGCCGACTCCAGCACCGAGGTGGCTGCATCCTGCAGCAGGTGGCTTACCCAGCCCGTGCCCGCGGCCAATCGCAGCCGCAGCCGCATCGCGGTCTCTTCATCGCAGGCCAGCCAGGCCAGCCGCAGGTCCGGGCCAAGCGGCTTGGACAGCGAGCGCAGCAGGGCCCAGCGACGGCCATCGAGCGGCAGTACCGAGTGATAGGACTGCTGCGAGAGCAAGGCGTAATGATCGTCGATCAACACCGCCACCTGCGGGTAGGCGGCCAGAAGCTGGCGCAACGCACGCGCGCGCTTGGCATCCAGGCTGGCCCCGGTCGGGTTGTGCGCCCGCGGTGTCAGCAACACCGCACGTGCACCGGCCTCCAGCGCCTGCCGCAGCGATTCCACCTGCATCCCGTGTGCGTCCACCGCCACCGGCAACGGCGCGTGGCCAGCCGCATTGAGTACGTTGAGGCTGCCGAGGAAACATGGGTCTTCCACCGCGATGCGATCACCTGGCAGCAGCCACGCCGCCAGCAGGCGCTCGATGCCATCCACCGCACCATGGGTCAGCTCCAGCGCATAGCCTTCGGGGCAGTCCGAATCCAGCGACGCCCGTGCCAACCGTTGCAGGCGTGGATCGACCGTGCCCACGCCGTACAGGCGCGGCGCGGCTGGTGCCAGACGCAGGTTCGGCAACAGGCGGGGGTCCGGGTTGCCACCGGCCAGGTCATGCAGGGCCAGCCCCGGCGTGCTGCCTTCGCGTGCCATCGCCGGCGGCAGGCCACGCACCACCGTGCCACGGCGGCCACCGGTGCTGGCCAGACCGGCCGCGTCCAGCCGCTTGTAGGCGGCCGCCACGGTATTGCGGTTGACCCCCAGCTGCTCGGCCAGTTCACGCACCGGCGGCAGCACGCTGCCGGCCGGCAGGCGGCCCTTGCCGATGCCGTCGCGGATGCTGTCGAAGATCGACTCGGCGCTGTACCCGGTGATTTTCATTTTGTCCTATGCCAAAATAATTCTTGTCCTGTGCCAGTGTATCCCACCCTGGCCATCCCGCATTGGAGGTGCCCGCATGCCCCTTGCCGCCGCCGACTGGCCTGTTGCCCAGTCCGTCGAACAGATCGCCGCCAACCTGGTCACAGTGCGGCAGCGCATCGCCCGCGCCTGCGCCCGCGCCGGCCGTGACCCGGCCAGCGTACGCCTGCTGCCGGTCAGCAAGACCGTCGATGACGCCCGCATCCGCATGGCGGTCGCCGCCGGCTGCCACGAACTGGGCGAAAACAAGGTTCAGGAAGCGCAGCGCAAGGCCGAAGCGATGGCCGACCTCGGCGTGCACTGGTCGGTGATCGGCCACCTGCAGACCAACAAGGCACGCTACGTGGCGCGCTTTGCCAGCGAGTTCCAGGCGCTGGACAGCCTCCGCGTGGCCGAAGCCCTGCAGCAACGGCTGCAACTGGAACAGCGCACGCTGGAGGTGTTCGTGCAGGTCAATACCTCCGCTGAACCGAGCAAGTACGGCCTGGAACCCGATGAGGTGGAGGCCTTCGTACAACAGCTGCCCGCGTTCGATCGCCTGCGCGTGCGCGGGCTGATGACCCTGGCCATCTTCACCCCTGACGTCGAGCGCGTGCGGACCTGCTTCGTACGCCTGCGCGAACTTCGCGACCGGTTGCAAGGCACCGCGCCACCGGGTCTGGACCTGTCACAGCTGTCGATGGGAATGTCGGGTGACTTCGAAGTGGCGATCGAGGAAGGCGCCACCGTGGTCCGCGTCGGCCAAGCGATCTTCGGCGCCCGCGCCACCCCGGACAGTTTCTACTGGCCGAGCAGCGGAGCCCCGGCATGAAGCACGCCGTCATCCTGCAACACGTCGCCTTCGAAGATCCCGGCACCCTGCAACCGCTGCTGCTGGCGCAGGGCTGGCAGCTGCAGGTACTGCAGGCCGGTGTCGATGCGCTCGATCCGGCCGAAGCAGCCGACCTGCTGGTGGTGCTGGGCGGCCCGATCAGCGTCAACGACGGCGCCCTGTATCCCTTCCTGGCCGACAGCATCGCACTGCTGCAGCGGCGCCTGCAGCAGCAGCGGCCGACGCTGGGCATCTGTCTGGGCGCGCAGCTGATGGCCCGTGCCCTCGGTGCCGATGTCGCCGCCAGTGGCGGCAAGGAAATTGGTTTTGCGCCACTACTGCTGACCGATGAAGGCCAGCGCTCCCCGCTGCAGGCGCTGCAGGGCATTCCGGTCCTGCACTGGCATGGTGAAGCCTTCGAACTTCCCGATGGCGCGCGCCGGCTGGCCAGTACGCCCGCCTGCCGCCATCAGGCCTTCGCCATCGAAAACCATGCGCTGGCACTGCAGTGCCATCCGGAGCTCGATGCGCGCCAGTTCGAACGTTGGTTGATCGGCCACACCCTGGAACTGGCCCAGGCCGGCATCGATCCGAACGACCTGCGCGCACAGGCACGTCACTATGGCGCACCGCTGGCTGCGGCCGCCACCGCGATGTTCGACCATTGGTTGCAGGACCTGCCGGAGAGGCCACGATGAACTATCGATTGCAGATCCATCGCGATGGCGCTTACTGGGGCCACTTCGACTGCAGCGGTCCCGACGCCCTGCAGCACATGGACCGCATCGCCGCGCAGCTGCCTGCCGACCAGGGCTTCCGGCTGCAGCGGCAGAAGGGTGTCGGCGAAGAACGTATCCTGTCCAGCAACGCCGACGGCCTGCGCGTACTGGCCGTACAGATCCAGTACCGCGATCTCTGACGATCGTCATGGTAGTGCCGTTCGCTGGCCGGCATCTGGGAGGACAACACGTTTGCCGGCCAACGGCCGGCATTACCCTGGCCGCTCGCTCCCATGCGAAGCTTCACGCATGCTGACCCTGCAACGCGGCCGCCACCACGGACTGCACATCGCCCCACGCTGGCCCGCCACCCACATCCAGATCGAGGAAGACGCACTGCAGGGCCTGCTCGATGCGCAGGCCCGGCTGCCTGCCGAACTGCGGTTGCTGGTCACCCGTGGCTTCGAATCCCGTCAGGGCCGCCTCGGCGACTTCCGTCGCAGGGTACGCCGGCTCGGCATCCGCGTATTCCGTGCCTGCTACCCGGGACGCCACGACGAAATCGACGCCATCTTCGGCGCCAACGGCCACGACATCGATGGCCATCATGTCGATGTCTCACTGGTACTGCATGGCAAGCGGCTGCGGCTGCTGCCACTGGGCGTGTTCACTCCGCCCCGCTGGCAGGATCGTCGCGTCGCCCGCCATGCCGAAGCGGTCGCACTGGTGAAACACAGCCTGCAGTACTGCGGCTTCGACCTGCATCACAACCCCACCGAAGCCCTGCAGATCCATTGCGACTACCGCGGGAGCAACCAGCTGGCCGACAGCGGGATTCTGCAGCTGCTACCGAAACCGTAGGCGAGCCAAATGGCAGTCGACTGACAATCGACTCTACAGTCCGCCTGTCGACGCACATCGCCCGCAGATGCAAATGATTCTCTTTTGCCGTAAGATGCAGCCGCTGCCCTTGCCGCCGCGGGCTGTTCCCTTTCCCAGTTGTCGCCCGCCCCGTGTCCACGCCTGTCGAACCGACGGATGTCGCGCATCTGTGCGCGGCCCATTACCGGCCGCTGCACGCCCATGTCCGCCGCAAACTCCCGCAACGCAGCGACGCCGATGACGTCGTCCAGGAAACCTGGCTGCGCGTCGTCAAGATCGCCGCAACCGGCGTACTGAACAACGGCCGCGCCTATCTGTACCGCGTTGCCCACAACCTGATCGCCGATCACTACCGGCAACGCCAACGCCGTCGTGAAGAAGCGCTGGATGACGCACAGCTGCATGCGATCGCCGACCCGGCGCCGCTGCCCGAGCAGCGCCTTCTCGATACCGAGCAGCTGCGCCACCTCGATGCCGTCATTGCCGCACTGCCGCCCCGTTCGCGCCAGGTATTCCTGCTGGCACGGGTGGAACAGATGGCGCTTGCCGAAATCGGCCGCCAGCTCGGCATCAGCCGGCAGACCGCGCATGGCCATCTGCTGCGCGCACTGGTGGCGCTGCAGCAGGTACCGGGCGCATGAGCCAGGAGGCCATCGCACGTGAAGCAGCACGCTGGTGGCTGGACGGCCATGATGGCGGTCGCGACGAAGCCTCGTTCGACCAGTGGTATCACGCCGACCCCCGCCACGCCGCGCAATACCAGCACCTGCAGTCGCTCTGGCAGGCCGGTGATGCAACGCCGAGCCTGCAGCGGCACCGGCTCAAGCGGCAACGCCGCCGCCTGCGCGAAGCGGGCACGGCAGTGCTGCTGCTGTGCGCGCTGGGCGTGTACACCCGCCATGCCTCTCCACCGGCTGCGCAGGTGATGCGCACCGCGTCAGGTGAAATCCGCGAGGAAGCACTGCCGGATGGCTCGCACGTCCTGCTCTCACCGGGCAGCGAAGTGCATGTGCGCATCGATGCACAGCGTCGCCAGTTGCAGCTGCAGCGCGGCCAGGCCTGGTTCAAGGTAGCTCCCGACGCCCGCCATCCGTTCCAGGTACATACCGCGCACGGCACGGTCACGGCTCTCGGCACCGCCTTCGACCTTGCCGTGCAGGGCAGCAGCAGCGTGGTCACGGTCACCGAACATCGCGTCCGCGTCGACAGCGGAGCCGGCCACGCGCAGGCCATCGAAGGACAGCAGCTGCGTTTCGACGGACGAGCAGCGGGCGTCGTGGTCGTCTCCACCGACCCGGGGGCCCTGGCGTGGCGCGAGCGACGCCTGCAGTGGGTGTCCACGCCCTTGGCCGATGTTGCCCAAGGCCTGGATCGCTGGCATGGCGGCCATACCTGGATCATCGGCGTTCGTCTGCGCCAGCAGCCGGTCACCCTGCTCGGCAGCGCTGAGGGTGCGGCCCGCAGCCGCGACCAGCTGGCAAGCCAGCTGCATGTGCGCGTGCTGCGCCTGGGCGCCGGCGTGCAGGTATGGCTGCCGCCACGCAAGGAACGCCGCGATGCACCCTGACATCGGTACCGCCTTCGCGTCTACCCAGGATGACGACGCTCTGCGTCAGCCCCTGGAGCCCCCGATGCTGTTCCACCGCCCCCTTGTCCTTGCCCTCTCGCTGGCCTGCGCCAGTGCGATTCCGCTGCTTCCCGCCAACGCCCGCGCACAAGCGTCCACACGCCACTTCAATCTTCCCGCACAACCGCTGGCCACCGCGCTGGATGCGTACAGTCGCCTGACCGGTGTCGATCTGGTGATCGGCGCGGCACTGCCCACCGGTCAGACCGCGCCGGCAGTGCGCGGTGACTTCGACGATGCCCAGGCCCTTTCGCGGCTGCTCGCCGGCAGCGGCCTGCGCCCCCGCTTCATCGACGCACGCCGCGCCACCCTGGAACCGGCGCCGACCGAACAGGTCGACGGCAGCCGTCGCACCGGCCCGCTGCGCGTGCAGGGTGAGACCACATACCGGCATGCACCAGGCGCCGGTGCCAGCCAGTACGTACCGGCTCAGCGTGATGGCTTCGCACCCGCCGTTGGTAGCGAACGCGTGGCGATGGCCGAACGCCAGGACGGCAACAGCCTGCTGCGCTCGATGCCCGGTACGCACAGTTTCCATTCGCGCAGCCAGCCCGGCCTGCAGGTCAACATCCGTGGCATGACCGGCGCCGGCCGGGTCAACACCATGATCGACGGCGTGACCCAGACCTTCCGCAACAATGCCGGGCATGGCTCGGGCGGCCCGTTCGCCTATGTCGACCCGTTCCTGCTGGCCGGCGTGGACGTGCAGCGCGGTGCGGTCGCTGGCGGTGAGGGCGCCGGCACGCTGGCCGGCACGGCCAATTTCCGCACCGTGGACATCGACGATCTACTCGGCGAAGGCCGCGACTGGGGCCTGCGCGCGGGCTACCGGCAGGGCAACAACGGCTATGGCACCGGCCGCACCTTTGCCGGTGCCTGGCGCCACAGCGAAGACGGTGGCGACCGCCAGTTCGGCGTTCTGGCCGCCGCCAGCAGCAGCCGCAGCAACGAATACGCTACCGCCCGTGGGCAGAAGAACAACGCCGACCCGGGCAGCCAACAGCCCAGCAGCTGGCTGCTGAAGGCACGCCTGCAGCCCAGCGACCAGCACCGCCTGGATCTGAGCCACATGCGATATGAAAACGACTTCTACCACAACTACCCGTGGCAGATCTCCGCGCGCAACCAGCGTGCCAGCTACCACTACACACCCTATACACCGTGGATCGACTTGCGCGCGACCTTCGCCAGCAACAAGACCCGGTTGTTCTACCCGCCGGTGGAGGATTCGAGCTACATCGGCCGCCGCACCCACAGCAGCCTCAACAGCTGGACCCTGGACAACACCAGCCGCTTCGATTTCGGTGCACTGCAGGCACGCTGGAACACCGGGCTCAAGCACCAGTCGGACATCTACGTCGCAGACACCCCCGCTCTGCGCGGCGCGAATCCGCAGGGCCGAAGCCAGCTCGACAGCGTGTTCAGCACGCTCGAACTGCAGTACGGCATCTATGCACTCACCGCCGGCCTGCGCCAGGACCGCTATGGCATCCGTGGCCATATTCCGCTGTGTTCCGATGTACCCGGCCAATGCACAGAGATCAACGGCGGTGGCATCGACGTGCACCGCACCCAACGCGCACTCAGCCCCAGCCTGGCGGTTTCCGTGCAGGCCACCGATTGGCTGCAGCTGTTCGCTGAAGCCTCGCGCACCTCGCGCCCGCCACGCGTGCAGGAGATGTTCTTCGAGAAGATCCCGCTGGAGGGCATGAGTGATGCAGACGGCGTGGGCGCCAACCCGTTCCTGCGCCGCGAGCGCTCGCGCAACCTGCAGTTCGGCGCCAACCTCAGCACCGACTCGCTGCTGGTCGAGGGCGATCTGGCCCAGTTGCGGATCACCCGCTTCGACAACCGCATCCGCGACTACATCAAGCCGCAGTACCTGCTGATCGTGCATCCACCGGAAGTGGAGCCGTTCGTGGTGCCGATCGACAGCGACCCGCAGCTCAACGCCTGGACCGATGCGCTGGACGTGGACGACTTCAGCACCACCACCCGCTGGATGAACCATCCCGGCGTGGTTCGCATGCGCGGCATCGAACTGGAAGCCCACTACGCCAGCGAGCATTACCACGCCACGCTGAGCTGGACACGTTCGCACACCAGCGCGCCGGCCATCGAATTCGTCAACCTGGAAGACATCACCGCTCTGCCCGACCGCTACTGGACGCTGGATGTCGGTGGCCGCTGGTGGCAGCAGCGCGTGCAGGCCGGCCTGCGTGCCGAGTATTCCGGCCCTGCCGAGGAAGGCTACGACTTCTTCCAGA
Source organism: Stenotrophomonas sp. AN71 (assembly GCF_050435725.1). Taxonomy (NCBI): domain Bacteria; kingdom Pseudomonadati; phylum Pseudomonadota; class Gammaproteobacteria; order Lysobacterales; family Lysobacteraceae; genus Stenotrophomonas; species Stenotrophomonas sp. AN71. Next base: position 13,143 of record NZ_JBNDKU010000001.1, on the reverse strand, counting down.
CCCGCAAGACCGGCGGCACCGGCGTGCTGCTGGACTTCTACGCCAGCTTCAAGCCCCAGGCCAACACGACACTGTGGCTGAACATCGAAAACCTGCAGAACAAAGCCTATGACAACAATGCCTCGATCGACAGCATCTTCAGTCCGATCCTGGACCGCGGCAACGGCCGTGGCCGTACCGTATCGATGGGCATCAATGTGGCGTTCTAGCCGTCGCTGGTTGCCGCTGTGCCTGCTCGCGCTGGCTGCCCTGGCCAGCGCGCAGCCGATGCCGGGTACGGTGATCGACCTGGCCAGCGGCCAGCACCTGGACGAGGACGCGTTCATCCAGCGTGCGGCGGGTGCCCAGCGACTGCTGCTGGGCGAACGGCATGATCTTGCCGGCGACCATGCCGCGCAGCGTTGGTTGCTGCGGGCGCTGCAGCGGCAGCGCCCACAAGGCGCACTGGTGCTGGAGATGATCGCCAGCGAACGACAGCCGCGCCTGCGCCGCGTCCAGCGCTGGATGGCCAAGGGCCATCACGCCGAAGGCGCACGCCTGCAGGAACTGCTCGAGTGGGATCCACGCTGGCCATGGACCGCCTATGGCGCGCTGGTGCAGGATGCTGCCAGCACCCACGTCGCGCTGTTCGGTGGCAATCTGTCACGCGCCGAAGTCAACACCCTGCTGGCCTCGACTGAACCCGTAGCGTTTCCGGTTGCTTCGGCGCGGCAACGGTTGTCGGCAGTGGTGCTGGCGCAGCATGCGGACGCCACACCGATGCTGCACGGCATGCTGGCCGTACAGCACGCACGCGATAGTCGCATGGCCCAGGTACTGACCGATGCAACAGCGCCGGCGCTGTTGCTCGCCGGGCGTTGGCATGTGCTGCGCGGCACCGGCGTACCGGGCTATCTGCCATCGGACACTTCCGCGCTGGTGATCGCACTGGCCTCACCCGGTGAAACCCTCGATGCGACCGATGCCGATCTGCTGTGGGTGCTTGGCGATGACTGAGCGCAGTCACCATTGGCAGGCCATCGCGGTCAGCATCGGCCTGCACCTGTTGCCCTTGCTGTTGCTGGTGCACTGGGTCGCGACCCCGACGATACCGCCGCCACCGGAACAGGACGTGCGCATCAGCCTGCGCCTGCTGGCACCGGCCACGCCACCGCAGCCGGTGGAGGAGCGCCAGGCCGACACGCCCAGCCAGGCACAACAGGCCCGTGCGTCGCAGCCTACGAAATCACCGCCGCCGCCCACGCCCACCGCCGCACGCGAGGGTGAATTGGCCGCCGGCGAGACCGGCGGCCGTGGCCGCCAACCTTTGCCAGTCGCGCCGCCTGCGGCCGCGACCGACGCCAGTCCCGCACCGGCATCGATCACGGCCGCGCCGCCCGCTCCTGACGCGCCACCGGCGGACTTCCAGGCCGGCGCCGCCAGCGACCAGTGGGAAGCCCGCCTGATGGCGCGGCTGGAGCGTTACCGCTACTACCCCGCTGCCGCACGCTCGCGGCGCCAGCAGGGCACTGCCTGGGTCAGAGCCAGCATCGACCGCCAAGGCCGCCTGCTGGCACTGCGGCTGGAGCAGTCCAGTGGCCAGCCGATGCTCGATGACGCCGCGCTGCAGACATTCCGCCGCGCGCAGCCGCTACCGCCCATTCCCGATGAACTGAAGGCACCGCAGGAACTGGTGGTGCCGGTGGAGTACTACCTGCGCTAGGCGCCGTAGGCTTCTGCCTCGATCTCGAACAGCATGCCGTCCAGCGCCAGCCGCGGCACCGGGATCAGGGTGCAGGTCGGTGCCGCGCGGTTCGGCCAGCGCCGCCGCACCTGCTGGGCGACAATGGCCAGCCGGTCCTCGTCATGGTCAACCACTAGAATGCGCAGCCGGGCGACATCGGCCAGGCTGGCCTGCGCCGAACGCAGCGCGATCTGCAGGTTGTCCAACGCCTGCCCGACCTGTTCCTCGAAGCTGGGCGAGAGATGGCCATCAGCGCCTTCCCCCCCCTGCCCGGCGATATGGATCACCCGCGCCGGCATACGCACCACCGCCACATGCGAGTAGCCGTTGGCGGAAGGGTCGTAAAGCCCCGGGGGGTTGAACAGTTCGAGCAAGCCGTGGCTGAGATCCGGGGTGGTCAGCAGGTTCATGCCGCATGCCTCGTGGGGGGATGCGGGGAAGTCTGCAACCTCAACACGAGTTGAGGTCAAATACATTCCGTGCAACAGACCGGTTCGCCGCACGCAACGATCACGCAGTCCATAGCGTCGAGCGTGCTCTACCCTACGTCCACGCAGGGTCCGCGGTAAAATCGATCGTCAACCAGAACGTGCTGTCGCGCGCCTCCAGATGCACCGCGATCTCATCGCGCATCGCATCGACCTCGCCCACCGAACCCAGCGGCGTGGCCGGATCGGCCAGCACGTGGATCTCGACGAAGCGCATCCGTCCCATTTTCGCCACGTGGCTGGTGAAACCGGCATAGCCGCGTTCGCTGACGAACGCCTGCATCACCTGCTGCACGCGCCGATCCAGGTCATCCGGGGCCACCTGCAGCACTTCACGCATGGCCTTCCACGCGCTGCGCGCCGGTACCGGTAGCACCGCCAGGCTGATCAGCACCAGCACCATTGAATCCAGGTACGGCACCCAGTGATGCCATTGGCCGCCATGCAGGGCCAGCGCCAGCACGAAGGCCAGTACCACGGCCAGGCTCATCAATCCTCCCAGCAGCCAGCCGCGCACGTCCAGCCACAGCAGCGCCGAGCGCAGCCGCCGGGCCCGCTGCGCGACGAATGCGGCCATCGCCAGGTTGCTGGCACTCAGCAACGCCGCCCACCACAGCGCGGGCCCGAACTTTACTTCGTGCCCGCCCGTGGTCAAACCGATCACCGCATTGGCCAGCGCATACACACAGGCCAGCGACAGGATCACCCCGCCGAGCGCCTCGACCATCGGTTCCAGATGCCAGTAGCCGTACTGGAAGCGCGGGCTCTGCTCCCGCGCCACCAGTCGAAGCACCGACAACGAGACCAGGGTCAGTGCAACGTCGACCAGGCTGTACACACCGTCAAACAGAATGGCCTGCGATCCCACCAGCAGGCCACCGGTGAAGCCGATGGCACTGACCGCCACCGTCACCCCGATCGAGAACGTAAGGATGCGTTGCTCGCGCGAGGTATCCATCGTTGGCCGAAGGGCAGACCGTCGCCGGTCAGGCCTTCAGCACCTCCACCTTGTACGACGGAACGTCGCCGTCCTCGCCGATGATGAGCCCATGCACATCCGACTCGAAGCCCGGGAAACGGGCATTCTGCTCGCGGGCGATGCGCAGCGACTGGATGATGGGCTCGTCGCTGTCGCCGAAACGCTCACCCGGCATGATGGTCGGAATGCCCGGCGGGTACGGCACCAGCATGGTCGCCGCGACGCGGCCACTGAGCTGCTCGATGTCGACCCGCTCGATCTCACCCTTGACCAGATGGTTGTAGGCATCGGCCGGGGTCATCACCGGCGTCGGCAGGTCCACGTACATCTCGCGCATCACCTTGGCCACCGAGAACTCCTGGTTGAACGCATGCAGCGCGTCGCACAGGTCACGCAGGCCCCAGCCGGCATAGGCATTCGGATAGTCGGCCGCCAGCGACGGCAGTGCCTGGCTCAGCGGTGCATTGCGGTCGTACAGTTCCTTGAACGCCATCAGCTCGGTAACCAGCGTGCTCCACTTGCCCTTGGTGATGCCCATCGAGAACAGGAACAGCACCGAGTACAGGTTGGTCTTCTCCACGGTGATGCCGCGGCCCCACAGGAACTTGCTCAGTACCGCCGCCGGAATACCCAGCTTGCCCATGCTGCCGTCCATCGCCAGGCCCGGGGTCAGCAGGGTCACCTTGATCGGGTCGATCAGCACATAGTCATCGACCAGGTTCTCGAAGCCGTGCCAATGGGCATCCGGTTGCAGGTACCACTCCTCGCGCTTGGCCACCAGCGGCGCCGGTGTATCACCCTTGTCCAGGCTCCGCTCGACCTGGGTCGGCTGCCACACACTGAACCACCAGTCGTCGCGGCCCAGATCGTCACGGACGTGCAGCATCGCACGGCGGAACGCGATCGCCTCGTCGTGCATTTCCTGCACCAGCGAACGTCCGGCGTCGCCTTCCATCATCTTCGAGGCCACATCGCAGGCTGCGATCACCCCGTAATGCGGGCTGGTCGAGGTGTGCATCATGAATGATTCGTTGAAGCGCTCCGCGTCCAGGTTGCGCTGCGCAGAATTGCGCACATGGATCATCGACGCCTGCGAGAACGCGGCCAACAGCTTGTGCGTGGAATGGGTGGTGAAGATGATCGCATCCTGCTCACGCGGCTTGCCCTTGGCCATGCCGTAGTGGTTCTCGTAGAACGGATGGAACGCGGCGTAGGCGTACCAGGCTTCGTCGAAGTGCAGGAAATCGACCGCACTGCCAATCTCGTCGGCGATCTTCTCGGCGTTGTAGCACAGGCCGTCATAGGTCGAGTTGGTGACCACTGCGATGCGCGGCTTGGAGCCGGCCTGGTAGGCCTTGCTGGCCAGCGGATTGGCGGCGATGCGCTGCTGCAGCGATTCCGGCGTGAACTGGTCCAGGCTGATCGGGCCGATGATGCCGTGGGCATTGCGGCTGGGGGTGAAGTACACCGGCACCGCGCCAGTCATGATCAGCGCATGCAGCAACGACTTGTGGCAGTTGCGATCGACGAACACCACGTCGCCGCGGGCCACCGTGCCGTGCCAGACAATCTTGTTGGCGGTGGAGGTGCCATTGGTGACGAAGAAGGTGTGGTCGGCACCGAAATTGCGCGCTGCCTCGTTCTCGGCATCCTTGATCGGGCCGGTGTGGTCGAGCAGCGAGCCCAGCTCCGGCACCGAGATCGACAGGTCGCTGCGCAGGGTGTTCTCGCCGTAGAACTGATGGAAGGCACGGCCGACCGGCGACTTGGTGAAGGCCACGCCACCGGCATGGCCCGGCGTGTGCCAGGAATAATTCGACTCGGCCGCATGGTGGATCAGTGCCTTGAAGAACGGCGGCAGCAGGTTCTTCATGTAGTCTTCGGCCGCGCGCATCACCTGCCGCGAAATGAAGCTCTTGGTGTCTTCGAACAGGAAGATGAAGCCGTGGATGTACTTGAGCAGCTTGCTGGGCACCTTTTCGATGGTGCGGCGCTCGCCGTACAGGAACACCGGCAGGTTGGCGCGGCGCGCACTCTGCTCGCGCAGGAAGGCGGTCAGGCGCTGGAACTCGCCATCGACTTCTTCGCTGCCATCGATCGAGATCAGTACCGCAGAGGCCGCCACGTAGGTGCGCGCGCCGGCGCGAGCATCGTCCAGATTGAGGCCGCACAGCACACGCTGGTCATTGCTGCGCAGCTCTTCCACCAGCGCACGGATCAGGATGCCGCCGATGCGCGGCGACTCGTAGTCGTTGTCGATGACAATGACCGGGTAGTCCAGGGACTTGAAATACACGTTGATTCTCCTTGTCGAACTCAGGAACGCTGGGCGCCGGCGGTAATCGCCGATGCCTCGCGGGCGCGCTGCCGCTGCTGGCGGCGCTCCTCGCTGAAGAAGGGATAGAACACGGTGATGAACAGCACGAACAGGAACGCGTACTGGACGATGGTTCCCGACGAACCGTAGATCGCCCACAGGCAGTACACGACGGTCAGGCTGGTCAGGGTCCAGAACGCGCCGGTGTGGACCAGGGTGTGCGAACGTTCGACCACGAAGTAGCAGGCCACGCACGAGTAGATGTAGGGCAGCAGGGTCAGTACCACCGCCGCCGAGGTGATCACGTCGAACTGCGCCGAGGCGGTCTTCGAGGTGGACGTGACCAGCACCGCCAGGGTCATCAGCACGGCCACGATCAGCACGCCCTTGACCGGCACGTCATCCTTGTTGGTCTTGCTGAAGATGCTCGGGAACAGGCCGTCGTCGGACGCGGCCTTTGCACTCTGCGCGGTCAGCAGGATCCAGCCACCCAGCGAACCCGCAGCACCGATGAAGGCACACAGGCTGACCAGTGCACCGCCCCAGCCACCCACCGCCTTGGCCGCCGCCAATGCGAACGGCGCGTCGGAGGTCTGCAGCTCACCGTTGGGCACCATGCCCATGATCACCGACGAGCTGGCGATGTAGGCGATCGCGGCCAGGAACACGCCAGCCAGGGTGGCACGGGCTACGTTCTTTTCCGGGTTCTCGACCACACCGGCGGTCACCGAGGCCGACTCGACACCGATGAAGGCCCACAGGGTCAGCGCCGCAGCGCTGGAGATCGCGCCGAAGTTCGACTCACCGGACACGTTGTAGGCGCCCTTGAAGATGTCGGCATCGAAGAAGAACCAGCCAAAGATGGCGATGCCCAGGATCGGCACCAGCGCGAAACTGGTGGTGACGGTCTGCACGCGGCTGACGAAGGCCGGTCCGATCATGTTGGCAAAGCTCAACGCCCACACCAGGATCAGCACCGCGATGCAGCGCACCAGCGGCTCGGACAGGATCGGGAAGAAATAGCTGAAGTAACCCACCGCCGCGATCGGAATGGCGACGTTGCCGATCCAGTTGGCGAACCAGTAGATGGTGTTGGTCTGGAAGCCCATGTAGGGGCCGAACCAATCGCGGGCATACGCATACGGGCCGCCCGCCTTGGGCGCCAGCTTGCCAAGCTTGGCGAACACGAAGGCCAACAGCAGTGCACCGGCCGTGGTGATCAGCCACCCCCATATCGAGGCGGTACCGATCTTGGCCAGGCTGGAGGGCAGCAGGAACACCCCTGAGCCCATCATGTTGCCGGCGACGAGGAAGGTGGCTCCGACCACCCCGATTTTCTTTGCTTCTGCCATGACAATCTCCTGTACTGGCATGAGCCCGGTGCGGCCGGGCGTGGGGACGGTTGCGCTGGCGTACAGCCGCTGGCGCTTACTTGATGAAGTTGTATTGCAGGCTGCCCTGTACCCGGACCGTATCGCCGCGCGCGCCGCCCTGCTGTTCCAGGCGTCCGTACAGCAGCTCCATGCCCATCGTCCACGAAGGCGCCGGGCTCCAGATCAGGTTGAACACGCCGTAGCGGCTCTGCCGGAACGCATCGGCGGAGAGCGCGGCATTCCGCTCCAGGGTCAGTTGGCCGACGATCAGGTTCGAACGCCACAGCCCGGACCAGTAGTGGGTGTAGCCCACGAAGCCACCGTGCAGATCCAGCGCATCGAGGCGCCCATCGGCACCGACCACCGCGTCCAGGCCTGAGCCGGTCAGGTCGGCGGTGTAGCGGCTGAGGCCGCGCCCTCCCAGCGCACCAAACAGCAGCAGATCGCGCTCGCCCACCGACGCCGAGCCGCTCAACTGCACGCCACCGCCCATGCGACGGGCGCGCTCGCCGTCACCGTCGTAGGCCAGGCTGCGCGCCACGGCGCCCAGTTGCAGATGGCCCCAATCACGCTCCATGCGCGCGGTCACCGTGACATCGGGCAGCCGGTTCACCGCTGCCCGCGCCTCGCTGGCACCTGCCAACTCGGTCTTCGGGTCTTCAGCGGCCAGGGTCAGGGTGTTGCCCTTGCCCATCGCGAAGCTGTGGTGGATGCCGGCCACCAGCAGATAGCCGGCGCCGCCGGGACCGGCGAAGTCCAGCGTGTCGGGCAGGCTGTCGGGGTCCATGAAGCTGGAATAGCCATAGCCGGCGTAGGTGTTGCCGAGCTGGCCATAGGCATGGCGCAGGCGGAATTCATAGCCGTCGCTGCTGCCGAAGAAGTCATTCTCCAGGTAGAAGCGCAGGTTGCCATGCGTGGTCGGGCGCCGCGCTTCGAAGCTGAAGCGGGTCTGCTTGGCGTGGATGTTGAAATTGGACACATCACGATGACTGCCGCCCACCGGCATCGACGACGGGATGAACTGGTCCTCGTCACCGGCCGCGCGCGAGTCGGCGATGGCATCGAGCTTGGCGTAGCCGCCGATGCGGATCACCGTATCGGTACCCGGAATGGCGAAGAAGCCCTTCAGGTCGGGGTCGGTCGGGCCGGCTGCACTGTCGGGACGTGATGCGGCGGTGGACGGATCGGCCACTGACTCGCGTTGCGGCAGCACCGGCGGGGCGACCCCCGGTACCTGGGTGGGGTGCATCACGCTCGCCACAGCGGCAATGGCCGAGGTCGACGGCTGCGGCACCGATGATGAGGGCGGTCGTTCAATGGCCGGCGCCACGGCCCCTTCACGCTGTTCGAGCCGGTCCAGTCGCTGCTGCATGCCTTCCAGCGCCTGCCGCATGCTGACGATCTCACGGCGCAATGCCTGCGCATCCTCCGGGCCATCCTGCTGCGCATAGGCTGGCGTGATCGCCAGCGCGGTCAAGCAGGCCAGACTCAGTACCGCCAAGCGCATCGCATCCTCCCTGGACGAACACTTGCATCGCGCTGCCGGAGCGCACGCACGCGCCACCCTGGCCTCACGTTGCCGTTGCTGGAAACACGGGTACTGCGTCGACGACACCGGACAGCCTGCGCATCACAGGCAACAGGACGATGACACTGTCCTGCCTGTACCGATGTCGAGTCCACCAAGGTCGCGCTGCCAGCGAGGTGGCGACCGCAGCGGTCTGGGTAACAATCGAAGAGTGAGAGTGTCGTGAATGGCGGTGCCGTTCCGCCCCATTCGAGGCGGGACAGGCGCGGCATCCATGGCGCGTTGACGCTGTATTCCATGCGTCAAAGGCTAATTCGTCTGTCGTTTTTGGCCTTGATTGGAATCAAGGCACGATGCTTGATGTCAGTCACTATTCAGACGTGATCACGAGCAGGCATTGCGCGAGCCGCAACATCCTTCAGGGTCACAGAAAGCAACAGGCCCGCATGTTGCCATGCAGGCCTGTGCCTCATCCTTCCATGCGAAGCGGGCTCAGCGCGGGCCCAGCACCGTTTGCAGGTCGGCGCCCTGCGGCAACCCTGCGCGACGCTGCACCTGGCCCTGCGCGTCCTGGAACAGGATGCCCGGCGTGCCCTGGAAGCCCATTTCGATCATCAGCACCTGGTTGGCGTCGAGCTTGCCAGCCATCTCGCGACTGATGCTTGGCAGCGCCTTGATGCCGCCACGATCGAACTGATGTTCGTTCTCCAGCAGGGCCGCGCTCGGGTCGCGTGCGGCGAGGATGGCAGCGGCCTTGGCGGGGCTGTCCTCGCGGATCACGCCCACCATGATGTGGCGCAGCTGCACCTTGCCGGCGTCGACCCACGGACGCGCCGCTTCCCAGAACTTGTGGCAATACGGGCAGTTGGCATCGCTGAAGGTGTAGACCACACGCGGTGCATCGGCCTTGCCGTCGCGCACCCAGGCACTGGCTTCCAGCTTGGTCCACATCTTGGCCGACATCGGCGCGGCTACCAGCTTCTCCACCGCCTCTGCGGCCACGTCATTGCCTTCGGCGTCGAAGAGGCTGCCGACCAGCACATGCTTGCCATCGGCCGTGACGTAGGCGGCAGCAGGCTGCTGGCCACCCACCACACCGGCAAAGCCCCGCAGTCCGCCCGGCGCGTCGAATTCGGCAACGACTTCAAAACCGTGTTTCTCGATGCCCTTCAGCACCGCGGGACGGTCGCCCTTGGCTGCCGAGGCCGGCGTGCTCGCTGCCGGTGCCGCGGCAGTCTTGCCCGGCGGCGTCTGTGCCTGGCTGCAGGCGGCCAATGCCAGCATGACCGGCAGCAACAGCATCGCAGGGGCGATGCGCAGGGAAGTGGACAACATGGGAACTCCGTAGTGAGATGCCCGCGCAGGCTACCGCAGCCGGCGCAGTTTGTGTTCAAGACCCGCCGCGGTCAGTTCGCCGAGGTGCAGTTCACGCAGGCGTCCTTCGGCGTCGAAGAAGAGCGTCGAGGGATAGGCCTGTACGCCAAGTACGGTTGATGCGGAGGCAGCGTCGTCCAGCAGTACGTTGCCAAGGGTGAGCTTTTCGGATCGCAGGAAGGCCTGGACGTCGTCCACGGCTTCCCCTTGGTTGAGGAACACGAACTGCACCTCCGCGTGCGCCTGTTGTGCGGCGGCCAGCACCGGCATCTCGCGCCGGCAGGGGCCGCACCAGCTGGCCCAGAGATTCAGCACCACCGGCCTGCCACGGAACTGCTGCAGATCGATCGTCCTCCCTTGCAGGTCCGCCACCTGCACGGCCGGCAACGGCATCCGCTGCTCCTGCCATGCCGCCAGCAGATGACTGCCACCCACCCACAGCACCACACCTGCCAGCGCGCCGGCCAGCACCGGCGCCCGCAACGTGCGCCACACGCGGAGCCGCCAGGCGCCCCACGCCAGGCCAGCACCCAGCACCACCGCAAGGTGATAACCCCCATCGGCGATCTGCAGAATGCTCCATGGCGCTTCACGATAGAGTGCGAAGTTCAAGGCGACGAAGCTGATCCGCCCGCACAACAGGCCGATCAACAGCATGTCCAGCACCATGCTTGCTGCGGAGGGCAGCGCCAGTTCGTCCTTCCGGCGCGGCCAAAGACGGGCCACGGCCATCGCCAGCAGCACGCAGATCAGTATCAACACCACCGGCATGGGAACCGGCCCAATACTCGACATCAACTCACCTATGCATCATCCACTGCCTGCATGGTCGAAGCGTCGCGCCCCGGTTGCAAGCACGACGCCCCCAGCCCACATCAGGCCGCGCTGCCGCGCAGCTGCATGGCGGACGCCGGATGCAGTCCGCGCAGACTGCCCGCGACGGATGGCATCAGCGGTCGCTCCCGGCGCTTGTTGTTGACCAGCCGGCGATAGTTGGCCGGCGTCATGCCGACAATGCGCAGGAACAGGCGTCGAAACGCACTCTGGTCGGCATAGCCCACGCCCCAGGCCACCTCGTCGATGCCGGAGCCCTGCTGCAGCAGGGTCTGTGCCTTGGCGATCCGCAGCCGCTGGCAGTATTCGATCGGCCGCAGGCCGGTGGCCTTCAGGAAGCGCCGCTGCAAGGTCCGCGGCTCCAAACCGGAGACGTCACAGATCGCGCCCAACGTGGCGCCACGTGCCGCCGTGGTGTGCAGCCAGCGCTGCGCCTTCAACACATCGCGGTCGCCGTGGGCGAAATTGGCACTGAAACGCTCGAGATCCTGCTGGATCGCCGCCGGTACGGTGATCCCCAGTTGCTGCGCGACCGCGCTTGCCACACCCTGGCCGTACAGCCGATACAGCAGGCGCAAGCCGAGGAAGCGCCACGCCTGGGATCCGGAGACGGTGAGCAGGTCGCCGTCATCAACCAGCGCGCGCTCGCTCGGTACCCAGCTGGCGGCCTGACCCAGCAGACCGGGATGACGCCCCAGGTCCGGGCCGCTGACGGTGCGCCCAGCGAGCAGCCCGGCACGGGCCAGCATGCTGACACCGTCACTGGCCGCGGCCAGCAGGCTGCCACCGTCGTAGTGCGCACGCAGCCAATCCAGCAGCACCTCATCGGCACGCAGGCAGATGCCCTGACTGATCTGGCCAGGCACCGCGATCACCGCAGGAATGGCCGCTTCAAGCATCTCCGCGCCGGCGATTCGATGCACGCCGGTCTGGCTGGCGGGTACAATCCAGCGTGTCACCAGCACGCGTTTGAACGGACGGCGCTGCTGCTGGGCAAGCCGGTTGGCGACGTGTGCCATTTCAGTGAGCACCGACGCGGCCGATGGGTCACCCCCCGGATATTCGACCACCGCGACCTCGACGAATCCTTCGTTCCTGAATCCTTCCACAGCCCTCTCCTCGGTTCGTTGCAGGCCATCGAGCGGCCGGTTCAGGCGCAGGGTAGGAACTGGCCCAACCGCGGGGCTATGAAGAAAGTTGCAAAGTGTCCTGAATGCGCCCCCTGCTTCCGGCGCCTTGACCCTGGACCGGACTCAAGGCTTCACAATGGCCGGCAGCATCCGCAGGAATCCGCCATGAACATTGGTCAACTGGCACGCCAGGCCGGCGTGCCGATCGATACGGTGCGCTATTACGAGCGCCAGCAACTGCTGCCCACGGCGGCACGCTCGGCCGGTGGCTACCGGATCTTCGGCGAGCAGGATCTGCGCCGGTTGCGCTTCATCCGCCGGGCCAAGGCACTGGGCTTCAGCCTGGAGGAGATTGCCGAACTGCTGGCACTCAGCACTCGCCATGCGCAGGACATGGGCAGCGTGCGCGACACGGCCCGGGCGCGCCTGGCCGACATCGAACAGCGGATGGACGAACTGCAGCGCATGCACGCTGCGCTTTCGCAGCTGGTCGATGCCTGTCCGGGCCACGGCGCGCTGGATCAGTGCCCGATCCTGGCCGCCCTGACCGGCGACAGGACGTGAGTGCGGGCGACGGCCATAGGCGTCACAGCGCATGTGAAGAAAAGTGCAACAAATGCTTGCCAACCCCCTGGGGCAAGGCTATTATTTCGCTCCTCAGCGACGTGGGGCCATAGCTCAGCTGGGAGAGCGCCTGCATGGCATGCAGGAGGTCAGCGGTTCGATCCCGCTTGGCTCCACCAATCTTTCGGCATTAGGCCGTCGAAAGGTCGCGAAAGAACATTGATGAGAATTGCGTCCCCATCGTCTAGAGGCCTAGGACATCACCCTTTCACGGTGGCGACCGGGGTTCGAATCCCCGTGGGGACGCCACTCATCACGAACAACGAGGACCCGGCCGATAACCGGGTCTTTTTTGTTCACCGCCTACCGGCATTCGGGTTGTGGCGTTGCGGTTCCCCTGCCCTTGTGGCTGCGGTTGAACCGGAGCGAAAAAGTTTGAAAAAAGCTTCCACAAACGTGAACACGCAGGTATGATAGGCGGCTCGGTAACACGGGGCCATAGCTCAGCTGGGAGAGCGCCTGCATGGCATGCAGGAGGTCAGCGGTTCGATCCCGCTTGGCTCCACCACTTTCGACATTAGGCCGTCGAAAGTTCTACAACTTGAAGTTTTTCGTGCGTCCCCATCGTCTAGAGGCCTAGGACATCACCCTTTCACGGTGGCGACCGGGGTTCGAATCCCCGTGGGGACGCCAGTTTCAAAACGGACTCTGCTCCCAGCAGAATCTCCGGAGTTTCATCGGGGCCATAGCTCAGCTGGGAGAGCGCCTGCATGGCATGCAGGAGGTCAGCGGTTCGATCCCGCTTGGCTCCACCACTTTCGACATTAGGCCGT